>NZ_JBIVUG010000002.1:0-860712 GCF_044757065.1 Actinosynnema sp. NPDC091369 | reverse complement strand
TGGAGCTGAAGAACACCATCAACACGATGGTCGACCAGCTGTCCTCGTTCGCCGACGAGGTGACGCGGGTGTCCCGCGAAGTGGGCACCGAGGGCGCGCTGGGCGGTCAGGCCGACGTCAAGGGCGTCTCCGGCACCTGGCGCGACCTCACCGACTCGGTGAACTTCATGGCGGGCAACCTCACCGCGCAGGTGCGCTCGATCGCCCAGGTCGCCACGGCGGTGGCCCGCGGCGACCTGAGCCAGAAGATCACGGTCACCGCGCGCGGTGAGATCCTGGAGCTGAAGAACACCATCAACACGATGGTCGACCAGCTGTCCTCGTTCGCCGACGAGGTGACGCGGGTGTCCCGCGAAGTGGGCACCGAGGGCCGGTTGGGCGGTCAGGCCGACGTCAAGGGCGTCTCCGGCACCTGGAAGGCGCTGACCGAGTCGGTCAACGTCATGGCCGACAACCTCACCGCGCAGGTGCGCTCGATCGCCCAGGTCACCACGGCCGTGGCGCGCGGCGACCTGTCCCAGAAGATCCGGGTGGACGCGCGCGGCGAGATCGCGGAGCTGAAGGAGACCATCAACACGATGGTCGACCAGCTCTCGGCGTTCGCCGACGAGGTGACCCGCGTGTCCCGCGAGGTGGGCACCGAGGGCAACCTCGGCGGTCAGGCCACGGTGCGCGGCGTGTCGGGCACGTGGAAGGACCTCACCGACAACGTCAACGTGATGGCGTCGAACCTCACGGGCCAGGTGCGCTCGATCGCCCAGGTGGCGACCGCGGTGGCCCGGGGCGACCTGTCCCAGAAGATCACCGTCGAGGCCAAGGGCGAGGTCGCGGCCCTGGCGGGGGTGATCAACACGATGGTCGACACGCTGTCCGCGTTCGCCGACGAGGTGACCCGCGTGGCGCGCGAGGTCGGCACCGAGGGCATCCTCGGCGGTCAGGCCCGGGTGCCGAACGTGGCGGGCACCTGGAAGGACCTGACCGACAACGTCAACTTCATGGCGAACAACCTGACCAACCAGGTGCGCAACATCGCCCAGGTCACCACGGCGGTGGCCCAGGGCGACCTGACCCGCAAGATCGACGTGGACGCGCGCGGCGAGATCCTGGAGCTCAAGACGACCATCAACACGATGGTCGACCAGCTGTCGGCGTTCGCCGCCGAGGTCACCCGCGTGGCCCGCGAGGTGGGCAGCGAGGGCCGGCTGGGCGGTCAGGCCGAGGTCGAGGGCGTGTCCGGCACCTGGAAGCGCCTCACCGAGAACGTCAACGAGCTGGCCGGGAACCTGACCCGGCAGGTGCGCGCGATCGCCGAGGTGACCAGCGCGGTGGCCGAGGGCGACCTGACCCGCTCGATCACCGTGGAGGCGTCGGGCGAGGTCGCGGAGCTGAAGGACAACATCAACTCGATGGTGGGGTCGCTGCGCGAGACCACCAAGGCCAACCACGACCAGGACTGGCTCAAGTCCAACCTCGCCCGGATCTCCAGCCTCATGCAGGGCAGGCGCGACCTCGAGGTGGTCGCCGAGCTGATCATGGACGAGCTGACGCCGCTGGTCGGGGCGCAGTACGGCGCGTTCTACCTCGCCGACGACACCGCCGACCGCCCGGAGCTGCGCCTGATCGGGTCCTACGGCGCGCCCGACGAGGGCCGCCCGGAGCGGTTCCGGTTCGGCCAGTCGCTGGTCGGCCAGGCCGCCCGCAGCCGGCGCACCATCGCCGTGGACGACATGCCCGCGGACTACGTGACGATCTCCTCGGGCCTCGGCGCGACCGCGCCGACGAACCTGGTCGTGCTCCCGATCGTGGTCGAGGAGCAGGTGCTGGGCGTCATCGAGCTGGCCTCCGTGCACCACTTCACCGCCGTGCACCGCGACTTCCTCGACCAGCTCATGGAGACCGTCGGCGTCAACGTCAACACGATCGTGGCCAACGCGCGCACCGACGAGCTGCTGGAGGAGTCCCAGCGCCTGGCCGCCGAGCTCCAGGCCCGCTCCGGTGAGCTCCAGGTGCGGCAGGAGGAGTTGCAGCGCTCCAACGCCGAGCTGGAGGAGAAGGCCGAGCTGCTGGCCGTGCAGAACCGGGACATCGAGGCGAAGAACCTCCAGATCGAGCAGGCCCGGCAGGAGCTGGAGACCCGCGCGCAGCAGTTGGCGCTGGCCTCGAAGTACAAGTCGGAGTTCCTGGCCAACATGAGCCACGAGCTGCGCACCCCGTTGAACAGCCTGCTCATCCTCGCCCAGCTGCTCGCGCAGAACCCGACCCGCAACCTCACGCCCAAGCAGGTCGAGTACGCCGGGATCATCCACTCAGCGGGCTCCGACCTGCTCCAGCTCATCAACGACATCCTCGACCTGTCCAAGGTCGAGGCGGGCAAGATGGACATCACCCCGGAACGCGTCCCGCTGCGCCGGCTGCTGGACTACGTCGAGGCCACGTTCCGGCCGATGACCAGCCAGAAGAGCCTCGCGTTCCGGGTGAGCACCGGGGCCGGCGTGCCCGCGGACCTGCTCACCGACGACTCGCGCCTGCGGCAGGTGCTGCGCAACCTGCTGTCCAACGCGGTGAAGTTCACCGAGGCGGGCAGCGTCGAGCTGCGCATCGAACCGGCCGACCCGGCGGAGCTGCCCGCGTCGGTGCGCCACCACGGCGCGGCGATCGCGTTCCGCGTCGTGGACACCGGCATCGGCATCGCCGAGCAGCAGCTGGAGTCGATCTTCGGCGCGTTCCAGCAGGCCGACGGCACCACCAGCCGCAAGTACGGCGGCACGGGTCTGGGCCTGTCGATCAGCCGGGAGATCGCCTACCTGCTCGGTGGCGCCATCACGGCGGAGAGCGCGCTCGGCGACGGCAGCACGTTCACCCTCTACCTGCCCGTGGCGCGGCCGGACTTCCAGAACGTCCTGGTCCGGCCGCAGGTCACGGCGGTGGACGACGCGTCGGTCACCGACACGCCCGAGCAGCCGACGGCCCCGGTGACGGTCGACCCGCCCCAGCAGCGCCGCCTGCTCGTGGTCGAGGACCGGCCCCAGGGCCTGCTGTCGCTGGTGGTGCAGAGCGCGGTGGCCGACCTGGCCGACAACCACGACCCGCGCGGCCCGGTGCAGGTCGTCACGGTGGTCGGCGCGCAGGAGGCGGCGGCGGCGCTCGCGGCGGACCCGTGCCACTGCGTCGTGCTCCAGTTGGACATGCCCGACGGCGAGGCGGTGCGGTTCCTCGGCGCGATGGACGGCGACCCGGCGCTGCGCGACGTGCCGGTGCTCGCGCACAACAACCGGCGGCTGGACCCCGAGTACGAGCGGGACCTGCAAGCGCGCATCGGCCGTCGCCCGCTCGAACTGCTCTCCAGCCTGGACGAGCTGCGGGAGCGGGTCGCGCTGCACCTCAACGCCGAGGTGCCGGGCGACGTGCTGCCGCTGGTCCGGCCGCAGGACTCGTTCGACCCGGCGCCGCAGGGCGGCGACGGGCAGCTCGCCGGCCGCACCGTGCTGATCGTCGACGACGACGCCCGCAACCTGTTCGCGCTGAGCAGCATCCTGGAGCTGAACGGCCTGAACGTGGTGCACGCCGAGAACGGCCGCGAGGCCATCGAGGAGCTGGGCAGGCACCCGGCGATCGACCTGATCCTGATGGACGTGATGATGCCGGAGATGGACGGCTACACGGCCACCGCGGCGATCCGCGCCATGCCGGAGCACGCCCACCTGCCGATCATCGCGGTGACCGCCAAGGCCATGCCCGGCGACCGGGACAAGAGCCTCTCGTCGGGCGCGAACGACTACATCACCAAGCCCGTCGACGCCGACGACCTGCTGGCCAGCATGCGGCGTTGGCTGGAAGCGTGACGGGCCCGATGCCGGAAGGCGACCGGACGCGCGCCGGGGACGAGTCCACCCTCGGCCGGTTGGCGGCGACCGTCGACCGGCTGCGCCGGGAGGTGGAGGCCGCCCACGTCGCCGCCGACGGCCGGGCGCTGGTGGAGCTGGCGAAGGGCATCCTGGTCGAGCGACTGGGGTGCGGCCCGATGCAGGCCGCCCGCCAGCTGGCCACGATGGCCGACCAGGCGGGCGTGAGCCACCTGGAACTGGCCGCCGACATCGTCAACCAGGCGGCCGAGGACCACCTGACCGAGGTGGCGGACCAGCTCGTCCACGCCGCGAACGAGGCGGCCGGCCCACCCGCACCGTCCACGGCGTTGCGCCTGCGCACCGCCGAGAGCGGGGTGTCCGCGGCCGACGACACCCAGCGGGTCGCCGAGTCGCTGCTGGAGCACGCCCTCGCGCCCCTGGGCGCCACTGCGGTCGCCATCTGGTCCGCGGCCACCGACTCGTCGCTGTCGCTGGTGGGCGCGGTCGGGTTCGCGGCCGAGGAGGCGCGGCGCTGGCACTACGTCCCGCCCGGTGTGGCGACGGCCGCGCGCCGCGCGCTGGACCAGCGGGGCACGGTGCTGGTCGACCTCGGTCCGACCGGCCCGTCCACCATCGGGGACGCCGCGTTGCGCGACGGCAGCCGGATCGTCACGCCCGCCGGGGCCGGTGGGCGCATCCTGGGCGTGCTGGAGGTGTGCTGGCCGTCGCGGCTGGAGCCGCAGCCGCCGCGCATCCTGCGGCAGATCGAGGCACTGGCCGAGTTGTGCGCGCACACGCTGGAGACCGGCGTCCCGGCGGTGCAGCGGGTCGTCGAGCACCCCGGCGTGCCCACGGCCGACCTGGTGGAGCTGGTGGACCTGGCCGACGGGCTGTTCGACCCGGCGCTGGTGCTGCGACCGCACCGCGACGGCGACGGCCGGCTCACCGACTTCCGCGTCCACCACGTCAACGGGCACTTCGTCGACCTCGCGGGCCGTCCGCGCAGCTCCGTCAGCGGCGGCCTGCTGCTGGAGGTCTACCCGATGGCCGCGGGGCCCGGCCAGCTGTTCGACAAGGTCGAGCACGTCTACGCGACCGGCGAGCCGTTCCGCGCGAAGCAGATGACCCTGCCCGCGCTGGTGGACCAGGTGCCGCTGACCGTGGTCGCCGACGTCGCCATCAGCCGCTACGGGGACTCCGTGCTGCTCCTGTGGCGCGTCCAGGACGAGGGCGCCCGGTTGGCGAGCCTGTTGCAGCACGCCCAGCGGCTGGGGCGCATCGGTGGCTTCGAGGAGAACGCGACCACCGGTGAGATCACCTGGAACAGCCAGCTCTTCGCCCTCCACGGACTGCCCGCGAGCGCCGACCCGATCCCGCTGGCGCAACTGGCCGCGCACGCCCACGAGGACGACGCGGCCGCGATCGGGCGCTTCCTGCGGGCGGTGCTGAACCACCGCAGACCCGCGTCCGTGGCGTTCCGGTTGCTGCGCGGCGACGGGGTCACCCGCCACATCCGGGTGATCGCGGAGCCGATGCTGGACGACGCCGGCCGGCTGACCGCGATCCGCGGCGCGTACCAGGACGTCTCGTCCCAGCACTGGACCGAGGTGGCGCTGTCCGCCACGCGCGACCAGCTCGCCCAGACCGAGCAGCAGGCCGCCGAGCAGAACCGGCTGGCCCTGCAGCTCCAGCAGGCGATCATGCCGCCCGCCCAGCCGTCGATCGACGCCTTCGGCCTGCGCATCGCCGTGCGCTACCAGCCGGCCGAGCAGGAGCACCTGGTCGGCGGCGACTGGTACGACGCCGTCTTGCTGCCGTCCAAGCAGGTCCTGGTGTCGGTGGGGGACATCACCGGCCACGGCATCAAGGGCGCGACCGGCATGGTGGTGCTGCGCAACGCGCTGCGCGGCCTGGCCGCGACCGGAGCCGGGCCGGCGCAACTGCTGGGCTGGTTGAACACCGTGGCCCACCACTTGACCGACAACATCCTGGCCACCGCGGTCCTCGGTTTGTACGACCCGGAGACGAAGGTGCTGCGCTGGGCCCGCGCCGGCCACCTGCCACCGGTGCTGATCCGCGACGGGGAGGCCGCCACCCTGCCCATGCTGCGAGGAGTGCTGCTCGGCGCCCTGGCGGAGACGCACTACGAGGAGGGTCGGGTGCAGCTGCGATCCGACGACACCCTCCTGCTCTACACCGACGGCCTGATCGAACGCCGGGACAGCAACCTGGACGAGTGCATCGACTGGCTGCTCACCACGTCCGAACGCCCGGTCACCTCCCTCGAGGAACGGCTCGACCACCTGCTGGAGCACAGCCGGGCCGACACCGACGACGACACCTGCATCGTCGGCATCGGCGTCGACTGACCACCGCCGCCGCGCGCGGAGCCGCTGCGCCGGCCGTCAGGGCCTGCCGCGATCCCGGATGACGCCTCGGCCGGCCACGTTGTGGATCAGCGCGCCGCAGGAGTCAGGGGTCCGTCCGGTTCGTAGCCGTGGGAGGCGACCTGCGCGTCGCCGAGCCACACGGCGGCGCCGTACGCCTGGTTCATCGCCGGGGTCCTCTCAGTCGTTCGCGACGCTGTGGGCGGTGATGTCGCCGTACGAGGTGGTCGCACGGATGTCGAGCCGGTGGTCACCGGTGTTCACCAGCGAGTTGCGGATGCGACCGGAGGAGGTGCCGGCGTCCAAAGTGGCGGACGTCCCGTGCGCCGCGCCGACGGAGATCGCGCCGGCTTCGGTGCGCAGCACGACCGTGCCGCGCACGGCCTCGGCGACGCGGATGTCGCCCATCTGCGTGCTGATCTCCGCGGACCCGCCGAGGCGGCCGATCGTGACGTCACCGGCGTGCGCGGTGAGGTGCAGACCTGCCACCTCGTCGAGGGTGATCGTCCCGTGCGCGCCTTCGAACGTGACGTCGCCGAGCCGCCCGGCGGTGTGCACCTCGGCCGCGCCCGCCTTGCCCTCGACCCGCGAACCGGCGGGCAGGTGCACCGTCACTTCGACCGCCCCGAAGGGCCCCAGGACCTGGTTCTTCGTGGGGCTCTCGACCCGCAGGACCCCGTCCCGGTACTCGACCGCGGTCTGCTCGGCGGCCTTCACGTCACGCTTCTTCGAGGCGTCCGCGGCCCGGACCTCGACCGCGGTGTCGGACCGGTCGCCGGCGACGACCCGCACGACCCCGGCGGGGATGTGCACGAGGGCGGAGATCGGGGCGGGGGTGTCGAACGTCTGCATCGTCTTCTCCTGTGGTTCCGTGCTCGTCCTGCTGACAGGAACCACCTTCGCCCCCGACCCTGACACCGAACCGCCACCGCGCTGACACGGCTCCTGACACGGCGATCCGGATCACCGGCGCGCCGTGGTGCCCGAACCAGGCGGCGGTGCTCCGCGCCGGACTTGCTCGAAGACCTTCTCCGACGCCACAACGCGGTGCGGCCGTGCGACCTCCGGCGCACGGCCGGCCACTAGGATGAGGCCGGTGATCGGTCTGCGGCGCGGCCCGGAGTTCTGGCGGCGGTACGCGCTCTGGTACCCGTTGATCGGGTTGGGGCTCTTCGTCGGGTCGCTCGTGCCCGCGCTCCACGGTCAGGGCACGCAGTTCGGCGGCATGCCCGCCCGCCCGTACGACGGGCTCACCGTCGTCGCCGTGGCGCTGCAATGCCTCCCGTTCGCCCTGTTCCGACGGTGGCCGGTCGCCTGCCTCGCGGTGGTGTCGCTGGGGTTCGCGGTCGACCAGGTGCGCGGCTACCACACGTTCGCGGGCACGGCGCTGGTGATCGCGCTGCTCATCGCGGCGGCACGGGTGGAGCGCCGGCGGTGGGTCGTGGCAGTGGTGTTCTCCGCGGCGTACGTGGTCCTCGTGCTCCTGTTCCCGTTGTTCGGCGGGGGAGAGCCGGTGGCCGAGGCGGTGACGTTCTACCTCGCGCTGGTGCTGGCGGCGAGCGCCGGGTCGTGGTTGCGCGCCACCAGGATCGCGGAGGCCGAGCGGCGTCGCCGGGTCGCGGAGGACACCCGGGCCGCCGAACGCGCCCGCATCGCCCGCGAGCTGCACGACGTCGTGACGCACCACGTGACGGCGATGGTCGTGCAGGCCGAGTCCGCCCGCTACCTGACCGCGAAACCGGACCGGCTGGACGAGTCGCTCACCGCCGTCGCCGGCACCGGCCGGCAGGCGCTCACCGATCTGCGGCACCTGCTCGACGTGCTCGCCCCCGACCACTCCGCACCGCCCGCCGGGGGGCTGCGCACGCTGGTGGAGCGGACACGGCGCGCGGGCCAACCGGTCGAGTTCACCGAGGACGGTGCCGTGCGCCGGGGCGGCAGCGCCGAACCGGTGGTGTACCGGGTGGTGCAGGAAGCCCTGACCAACGCCCTCAAGCACGCCCGCGGCAGCCGCACGTCGGTGCACGTGCACCACGGCGAACGAGAGGTCACCGTGGCGGTCAGCACGGACGGCGCGCCCGCCCCGGCCGTCCCCCTCGGTGGCGGCGGACGCGGTCTGGCCGGCCTGCGCGAGCGGATCGACGTGCTGGGCGGCGAGTTCAGCGCGGGCCACGACCCGGACGGCTTCCACGTGCGCGCCCGCGTCCCGGAGAGCGCGCTGTGATCCGCGTCCTGGTCTGCGACGACCAGGTGCTCGTCCGCACCGGGCTGGTGACGATCATCGACGCCCAGCCGGACCTCGAAGTGGCCGGCGAGTGCGGTGACGGGCAGGCCGCGGTCGACCTCGCGCGCCGGCTGGACCCGGACGTCGTGGTGATGGACGTGCGCATGCCGGTGCTCGACGGCATCGCGGCCACCCGCCTGCTCGCCGGCGCGGACGTGCCGCGGCCGGTCAAGGTGTTGGTGGTGACGACGTTCAACCTGGACGAGTACGTGTACGAGGCGCTGCGGGCCGGGGCGAGCGGGTTCCTGCTCAAGGACGCGCCACCGGACCGGCTGCTGCACGGCATCCGCACGGTGGCGTCGGGCGCGGCGCTGCTGGACCCCGAGGTGACGCGGGAGCTGGTCGGCAGGTTCGCCACCCGCATCCGGCCGGCCGCCCCGAGCGCGCCCGGCACCCGGTTGACGCCCCGCGAGGTGGAGGTGCTGCACCTCGTCGCGGACGGCCTGTCCAACAGCGAGATCGCCGCGGAGCTGGTGCTCAGCCCGGAGACCGTGAAGACGTTCGTGTCGCGCATCCTGACCAAGCTGGGGCTCCGCGACCGGGTCCAGGCCGTCGTCTACGCCTACCGGCACGGCCTGGTCGGCTGACCGCTCCGTCGCAAGGGGACACAGCACCGGGCCCGCCGGTGTCGACCGGCGGGCCCGAGCGTTGCGGTGTGGCGTCAGCTGTGGGCTCGGTGGCCCCGGCTCGTGACCAGGTGGTAGACGGCCAGGACCACGACCGAGCCGAGGATGGCCAGCAGCCAGGTGCTCAGGTCGAAGAAGCTGCCGATGTCGGAGCCGAAGACCGCCCGACCGATGAAGCCTCCGATGATCGCGCCGACGATGCCCAGCAGCATGGTGATGACGATGCCGCCCGGGTCCTTGCCGGGCATGATGGCCTTGGCGATGGCGCCGGCGATGAGACCCAGAACGATCCAACCCAGGATGCCCACGGTGCTTCCTTGTCCTCGTGCCACGCCGACTCCTGCGACGCGGCGTGATCGTTACCGGGACCGGGTTGCCCCGCTCCGGCGGTTTTCACACCTGTGGCGTGCGACTCAGCCGGAAACTCCTGTTCGCGGTGGGGCTTCGCGCAGGCGTCGAGGCGGTGAACCCTCGGCGCGAGCCCTTCGGATGCGTTGCTCCGATCGGCACAATCGTGCCGTGATCCGACTTTCCCCGCTCGCCGCCGTCCTCGGTTGCCTGCTCGGCCTGCTGTCCACGGGCGTTGCCGCGGCCGACAGCGCGGCAGCGCACCCGCCGTATTCGTTGCTGCACATGAACATCTGCGCCAGCGGTTACGCCGGCTGCTACGCCAAGACGGAGTACCCGAAGATCGTGGACGAGGTGGTGGCGCGCATCGAGGCCAACGACGTCAACGCGGTCACGCTGAACGAGGCGTGCAGCGGTGACGTGGCCGAGATCGCCGCGCGCACCGGGTACCACCACCGCTTCGCCACGGTGATCTACCGGGGCGCGCCGTTGGCGTGCAAGGCGCCGGAGGGCCGGGGCGTGTTCGGCAACGCCGTGCTGACCAAGGAAGCGATCCGCGCCTCCGAGGACGCGCCATTCTCCGTGTTCAACGGTGTGGAGCAACGGCGTTGGCTGTGCGTGACGACCGCCCGCCGCGTCGACGTGTGCACGACGCACCTGTCCACCGGCGGCGAGGCGCCCGGCACGGCCAACGCGACGCAGTGCGCGGAACTGACCGCCGTGCTGTCCGCGCGGACCCGTCCGACCCTCTTCGCGGGTGACGTCAACCGCCGCGCCTCGTGCGCGCCACCGACCCACTGGACCCTGACCGACGCCGCCGCCGTCCAGGCTCCCGGCATCCAGCACGCCTACGGCACCCTGGCCGCGCCGACCCTGGAGCTGGAACGCACCACCCACACCGACCACGACGCGCTCGTGGTCCGCGCCGGGCTGCGCCGCTGACCGGGTCGGGGCGGGTCAGGGGTTGACCGCGCCCCGGACCTCGACCGCGCCCCGGACCTCGACCGGGCGGTTCCCGGCTGTGCCGCGGTAGGTGTAGACGCCCCGCGCGTCCTGATCGGACGCGGCGAGGGCGAGGTCGAGGACGGCGGCCCAGTGCACCAGGCGCTCCAGCACCTCGGGCGCCGGGCACGACTCGGGCACCACACCGCGCAGGACACCTCCTGAATCGATCTCCCAGTGCAACCCGCGGCCGTCCAGCACGGGGGAGACCGCGGTCCCGTAGCGGTTCACCGCGTCGGTCAGGGCGGTGGTGACGATCTGGGTCAGTGGTGGCAAGGCGGCACCATCTTCCGGCTGCGGGGTTGGGGACCGCCGTCATCATGTCCGCACCCGGGCTGACACGATCGAGCGATCCTCACCCCCTCGTGTCCCCGGGGTGACGCCGCCGGGGAGCTGCGCGATGTCGTTCGACCGGGTTCGCATGGACCACGCCCGGCGTGGGTACCTGACGGCGTACGTGCGGTCGAATCGGTGTTCGGCCGCGGCCCGACCGAGAGGAGCCGCCTGGTGGGTCCGGCCGCCGTGTACGCCGGCGCCGGTGTGGCGACCCTCCTCGCCGCGTTGCTGCCCCGGCTCCTGGGGCGCGCCCCGATCTCGATGCCGATGGTGTTCCTGGCCGTCGGCGCGGTGGCGTTCGCGGTGGTCGAGCCGCTGCCCGACCCCGATCCCACCCGGCACGGCTCGGTCACCGCGCACCTGACCGAGCTGTGCGTGATCATCTCGCTGATGGGCGCGGGGCTCGCGCTGAACCGGCCGTTCGGCCTGCGCCGCTGGTCCACGACCTGGCGGCTGCTCGGTATCACGATGCCGCTGTCCATGCTCGCCGTCGGCCTGCTGGGCTGGGCCGCGCTCGGCTTCGGCCTGGCCTCGTCGTTGCTGCTCGCGGCCGTGCTCGCGCCCACCGACCCGGTGCTGGCGGGCGAGGTGCAGGTGGCCGAGCCCGCGGAGCACCCGGACGACCAGGGCGAGGACGAGGCGCGGTTCGCGCTGACCTCGGAGGCCGGGCTGAACGACGGGTTGGCGTTCCCGTTCACCTACGCGGCGGTGGCGGTCAGCGTGGTGGGCGCGGCGCCGTCGGCCTGGCTGCCGCAGTGGCTCGCCGTGGACGTGGCGTGGCGGCTGGCGTGCGGCGTGCTCGTCGGGCTGCTCACCGGGTGGGCGCTGCGCAAGCTGTTCTTCGCCGCGCCGTCGGAGAAGCTGCGGCTGGCCGAGCACGCGGAGGGCTTCGTCGCGCTGGCCGCCACGTTCCTGGCCTACGGCCTCACCGAGCTGGCCGAGGGGTACGGCTTCGTCGCCGTCTTCGTCTGCGCCTGCACGATCCGGGCCGGTGAGCGGTCCCACGGCTACCACCGCGTGCTGCACCAGTACGTCGAGCAGGTCGAGCGGATGCTCACCGTGCTGATCATCTTCCTGCTGGGCGGCGCGGCGGTCACCGGTCTGCTGGCGGGCACCGGCTGGCGTGACGTGCTGGTGGCCCTGGCCGTGCTGCTCGTCGTGCGGCCGGCGGCCGGCCTGATCGGGCTGGCGCGCGGCAAGACCGGTCCCCGGGAACGGGCCGTCATCTCGTTCTTCGGCGTGCGCGGTGTCGGGTCGCTGTTCTACGTGGCCTACGCGGTGCAGGCCGGGCACTTCGCCGACCAGGACGAGATCTGGCGCGTGGTCGCGCTGGTCGTGATCGGGTCGATCGTCCTGCACGGCATCACGGCGACCCCGGCCATAGGGCTCCTGGACCGCCTGCGCGTCCGCGCGGCCCGCGACCGGCACGGCGACCCGGACCAGGCGTCCCGCACGCCCGTCTGACCGCAGACCCGGACGGGCGACACCGATCGGGTGACAGTGCCGTTCACCGGCCGGTTGCCGGGTAGCCGCACGGCATGGACGGTTCGCGTACGGCCGCCCTCCTGGGCGCGGTCCTGCTCGTGACGGCGTGCGGGCAGCCCGCGCGGGAGCCCGGCCCGACCGGCTGCGCGGGTGACGTGCCGCCGTGCGCCACGTCCACCGCTCCCACGACCCCCACGCCCTCGACCCCGGCACCGTCACGTCCGGTGACGGTGCTGCGCGGCACGGTGCAGGCGGGCGTGGAGGCGGGGTGCCTGGTCCTGGCGACCGACCGGGGTCCGTTCCTGCTCCTGGGCGGCGACGAGGCCGTGCTCCGCGCGGGCGCCGAGGTCGTCGTGGAGGGGACGGCCCGACCGGGGCAGGCCACGACGTGCCAGGAGGGCACGCCGTTCTCGGTCAGCTCAGCGCGGGCCGCGCCCGCCACCCGATGAGGCGAGGTCAGACGATGAGCACGACGGCGGAGCGGGACCGGAGCCGGAGCTTCTTCGGTCACCCACGCGCGCTGGCGCACCTGTTCGGCGTCGAGATGTGGGAGCGGTTCTCGTTCTACGGGATGCAGGGCATCCTCACGATCTACCTGTACTACCGCGCGGCCGACGGGGGCCTCGGGCTGTCCGAGGGCACCGCGACCAGCATCGTGGGCGCCTACGGCGGGCTGGTGTACCTCTCCACGATCGTCGGCGCGTGGGTGGCGGACCGCCTGGTCGGGTCGGAACGCGTGCTGTTCGCCAGCGCGGTGCTGATCATGTTCGGGCACGTCGCGCTCGCGCTGCTGCCGGGGTTCGCCGGGGTGGGCGTGGGGCTGGCGGCGGTCGCGCTGGGCAGCGGCGGGCTGAAGGCCAACGCCACGGCCCTGGTCGGCTCGCTGTACGCGGAGGGCGACGAACGCCGTGACGCCGGGTTCTCGCTGTTCTACCTGGGCATCAACCTCGGGGCGTTCGTGGGCCCGCTGCTGACCGGCCTGGCCCAGGAGGAGCTGGGGTTCCACTACGGCTTCGGCCTGGCCGCCGTCGGCATGGCCGCGGGCCTGACCCAGTACTGGTTCGGCCGGCGCGGGTTCGGCCCCGAGGTGAACGTCGTGCCCAACCCGCTGCCGCCCGCCCGGCGCCGGGTCGTGCTCGGCATCGCGACGGCCGTCGTCGTGGCGGTCGTGGTGCTGGTGCTGACCGGCGTGATCCGGCCCGCGAACCTGGCCAACGCGGTGATCGTGGTGATCGTGGTGGCGTCGGTCGGCTACTTCGCGGTGATCCTGTCCAGCCGCCGCATCACCCGGGTCGAACGCCGGCGCGTGGTCGCGTTCATCCCCATGTTCCTGGCGAGCTTCGTGTTCTTCGCGTTGTTCCAGCAGCAGTTCACCGTGGTGGCGATCTACGTGGACCAACGGGTCGACCGCACGTTCTTCGGCTGGGAGATGCCGGTGTCGTGGGCGAACTCGATCAACCCGGTGTTCGTGATCCTGCTGGCCGGGGTGTTCGCGGCGGTGTGGACCAAGCTCGGGTCGCGGCAGCCGTCCTCGCCGGTGAAGTTCGCCCTGGGCACCGTGCTGATGGGGCTGGCGTTCCTGCTGTTCCTGCCCACGGCGGGCGGCGCGGCCAACAGCACGCCGCTGTTCATGCTGGTGGTCATCCTGCTGGTGTTCAGCGTCGCGGAGCTGCTGCTGTCACCGGTCGGGCTGTCGTTGTCCACGAAGCTCGCGCCCGCGGCGTTCCACACCCAGATGGTGGCGCTCAACTTCCTGTCGATCGCGCTCGGCACCGCCACCGCGGGCTCGCTCGCCAAGTACTACAGCGCCGACCACGAGGCGGCCTACTTCACCGCGGTCGGCGGCGCGGCCGTCCTGTTCGGCGTGCTGCTGGCCCTGGCGTCACGGCCGATCCGGCGGTTGATGAGCGGCGTGCACTGACCGGGCTTGACGTTGACACTGTGACAAGGTCTTCACTGGGTCGAGGAGGTGGTCCCCATCAACTCGACCCGAAACACCACCCAGGACGCCCGCCTGCTCGACGCCGTGCGCGCGAGCGAGGCGTCGACGCGGCTCCAGGCGGCGCTCGCGATCGGCAGCCGGCGCGACCCCGGCCACGTCGAGGCGCTCGTGGCGCGGTGCGCGGTCGAGCCGGACTTCTTCGTGCGCGACATGCTGACCTGGGCGTTGACCCGGTTCCCGGCGGAGGTCACGGTGCCCAGGCTGCTCGCGGAGCTGGGGTCCGGGCGCTCCCAGGCCCGCAGCCAGGCGCTGCACACGCTGTCCAAGATCGGGGACGCGAGCGCGTGGTCCGCGATCACGCCGGCGTTGCTGCACGACGCCGACGACGAGGTGGCGCGCAGCGCGTGGCGCGCGGCGGTCGTCCTCGTGCCGGACGGGGACCGGGCGCGGCTGGCCGCGGACCTGGCCGGGGAGCTCGGGCGCGGCGACCGGGCCGTGCGGCTGAGCCTCAGCCGGGCGCTCGTCGCGCTGGACGACGTGGTCGAACCGGTCCTGCGGGCGGCACTGGCGAGCGCCGACCCGGCGGTGCGCGCGCACGCCCGTGCCACGGAACGGCTGCTGCTCGACCCGGACGCCGCCTTCGACCCGGACGTGGACGAGGCGATCCGGGTCGTCGCGCTCGGCCCGGCCGCGGCGGACGGACCGGCGTGCTGATCGGCGAGGTGTCGCGGCGCTCGGGGGTGAGCACCCGGATGCTCCGGCACTACGACTCCCTGGGGCTGGTGCGCCCGACGGGGCGCACGGTGGGCGGTTACCGCGAGTACTCCGCCGAGGACATCCGCCGGATCTTCCACGTGGAGAGCCTGCGGTCCCTGGGGTTGTCGCTGCGGGAGATCGGGCGGGCGCTGGAGGACCCGGCCTTCGCGCCGTCCGCACTGGTCGCCGACCTCATCCGCCGGACCGAGGACCGGGTGCGGCGGGAGCGGGAGCTGCTCGACCGGCTGCGCGCCGTCGACGCCTCGTCGCCCACCGGCTGGCCGGACGTCCTGCGCATCGTCCGGCTGCTGCACGGGCTCGACTCGCCCAGCGCCGCACGGCGGCAGCAGGCCGTCCTGTCACCGGCCGACGACGTGCCGGTGCCGGCCGAGCTGCTGGCCGAGGCGGTCCTCGCCGAGACCGACCCGAACGTCGCCGGCGCCCTGCGCTGGGCCCTCGCGCGGACGGGTGACGACGGTGTGGCGCACGTGGCGGCGGGTGTGCGCTCGGACGACGCGGACGTGCGGCGGCGCGCGGTCCAGGCCATCGCCGGGATGCCGGGCGACGCGGCGACGGCGGTGCTGGTGGAGGCGCTCGGCGACGCCTCGGCGACGGTGCGCCGGCACGCCGCGCTGGCCCTGGGCGCGCGCGGGACGACCGCGGCCGTGCCGGTCCTGGTCGGCATGGTGGTCGAGGGCGTGAACGACGTCGAGGCGGCCGAGGTGCTGGGCGTCCTGTCCCGGGACCCCGAGTGCGCGGACCGGGTCATGGGCGCGCTGGTGGACGAGCTCGCCGCGCACACCTCCGACCCGGGAGTGCGCATCCGCCTGATCCAGGCGCTCGCCGAGCTGCCGGGGACGGCCGCGCACGGCGTCCTGCGCGGCCTGGCCGGTGACGGCGACCGGGCCGTCGCCCTGGTCGCCTCGGCGCTCCTCGGGCTGCTGGAAGGTCGTTGACCTGCGGAAACATCTCGTCTGAAAAAGTTCGGCGCGGTGTGTCGATCCACGGCCCGTCCCGTTCGACCTAGGGGTGAACAGGGTCCGAGAGGGGCCCGGACGGCGGCCAGGGAGATGTCGACCATGAAGTACATGCTGATCATGCGCGCCACGGACGAAGCCTTCGCGGGCATGGGCGAGATCGACTTCGACGAGATCCTGGAGACCATGGGCAGGTTCAACGACGAGCTGATCCGGGCGGGCGTGCTGGTCGCCGCCGAAGGGCTCGCCGACGCCTCCGAGGGCGTGGTGGTCGACTACTCGTCGGAGCCTCCGGTCGTGACCGACGGCCCGTACGGCGAGACGAAGGAGCTGTTCAACGGCTTCTACATCCTCAACGTGGCCTCGAAGGAGGAGGCCGTCGAGTGGGCCAAGCGCCAGCCGATCACCGGCCCCGGCTTCAAGACCGAGGTCCGGCGCGTGCCGAGCATCGACGAGTTCCCCCAGGACAACGAGTGGATCAAGAAGGAGCGGGCGTGGCGGGAGGCCACCGGCCAGCTCTGACGGAGAGGGGGGCCGCCCGGGGGCGGTCCCCCTTCCTCTTCGGACTCCTCCACCGATCATGGTTGCATACCCCTCGGGGGTATGTCAGCCTCGGCGCATACCCCCGGTGGGTATGTGCCGGGCTCGGGTCGTCAGCGGGCGGGGCGCAGGCCGTCGAGCATCACGGCGACGAGTCGGCGCATCGCGTCGGACGGCAGGCGGTCGGCGGCGCCGAGGGCGTGCAGGCAGTAGTCGGCCGGTTCCTCGGCCGGCACGTCGTCGCGCAGCCCGCCCGCCTCCGCGCCGCAGGCCGGCAGGTCGCGGGCGAAGCCGTGCAGGTGGCGGCGTGCCTCCGCGACGTGCCCGCCCCGGTGCAGGACCGCCCTGGCCGCGCACGTCGTCTCCTCGGTGGGCCGGCTCGGCGCGGTTACGGCCGGCGCAAGCAGGCGGCCGGGGTGCGGGGCGGCCGTACGATGGTCGTCAGTTGACGTCCTGACGGTGAGGGGTGGGTGTGCCGGACCGCGTTCGGGTGGGCGTGGTCCGCCTCGGCTCGCTGGTGCTCGTGCTGGTGGCGCTCGTCGTGGGCGTGCTGACCGGTGTCACGCCGGACGTCGCCCAGCTCCAGGGCTGGGTCGGGAGCGCCGGCGCGGCGGCCCCGTTCGCGTTCGTGGCGGTGTGCGCGGCCGGGTCGGTCGTGCTGGTGCCCAAGCCGTTGTTGAGCATCGCCGGCGGGGTGGTGTTCGGGCCGGTCGTCGGCGCCTGCGTGGTGGTGGCCGGTGTGACGATCGGGGCCCTGGCCGGCTTCGCGGTGGCCCGCGGGCTGGGGCGGGACGCGGTTCGACCCCGGTTCGAGCGGGGCCGGTTGGCGCGGGTCGACCGGCTGCTGGAACGGCGCGGCGTGTGGGCCGTGATCGCGCTCCGGTTCCTGCCCGTGGTGCCGTTCGGGCTGGTCAACTACGCCGCCGGGCTCAGCGGCCTGCGCGTCGGCGCGTTCGCCGTCGGCACCGCCGTGGGCGTGGTCCCGGCGACCCTGGTCTACACGACCACCGGCGCCTCGCTGGGAACGATGACGGTGGCCCAGTGGCTCCTGGCCGGGGCCGCGGTCGGCGTGCCCGCGGTGGTCGGCCTCGTGCTGACCCGCCGGGAGCGACGCGCCGCCGGGTGACCCCCGGTCACGTCCGCGCCGCGCCGAGCTTCCAGTACCCGCTGAACATCACCGACCGGCGGTCCACGCCCCGGTCCTTGACCAGGTGCCTGCGGACCGAGGTGGCCAGGGTCGACTCGCCGCAGACCCAGGCGTAGTCCGGCGCCGGGGAGGGCATGTCGGTCACCGCGCGCAGCAGGTGCGAGCCGGGCGCGTCGTCACCCCGGTACAGCCAGGTCACGGGCGCGTCGACGGCCACCCGGAAGTCCTCGTCCGGCACCTCGGCGAAGATCCGGGCGCCCTCCGGCACGCCGGTCTCCAGGATCGCGCACAGGGCGGGCAGCGCGGTCTCGTCGGCGGCCAGCAGGACCGTGCCGGTCGACGGCGGGCGGTAGCCCGAGTTGCCCGCGCGGAAGCCGACGGACTGGCCCACCGCGGCCCGGGTCGCCCACCGCGTGCCCGGACCCGCGTCGCCGTGCAGGACGAAGTCCACGTCGATCTCGCCGAGGTCCGGGCGGTGGGCCCGGACGGTGTACCAGCGCAGGTCCGGCTGGTCCCCGGCGGGCAGGGCGCGGATCGCGGTGCGCACGTTGACGCGGTCCGCGCTGGGCATGGTCAACGGGCGGCCGGGTGGCGCCATCAGCAAGCCGAAGCACTCGTCCGGCCCGGTGACCCGGAACTCGGCGAACCCGGGCGCGCGGAACGTCACCCGGCGCAGGTGCGGCGCGAGGTCGGCGACCGCGGTGACCGTCATGGCGAACTGGTCGAACACGTCACGCTGGTTGGGCGTGGCCGTGACCAGGCCCGCGGCCTTCGTGAGCACCTTGAGCTGCAACTGGGCCAACGTCGAGTACCGGGGCATGCAGGTTAGGCTAACCTAAGGTCACCTCGTGGCGACAGGGCCGGCCGCTCACTCCACGGTGACGCTCTTGGCCAGGTTCCGCGGCCGGTCCACGTCACGGCCCAGCGCGTGCGCGAGGTGGTACGCGAACAGCTGCAACGGCACCGAGAGCGTGATCGGGGCCAACGCGTCGTGCGCCTTCGGCACCCGGATGACGTCCGTGGCCAGACCCGGCGGCAGCTCGGCGTCGGTCACCGCGATGACCGGCCCACCGCGGGCCTTGATCTCCTCGATCGTCGCGGTGTTCTTGGCCAGCAGCTCGTCGTCCGGCACCAGCACCACCGTCGGCATCTCCGGGTTGATCAGCGCCAACGGCCCGTGCTTCAGCTCGGACGCCTGGTAAGCCTCGGCGTGCACGTAGGAGATCTCCTTGAGCTTCTGCGCGCCTTCACGCGCGACGGGCCACCCGCGCACCCGGCCGACGAAGAACATGTGCTCCGCGCCGGCGTACTTGCGGGCGACGGCCGCGATGTCGTCCTCCGCCGCGAGGATCCGCGCGATCCGGTGCGGCAGCTCCGACAAGCCGGTGACCAGGCGTCGGCCTTCGGTGATGGACAGGTCGCGCACCCGGCCCAGGTCCAGGGCCAGCATCGCCAGCGCCACGGCCATCGTGGTGAACGACTTCGTCGCCGCCACCGACACCTCCGGGCCGGCGTGCAGGAAGATGCCGTGGCCGCACTCGCGGGCGATCGTGCTGCCGACCGCGTTGACCACGCCGATGACGTGCCCGCCCTTGCGCTTGAGCTCCTGCACGGCCGCGAGCGTGTCCAGCGTTTCCCCCGACTGGCTGATCGCGACGTACAGCGTGTCCGGGTCCACCACCGGGTTGCGGTAGCGGAACTCGGACGCGGGCTCGGCGTCGGCCGGGATCCGGGCCAGCTCCTCGATCAGCTGCGCGCCGAGCTGGCCCGCGTAGTACGCCGAACCGCAGCCGAGCAGCTTGACCCGGCGGATGCGCTGGTAGTCCTGCGGGGACAGGCCGACGCCGTCCAGCCGGGCCGAGGAGAACCGGTGGTCCAGCCGCCCGCGCAGGCAGCGGTCCACCGCGTCGGGCTGCTCGCGCATCTCCTTGTACATGAAGTCCGGGTGCTCGCCCAGCTCGTACTCGGCGCTCGCCACGTCGATCGCCGTGGGGGAGCGGGTGGTGCTGGTGGCGCGGGCGTCCATCGTGGACGTGCGGTAGCCGTCGGCGGTGACCGCGGCGATCTCGTCGTCGTCCAGGAAGATCACCTGCTGGGTGAAGCGGACCAGGGCCGTGACGTCGGAGGCGATGAGCATCTCCTGCTCGCCGACACCCAGCACGACCGGGCTGCCGCGTCGGGCGGCGACCAGCTCACCGGGCCGGTCGGCGTCCATCACGATCACCCCGTACGTGCCCTCCACCTGCGCCAACGCCTCGCGCACGGCGCCTTCCAGGGTGGCCGCGCCGCTGCGGGCGACGAGGTGGGCGAGGACTTCGCTGTCGGTGTCCGAGGCGAGCGTGACCCCGTCGGCCCGCAACCGGGCGCGCAGCCGGTCGGAGTTCTCGAACACGCCGTTGTGGACGATCGCGACCCGTGCCGCGGCGTCCACGTGCGGGTGGGCGTTGCGGTCGGTCGGCTCCCCGTGCGTGGCCCACCGGGTGTGCGCGATACCCGTTCGCCCCGCGGCGTCGTCCGGCACGGCTTTGCGCAGGTCACCGACCCGCCCGGCCGTCTTCACCACCCTCAACCCACCCTCGTCCGCGACCGCGACACCCGCCGAGTCGTACCCCCGGTACTCGAGCCGGTGCAGGCCCTCCAACAGCACGGGGACCGCGTCCCTGGGACCGACGTAACCGACGATTCCGCACATACCCGGTGATCTCCTTCAGCCGTAGACGATCCGGCGCAACTGGCGTTCGGACAACGGCGGCGCGGCCACCGGCCGCACGTCCAGCTCCTCCCGCAACAGCGCCCAGATCCTCGCGTTCCCCAGCCCGTCCCGCCGCAACTCGGCGTGCCTGCGCACCACGTACTCCTCCGCCGTCTCGACGAAGTAGCCCATCACGTCCGCCACCACGCGCCGCGCGAGCGCGGGAGGCAGGCCGGTCGTCCTGACCACGTGCCGGAGCAACTCGTCCGGCACCTCGTCTCCCACGACCTCCAGCATGACCACAGCCAACCACCGGTCCAACTCCCGTGCCCGGATTCGGGCACGGGCAAAGGTGGCCCTGGTGACCGCCCGTACCGGAAGAACTTCCGACGACGACCGAACGGAAGGGGCCGGTCGCACGACAGTGGGGTGTGACGCCGACCATCCCCACGAGAGAACGGAACGCGCATGACCGCGACCGCGTTACCCGCACATCCCTGGCCCTGGCCGACCGCCTGCGCGGTGACCTGGCTCTTCCTGCTCTGGTGCGCCGCACCGCTGGTGACCGAGTGGTTGTCGCGACATGTCCTCCTCCTGGCCGTGCGCAGGGGCCGACGGGAGTGGTGTCGATCGGTCGCGACGGACGGGGCTGGTGGGACCTGGGCCTCGTCCGGGCCGACCCGGACCGCTCGGTCGAACCGCGGCCGGAGTGGTGACGTGGAACCGCCCGAGCAGCCCCGGGATCGGCCGGAGCTCCCGGAGGGGGAGTCCCGGCGGATCGCCGACCTGTACCTGCGGGAAGCGGGCGACTTGTTCCGGTATGGCCGTTCCCTACCGGGAACGAGCGCGGAGGATGCGAAAGACCTCGTCCAGACGGCCTTCCAGGAGCTCGTCCGCGCGTGGGCGGAGGTTGGCGGGCGTGCTCCGGTCGAGCACCGGCGGTGGCTGCGTCGAGTGCTCAAGAACAAAGCGATCGACGACTGGCGGAAGACACGTGCGGTGGACACGACCGCACCCCTCCCCGAGCCGGTCGTGCGGTCGGCGGACCTCTCCGACCGAGTCGGCTGGTCGATCGCGTTGGCGCGGTGCTGGGCGGCGATCGAGCGGATGCCGTTGATGCGGCAGCGGGTCGCGTTCCTGGTCTGGCGCGAGGGATGGCCCACGGCGGAAGTCGCCGACCACCTGAGCATCTCGGTGAGCACCGTCCGGGGACACCTGTGGGAGGCCCGGCGTCGGCTGAGAGCCGATCTGGGGCACCTGGTCACGTTCATCGAGGACGAAGAAGGCGATGGGACGAAGGGAGGCACGGCTGATGGCCGGTGATGAGGGACAGGACGCGCTGACTTTCGCCGAGGCGTACCGCCGGGTCCGTGAGGCTCGGACCGACGACGTCGTCCCGTTCGACGTCGGGCAGGGGCTGGACGCGCTGCTGACGTGGATGGACCGGGAGGTCGACGTCGTGCCCGGACGTGCGGGGACCGGACCGATGCGGTCGGGTGTCCAGGCGGAGCTCGCGGTGCCGGTGCCGCGGGTGGAGCTCCGCGGCCGCCACGACCTGCTGGAGGAGCTGGTGACGTCGGCGCGCGTTCCGGGGAGCGAGCCGGCCGTGCTCGTCGGGCCGGGCGGCACGGGCAAGTCGACCATCGCGGCGGCGGTGGCGGCGCGGTTGGGTGCCGAGAACCGGTCGGTGTGGTGGATCTCCGCCGCCAACGCGGCGAGCCTGTGGGCCGGGCTGGTGGCCCTGACGCGCGGGTTGGGCGGGTCTTCGACCGACGTGGACGCGGTCGCGGGCATGGCGGCGGACGGTCCGGACCGGCTCTGGCGGTTGTTGGAACAGGCGTCCCGTGAGTGGCTGTTGGTCGTCGACGACGCCGACGACCCCGGACTTCTCCGCACCGGTGCCCCGTCGGAGGGCGCGACGGTGGCCGGGGGGTGGATCCGCTCATCGCGTCGCGGTCATGTCGTGGTGACCAGCAGGGTCGCCGACTCCGCGGTCTGGGCCACGGCTCGTCTGCACCCGGTCGCACTCCTGTCGGACGTCGACGCGGCCCGGGTGCTGCGCGACCTGGCGCCGGAAGCCGGAGGGGGGCGCGAGGCGCTGATCCTGTCCCGTCGACTGGGCGGTTTGCCGTTGGCGCTGCACCTGGCAGGTAGCTACCTGCGGTCCGGAGTCGCCCGCCGGCCCACGTTCGAGGACTACCGCCACGCCCTGGACGAGGTGTCGGGCACGCACCGCGCGACCGACCCGGAAGCGCCGCGCGTCCAGGAGGTGCACCGCACGGCGGAGATCTCGTTGGACGGCTTGGCCGACCGAGGGCTACCGCATGCCAGAACGCTTCTGCGGCTCGCGAGCTGCTACGCACCGGTCGCCATCCCGGTGGACGTCTTCGAACCGCTGCCCACAGCCGGGCCACCCGGTCCGGGGACGGATCCCCGAGGGGCACGACACCTGGTGCACCAGGCGTTGCGCGGACTCGGCAGCGTCGGGCTGATCGAGAGCGAGCACGAGGACCCGGCGGTGCCGGGAACCTCGATCAAGGTGCACCCCGTCGTCAACGGCGCCAACCGCGCCCACCTCGGCGGAGCCGATCCCGGTGGCACCTCGATCAGGCACAGCGCCATCGACCTCCTGACCGCCGCGGTGCGGGAGTTGCGCCACGACCTCCGCGAGGACTGGCCCCGGTACCGCCTGTTCGGCCAGCACCTGCTGGCGCTCCTCGACACCACCGCCGAGCACGCCGACCGCGAACGGCTCGAGAAGCTCATGTCGGCCACCGCCTCCACGGTCCGCGCGTTCAACCGCAGTGGAGCACCCAAAGCCGCTCTGGCACTGGGAAACCTCGCGCTGGCCCGGTGCGCGGCGCTCGGAAGCACCCATCCCGCGTCGTTGCGCGTGCAGCACCAGCTCGCCTGGGCGATCGCGAACCAGGGTGACCTGGTCGGCGCCGAGGTCCGCTACCAAGCCGTCCTCGACGCCCGGTTGCAGGTGCTCGGCGAGGACCACGCCGACACGTGCGCCAGTCGCCACGAGCTCGCCTGGATCACCGCCTGCCAGGGCAGGTGGGCCCAGGCCGAGTCGCGCTACCGGCTGGCCCTCCACCACGGCCTGCGGCTGCTGGGGCCCGACGCCCCGGAGGTCCTCACGACGCGCCACGAACTCGCGTGGGCCATCGCCAACCAGGGCCGCTTCGCCGAGGCGCACGCCGCCCTGCTCGACGTCCGGCGCGATCGCGAGCGCGTGCTCGGGGAACGCCACCAGCAGACCCTGGCGACGCGGCACGAGCTCGCCTGGGTCACCGCGAAGCGCGGTGAGTGGGCGACGGCGGAGATCCTCTACCGCGACGTTCTGGCCCTGCGCCGGCGGGTGCTGGAGGACGAGCACCCCGAGACCCTGCTCACCACCCACGAACTCGCCTGGGTCGTCGCCCGCCTGGGCCGGTCGGCGGAGGCCGAGTCGCTGTACGGCGAGGCGTTGAAGCTCCGCCGCCGCACCTTGGGCGACGACCACCCCGACACCCGCGAGACCAGGCTGGCGCTGGAGGAACTCCGGCAGGGCCGAATCGTCGACGCCGCGCACCTCGTGTGACCGCGGCACCACCGGCTAACGAGGAGACCGACAGTGATCAACGAACGACAGCTGGACCGGGCAGTGACCGATCTGGGCCTGGCGGGCCGTCCCGTCATGGTGCACGCGTCGCTGCGGTCCTTCGGGGAGCGCGTCGAGGCGGACGGCCTCCTGGAGGTGTTCCGCGCGAGAGGGTGCACGGTGCTGGTTCCGGCGTTCACCGAGCCCCGGTTCGGCATGGCCGCGCCGGAGTGGGCGCGGCCACCGCGCAACGGCATCGACTACGTCTCACCGCCCGAGCCCTACGCCGCCGCCGATGCCCCGGTGTACCGGGTCGACCACGGCCTCGTAAACCCGCGTCTCGGCGCACTGCCCGCGGCCCTGGTCCGTCGGGCCGACGCCGCGCGCGGCGACCACCCGCTCAACTCGTTCGCCTCGATCGGGCCGCTCGCCGAGCACCTCGCCGCCGCCCAGCATCCGGGTGACGTGTACGGGCCGATCCGCGCACTGGCCGATCTCGGGGGCGCGGTGTTGCTCGTCGGTGTCGACCTGAGGTCCATGACGGCCCTGCACCTGGCCGAACAGCTGGCGGGACGGCGCTTGTTCGTCCGGTGGGCGCGCGACGCGCACGGTCGGATCTCGCCGTTCGAAGTCGGTTCCTGCTCGCAGGGCTTCCTGCGGTTGGGTGGTGTTCTCGCCCCGTACGGGCGGAGAACCGCGGTGGGGAAGTCCTCTTGGCGGGCCTACTCGGCACGGGACGCGGTGGCCGCCGCGGCAGCCGCCATCGCCGCCGACCAGGAGATCACCCGCTGCTCCGACGCGGACTGCCTGTTGTGCCGCGACGCGATCGCCGGCGGACCGGTCCTGCCGGACGGGGCGGTCAAGGGCACGGCGTTCGGAGCGACAGGCTCTTGAGGACGGTGCGGAACGTTGGCAGGGCGTCGATCGCGTTGTCCGAGGCGTGTCTGGCGACGTGCCGGGCGGCGTGGCGGCGCGAAGAGGCATTCGGGTTCCGGCAGTCTGACGCCATGGGATTGTTGACCTATGGCATGAACGTCTCGTTGGACGGTTACACCGCCGACGCGAACGGTGATCTCGGCTGGGGCACACCGGACGAGGAGGTGCACCAGTACTGGAACGACCGGACCGGGCAGGTCGCGTTGTCGTTGTACGGGCGCAAGTTGTACGAGTTGATGTCGGCCCACTGGCCGACCGCCGGCCAGGCGCCCGACGTGTCGCCCGTGGAGGCCGAGTACGCCCGGTTGTGGGTCGCGATGCCGAAGGTGGTCTTCTCCCGGACGTTGGAGTCGGTCGACTGGAACTCCCGGTTGGAGCGCGGTGACGTGGTCGAGGCCGCCGGGAAGCTCAAGGCGGAGACCGACGGCCTGATGGAGGTGGCCGGCGCCACGCTCGCCGCGCCCCTGGTCCAGGCCGGCCTCGTGGACGAGTTCCACGTGCTGGTCGAGCCGGTCCTGATCGGTGGCGGGACGCCGTTCTTCCCGGCGCTGAAGGCGTGGGCGACGCTGGAACTGGTGGAGAACCGCACGTTCCGCTCGGGTGCGGTCCTCCTGCGCTACAAGACGGTCCGCGACTAGCGGACGCCTCCGACCGGCCGCTCTCCACCCCGACCCCTCGGTGAGGGGCCTGGAGGTGGACGGCCGGTCGGTGATGACGACCTCGACGCGGGCCCGCGAACGCCCCCGTCGGCGAAGCCGAGGCTGCCGAACACAGCCCTGGGTGCGGCACGGGTTCGGCGGGTGATCACCCGGCCGTGGTCGTGGGCGGGCGGCGTGGCGGTGGTGGTTTTATGGTCGGGCCGGGAGGTCCACGTGGTCGAACGGGTCGAGGTCGGGCGCGGCGCGCGCAACGCCGTCGTCTCGGTGATCATGCTCGGGATGCTGCTGGCCGCGCTCGACCAGACGATCGTGGCGACCGCGCTGCCGACCATCGTCTCCGACCTCGGCGGCGGCGGGCACCTGTCCTGGGTGGTCACGTCCTACCTGCTCGCCGAGACCATCATGACCGCGCTGATCGGCAAGTTCGGCGACCTGTTCGGCCGCAAGCGCGCGTTCCTGACCAGCGTCGTGCTGTTCCTGGTCGGCTCGTTCCTGTGCGGCTGGGCCGACTCGATGACGTGGCTCATCCTGGCCCGCGCGGTGCAGGGGCTCGGCGCGGGCGGGCTCATGGTCACCTCTGCCGCCGTCATCGCCGACGTCGTGCCGCTGTCCGAGCGCGGCAAGTACCAGGGCTTCATCGGCGCGGTGTTCGGCGTGGCGACGGTCGTCGGGCCGCTGCTCGGCGGGCTGTTCGTGGACCACCTGAGCTGGCGCTGGGCGTTCTACGTGAACCTGCCGCTCGGCGTGGTGGTGCTGGCCGTCGGCGCGTTCGCCCTGCCCGGTGTGCGCGGAGCGGGCCGGCCGAAGATCGACTACCTGGGCATCCTGCTCATCGCCCTGGCCGCGACCGGTCTGACGCTGGTCACGAGCTGGGGCGGCGTCGAGTACCCGTGGGCGTCGCCGACGATCATCTGGATGGCCGTCGGGTCGGTGGTCGCGCTCGCGTTGTTCGTGCTCGTCGAGACGCGCGCCGCCGAGCCGATGCTGCCCATGCGGCTGTTCCGCGGCCGCGTGTTCACCGTGTGCACGGTGCTCAGCTTCGTGGTCGGGTTCGCCATGCTCGGCGGCGTCACGTTCCTGCCGACCTACCTGCAGTACGTGCACGGCGCGTCCGCGACCCAGTCGGGCCTGGAGATGCTGCCGCTGGTCGTCGGCCTGCTCATCGCCTCCGTCACGACCGGCAACGTGATCAGCAAGACCGGCCGCTACCGGGTGTTCCCGCTGGTCGGGAGCCTGCTCATGGTCGCCGGGCTGCTGTTGCTGTCCCGGTTGCACCCGGAGACGTCGTTCTGGCAGGCGTCGACGTACATGCTGGTGCTCGGCCTGGGCGTGGGCATGTGCATGCCGGTGGCGATGGTGGTCGTGCAGAGCACCAGCAGCTACGAGGACCTGGGCGTGGCCACGTCCGGGGTGAGCTTCCTGCGCACGCTGGGCAGTTCGTTCGGCGTGGCCGTGTTCGGCACGGTGTACGCGAGCAACCTGCCCGGCAACCTCGCCGCCGCCATCCCGCCGGGCGTCGACCCGGCCGCCGCGGCCAACGTGCAGGCGCTGCACGCGTTGCCGGACCCGGTGAAGGCCCCGATCATCGCCGCGTACGCGGACACCCTGCACACGGTGTTCCTGTCCGCCGCGCCGGTCGCTGCGGTCGCGTTCCTGGTCGCGCTGCTCCTCAAAGAGGTGCCGCTGCGCGACACCGCGCGTGCGGCGGCGACCGAGGTGGGCGACAACTTCGCCGCGCCGCACTCGGCGGACTCCGAGCACGAGCTGGAGAAGCTGGTCGCGCTGATCGTCAGCCGCGAGCGCCGCGACCCGACGCCGGACGTGCTGCGCGAGTCGGGCGTCCCGCTCACGCACGCGCAGGCGTGGCTGGTGGTGAAGGTGTTCCGGCAGAGCGTCGACCACGGTGACGCCACCCTGGAACGCCTGGTCGAGGTCACGAAGGTGCCGGCGGGCGTGTTCGAACCCGTGGCGCGCCAGCTCCAGACCCGCGGCTACGTCACCGAGTCCGACGGCCGCTACCGCTTCACGCCCCAGGGCACCGAGGTGTTCGCCGACCTGGTCGCGGCCTGGCGGCGCTGGCTGCTGGTCAAGCTCACCGACTGGAACTGCGACGACGTCGAGTTCACCGACGCGGTGGAGCGGGTGGCCACCGAGCTGACCACCAGCGGTCGAGCCCTCACCACCGGGCGTCACGCCGTCGTCGGGTAGGCGGGTGGCCCGGTCACCCGTCGTCCCGGGCGGCCAGCCAGGCGTCCAGGTCGGCCATCGCGGTGGTGCCGTCGGCGTAGAAGCGGATCGCTTCGAGCAGCGCCGCGACGCCGCCGGGGTAGTTCTCGCACGTCCGGACGATGCTCACGACGTCGCCCCGGTCGGTGGGCATGCGCGGGACCGAGCCGGCGAACGGCAGGTCGCGCAGCACCAGGTCACGGCCGTCGCGGGTGTCGAAGCCGGGTGTGCGGAGCAGGATCTCCACGCCCGTGCGCAACGTCGACGTCCGCTCCGGTCGCGGGGCGAGAGCGAGGGCGGGGGAGGAGGTGGGCTGCGGCTGGTAGTCGTCCACCAGCCTGATCCACGCCCTGGCCCGCACCTCCTTCACGTCCACCCGCACCAGGCGGAACGCGTCCGGGTGCGCGGACGGGTGGTGCCGGACCACCGCCTGGTAGAACGGGTCCGACGCGATCAGCACCAGCGTCGCGTTCGAGCCCTTCAGCGCCGCCTTCGCCTCGGCCGCGTCCAGGATCCGGCAGGCGAAGATCAGCTCCGGGCTGCTCTTGCCGCCGTGCGCGTCGTAGGCCACCTCGCCGAAGTGCACGGCCAGGCGCAGGCGCAGGCGGGCGCCGTGCGAGGAGGCCGCGTTGTGCTCGCGCAGCTTCGCCGCGACGCTCACCGGCAACCGGTCGACCAGGTGCGCCTTCGCGACGTCACCCGGCAGGACGACGATCAGGCTGTCACCGGCGTCGTCCACCGCCTTGTCGTCCCACGGCAGGTCGCAGTCGGCGAACGCGCCCATCAGCACCCGGTACATGCCGTCACGGGCGGCCAGCCGGTGGTGGGTCGTGCGCGTCCCGTCGCCGTAGCCCTCCACGTCGACGACGACGAACGACCGGTGCACCGCAGCCGACCCCATGTGACCTCCCCACGCCTGTTGTAACCCGGACGGGCGCTCCAAGGGCAGTGGCTCCACTCGAAATGACCAACCCGGCGGTTGCGGTCCGGCCCGGTTCGGGTATGGAGTCGGGTGTGGACGGATACGGGTGGACGCTCGCGCTGGTGGCGGTGCTGGTGGCGTTGAACGCGCTGTTCGCGGGCAGCGAGATGGCGCTGATCAGCTTGCGCGAGGGGCAGCTGCGGGCGTTGGAGCGCGACGACCGGGCGTCCGCGACGACGCTGGTGCGGCTGGCGCGCGACCCCAACCGGTTCCTGGCCACCATCCAGATCGGGATCACCCTGGCCGGGTTCCTGGCCTCGGCGACGGCGGCCGTGTCGCTGGCCGCGCCGCTGGTGCCCGCGCTGTCGTTCCTCGGCGACGCGGCGAACGCGGTGGCGATCGCGCTGGTCACGATCGTGCTGACGTTCCTGACCCTGGTGTTCGGCGAACTGGCGCCCAAGCGGCTGGCGATGCAGTACGCGATGCGGTGGGCGTTGCTGGTGGCTCGGCCGCTGCACGTGCTGTCGACCGCCTCGCGGCCCGCGGTGTGGGCGTTGAGCGCGTCCACGAACGTGGTCGTCCGGCTGCTGGGCGGCAAACCGGACGCCGAGTCCGAGCAGATGTCGGCCGAGGAGCTGCGCGAGCTGGTGTCCGCCCAGCGCGGCCTCAACGCCGAGCAGCGCATGATCATCACCGGCGCGCTGGAGATCACCGAACGGCGGCTGCGCGAGGTGCTGGTGCCGCGCCGGTCGGTGGTCACGCTGGACGCCGGGACCGACGTGGCGTCCGCGCGCGCCGAGCTGGCCGCCTCCGGCCACTCCCGGGCGCCGGTCGCGCGCGGTGGGCACCTGGACGACGTCGTCGGCGTCGTGCACCTGCGCGACCTGCTGCGGGACGACGCGAAGCTGGTCGACGTGGCCCGCGAGCCGGTGGTGTTCCCGGACTCGGTGCGGGTGTCGGACGCGCTGCGCCGGTTCAAGGCCGAGCGCGAGCAGCTCGGCCTGGTGGTGGACGAGCACGGCGCGGTCGCGGGCATCGTCACGCTCGAAGACCTGCTGGAGGAGGTCGTCGGCGAGATCCTGGACGAGACCGACCGGGACGTGATGGCGGTCCGCAACGGCCCGGACGGCTCGCTGGTGCTGCCCGGCACGTTCCCCGTGCACGACCTGATCGACCTCGGCGTGGAGCTGCCCGACGCGCCCGAGGGCGACTACGCCACCATCGCGGGGCTCGTGCTGGCGGTGCTCGGCCGCATCCCCGAGGCTCCCGGCGACCGCGTCACGGTCTCCGGGTGGAGCGTCGAGGTGCTGAAGGTCGAGCACCACGCCATCACGTCCGTGCGGTTGCGCAAGCGCTGACCCGGTGGCCGAGTCCCGGGACGTCGACCCGGTGGCCGACCCGGTGGGTGGGGCGGGTGTACTGCCACCATGGTCGACTACCGCCGACGCCACACCGACGAGTGGCTCGCGCACTTCGCCCGCCGTGGCCACCGCGACCCGCGTCCCCTCGGGGCCGGCGTCGAGGGGGCCGTCTACGGCCTGGGCGAAGGTCTCGTCGCCAAGGTCTGGAGCGGCCGGCCGCCGGCCGACCTCGACCTCCTGCGCCGGGTCTGCGCGGACATCGCCCGCCACCCGCTGCCCTTCGCCACGCCGGAGGTCCTCGACACCGAGGTCCACGACGGTGTCCTGGTCACCTACGAGCGGGAGCTGACCGGATCACCCTTCCGCGCCGGGCCCGCGACCACCGCCGCCGAACGCGAGCTGCCCGCGGCCGAGACCGCCGCGCTGCTGACGGTCCTGCGCGCCCTCGCCACCGTCCCGGGCACCGAGGCCATGCGCGGCCTCACCGTCCAGGGCGACGACCGCCCGCTCTGGCGGGGCCACCAGCGCTTCCCCGACGCGCTCGCCGCCCTGGTCCGGCGTGCCGTCCGCCGTCACGCCGACGTGCTCGCCGCCCACGTCCCGGACCTCGCCGCCGCGGTGGCACGGGTCGTCGCCGCCCTCACGGCCCTGCCCGACCGGCCGGTCACCGCCGTCCACGGGGACCTCGTCCCGCCCAACGTCCACGTGGACGACACCGGCCGCCCCACCGCCGTGCTCGACTTCGGCTTCTTCACCACCGCCGGCGACCCCGCGTTCGAGGCCGCCGTCACCGCCGCCGTCTGGGACATGTACGGACCGCACGCCGGGCACCACGCCGCCACCCTCACCGACCTGTTCGCCGAGGAGCTCGGCCACCCGGCCGAGCTCCTCGCGCTCTACCAGGCCGTCTACGCCCTCACCACCTACGACCTGTTCTCGCCGGACGGCAGCGACGGCCACTTCCACTGGTGCGCCGCCCTGCTGCGGGAGAACCGGGTGGCGTGCGGCTAGCGGCCGGCCGCCGCGACCCAGGCTTCCAGGCCCGCCGCGTCGTGGGGCAGCGCCGACGACAGCACGCGGTTGCCGTCCTCGGTCACCACGACGTTCTCCTCCAGCCGCACGCCGATGCCCCGCAGCTCCGGCGGCACGGTCTCGTCGTTCGGGTGGAAGTACAGGCCCGGCTCCACGGCCAGCGCCATGCCGACCTCCAGCGTGCCCTCGTGGTAGGCGGTGGAGCGGGAGTTGGCGCAGTCGTGCACGTCCAGCCCGAGGAAGTGCCCGACACCGCACGTGATGTAGCGGCGGTGGTGCTGGCCGTCCGGGTCCAGCGACTCCTCGACCGACACCGGCAGCAGGCCCCAGTCGTGCAGGCCCTCGGCGAGCACCCGCATGGCCTCCTGGTGGAAGTCCCGGTACGCCGCGCCCGGCCGCACGACCGCGAGGGCCGCCGTCGAGGCGCGCTCGATCAGCTCGTGCACCTGCCGCTGCGCCGGGCTGAACGCGCCGGACACGGGCAGGGTGCGGGTGATGTCGGCGGTGTAGAGCGTGTCCAGCTCCACGCCCGCGTCCAGCAGCAGCACGGCGTCCTCGGGCACGGGGCCGTCGTTGCGGACCCAGTGCAGCACCGGCGCGTGCGGCCCGGCGGCCACGATCGAGGCGTACCCCGGCCCGTTGCCGGCGGTGCGGGCCCGCCGGTCGAACGTCCCCTGCAACCACCGCTCCCCGCCACCCTTGACGGCGACCTGCAACTCGGCGGCGACGTCGGCGAACCCGAGGATCGTGGCGTCCACGGCGGCCTGGAGCTGGCCGACCTCCCAGTCGTCCTTGATGCGGCGCAGCTCGGCCAGCACGGTGCGCAGCTCGGCGGTGTGGTCGGCGCCCGCGAGCGCGTCCAGCAGCGGGTCGACGCCCGAGGTCGCGTGCACGGCGGGCAGCCGGCCGCGCAGCGCGGACGGGAGTTCGTGCAGCGGGCGGCAGTGCACGCCCAGCGCGTCGGCCCACTCGGCCAGACCGGGCACCGGCCCGATCCACAGCTCGCCGTCCCGGGCGTTGGCGAAGAAGTCCGGTTCGTCCGGCCCGGCGGGCGGGCGCAGGAACAGCTCGGCGTCGTGCCCGCCGGCCACCGGGTGCATCACCAGCACCGCGCCCTCCGCGGCGCAGCCCGTCAACCAGGAGAAATCGCTGTCGGGGCGGAAGCCGTAGTCGGTGTCGTTGGACCTGACCGGCGCCCAGCCCGCGGCCACCGCGATGCGTGCTCCGGGCAGCGCGGCGCTGAGCCGGTCGCGGTGCGCGGCGGCGGCCCGCGCGGCGCCGGGCGTGACGCGGGCGGCGCGGTCGGCCGGACCCCAGCCGTGCTGGACGAACTCCCGGAAGCCGGAGGCGTCGACGAGCTTGCTCGGGTCGCGGCGGGCGGGTTTGGTCACCGTGGTCAGCCTTTCGGGTCGTGGCCGTGGGCGCACCCGTTCGCGATCGGCGACGGGCGTGGCGTGCGCACGATGTTCTCACCAGGGCCGACCGCGATCCGTCAGCCGCCCCCCCCCCCCCCGGGCGGAGAGGGTGAAAGATCAAAGGAGAGGGTGAAAGATCAAAAGAGTCCTCGCCGGACGGGCAGATCAGCAGGATGACCCCAACTGCCCTGGGATGTTCCGGTTGCGTGGTGGGTCGGGTTTCGCGCCATCCCACCGACCTCCCGAAGGGCTACCACACGCGTCAAGGGGGGCGACATCAGTGGGCGTCCTAGCCCGCAGTGGACTTCGCCCCCCTTGACAGGTGCGGTAGGGCTGCGCCAGGCCGGCGGGATGACACGAAGCCCTGCTCGTGAGAAGAGCGGTGAGGTGAGGCCCGATAGGGGGCAGTTTTGGCGAAACGGGTGGCTGGGGGTGGGCGATCCGGTAGGTAACACGTCACGGCCTACCTACGGCAGGTGATCGCATGCGTCCCGAGGACGTCGTCGAACTGCGGGTGCACGGAGTGTCCGGCACGCCGCCGGAAGCGATGCTCGGTGATCCATTCCCCACGCCGGTCGCCGGGGACGACGTGGCCCGGTTCCTGCGCGCCGGCAAGCCGGTGCGGGCGGTGGGCAGTGGGCGGGAGCGGGTGGTGGAGGCGTTCCACTGGGGGCGGTTCACGTCCGGTGGGGCCAGTCGGGCGTTGTGGTTGGTGCTGATCCCGTTCGCGATCCTGAACCTGGCCCGGTACACGTTGTTGGGGGCCGGGCGGTTCGCGGAGGCGGTGTTGCGGCTGCTGGCGCTGGTGCTGACGTGCATGTTGGTGACGGCGACGGCGTACGTGTCGTTGGAGCTGCTGGTGAGGCAGTGCGCGGGCACGGCGGCGTGCCGGGTGGAGCACCTGGGGTTCTTCGAGGGGTGGCCGTTCGGGGCGATGCTGTTGGTGGGCGTGGTCCCGCCGGGGTTGGTCGTCACCGTGTTGTGGTGGTTCGGGCGCCAGACGTTCCTGTACGAGCCCAAGGGCACCCATCACGTGTGGGAGACGCGTACGGGCAGCCTGGGGGACTACGCGTTCTGGCACACGTCGCCGCGGACGCCGGTGTTGCGTGACGCGCACGTGGCGGCGGCGTGTGCGGTGGTGGGGGTGCTGTACGCGGGGGCGTTGCGGACGGCGCAGCCGGATCGGCCGTCGGACGTGCTGTCGTGGACGGTGGTCGGGCTGGGTGCGCTGGTGTTGGCGTGGGCGGTGGGGTGCGTGGTGATGTCGCCGGATCGGCGGGAGGTGAACTCGCGGGCGCTGAAGTGGGCGTCGGTGGGGTACCTGCTGCTGGCGGCGGGGTTGGCGACGGCGTTCCTGTGGCGGGTGCCGACCGGGGCGACGGGCGCGGTGACGCCGCTGGCCGGGTTCGAGGCGGTGACGAACGTGCTGTCGGCGTTGGCGATGGTGTTGTTGGTGGTGCTGCTCGGTGCGTGCGCGCGGATGCGGCACTCCGCGCGCGGGGTCGAGTTGATGGTGGCGGACAAGAGGTTCCGGCCGTTGTGGCACGGGTACGCGGCGGTGGTGATCGCGGCGGTGGCGACGACGTTGGCGGTCGGGTTCAGCGGTGGGTTGGCGTACCGGGTGGTGGACTGGGTCGGGGAGCCGGTGCCGGAGGTGGGGCGGGCCGGGTTGGTGCTGAGCACGAGCTACCTGGTGGGCGCGGGGTTGTGGGGTGTGCTGGCGATCGCGTTCCCGCTGCTCCTGGCGCCGGTCGTGGCGGCGATGGTGCGGCAGGTGTCCAGCGCGGTGGTGTTCGCGGCCGGGTCGGTGGTGGCCGTGGTGGCGGTGGTGTTGCGGTGGACGCACGAGGGGTGGGGGTTCTGGGGGGCGGTGGTGGTCGCCGGCGTCTTGTACGCGGTAGGCGCGGTTTCCTGTGTGCGACACGCGATCGGGGTGGCGGTTCGCGACGGGGTGGTGGCGGACTACCCGGGGCGTCCGGATCGGCCGGGGATCGGGAAGGTGGCGCTCACGCAGCGGGTGGCGGCGGCGAAGTACCGGTACCACTGGCTGCTGGGTGCGCTGGCGTCGCTGGGGGGCGTGCTGGTGGCGGCGAGTGGTGGGCTCGCGCTGGCCCGGCTCGCGCACCCGGAGTGGCGGGCCGCGCCGCCGGCGGGGTTGGCCGACTGGCTGTCGACGGTCCCGGCGCGGGAACTCGGCGCGTTGGGCAGCCTGGTGGTGTCCGGTGTGGTGCTGGTCTTGTTGTTGCTGGGCGTGCGGACCTGGCAGAGCCCGAAGATGCGCACGGCGGTCGGGATCGTGTGGGACCTGGTGGCGTTCTGGCCCCGGCTGGCGCACCCGATCTGCCCGCCGCCCTACGGCGGTCGCGCCACCATCGAGCTGACCTCCCGCGCGGTCCGGTTGGCCGGGCACCACGACGTGGGCGCGGTCGTGCTGTCCGGGCACAGCCAGGGCAGCGTGGTGTGCTTCGCCGCGCTGTCGTTGCTGCGCCGCGAGGCCGAGCGGCCCGACCCGGCCGACGGTGAGCGGTACATCAGGCAGGTGGACGCGGTCGCGGCGTTGCGGCGGGTCGGCCTGGTCACCTACGGCTCGCAGTTGCAATGGGCGTACTCGCGGCTGTTCCCGCACTACCTGGGCCACGCCGAGCTGGCCGGCCTGCACGAGGAGCTCGGCGACCGGTGGTGGAACGTGCACCGGTCGACCGACCCGTTGGGCGGGCCGGTGCAGGTGTGGCCGGAGACGGCGGAGGAGCGGGTGCACGCCGGCTCGAAGCTGTGGGGCGTGCGGTGCGGCAACGACGTGCGGCTGCGCGACCCCGAGTTCCTCGACCCCGACCCGGACATGGTCGCATCGCCGTTGCGCGGGCACAGCTACTACTACGACGACCCGGTGTTCGACGAGGTGGTGGCCCGGGTCGCGGACGCGGTGGCGGCGCCGCGCACGACCGTGGTGATCGGCGACCTGACCCTGTCCGGCGGCGCGTGAGGGTCAGGGCTGGAGCACGGTCCGCGTCACGCGTTCGGCGATCGCGGCCACCATCCGGCGCGGGCGGCGCGGGACGAGGTGGGCGCTCAGCGCGTTGCCCAGGCCCGGCGTGACGTAGGCGCGGTCGCGGTCCAGCCCGTCGAGGGCCGCGCGCACGACCGCCTCGGCGCTCATCATCCGGCCGCCGATCGCGGCGCGCGGGGTGACCCGGTCGAAGAAGCTGGTCTCGGTCGGGCCGGGGCACAGGGCGAGCACCTTGATGCCCCGGCCCCGGTACTCGCGGCGCAGCGCGAGGCTGAAGTTCAGCACGAACGTCTTGCCCGCGCTGTAGGTGGCGAAGTACGGCGAGGGCTGGAACCCGGCGGTCGAGCCGACGTTGACCACGGCGCCGGAACCGGCCGCCAGCATGCCCGGCACGAGCGCGCGGGTGAGGCCGACGAGCGACACCACGTTGACCATCAGTTGCTCCTGGTCGTGGCCCGCGGGGATGTCCTCGAACCGGCCGGCGGTGCCGAAGCCCGCGTTGTTCACCAGCGTGTGGACGGGGCCGCGCAGCCGTGACACGACCGAGTCGACCGCGTCGGGCGCGGACAGGTCCTGCGCCACGACGTCGACCTCCACCCCGTGGTCGTGGCGCAGGCGGTCGGCGAGGGCGTGCAGGCGGTCGGCGGAGCGGGCGACGAGGACGAGGTCGTGGCCGCGGGCGGCGAGCCGGGTGGCGAACTCGACGCCGAGGCCGGCGGACGCGCCGGTGACGAGGGCGGTGGGGCGGTGGGTCATGGCGTCTCCATCGGCTTGGCTGCGGATTATGTGAGACATCTTAGGCACAGTTGACGCGCTAAATGCAACACCGGTGTTGCGGTTAGCGGCTTAGCTGTACCATCGGTGTGGCGAAAGGAGCCACCTTGGGAGCCACGCGACCGTTGCGGGCCGATGCCGAGCGCAGCGTGCGGACGATCCTCGAAGCCGCCGAGCGGGTGCTGTCGGTCAACCCCGGCGCGTCCATGGAGCAGATCGCCGAGGCGGCCGGCGTCGCGCGCACCACCGTGCACCGGCGGTTCGCCAACCGGCAGGCGCTGGTGGAGGCGATGGCGGCGGACGTGGTGCGCCAGTTGGACGAGGTGATGGACGCGGGCCGGCCGGAGACCGCGCCGCCGCTGGTCGCGCTGCACCAGATCACCGCGAGCGTGCTGCGGGTCAAGATCGGGTGGCCGTTCGCGATGGGCGTCGTCTTCACCGACGCCGGCTCGCCCGCCGCCGAGGGCAGGCGCCGGGTCGACGACCGCTGCCTGGCGCTGCTGCGCCGGGCCCGGGAGGACGGCCTCCTCGACGCCTCGGCCGACCTCGACTGGGTCCGCCGCGTCTTCTACGCGTTGATCGGCGAGGCGGTGCACGGGCCGGACGGCGGCCTGGAACCGGACGCGCTGGCGCAGCGGGTGGTCGACACCCTGCTGCACGGCGTGGGGGCGCGCTGACCACCCGTCCACTTCGGACTCACCGACCGAGGCCCGGGTTCGCGCGCGGACCTGTTGCCGGCGGAGGGCGACCACGACGTCGGCACGTGTGATGGGGTGGGGCGACCAGCCACCGGAAAGGACAGTGCCCGTGATCATCCGCCGCGCCACCGTCGACGACGTGCCCGCGATCGTCGCCCTGCTCGCCGACGACGAGCTGGGGGCCTCGCGCGAGTCGCCGGACGACCTGGCCCCGTACCTGCAAGCGTTCGAGGCGGTCGACGGGGCCGGGCACGAGGTGCTGGCGGTGGCGGAGCGGGACGGTGAGGTGGTCGGCACGCTCCAGCTCACGGTGTTGCGCGGGCTGTCGCGCCGGGGCGCGGCACGGGCGCAGATCGAGGGTGTGCGGGTCGCGTCCTCGGCTCGCGGGCAGGGGTTGGGGGAGCAGCTGGTGCGGTGGGCGATCGGCGAGGCGGAGGCGCGGGGCTGCGCCGTGGTCCAGTTCACGTCGGACAAGAGCCGGGCGGACGCGCACCGCTTCTACCGCCGCCTCGGCTTCGCCCAGTCGCACGAGGGCTTCAAGCTGGCGCTGTCGTGACGCCGGGTAGGTTGCGGCCGTGAGTCCGTTCCGACCGGGAAGCCCGACATGATCCAAGTCCTCGCGACCGCGTTGACGGTCGTGGCGCTCGTCGCGGCCCTGTGGTCGCTGGTGCTCGTCGTCACCGACCGGCCCATCACGCTCGCCACCAAGCCCACCCTCGGCCTGGCCGCGGTGGTCGTGCTGCTGGAAGCCGGGCTGCTCGTGCAGGCGGTGGTGGCCGCGGTCCGCGTGCTCGGCGCCGACCGGGGCCAGGTCGACCTGCCCACGTTCTTCGGCTACCTGGTGGCGTCGATCGCGGTGCTGCCGGTCGGCGCGTTCTGGGCGCTGGGCGACCGCTCGCGGTGGGGCGCCGGTGTGCTGGCCGTCGCGTGCCTGAGCGTGCCGGTGATGGTGCTGCGGCTCGACCAGCTCTGGGTCGCGCATGGCTGAGCGGCGTGACGGGCTCGCGGAGACGACCCGGTCCGGTCCCGGCCGGATGCTCATCGCGGTGTACGGGATCTTCGCCGTCGCCGCCACGGCCCGGTCGGCGGTGCAGATCGGCACCCGGTTCGGGCAGGCGCCGCTGGCCTACGTGCTGTCGGCGTTCGCGGCGGTCGTGTACGTCGTGGCCACGGCGGCCCTGGCCGGCGTGGTGTCGCGGCGGGTCGCCTACCTGGCGTGCGGCGTGGAGCTGGCCGGGGTGGTCGTGGTCGGCGCGGCGAGCCTGGTGTTCGCCGACGCGTTCCCGGACGCCACGGTGTGGTCGGACTTCGGCGGCGGCTACGGCTTCATCCCGCTCGTGCTGCCCGTGCTCGGCCTGCTCTGGCTGCGCCACACCGGCCGGCGGCACGCCGAGCGGACCGGCTGACCGCCCGCGACCCGTGGTGATGAAGATCACCGGCACCGCCCGACCGTGCCGGTGATGACGTTCGCCCAGGTCAGGGCGGTGCCGGCCGATGTGGAATCACCCCATGTCTGAGCCCGTTCTCAGGTGCGGTGTGCCACGGTTCGCACATCCGCCCGCGGCCCCTCGCGCAGCGACGCGCAGGCAGGTCCGCCCACCAAGGAGATTCCCACGATGTCCGTGCTGGCTCGTCTGAGCCTGGCCAACCGAAGTCTCGTCGGGCTGCTCAGCCTGCTCGTGATCGGTTTCGGCGTGTTCTCGCTGCCCGCGATCAAGCAGCAGCTCTTCCCGTCCATCGAGTTGCCCGCCGCGGTGGTCATCGCGCCGTTCCCCGGCGCGTCGCCGGACCTGGTGGACAGCCAGGTGGCCGAGCCCATCCAGTCGGCCGTGCGCGGCGTCGACGGCGTCGAGCAGGTGTTCACCCGCTCCGCCGAGAGCTCCGCGACGGTGCAGGTGATGTTCACCTACGGCACCGACATCGACGCCGCGGTCGCGCAGATGCAGCAGGCGGTGAACCGGCTCCAGCCCCGCCTGCCGCAGGGCGTCGAGCCGACCGTCGCGCAGGGCAGCACCGACGACATCCCGGTGATCGCGCTCGCCGCCACGTCCGGTGACGACGACATCGCGGCGGCGGCCCGGCTGCGCGCCGAGGTCGTGCCCGAGCTGGAGGCCATCCCCGGCGTGCGGGAAGCCTCGGTCAGCGGTGAGCGGGACCGGCAGGTCACCGTCACCGTCGACTACGCCCGCCTCGGCGCGGCCCGGGTCGACCCGCAGGCCCTCACCGGGGCCCTGGCCTCGGCGGGCGCGGTCATGCCCGCGGGCACCGTCCCGGACGCGGACAAGTCGCTGACCGTGCAGGTCGGCAGCCCCGTCGCCACCGTGGACGACGTGCGCAACCTGGTGCTCGCCTCGCCCGGCGGCCCGGTGAAGCTCGGCGACGTGGCCGAGGTCGAGTCCGCGCCCGCGGCGGCGACCGTGCTGACCCGCACCAACGGCGAGCCCACGTTGGGCGTCAGCGTCACCATGACCGGCGACGGCAACGCGGTGGAGATCTCGCAGCACGTGCGCGAGAAGCTCGGCGAGTGGGGCGAGGCGGCGGACTCCACGCTCACCGTCGCGTTCGACCAGGGCCCGCAGGTGGAGAAGGCGATCAGCGGCCTGACCACCGAGGGCCTGCTCGGCCTGCTGTTCGCGGTGGTCGTGATCCTGCTGTTCCTGCTGTCGGTGCGGTCCACGCTGGTCACGGCGGTGTCGATCCCGCTGTCGGTGGTGGTCGCGCTGATCGCGCTCTACACCGGCGACCTGTCGTTGAACCTGCTCACCCTCGGCGCGCTGACGATCGCGGTCGGCCGGGTGGTGGACGACTCGATCGTGGTGCTGGAGAACATCGAGCGCCACCTCGGCTACGGCGAGGAGAAGCAGCGCGCGATCCTCGACGGCACGCGCGAGGTGGCGGGCGCGGTGACCGCGTCCACGTTGACCACGGTCGCGGTGTTCCTGCCGATCGCGTTCGTCGGCGGCATCGCGGGCGAGCTGTTCGGGCCGTTCTCCATCACGGTCACCGTGGCGCTGCTGGCGTCCCTGCTGGTGTCGCTGACGATCGTGCCGGTGCTGGCGTTCTGGTTCCTCAAGCGGCCGGCCGTGCCGACCGACCCGGAGGAGGCCGCGAAGGCGCGGGAAGCGGCGCTGGAGAAGGAGAAGCGCAGCCCGTTGCAGCGCGCTTACGTGCCCGTGCTGAAGTTCGCCACCACGCGCCGCTGGGTGACGTTGCTGATCGCGGTGCTGATCTTCGGAGGCACGCTCGGCCTGGCCGGCTCGCTGCAGACCAACTTCATCGACAACGCGGGCGGCACGGCGTTGCAGGGCACGCAGGAGCTGCCGCCCGGCACCAGCCTCGCCGCCCGGGACGAGGCGGCCCGCAAGCTCGAAGGCGTGCTCGCCGGTACCGACGAGGTGGAGACCTACCAGGTCACCGTCGGCACGGACAACAGCCTGGCCGCGTTCGGCTTCGGCGGTGACGGCGACACCAGCGTGCGCGCCACCGTGCGCGAGGGCACGGACCTGGAGGCGTTGCAGGACCGGCTGACCGAGCAGCTGGAGAACACGCCCGGCGCGGGCGAGGTGAAGTTCGGCGCGGCGGCGTCCGGTTTCGGCTCGGACACCATCGACGTGCTCGTCACCGCGCCCGACGAGAAGGCGCTGCGGGACGCGGCCGACCGCGTGCAGCAGGCCGTCTCGGGCACGCCGGGCGTCGGCGAGGTCACCAACGACCTGTCCGTCAGCGCGCCGCGCGTGCAGGTGACGGTGAACCAGGCCGCGGCGGCGGCGCGCGGGCTCAGCGGCCAGGCGATCGGCCAGTTCGCGGCCCAGGCGCTGCGCGGCGTGCCGGTGGCCCAGCTCCCGATCGACGGCAGCTCGCAGCAGGTCCTGCTGCGCACGGGCACCGCGCCGGCCGACGTGGCCGCGTTGCGCGCGTTGCCGCTGCCGGGTGGCGTCACGCTCGGCCAGGTCGCCGAGGTGGCCGTGGTGGACGGTCCGGTGCAGGTGCGGCGCACCGACGGCGCGCGCAGCGCCACCGTGTCGGCCAAGGCCACCGGGTCCGACCTCGGCGCGGTCACGGCCGACCTGACGTCCCGGTTGGACGCGGTGGACCTGCCGGCCGGCGCGACGCACAGCATCGGCGGCGTCAGCGCCGACCAGGCCGAGACGTTCGCCGACCTGGGCCTGGCCATGCTCGCCGCCATCGCGATCGTGTTCCTGATCATGGTGGCGACGTTCCGCAGCCTGGTGCAGCCGCTGATCCTGCTGGTGTCGATCCCGTTCGCGGCGACCGGCGCGATCGGCCTGCTGCTGCTCACCGGCACCCCGCTCGGCCTGCCCGCGCTGATCGGCATGCTGATGCTCGTCGGCATCGTGGTGACCAACGCGATCGTGCTGATCGACCTGGTCAACCAGTACCGGCGGGACGGGATGCCGGTGCGCGAGGCGGTGGTCGAGGGCGGTCGGCGGCGGTTGCGGCCGATCCTGATGACCGCCGCGGCCACGATCTTCGCGCTGCTGCCGATGGCGCTCGGCATCACCGGCGAGGGCGCGTTCATCGGCAAGCCGCTGGCGATCGTGGTGATCGGCGGCCTGATCAGCTCCACGCTGCTCACCCTGGTGCTGGTGCCGACGCTGTACTCGATGGTCGAGGGCCGCAAGGAGCGCCGACAGGCGCGCAAGGCCCAGCGGCCGGTCGAAGAGCGGGAGCCGGTCGCCGTCTGAGGTCGCCGACCACGCGGGAGCCCCGCTGCCCGATCCGGGCGGCGGGGCTTTCTTCATCAAATCACCAGGCCGGCAGCTTTACCGGTTAATCAATTCTCGATACCGCTCGCGACACCTTTCGCCGGTCGTTCGCCCACCGGCGCTCGATTCGCTCGCGCACCGCATTCGAGGAGCGGTTCGCGGCGGCGGTCGCCGTCATCGCCCCGAGCGTGGCCGTCGCCGAGCAGTACCCGGATGTCGAGGTCACCGTGGAGGGGGTGACCGACTACGAGGGCGAGATGAAGATCCGGATGACCACGAAGAGCTACGGCGACGTGCTGCTCATCCCCAACGCGCTGGCCACCGACCAGCTCCCGCGCTACTTCGAGCCGTTGGGCCCGGTGTCGCGGCTGTCCGCCGAGTACCGGTTCGTCACCGAACGCGCGTACCGGGACGAGGTGTACGGGCTCGCCATCACCGGCAACGCGTCCGGTTCCTCTACAACAAACGCGTGTGGGCCGACGCGGGTATCACCACGCCCCCGAAAACACCCGCCGCGTTCCTCGACGCATTGCGCCGCATCCGCGACCGAACTGAAGCGGTTCCGCTCTACACGAACTACCGCAACGGGTGGCCGCTCGCGCAATGGGAGGACGCGCGCAGCTCCGTCACCGCCGACCCGCAGACGTCCAGCCTGATGGCGGCCGACGACGCGCCGTGGGCGCCGGGCAAGCCGCACCACGTGGTCGACTCGCTGCTGTTCGACGCGGTCGCGGGCGGCCTGGTGGAGGACGACCCGGGGGGAGACGGACTGGGAGAAGTCCAAGGCCATGATCGGAACGGGGGAGATCGCCACGATGATGCTCGGCTCGTGGGCGATCACCCAGCTGCGCACCGCCGCGCCGGACCCGGAGGTCATCGGCTACCTGCCGTTCCCGGTGCAGGTGGACAGCGCCTTCCACTCCGTCATCGCGGGCGACTACAAGAACGCCATCAGCGTGCACTCGAAGAACAAGCGGGCCGCGCGGGCGTGGCTGGACTGGTTCGCCGACAGCTCGGGCTACGCCGAGGCCGAGGGTGGCGTGTCACCGCTGGTGGGCGGCCCCGACCCGGCCACGCTGGAGGACTTCACCGCCGCGGGCGTCAGGTACTTCGAGCTCGACCACGCCAAGGACGCCGAGGTCACCAAGATCGACTCGGCGGCCGAGATCGGCCTGTACGACCAGACCTACCGGCAGGCCCTGGTGGACGCGGCGCGCGGCGTGAGCGGGAAGTCCAAGCAGGACGTGTTCGACGACCTCAACACGCGGTGGGCGGAGGCACGTGCGCTCGTGACGAGGTAAAACGGCTTCACGGGCTCGGGTCCGCGCCCCACGACGGCCGCGGGGTGACGATGACCCGGCGGGGTAGCGTCATCCCGACTGCCCGTTCTGGTCCGTCGACCCGAGCGCCGGGCACCCGGTGATCGGCGCGCCGCCGGGGATCACGTCCGGGCGCCGTACCGGAGGCCGTCGATGAGCAGCCCGACCATCCGGCGCGTGTAGCCGCCGTCGTCCCGCGTCGGCCGGGTCAGGTTGGCGGTGGCGCGCAGCAGGTCGTACGGGTCGACGTCGGCGCGGATCTCGCCGGCGTCCGCCGCACGGTCGAGCAGGTCGCGGAGCACGGGCACGAAGCGCTGCTGGAAGTAGCCGGGCAGGCCCGCGTAGGCCGGGTCACCGGAGTGCAGTGCGTCGCTGAGCCCGTGCTTCGTGCCGATGAAGCCCGTGAAGCGCCACAGCCACCGGGTCAGCGCTTCGAGCGGGTCGTGCTCGGCGGCCAGGGCGGGCGCGGCGTCGGCGCAGGCGTCGACCTCGTGGCGGTAGACCGCGGCGATCAGGTCCGAGCGCTGCGGGAAGTGGCGGTAGAGCGTGCCCGCGCCCAGTCCCGCCTTGGCCGTGATCTGCCGGACCGGCGCGTCCACGCCCGAGGTGGCGAACACCTCGGCGGCGGCCGTGAGCAGGGCGTCGACGTTGCGCTGCGCGTCCGCGCGCACCCGCTTGCCGGGCACGTCCACGACACCTCCTTGCTAAGCGGAACACTGTTCCGTATCGTCGAAGTCGAACGTTGTTCCGGTTGCGAGTCTAACGCGCCGCACCGATCGTCCCGAGGAGATCCATGAAGTACCGCACGCTGGGCCGCACCGGCATCAAGGTCAGCCCGTACTGCCTGGGCGCCATGATGTTCGGCGCCGTGGGCAACCCCGACCACGACGACTCCGTCCGCATCATCCACAAGGCGCTGGACGCGGGCGTCAACTTCGTGGACACGGCGGACGTCTACTCCCACGGCGAGTCCGAGGAGATCGTCGGCAAGGCCCTCAAGGGCCGCCGCGACGACGTCGTGCTGGCCACCAAGGCGCACCTGCCGATGGGCGAGGACCCCAACCGGCGGGGCAACTCGCGGCGCTGGCTGGTCCGCGCCCTGGACGACTCCCTGCGCCGCCTGGGAACCGACCACGTCGACCTCTACCAGATCCACCGGCCCGCGCCGGACACCGACGTGGAGGAGACGCTGTCGGCCCTCACCGACCTCATCCGCGCCGGCAAGGTCCGCGCCATCGGCACCTCCACGTTCCCCGCCTCCGACATCGTGGAGGCGCAGTGGGTCGCCGAACGCCGCGGCCTGGCGCGGTTCCGCACCGAACAGCCGCCCTACTCGATCCTCGACCGCCGGATCGAGAACGAGGTGCTGCCCGTCTGCGAGCGCTACGGCATGGGCACGCTGGTCTGGAGCCCGCTCGCGCAGGGCCTGCTCACCGGCCGCTTCCGCAAGGGCACGGGCACCGAGAGCCGCCGCGCCCGCTTCCGGCACATGACCGACGAACGCCGCCTCGACGTGGTCGAGCAGCTCGTCCCCGTCGCCGAGGAAGCCGGGCTGTCCCTGACCCACCTGGCCATGGCCTTCGTGATCGCCCACCCCGGCGTCACGTCCGCGATCATCGGCCCGCGCACCGCGGACCACCTGGACGACCTGCTGGCGGGCGCGGACACCGTCCTGGACGACACCGTCCTCGACCGGATCGACGCCATCGTGCCACCGGGCACCGGCGTCGGCGCCCTCGACATGGACTACCGCACGCCCGCCATCCAGCAACCCGCCCTGCGCCGCCGCCCGCCCGCCGACCGTTCCGCGGCCTGACCCACCTCTCCCCGCCGCGACTTCGGACCCTGCCGGCTCGACAGACAGCCGAGGAGGTCCTCGCAGGTCGGCCCGACCGCGAGGACCCTCAGCGGCAGTTCCGCCTGGTTCACACCGGCAGCCGGCGTTCCGGTCCCTGCACCAGCCGGTCGAGGAACGCGCCGAAAGTCACGTTCCGGGCAGGTGGAGGGTCGAAGTGGGCGGGCAGCGAGCGCCAGAGCTCTTCCTGCTCGCCGCACACCTCGGCCAGGACTCCGGCGACCCGCGCTGCTTGCTCCGCGCTGGCGAGGACCCGCGCGGCGGGGAGGGCCCGCAGGATTTCGGCCGTGGTGTGACGGGAACTCAGCAGTCCGTCGATCGTCGCGTCCCGCTGGGCCGCGCGACCCTTCAGGTGCTTCAGGTGCGCCCGCAGTTCCGCCGCCGGGTCGTCGAGCACCGCCAGCACGTCGTCGTCCGGCACCGGCACGATCTTCGGCAGCTCGGCCTCGTTCTGCGCGCGCAGCCGGGTGAGGTGTTCTTGAGCGGCGCGGCTGAGTCCGCCATGGCCGGCGTCGCCCAGCGTGAGCAAGGCGTGCTCGTCCAGCCCGGGAAGCAGATCGATCAACCAGACGTGCGGCACGTGGCGGTTCGCGGCCAGAGCGACCACGGCTGATGACCGGTCCTGGGACCACTTCGTGAGACGTTCGCGGTCTCGCCGGTGGTACTTCGAGGGTTGAGCGGCCTTGACCGCGTCGACTGCGGCCTTGAGCAGCTCGACGTCGTCCGACAGGTCGGCGAGAGCGGTGATCCCGCTCCAATCGGGTCCGCTGTAGCGGTCCTCGACCGTCCAGCCGTCAGCGACCACCTCGTGCACCAGCTCCTGGATCTCCGCGGCGGCCAGCTCGCGGAGCCGCGGCCGACGGCGTACGTGGGCAGCGGCGTCCCAGAGCCGGAACCCGGCCATGTGCTCGTCGCCGCGCAAGTGGTCGCCGAGCACTTCGGGCAGGCAGGCGAGCAGCACCTCGTCGCTCAGGTCTGCCGGGGCTGTGAGCAGGATCCGGCGGATCTGCGTGGTGTGCTCGGCCGCGCGTGCGAGCGGGACCCACAGTTCTTCGTGCTGCTCGAGCAACGACCACGCGACTTCCGCGCGTGACTTGCGCTCCGAGTTCAAGCGTTGCAGGACCTCGCGCTGCTCCCATTCGGTCATCGACGCGAGGGCAGGCCGCGGATCCCGCTCGGTCAGGGCCGCCTCGATCAGGGCGATGCGCACCGACGTGGGCATCGCCCCGGCGGCCGTTTCCGGCCAGGAGCCTGCCGCGCGTGGGACGTCACGCCATTCGAGGTCGCGAGCGAGCGCCGCGGCGAGATCATGCCAGTCGTGGCTGCCGCAGTACGCGACGAGGTCCGGCAGCGCGCCGTGAGCCTCCCTCACGGCGCCCACCAGATCGGTCGCCGCCGGCCACTGCTCCAGGAGCCGCACCGCCATGTGCGGCGGCGCTTGTCGGAGAAGGTGCGCACGCAGCTCCGCGTCCAAGTCCTCGCGCTGCGCTACTCCCGACAACAGCCATGGCTTGGCCGCTGCCAAGGCTGTGACGACTCCGCGCAGCTGCGCGTGCGACAGCGGCTGGAGGTGGGCAAGGGCAGTGGCGATCGCTTCATCCACAGGTCAAGCGTCCCATGCCGCCCCGCAGCCGATCCGTCGCCGATCAGACCTCGGGCTCGTAGGCCAGGTTCGGGCGCAGCCAGCGCTCGACCTCGGCGACCGGCATGCCCCGCCGTGCCGCGTAGTCCTCCACCTGGTCACGGCCGATGCGGCCCACCGTGAAGTAGCGCGCCTCCGGGTGGGCGAAGATCACGCCGCTCACGGCCGCCGCCGGCGTCATCGCGAACGAGTCGGTCAGCGCCAGCCCCACCTGCTCCGCCTCCAGCATCGAGAACAGGTCCTGCTTCTCGCTGTGGTCGGGGCTCGCCGGGTAGCCGAACGCGGGCCGGATGCCGCGGAACCGCTCGGCGTGCAGGTCCTCCAGCGCCGGGTCGGCGTCCGGCTCGAACCAGTCCCGCCGCGCCTGGAGGTGGATGTGCTCGGCGAACGCCTCGGCCAACCGGTCCGCCAACGCCTTCACCATGATCGACTTGTAGTCGTCCTGCTCCCGCTCGTACCGCGCCGACAGCTCCTCGGCGCCGTGGATCGCCACCGCGAACCCGCCCAGGTGGTCGCCCTCGGGTGCGACGTAGTCGGCCAGGCACCGGTTCGGCCTGCTCTGCGGCTTGGCCGTCTGCTGGCGCAGCATCGGCAGCCGCCGCCCGTCCACCACGATGTCGTCGCCCTCGGAGTGCGCGGGCCAGAACCCGTACACGCCCTTCGCGTGCAGCGAGCCGTCCTCGATGATCCGGTCCAGCATCGCGTTCGCGTCGTCGAACAGCTCCTGCGCGGCCGGGTTCGTCTTCAGGATCTTGGGGTACTTGCCCTTGAGCTCCCAGGCCAGGAAGAAGAACGTCCAGTCGATCATCTCGCGCAGCTCCGCCAGCGACGGCTCCACCACGCGCAGCCCGGTGAACGCGGGCGTCGGCAGCTCGTCGAACGACACCGTCTCCGCGTTCGCCCGCGCCTGCTCGACGGTCAGCAGCGGCGTGCTCTGCCGGTTCTCGTGCTCCTCGCGCAACCGCTGCTGCTCGACGCGCGTGTCCTGCGCCAGCTCCTCGGCCCGGTCCTCGTCCAGCAGCGCCGACACCACGCCCGCCACCCGTGACGCGTCCAGCACGTGCACCGTGGTCTGGTCGTAGACCGGCGCGATCCGCACCGCGGTGTGCTGCCGGGACGTCGTCGCGCCGCCGATCAGCAGCGGCAGCTTCATCCCGCGCCGCTGCATCTCCGCCGCCACCGACACCATCTCGTCCAACGACGGCGTGATCAGCCCGGACAGGCCGATCGCGTCCGCGCCCTCGGCGATCGCGGTGTCCAGGATCTTCGCCGCGGGCACCATCACGCCCAGGTCGACCACGTCGTAGTTGTTGCAGCCCAGCACCACGCCGACGATGTTCTTGCCGATGTCGTGCACGTCGCCCTTCACCGTGGCCAGCACGACCTTGCCGTTGCCGCGGGTGGAACCGGAGGCTTCCTTCTCCGCGTCCATGTACGGCTCCAGGTGCGCCACCGCGCGCTTCATCACCCGCGCGCTCTTCACCACCTGCGGCAGGAACATCTTGCCCGCGCCGAACAGGTCGCCGACGACCTTCATGCCGTCCATCAGCGGACCCTCGATGACGTCCAGCGGACGTGCCGCCTCCAGCCGCGCCTCTTCGGTGTCCTCGATGATGAAGTCCACGATGCCGTGCACGAGCGCGTGCTCCAGCCGCTTGGCCACCGGGCCCTCGCGCCACGCCAGGTCGACCACCCGCTTGGTGCCCTTGCTCGCCACCGTCTCGGCGAACGACACCAGCCGGTCCGTGGCGTCCGGCCGCCGGTCGAACAGCACGTCCTCGACCAGCTCCAGCAGGTCCTTCGGGATGTCCTGGTAGACCGCGAGCTGACCGGCGTTGACGATGCCCATGTCCAGGCCCAGCTGCACCGCGTGGTACAGGAACGACGAGTGCATCGCCTCGCGCACGGTGTCGTTGCCGCGGAACGAGAACGACAGGTTCGAGATGCCGCCGCTGATCCGCACGCCCGGACAGCGCTGCTTGATCAGCGGGATCGCGTCCAGGAACGCCTTGGCGTACCCGTTGTGCTCGGCGATGCCGGTCGCAACCGCCAGCACGTTCGGGTCGAAGATGATGTCCTCGGCCGGGAAGTCGGCCTTCTGCGTCAGCAGGTCGTACGCCCGGCCGCAGATCTCGACCTTGCGCTCGGCCGTGTCGGCCTGGCCCAGCTCGTCGAACGCCATCACGACCACGCCCGCGCCGAAGTCGCGGATGCGCCGGGCCTGGGCCAGGAACGACTCCTCACCCTCCTTGAGGCTGATGGAGTTGACCACGCCCTTGCCCTGCACGCACTTGAGCCCGGCCTCCAGCACGCTCCACCGCGAGCTGTCGATCATGATCGGGACGCGGGCGATCTCCGGCTCGGTCGCGATCAGGTTCAGGAACGTGGTCATCGCCCGCTCGCTGTCGAGCAGGTCGGCGTCCATGTTCACGTCGAGCAGGTTCGCGCCACCGCGCACCTGCTCCAGCGCGACGTCCACCGCCGCCTGGTAGTTGTCGCTCTCGATCAGCCGGCGGAACTTCGCCGACCCGGTCACGTTGGTGCGCTCGCCGATCATCACGAACCCGGTGTCCGCGCCGATCTCGAACGGCTCCAAGCCGCTGAACCGGCTGCGGTCGGGCACCTGCGCCACCGGTCGCGGCGCCATGTCCTTGACCGCCGCCGCGATCCGCGCGATGTGGTCGGGCGTCGTGCCGCAGCAGCCGCCGACGATGTTGACCACGCCCTCCTCGGCGAAACCGCGCAGCAGCTCGGCGGTCTGCTCGGGGGTCTCGTCGTAGCCGCCGAACGCGTTGGGCAGGCCCGCGTTCGGGTGGCTCGCGGTGTAGGCGCCCGCGATCCGGGACAGCTCGGTGACGTGCGGTCGCATCTCGGCCGCGCCCAGCGAGCAGTTCACGCCCACCACCAGCGGGTCGGCGTGCGCGACGGAGTTCCAGAACGCCTCGACCGTCTGCCCGGACAGCGTGCGACCGCTGAGGTCCACGATGGTGACCGAGATCCACAGCGGCAGGTGCGGCGCGACCTCGCGGGCGGCGGCGACGGCGGCCTTGGCGTTGAGCGTGTCGAAGATCGTCTCGATGAGCAGCAAGTCGACGCCGCCCTCGGCGAGCGCGCCGATCTGCTCCGCGTAGGCGTCCTTGACCTGGTCGAACGTCACCGTCCGGTACGCCGGGTCCTCGACCCGCGGCGACAGCGACAGGGTGACGTTGAGCGGGCCGACCGAGCCCGCGACGAACCGGCCGCCCGCCTCGTCGGCGGCCTGGCGGGCGAGCTGCGCGCCGCGCACGTTCATGTCGCGCACCAGCTTCTCCAGGCCGTAGTCGGCCTGCGCGATGGAGGTGGCGGTGAACGTGTTCGTGGTGGTGATGTCCGCGCCCGCGGCCAGGTACTTGCGGTGGACGTCGAGGACGAGGTCCGGCCGGGTGAGGTTGAGCAGGTCCGGGTCGCCGGTGACGTCGTGCGTGTGGTCGCCGAGCAGGTCGCCGCGGTAGTCGGCCGGGGTGAGGCCGGCGGCTTGGAGCATCGTGCCCCAGGCGCCGTCGAGCACCGCGACGCGCTGGTCCAGCAGCTCTCGCAGGGCGTTTTCCGACACGCAGCCTCCCTTGGTGGGAGGCGCCCTTGGGGATCTTCGCCCGGCCGAGCGTGGCGGGCTCATCACCCGTTGCAGCGCCTCTCGATCGGGAGTCCGATCCTAGCGAATCACGCGATCGTGGGCGGATCCGCCCAAAGGGTGAGAAGTCGATCACATTTTTTCCGTCAGCTACGGAGGGCGATGACGACCTCCAGGGTGCGCGGCCCGTGCACGCCTTCGACGCGTTCCAGCTCGATGTCGCTGGTCGCGGACGGTCCGCTGATCCACGTCTGGGTGCGCACACCGGCCAGCGCCGCCACCGCGTCCGGCACGCCCGCCACCACCTGGTCGGCCCGCACCACCACGAGGTGGTAGTCCGGCACGAGGGTGAGGGCCCGGGGCCCCTGGTCGGCGGCGTCGTGGTCGAGCACGATCGTCCCGGTCTCCGCGACCGCCACGTGACAGGCCGTGACCACCGCGTCGGCGGCTTCGACGATGCCGCGCAGCGCTCCGCGAGCGTCCCCGCCAAGGGGAACCCTTGATTCGATTCTACCGGCGGGGTCCGACAATTCCGGGCCCCGAGCGGCTTCGGGAGCGGCCTCGGCGTCAGACCCGGCGGTGGAGGCAGCGGCACTCCCGGAGCCGGCCCAGGTGGCGGTCCACTCGGGTGGCACGCCGGGCGCGGTCACGACGTGGCGCGCGCCCCGCTCGGCCAGGGCCGCGGCGACGGCGTCCGGCACCTCGTCGGCGGCCACCAGCCGGACCCGGGCCCGGTAGTCGCGCAGGCGTTCGGCGAACAGCTCCAGGTCACCGGGCCCCCGCGTGCCCACCGCCCGGTACTCGCGCGGCACGGGAGGCACCTCCCGCGGCCCCTTCGCCCGCCGCACCCTCGCCAGAACCTCGTCACGAGCGCTCATCACGGGACTCCCACCAGTCGCGGAACGACTCCACCGGCGGCTGCGGCAGGTCCCGCGCCGTCGACCAGCCCGGCAGCGGCACGTGCCGGCTCGCCACCCGGCCGAACCTCCCCAACCGCAGCAGCCGTCTCCACCGCCGCGCGTCCGACATCGCCCACGCCAGCGCCCGCATCGCGGTCGACTCCGGCGTGGTCCGCTTCGCCGACACCACCCGCTCCCGCAGGTGCACCAGCATCGACGGGATGTCGATCGCCACCGGGCACACGTCGTAGCAGACACCGCACAACGACGACGCGAACGGCAGCGTCGGGTTGCGGTCCACCCCGGTCAGCTGCGGCGACAGCACCGCGCCGATCGGGCCCGGGTACGTCGAGCCGTACGCGTGCCCGCCGGTGCGCTCGTACACCGGGCACGAGTTCAGGCACGCCGAGCAGCGGATGCAGCGCAACGCCGCCCGCCCGTCCGGGTCGGCGAGCGTGGCCGTCCGCCCGTTGTCCACCAGCACCACGTGGCTGGTCTGCCCCTCGGTCGGCCCGGTCCACACCGACGTGTACGGGTTCATCCGCTCACCGGTCGACGACCGCGGCAGCAGTTGCAGGAACACCTCCAGGTCCTGCCACCGCGGCACCAGCTTCTCGATGCCCACCACGCTGATCAGCGTGCGCGGCAGCGTCAGGCACATCCGGCCGTTGCCCTCGGACTCGACCACCACCAGCGACCCCGTCTCGGCCACGCCGAAGTTCGCGCCCGAGATCGCCACGTCCACCGTCATGAACTTGTGCCGCAGGTGCTCGCGCGCCGCCTCGGCCAACGCCCGCGGGTCGTCGGTCAACCCCGGGTCCACGCCCGGCATCTCGCGCCGGAAGATGTCCCGGATCTCCGTGCGGTTGCGGTGGATCGCGGGCACCAGGATGTGGCTCGACTTGTCGTGGCCCAGCTGCACGATCAGCTCGGCCAGGTCGGTCTCCACCGCGTGCACGCCGATGTCGGCCAGCGCCTCGTTCAGCCCGATCTCGACCGTGGCCATCGACTTGACCTTGATGACCTCGCGCGTGCCGGTCGCCCGCACCAGGTCGGTGACGATCCGGTTCGCCTCCTCGGCGTCCCGCGCCCAGTGCACCCGCGTGCCGCGGCTGGTCAACGCCTCCTCGAACCGGACCAGGTACTCGTCCAGGTTGGCCAGCACGTCGTCCTTGATCGCCGCGCCCGCCGCGCGCAGCTGCGCCCAGTCGGGCAGCTCGCCCACGACGTTCGCGCGCTTGGCCCGGATCGTGGTGGTGGCCTTGGCGAGGTTGCGGCGCAACTGGGCGTTGCCCAGGGCCTCGCGCGCCGCCTTGGGGAACGGCTCGCCGGTCAGGTTCCCGCCGCCGGCGGGCATGCCCAGGAACGTCGTCATCGCGTGTGCTCCAGGATCTGCGCCAGGTGCAGCGGCCGGACGCCGCTGCGCAGCCTGCTCAGGCCACCGCCGATGTGCATCAGGCACGACGAGTCGCCCGCCGTGACCACACCGGCCTTGGTGCTCAGCACCGCGCTCATCTTGTCCGCGAGCATCGCGGTGGAGGTGTCGGAGTTCTTCAGCGCGAACGTGCCGCCGAACCCGCAGCACGTCTCGGCCGACGGCAGCTCCACCAGGTCGATGCCCTCGACCGCGCGCAGCAGTCGCAACGGCCGGTCCTGCACCTTCAGCACGCGCAACGAGTGGCACGTGGGGTGGTAGGTGACGCGGTGCGGGAAGTACGCGCCCACGTCGGTGACCCGGAGGACGTCCACCAGGAACTCCGACAGCTCGTAGGTGCGCTTCGCCGTGTCCGCCGCGGCCTCGGCCAGCTTCGCGTCGCCGTGCTCGCGGGCGACGTGGGCGTGCTGGTGGCGCACCGACCCCGCGCACGACCCGGACGGCGCCACGATCACGTCGGCGTCCTCGAACGCCCGGACGTGGTTGCGGATCACCGGCAGCGCCTGGCCGGGGTAGCCGGTGTTGACGTGCATCTGGCCGCAGCACGTCTGGGCGGACGGCACGACCACCTCGTGACCGAGCCGTTCCAGCAGCCGGACGGTCGCCTTGCCGACATCCGGGAACAGGCCGTCGACCAGGCACGTGACGAACAGCGCGACTCTCACCGCGGTGAGTTTAGACTCTGTGGCCTGACCACACCAGGCTGTGGTCGGACCACAGGAGGTGGACGTCGGTGTCCGGGTACGGCGCGGTGCTGCGGCACGTCGAGGCTGAGCTGAGCGCGGGCAGGCTCGGGGTGGGGCAGCACCTGCCCGCCGAGCGCAAGCTGGCCGAGGACCTGGGCGTCAGCCGCGCCACCGTGCGCGAGGCGATCCGCGTGCTCCAGGCGATGGGCGTGGTGCGCAGCGGCGTCGGCTCGGGACCGGACGCGGGCACCACCGTCATCGCCGACCCGGCCGGCGGGCTCGGCGCGGCCCTGCGCCTGCACCTGGCCACCCGCCGGCTGCCGATGGCCGACCTCGTCGGCACCCGCGTCATGATCGAGAGCCACTCGGTGCGCGCCGCCGCGGCCCACCCCGACCACCCCGACCTGGCCCGCGCCGCCGACCTGCTGGCCCGCATGGACGCGCCGGACCTGGACGCCGACGCGTTCCACCAGCTCGACGCCGACTTCCACGTCGCCCTCACCGCCGCGGCGGGCAACGCGGTGAACACCGCGATCATGGCGGCGCTGCGCGACGCGATCCACCGCACCGTGCTGGACGCCGTGCGGGCGCTTCCGGACTGGTCGCGCACCGCCGTGCGACTGCGCCGCGAGCACAGGTCGATCCTGCGCGCCGTCCGGGCGGGCGACGGCGACCTGGCCGCCACCAGGGTCACCCGTCACGTCGAGGGCTTCCACCGCGAGTGGATCCGGCACGGCTGAGTCACCCGGGCTGGTAGTGGCGGACGTCCTCGGTGGCCGCCAGGTCGGCGCGGATGGCCTCCAGGGTGGACGGGGCGGCACCGTGGGCCCTGGCCTGGACCAGGACGTTCCCGAGGGCCGTCGCCTCCACCGGACCCGCGGTCACGCGGCGGCCCGACAGGGTCGCGGTCAGGCGGCACAGCAGGTCGTTCCGGGAACCGCCGCCCACGACGTGGATCACGTCCACCTCCCGGCCCGTCAGCTCCACGGCCTGGTCGATGGTGCGGGCGTAGGCGATGGCCAGCGAGTCCAGGACGCAGCGCACGGTCTCGGCCGGCTTGCGCAGCGGGCCGGTCGCCGCCGCCGCGATCCGCCGGGGCATGTCACCCGGCGCGATGAACGCCGGGTCGTCGACGTCCACCGTCGGCCCACCGGGCGGCAGGGCTTCCGCCCGGGCCAGCAGCGTCGGCAGGTCCTGGTCCGGCCACTCCCGCAGCGACTCCTGGAGCAGCCACAGCCCGCCCACGTTGCGCAGGAACCGGGTCCGGCCGTCCACGCCGCCCTCGTTGGTGAAGTTGACCTCCCGCGCCCGCGGCGTCAGCACGGGGCCGGGCAGCTCCACGCCCGCCAACGACCACGTCCCGCTGGACACGTAGGCGAAGCGCGACCCGTCGGCCGGCAGCGCCACGACCGCCGACGCCGTGTCGTGCGACCCGACCGACGTGACCGGCGTCGTGCTCGGCAACCCCGTCGCCGCGACCACCTCCGGCCGCAGCAGCCCGCGCACCTCGCCCGGCTCCTGCAGGGGAGGCAACGGCACGTCGGCGGTCAGCTCGGGCACCCAAGTCCGCGTCCGCACGTCCAGCAGGCCCGTGGTCGAGGCGTTCGTGACCTCCGTGCGCAGCTCGCCGGTCAGCCAGTACGCCAGCAGGTCCGGCAGCAGCACGACGTGCGCGGCCTTCTCCCACAGCGGCGACGAGCGCTCGGCCTCCAGCTGGTACAGCGTCGTGAACGGCAGGAACTGCAGGCCGTTGACCGCGTACAGCTCCTCGGGTGACACCCGCGCGTGCACCCGGTCCACCGCCTCGGCGGTCCGCCCGTCCCGGTACGCGACCGGTTCGGCGAGCAGCGCGCCGTCCTCGCCGAGCAGCCCGTAGTCCACGGCCCACGTGTCGATGCCGATCGACACCACGTCCCCGAACCCGGCCGCCAGGGCGCGCAGGCCCGTCAGCACCTCCCGGTACAGCCCGGTGAAGTCCCACCGCAGGTGGCCGTCCCGCCTCACCACGCCGTTGGGGAACCGGTGCACCACGTGCAACGCCGTCCGGCCGCCGGCCACCACCCCGGCCACGACCCGCCCACCCGAGGCGCCGATGTCGACGGCTCCGAACACCCTGGCGACGGACATGCGCGGCTCCCGCAGGCTTGAATCGTTTCAAACCTCCGCAGTGAAGCGCCTCGCGCCGGGCCGTGTCAAGGAGGAGGGCGGACCCGGTCCGTCCGGGCCGGGTCCGCCCGCCGGGTCAGTCGCCGAGCGGGTTGAGCAGGTCGGCCTTGCCCTCGAACGCGAACAGCAGCAGGTCCGCCATCCGGAACGTCTGCGCGTCCGGCCCGAACGCGGGCCGCCACGACGGCTCCCGCACGATCGACGTGCGGCTGCCCTCCATGGCGCGGTGGAACACCTCGGCCACGATGCGCCCGCCGACCGGCCCGAGCCTGCCGTCGTGGAACTCCGCCTCGCGCAGCACGTAGAGCCACAACGGGGTCGCGGCGGTCACCGCGGCCTTCTGCGCGTCGGTCAACGACTCCAGCGACGCGCCCCGGTCGCCGACCAGGATCTGCTCTTCGGTCAACGCGGGCACGCCCAGCAACTCCGCCATCTGCTGCCCACTGGCCAACCGCACCATGCCCGCCCGGGTCAGGTTGCGGAACGCCAGGTTGCGCTGGATCTGCGGGATCGTGCTGCCCCGACCGTCGAACGTGCCCGCCGGCAGCTGCGTCAACGGGTTGACCAGCAGGCTGTCCACCCGCTTGGCCACGTTGCCGCCGTCGGCGGTGGGCGGCGCCAGGTCCGGCCGGTCGGCCTCGGTGAAGTCGTACAGCCGGCGGAAGTCGGCGATCCAGTTCGTCGGCAGCGCGTCGACCGTGCCCGAGTTCGGGTTGTCCAGGTCCGGCAGCGCCGACCCCGGGTCGAAGTTGCCGGACGTGCCGGTGAAGACGAACAGCAGGAACAGCGTCGCGGCACCACCCGGACCGGCCGTGTTGAACACCCGGTTCCACTGGTACGCGCCGCGGATCATGCTGTGCCCCAACCGGTACGCCGCCACGGAGAACTCCAGCGGCATCGTCGGGTGCAGGCCGTGCGGCGTCGAACCCCTTCCCGGCGCCTCGAAGAACCGCCGACCGTTGGCGAACACGTCGTCCGCGATCGCCGGGTCCGCGATGCGCGGCAGGAAGTCGGTGCGCAGCATCCACTGGTAGTGGCGCACGACCTCCTCCCGCGCCGCGGTGAACAGCCGCCGCCCGGTCAGCCCGCGCAGCGCCAGCTCGTCCACGACCCGGTTGTGGAACCTGATGAACGCCAGGTGGTGCTGGGCGACGACCAGGTTCTCGTCGTTGCGGACGTCCGGGATCAGCGGCCGGCGACGGTCGGCCCCGGTGACGCCCGCCGCCCCGAACCTCGGCAGGTCGAACCCCTCCAACGCGACGTTGACCCGCTCGTCCGGGAACGGCGTCGGCGAGGTGGTGCCCACCTTCAGCTTCACGCCGTCCGCGGCGTAGAAGATCCGGTCGTTGCGGTCGTCCGGACCGCGCCCGTACACCGAGTCCAGGTCGAGGGCGGGCGAGCGGCCCTGCACCAGGTCGTCGAGGGTGACCTCCTCGCCGAGCTGCGCCTCGGTGCGGTCCATGGTCAGGTCGTGGTCGACGAACTGGCCCAGGTAGGTGAAGCCCGCCGGGATCGGCGGCGCCGCCGAGTCGGGCTGCGGGACGTCCGCGGTCATGGCGGTGGCGAGGGCGATCCGGGTCTCCTCGTCCCACTGCGGGCCCTCCGGACCCATCCGGGAGAAGCGGAACCGCCGCAACTCCTCGACCGTGAGCGGTTGGCGGGTCATCGCCCGACCGTCGCGGTCGAACTCGAGCACTCCCTCGCCCACGACGAAGAAGCTGTTGGTGCCGTGCTGTTTCATCGACCCCCCCAGGTCTTTTGAGCACCCGGAACGTCCGGGTGGGACGAACGCACCCCCTGTGGTCGCCCTCAACTACACATGTACCAGGACTTGTCGATCAGATGCGCGGACCAATCGGCTGGTCCGGTTGTGCTAGTCCAGGTGAGCGGACAACACGCTGGTACCGCGCTTCCTGAGAGGACCTGTGAATTCCGTTGCACCCGATCCCGTCGCACCGCTTACCGTGACCGGCATGTTCCCCGACTTCCACCGCGCGCCCAACATCGCCGACCACCCCGACCTCTACGAGCGGGAGAACGAGGCGATCGACCCCGACGGGCGGTTGTGGCGGGCACTGCGCGAGCAAGCCGACTGGGTCGGCCGCACGGTGCTGGACCTGGGTTGCGGCACGGGGTTCTGGCTCCCGCGGTACGCGGTCGACGCGGCCGAGGTGATCGGTGTGGAGCCCGATCCGGACCTGGTGGCACCGGCCGCGGCGAGGCAGCGGGGGACGGTGCGGCACGGCTCGGCCGAGCACATCCCGTTGCCCGACGCGAGCGTGGACGTCGTGCACGCCCGGTTCGCCTACTTCTTCCCTCCCGACTGCGCACCCGGCCTCGCCGAGGTGCGGCGCGTGCTGCGGCCCGGCGGCGCGCTGGTCGTGATCGACAACGACTGGCGGCACGGCGAGTTCGCCGACCTGCTCGCCGCGTCACCGTGGGCGTCCGCGCAGGGCACCGCGGAGACGACCGACGCGTGGTGGCGCGAGCGCGGTGCGACGCGGACCGAGGTGATGTCGGCCTGGCGGTGCCGTGACGCGGCGGAGCTGGAAGCCGTGCTGCGCATCGAGTTCCCCGGCGAGGTCGTGGACGGGTGGGTCCGCGCCAACCCCGGCCGGCGGGAGCTGAGCTACGGCTACGTCGTGTTCACCGTCACCGCTTGACCGTGCCCTTGGGAGAGGATCTAGACAGGGCGGAACAACCGCACCCAGGGGAGTTCACGTGATCGATTACACGACGCACAGCCGGTTCACCGACCCCGGTCCGATGGCCGCGTGGGTGGCCGGGTGGCTGGACGGCGTCGGGCCGGACCTGGCGGAGCTGCGGCGCGCGGCGTCCGGGTTGGTGTTCCACTACTGGGGCAACGGGGACATCACCTCGCACGGGTTCCCGGCGGAGCGGATGGCGGAGGCCGATTCGCGGTACGCGGCGGACATGTTCGCGCGGCTGCACGCGCTGAACCCCGCGCCGTTGGGGGAGGAGCGCGCGCTCACCGAGCGGATCGTGGGCTGCTGCCGTGACTTCACGCTGCTGTTCGTGTCGATGGCACGGCACCTCGGTGTGCCGGCGCGGTCGCGGGTCGGGTTCGCCGGGTACCTCCTGCCGGGCTGGTACCTGGACCACGTGGTGGCCGAGGTGTGGGACGGGGAGCGGTGGCGGCTGGTCGAGCCGCAGCTCGTCGAGGGTGAGGTGGATTTGCTGGACGTGCCGCGGGATCGGTTCCTGGTGGGTGCGGACGCGTGGCGGGCCTGCCGGTCGGGCGCGCTCGACGCGGACCGGTTCGTGGTGTCGCCGGAGATGACGATCCCCGGCACGCGGGGGCTGACGCAGGTGCGGCACGACCTCGTGCAGGACCTGGCGTCGTTGAACAAGCACGAGATGATCCTGTGGGACCTGTGGGGTGCGTTGAGCGACGCGCCGGAGCTGTCGTCGGCGGAGGTCGCGGCGGCGGACGAGTTGGCGGAGTCGTTGCGAGACCCCGATGCGGACGTGCGGGCTCTTTTCGACGCCGACGCTTATCGCGTGACGCCGGTGATCAGGTCGTTCGACCAGGCCACCCGGACGCCGGTGGAGGTCGTGCTGCGCCAGGCCGCCGTGCTGGGCTAGGCCGCCGTGTTGCGCGACGCGGCTTTGCGGGCGGCGTCGCGCACGGCTTCGCGGGCGGCCTGGCGGGAAGCCGGCCCGAGCCGGTTCAGCACGGCCATGTAGGACGTGGGGAAGATCCGGGCGAGGAGGTCCGGCACGATGGCCGTCCACGCGATCAACACCCGGCCCTTGCGCTTCGCCACCCCGGCCAGGATGCGTTCGGCGGCCTTGTCCGCGGGGTAGGTCAACAACCTGGCGAAGCTCTCCTTGCCCCGCGCCGCCTCGACCTCGTCCGCCCCGGCCGCCACCCGCGCCGTCTCCGCGATCCGCGTCCGGATGCCGCCGGGGTGGACGCAGGTCACGCCCACGCCGCGGTCGGCCAGCTCGTGGCGCAACGACTCGCTGAACCCGCGCAGGGCGAACTTGCAAGCCGAGTAGGCCGTCTGGCCGGGTGGCGCGATGAGCCCGAACAGGCTCGACACGGTGACCACGTGGCTGCCCGGCGCGGCCAGCAACGTCGGCAGGAACAACCGGGTCAACGCCACCGGCGCCCGGAAGTTGACGTCCATCACCCAGTCGAACTCCTCGGCGTTCACCTGGTCGAACGTCCCACCCAACGCCACCCCGGCGTTGTTCACCAGCAACGTGATCCCCGGATTCTCCTCGACCACCCGCGCCACGAGCTCGCCGAGCCCACCAACCTCCGCGAGATCCGCGACGTACGTCCGCACCCGCACCCGCCGGATCCGCCCCGCCACCGCCGCGAGCCGCTCGGCATCGCGGTCGATCAACACCAACCCACTCCCACGCCGCGCCAGCCCGTACGCCAACTGCTCCCCGATCCCACTGGCCGCCCCCGTCACCACCGCCGTGCCACCCGCGAACCGGAAACGCCCGAGCTGCGACATGCTGCCTCCTCAACCCCACGACGACACTCACCGACCACCACTGACCCCCACCAGTCTGGCCCGCCACCCACCCACCGCGCCCCTGCTTCGGCTCGGCCGGCCGGGCCGGAGTGCGGCGTTCTGGGGGAGCGTTCCTGGGTGTGGGGCGTGGGGCGGCGCGGCGTGGATACGGCGGGCCTCGTTTGGCGCGGCTCGACGTCACGCCTCACGGGACACGGGACGAGTGCCACCAGGTGCCCGGGATTCGGTCGAGCAGCCCTCAGCCGGGCCGCGGCCGGCTCACAGCCAGGCCATGTCCTGCGGACTCGCGCCCGCTCTGCGTCCTGGCGGTACGCCGAGCGGCCTGGCGGTCTGTTGGACAGCCCGATGACCGAGGGCTGTGGGACGAGGGCTGTGGAGGGGGCCGGGAGGCGGGTGGTTGGGGCGGGCTCCTCATTTCTTCAACCGACGTTTGGCGGTGAAGGTAACGGCGTTACAGAAGAGTGCCCGGTCCAGGTTCACCCGATCGGGCACGGGTGGGAGCGGCCCTGACCCAGCTTACCCCAGGTAGAGGGCATGGCGCGGGTATCCAGCACACTGGGGGCATGACCACTCCCGAGCACCTCGACGTCGTGATCGTGGGCGCCGGACTGTCCGGTGTCGGCGCGGCCTACCGGCTTCGCACCGAGTGCCCCGGCAAGTCCGTCGCGATCCTCGAAGCCCGCGACGCGATGGGCGGGACGTGGGACCTCTTCCGGTACCCGGGCATCCGGTCCGACTCCGACATGTTCACCCTCGGCTACCCGTTCAAGCCCTGGCGCGAGGCGAAGTCCATCGCCGACGGTCCGTCGATCCTGCACTACATCCGGGACACCGCCGCGCAGTTCGGCATCGACCGGCTCGTCCGCTACCGCACCAAGGTCGTCGCGGCCGACTTCTCGACCGAAACGGCGCGTTGGACGTTGACGATCGACAAGCGCGGCGACGACGGCGCGGTCACCCGGAGCACGGTCACCTGCGACTTCCTCTACTCCTGCGCCGGCTACTATGACTACGACCAGGGCCACGACCCGGTCTTCCCGGGCATCGACTCGTTCCGCGGCGAAGTGGTGCGCCCCCAGTTCTGGCCCGACGACCTCGACCACGCGGGCAAGCGGGTGGTCGTCATCGGCAGCGGGGCGACGGCGGTGACGTTGGTGCCGTCCCTGGCCGAGACCGCCGAGCACGTCACCATGCTCCAGCGGTCGCCGACGTGGATCGGGGTCGTGCCCGGTCGGGACAAGTTCGCCGACAAGGTCCGCGACCTGCTCCCGGCGGGCATCGCGCACCGGCTCATCCGCACCAAGAACATCCTGTTCGGCCTGGCCTTCTACCAGTTCTGCCGCCGCTGGCCGAAGGCCGCGCGCAAGGTGCTCACCAAGCTGTCCACCAAGGTCCTCGCCGACCCCGACACCGTCCGCGAGCACTTCACCCCGACCTACGACCCGTGGGACCAGCGGCTGTGCGCGATCCCGGACGCCGACCTGTTCCGGGCGCTCAGGGAAGGCCGGGCGTCGGTCGTCACGGACCACGTCGACACGTTCACGCCCGACGGCGTGCGGCTCAAGTCCGGCCGGGAACTGCACGCCGACGTCGTCGTCACGGCCACCGGCCTCCAGCTCCTCGCGCTCGGCGGCATCACGCCCAGCGTGGACGGGCGGCGCGTGGAGCTGTCCGAGCAGTTCATCTGGCGCGGCGCGATGATCACCGGGCTGCCGAACTTCGCCGTGTGCGTCGGCTACACGAACGCCTCCTGGACGTTGCGCGCCGACCTCACCTCACGCTTGGTGTGCCGGGTGGTCAACCACATGGACCGGCACGGTTACGCGTCGGTCGTCCCCGCGCCCGACCGCCCGCTGACCCGCCGCCCGCTGCTGGACCTCGCCTCCGGCTACATCCAGCGGGCCGTCGACGCGTTCCCGCGGCAGGGCGACCGCGGCCCCTGGCGGGTGCGGCAGAACTACGTGCTCGACGCGGTGTCGACGTTGCGCGGCGACCTGGGCCGCCAACTCGTCGGCACGTCCCGCGCGGCGGTCGCCAAGGCCCTGCCCGCGGCTCAGGGCCGGTAGCGCAGGCCGTCCAGCACCAGGTCGAGCATCCCGTCCGCCGGGCCGACGTCGGGCAGGGTGAGGGCGATGCCCGCGATGGCGGCGATCACGTGCACCGGGTCGACGTCCGGCCGGTCCATGGCCGCCAGCAGCGCGCCCATCGCCTCGGTCAGCCGTTCCTTGCTCTGCGCGTACGGGTCGCCGCCGGACGCGATCACCGCGCGCAACGCGTCACCCATGCCCTGCTTGGTGTTCATGTACTCGACGAACAGGTCCATCCACGCCCTGGTCGCCTCGTCCGGCGGCAGCGTGCGCAGCAGGTCGGGCACGGCGTCGCAGAGCTTGGCCAGCTCGGTGCGGTAGACCGCCTCAGCCAACGCCTCGCGGGTCGGGAAGTGCCGGTAGAGCGTGCCGATGCCGACGCCCGCCCGTTTGGCGATCGCCTCCAGCGTCACGTCCCCGCCCTCGGTGGTGAACGCGTCGAGCGCGACCTCGACCAAGCGGTCGCGGTTGCGCTGGGCGTCCGCGCGCAACGGGCGGGGCACGGTGCCTCCCAGGGGGTGTGACGGGGCTCTCAATGCTAAACGGAGGATCCTCCGGTTACTGTCGAACGTAACGGAGGAACCTCCGTTTCAGTGTACGACAGGGGAGACAGGGGACAGGCATGACCGAGCGCATCACCACGCCGTTCGACGCGACGTCCACCGCGGCGCAGGTCGTGGCGGGTGTCGACCTGACCGGACGCCGGGCCGTGGTCACCGGCGGCGCGTCGGGCATCGGCGTCGAGACGGCACGGGCCCTGGCGTCGGCGGGCGCCGAGGTCACGCTGGCGGTCCGCGACACCGCGGCCGGGCAGCGGGTGGCCGACGACATCGACGGCGAGGTCCGGGTCGCGCGGCTCGACCTGGCCGACCGGGCGTCCGTGGCGGCGTTCACCGCCGCGTGGGACGGCCCGCTGCACGTGCTGGTCAACAACGCGGGCGTGATGGCAACGCCGGAAACCCGCACGCCGGAGGGCTGGGAACTCCAGTTCGCCACCAACCACCTGGGCCACTTCGCGCTGGCCAGGGGCCTGCACCGGTTCCTGGCCGTCGAGGGCGCGCGGGTGGTGGCGGTCAGCTCCAGCGCGCACCTCATGTCGCCGGTGGTCTTCGAGGACATCCACTACACCGAGCGGCCCTACGACCCGTGGACGGCTTACGGCCAGTCCAAGACCGCGAACGTGCTGTTCGCGGTGGGGGCGGCCAAGCGGTGGGCGGCCGACGGCATCACGGTGAACGCCCTGATGCCCGGCGGGATCAGGACCAACCTCCAGCGGCACGTCGAGAGCGCGGAGATGGAGGCCCTGATGAGCCGCGCGGTGGCCGACGGCTTCACGCTCAAGACGCCGGAGCAGGGCGCGGCCACGTCGGTGCTGCTGGCCGCGTCGCCGCTGCTGGAGGGCGTCACCGGCCGGTACTTCGAGGATTGCGGTGAGGCCCCGCGCAACGAGGGTGGCGTGATCAGCGGGGTCGCGGACCACGCCCTGGACCCGGCGGCGGCCGAGCGGCTGTGGGAGGTCACCGAGGAGACCCTGGCCCGCTGAGCCGGGACACCACCAGGTCGACCACGGGGCGACGGGCCGCCACGAGCGGGGCCGGCAGCTCCCGCGCCGCCGGGTCCACGTCGAGCGGCGACTCTTCCCAGGCGACCCGGTCGCCGACCGGCCACGGGTCGTCGCGCAGGTCGAGGTAGGCGCGTCGCGCACGGCGGCTGGAACGCGATCCCGGCCCGCACCACGTCGTCCGGCCGGCCGACGTCCGGCTCACCCGCCACGAACCGGCACGCCTCCCACCCGTCGGCCACCCAGTCGCCGGAGGCCGACCGCACGGGAGGCGCGACCCGGAACCCGGCCGACGCCGGCAGCGCGGCGAGCACGTCGGAACGCCACCGCGTCTCGGGTTCGAAGTCCACCGGCTCGAGGACCGGATCACCCGCGCGCCACGTGCCGCCCCGGCCGTGGTTAGTGCGGGAGCTTGACGCCGGTGAGGTCCGCGCACGCGTCGAGCAAGCGTTCTTGCACGTCGAGGTCGTACGCGGCGGGGTTGGCGCGCAGGTCCTCGCGCCACTTGAAGTAGCGGCCGGTGACGGTGGCGGCGGGCTCGTCGCTCGTGGCCAGCCACACCTGGGTGTCGGCGCCCTTCGGCAGCTCGTCGGTGGCGTTCGGGCCGCCCAGCTTGGTCTTGATCCAGCCCGGGTCGACGGCGTTGCTCAGCACGTCCGGCCACCGCCGGGCCACCGCGAACGCCAGGGCGACGTCGAGCAGCTTGGAGTCCGAGTACGCCTGCATGCCGTCCCACGGCCCGCGCTCGTGCTGCAGGTCGTCGAGGTCGGCCACGCCCTGCGCCTCCAGCCCCGAGGTCAGGTAGACCAACCGCCGCGGCCGGGGCATCAGGGCCGTGAGCAGGTACGGCGCCAGCACGTTGACCTGGAACAGCAGCTCCAGGCCGTCCTCGGTGACGGTCCGCTCCGGCAGCCCGCCGCCGAGGCCCGCGTTGTGGATCACCACGTCGAACGCCTCGGCGGCCGCCGCCACCTCCTTCGTGCGCGCGAGGGACGCGAGGTCCCCGACGAGCACACCGGCCGCGCCCGGCACCGCGGCCAGCGCGTCGGCGGCCCGCTCGTCGTTGCGCGCGTGCAGCACCACCCGGTGGCCCTGCGCGACGAGCGTCGCCGCCGTCTCCCGACCGATACCGTCCGCCGACCCCGTCACCAGAACGCTCACCATGCGCCGGAGCCTACCTTGGGAGCGCTCCCAGGGCTCAGCCCCAGACCTGCCACCGCGCGAGCTGCCCGGCCGGCCACCCGGTGTTCCCGCTGAACCGCAACCGCACGTGCCGCGCGCTCAGCCCGGCCGGCAGGGCGAGGGTGACCGTGTTGCCGGTGGCCGGGTCGAACACGTGCCCGGTCGCCGGCGACACCGTGGTGAACGCCGAGCCGTCCGCGCTCGCCTCCACCGCGATGGTCTGCGTGCGGCGGCCCCACGCCGGGTTCGGCGGCAGGCTCAGCACCATCCGGCGCGGCGCGGCCACCGCGCCGAGGTCGACCCCGATCCACTGCGGGAACACGCCGTTCGCGCTCTCCCAGTAGGTGTTGGGGTCGGCGTCGACCGCGAGGTGGCTGCCGTAGTGCTGGGTCTGGCTGCTCTGCGTGGTCGGCCGGCCCGCGGCCAGGTCGCGCTCGACCGGCGGGGTGTCGGTGAGCACCGGCTTGGTCGGGCGGACGGCGGTCAGCGCGAGCTGCCCCTTGAGCATCCGGCCGCCGTCGCCGGTGAGCCGCAGGTAGTAGTCCGACGAGCAGCGCGTGCCGTCCTCGTCCAGCGCCAGGAAACCGGAGCCGACCGGGATGCCCGCCTGCGTCTCCGGTGTCTTGGCGATCTGGTTGGCCTCGTTGTACTCGTCGAACATCGAGATGTAGATGCCCTGCGCGCCCAGCCGGACCATGTTGTAGAACTGCCGCCACATGAAGTCGCCGTGCGCGCGGTGCCGCCGCGCCAGGTCCCCGGGCAGCACGCACGGCTGGTAGTCGATGCCGAGCCGGTCGCACTCGGCCTGGTCCGGCGTGTTGACGTTGGTGTGGAAGTGGTCGGAGTCGGCGACGTTCCCGATCCGGCCGACCATCCACGGCGAGAGCATGTGGAAGCTGCGGTAGACGCCGCCGAAGTCGGGCCGCGAGTCCTCGACCTCCCGCCGCCAGTGGGTGGGCACGCCACCGATCAGGTAGACGCCCTGGCCCTTGAACCAGTCGACCACGTCCTGGCACTGCTGCGGGGTGAACGGGCGGCCGGGGTCGTTGAAGCCGAAACCCCAGACGCACACCACCGGCTTGCCGTTCTGCCGGGCGTACATGGGGGACGAGGTGTACGCGCGCATCTTGTTCGTCCAGTCGGCCTTGATCTCCGACTGCATGGTCGTCCAGTTCGTGACGTCGTACATGATGTAGAACTTCACGCCGTGCGCCTCGGCGGCCCGCCGCACGTGCGCGGTGACGGCGTCGCGGATCGGCCCCTCGCCGCCGGTCGGGTTGAACCGCTGGAGCGCGGCGGTGTCGCAGCCGTACTCGCGCATCCAGCGGAAGTGCACGTCCACGGTCTGGTAGTCGTGGTTGGAGAAGACCGTCGCCGGTTGGCCGTTGCCCAGCGCGCCGAACGCGGTCGGGTACTTCGTCGGGTAGTCGGTCATGTCCGGCCACGACTGGAGCGCGTGGTTGGTGGGCGACGGCGGCTCGCCCCAGTTGTCGCTCCAGTGCCACCAGCCGTTGAGCGGGGAGTTGTCGCCCCGGGCGGCGAACCAGCCCTGGTAGCCGACGGTGATCTTGCCGACCACGTCGCCCGGCGGACTGGCCGCGCCGGCGGGGGTCGAGGTGGCGGCCAGGGTGGAGACGGCCAGGGCCGACCCGAGAAACGTCCTGCGTGACAGGGACACCGCACGCTCCTTCGTTGGAGGGACGGCACCAGCATGCAAGAATCGAGCAGTACCTCGCAATAAGTTGACAAACCGGGATTCTCGGGTCGGACCGGGACTACGCCAGCTCGGCCAGGAGCGCCGCGGTCCGCGCCGGGCGGACCAGGAAGCCCATGTGGCTGGTGTCGAGCGTGCGCACGTCGAACGGGTTGTCCGGGAGCAGCGCGTCGGCCTCGCGGATGAACCGGTCCTGGAGCTCCACCGGCACCGAGCGGTCCTGCGCGAGCCGGACGTAGGTGTGCGGCAGGCGCGCCCAGGCGTCCGGGTCGACGCGGTCGTCGCCGCCGTCCAGGCTCTCGTCCGGCTCCAGGGTGTTCAGCGCGGCCAGGAACTCCGCGTCCGTGCCGTCGGCCAGCATCGCGGTCTTGAGCTTGGCCAGCAGGTCCGGGTCGGCGGTGCGCCAGTTCATCCGCAGCACGCCCAGCGCGGCCGGGTCGCCCGCGAGCAGGCCCGCCCCGAGGTCGTTGAGCACGCTCGACGCCCACTCCGGCTCCTGCATGTACCCGCCGGCGGTCAGGTCGACGCAGCACCACGCGGACACGTACACGACGCGGTGCAGCAGCTCGGGCACGGCGTTCGCCACCCCGGTCACGGTCATCCCGCCCCGGCTGTGCCCGACCAGCACCACGGGCCCGTGCTCGCCCGCCCGCCGCACGACGTCGATCACGTGGGCGACGTTGTCGGCGTGGGTCGCGCCCCGCAACCCGGCCGGCGCGGAGGCCAGCGCGGCCCCGTCCTGGGGCGCTTGGTAGGACGCGGAGAACGTGGCGTCGAAGCCGTGTCCGGGCAGGTCGACGGCGAGCGCCCGGTGACCGAGCAGGGCGAGTTCGCGCAGCACGGGGGAGTAGTGGAACGAGTTGCTGTTGGAGCCCGGGACGAAGACGAAGATCGCGTTCATGCAGAGATCTTCACATTCGGCCGGGACCGGGCCAGCAGCACGCCGCCGATCACGATCACGCCGCCGACCGGCGTGGTCCACCCCACGGGCTCGCCGAGCATGACCGCGCCGACCGCCGTCGACCACAGCGGGGTGACGTAGGTGACGGTGGACGCCGCCGCCGGTCCGGCCGCCCGGATCACGTCCAGGTTGAGCACGTACGCCAGGCCCGTGCCCGCCGCGCCGAGCACCACCAGCGCCACCGCCGCCGACATCCCCGGCCACGACGGCACACCGCCCAACGCGGGCGCGACCACGGCCAGTTGCAGCGTCGCGCACGTGATCTGCACGGCCGACAACGCGCCGGCGCTGTGGTCGCCACCGGAGAAGAACCGGCGGGTGTAGGCGAACCCCGCGCCGTAGCAAGTGGTCGCGGCCAGGCAGGCGAGGCTGCCTTCGAGGGCGTCGCCGGCCAACCCGCGCCACGCGTTCAGCACCACGAGCACGCCGGTGAAGCCGATGAGCAGCCCGGCCACCCGCGTCCGGGTCATCCGCTCGCTCGGCACCACCAGCAGCACGAACACCAGCGTGGTCAACGGCGTGGTGGCGTTGAGGACACCCGCCAGCACCGAGCTGACCCGGGTCTCGCCGTGCGCGAGCAGCGTGAACGGCACCGCGTTGAGCAGCGCCGCGACCACCGCCGCGTGACCCCACGTGCGCCGGTCCCGCGGCACGGCCGCGCCCTGCGCCAGGCAGATCGCCCCCAGCGTGAGCGCGCCGAACAGGCAGCGGGACAACGCCACCCACACCGGCGGCACGCCCGCGTCCACCGCCACCTTGATCAACGCGAAGCTGCCGCCCCAGATCGCGGACAGCAGGACGAACTTCCCGGACGTCTGCACCGGGCGAGGATCACCCGGCCTGCGATGATGAGTCCAACAAGTGGTGTCCGCCTACCCATGAGAGTTGTTCATGGCACTGAACCTCCCGCAGCTCCGCGCGTTCCTCGCCGTGGTGGACGAGGGCGGCTTCGGCACGGCCGCCGAGGCGTTGGGCGTCACGCAGTCGGCCGTGTCGCACGCCGTGGCCGCGCTCGAACGCACCCTCGGCCACCCGGTGCTGGTCCGGCGCGGCACACCCCGGCCGACCGCGTTCGGCGCGGAGGTCGTGGCGCACGCGCGGGTCGCGGTGGCCGCCTCGGTGGCGATCACGGACCTGGCCGCGCGGCACGGCGGCGCGGCCCGGGGCACGATCAAGCTGGCCGCGCCGCCCACCGTGTGCCAGGGGCTGCTGCCGGACCTAATGGCCCGGTGGGAGGCGGAGTTCCCGCACGTGCGGGTGCGGGTGTTCGAGGGCGAGGACGACGAGGTCGCCGAGTGGCTGGCCAACGGCACGGTGGAGATGGCCGTGGTGGTCGACCCGCCACCCGGCCGGGGCGTGCCGGTGGGCGAGGACGCGTTCCACGCCTTGGTGCGCACCGACCACCCGTTGGCCGGGGTGGGCGAGGTGCACGTGGCGGACCTGGCCGACGACCCGTTCCTGCTGTCGTGCGGCGGGTGCGAGCGGCACGTGCGGCAGGTGCACTCGGGCCTGCCGTTCGACCCGCTGCACCGGGTGCGTGAGCTGGGCACGCTGCTGGCGATGGTGCGGGCCGGTGTCGGCGTCTCGATCGTGCCGGGCCTGGTGGCGTCGATGCTGCCGGCGGGGCTCACGCTGGTGCCGGTGCGGCCGAGGGTGGTGCGCCGGCTGGTGGTGAGCGGCCCGCCGGGACGCGAGTGGCACCCCGCGGTGGCCGCCCTGATCGACTCCGTCGCCGACCGGGGTGACGACCGTGCCCGGGTGTGACGACGGGCCGAGTTTGAGCCGGGCCGCGCGGGCAACTCCCGGGCCATGACGAGAGGCGCGCGAGCGGCGCTGGTGCTCGGCTCGGGGATCGGTGGGTTCGTGGACGGCATCGTCATCCACCAGCTCCTGGGCTGGCACCACATGCTGTCCGGCTGGTACCCGGACGACCTGCACCGCAACATGGTCGGGGACGGGCTGTTCCACCTGCTGTGCCTGGTGCTCGTGCTCACCGGGGTGGCGCTGCTCCAGCGCGCGGGCGCGGTGGCCGGGCGCGTGCTCTGGGGCGGGGTGCTGGCCGGATGGGGCCTGTTCAACCTGGTCGAAGGGGTGGTGGACCACCTGGTGCTGGGCGTGCACCACGTCCGCACCGGGCCGCACGAACTGGCCTACGACCTCGCGTTCCTCGTGTTCGGCGCGGCGCTGGTCGTGTCCGGCCGGCTGGTGGCGCGGGAGCGGGTGGTTCGGTGAGCGCGGTGCGGGAGCGGCTGCGCGAGGCCGCCGGGGACGTGTTCGGGTGGGCGGAGCTGCGGGACGAGCAGATCGACGCCATGGAGCAGGTGCTGGCCGGGCGGGACGTGTTCGTCGTGCTGCCCACCGGCGCGGGCAAGTCGGCGGTCTACCAGGTGCCCGGCGTGCTGCTGGACGGGCTGGTCGTCGTCGTGTCGCCGTTGATCGCGTTGCAGCGCGACCAGGTCACCGCGCTGCGGGAGAACGGCGCGCCGCCCGCCGCGCTGGTCAACTCCGCCCAGTCCGATGTGGACAACGAGGCGACGTGGGAGGCGGTCGCGCGCGGCGAGGTGCGGTACCTGTTCCTCTCGCCCGAGCAGCTGGCCAGGCCGGACGTGCTGGACCGGGTGGGCGAACCCGCGTTGTTCGTGGTGGACGAGGCGCACTGCGTGTCCGCGTGGGGCCACGACTTCCGGCCCGACTACCTGCGGCTGAGCGCGGCCGTGGAGAAGCTCGGCCGACCGCCCGTGCTCGCCCTCACCGCCACGGCGGGCACGACCGTGCGCGAGGACGTGATCACCCACCTGGGCATGCGCGACCCGGTCGTGGTGGCCGTCGGGTTCGACCGGCCCAACCTGGCGCTGGAGGTGCGCGCGTTCGTCGAGGACGACCACAAGCGGCGCGCGGTGCTCGACTGGGTGCGGGACGCGCCGAAACCCGGGCTGGTGTACGTGGCCACCCGCAAGGACGCCCAGCGGTACGCGGAGGAGCTGACCGCCGCCGGTGTGCGCGCCGAGCCCTTCCACGCCGGGATGAAGGCCGCCGAACGGGAACGCGTGCAGGACGCGTTCATGCGCGACGAGGTCGAGGTCGTGGTGGCCACCTCGGCGTTCGGCATGGGCATCGACAAGCCGGACGTGCGGTTCGTCGCGCACGCCTCCGCGCCCGGCTCGCTGGACGCCTACTACCAGGAGATCGGCCGGGCCGGGCGGGACGGCGAACCCGCCGACGCGGTGCTGTTCTACCGGTCGCAGGACCTGGGGTTGCAGCGGTTCCTCCAGTCCCGGCACATCGACCGGGACGCGCTGGCGACCCTCGCCGAGGCCGTGCGCGAGCACCCGGGGCTGCGGGTCACCGAGCTGGCCCGGGAGCTGGGCCAGTCGCGCCGCAAGGTCACCTCCGGGGTGAACCTGCTGGAACGGGTCGACGCCGTGGAGGTGGCGAAGTCCCGGTTCCGGCTGGTGGTCGAGCCCGACCGGGCGGCCGACCTGGCCGTGGCGGAGGCGGAGCGGCTGCAACGCCTGGACAAGTCGCGGATCGAGGTGCTGCGGGCGTACGCGGAGACCAGGGCGTGCCGGCGGCAGCACCTGCTCGGGTACTTCGGCGAAGTGCTGGAACGGGCCTGCGGCCACTGCGACACCTGCGAACGGGGTGAGGCCGGCACCGGCGTGTCGGCCAACCCCGAGTACCCGGCGCAGTCGCGCGTCCACCACACCGAGTTCGGCGCCGGCACGGTGGTGCAGAGCGAGTCCGACCGGCTCACCGTGCTGTTCGAGGAGGTCGGCTACAAGACGCTGTCGCTGGAAGCGGTACACGCCGCCGACGTCCTCGGTCGGCACCCGGACAGGTGAGGTCCGCCGTCACCGCTCAGGGTCGCGGTCCTCGGCCGTCACCGCTCAGGGTCGCGCTCCTCGGTCGGGCGCGCACGCAGCGACCCGGCGTGCGCCCTGGCCGACGGGTCGCGCCGGGTCTTGACCAGGCTGGCCACCGTCACCACCGCCAGCACCACCACGATCACGCCGAGGCTGACCGCGGTCGGCACCTCGGGCACCCGCTCGTCCACCGAGACGTGCGCCCAGTGCAGGATCAGCTTCACGCCGATGAACGCCAGGATCAGCGAGAGCCCGGCCGACAGGTACACCAGCCGGTCGAGCAGGCCCTTGACCAGGAAGAACAACGCTCGCAGGCCGAGCAGGGCGAACGCGTTCGCGGTGAAGACGATGTAGGGCTCCTCGGTCACGCCGAACACCGCGGGGATCGAGTCCAGCGCGAACAGCAGGTCCACGCCGCCGATCGCCACCAGCACGACGAACAGCGGCGTGGCCGCCCGCCTGCCGTCGACCCGGGTGAAGATCCTGCCGCCGACGTACTCGTCGGTGATCGGCAGGAGTCGCCGCGCGGTCTTCACCACCACGTTGTCCTCGATGTCCGGGTCCTGGTCGCGGTGCCGGAACAGCTGCACCGCCGTGTAGATCAGCAGCACGCCGAACAGCAGGAACATGAACGTGAACAGCGCCAGCAGGGCCGCCCCGACCGCGATGAACAGCGCCCGCATGAGCAGCGCCAGCACGATGCCGAAGGTCAGCACCTTGTGCTGGTGCTCCTCCGGCACCGCGAACGTGGTCATGATGAGCACGAAGACGAACAGGTTGTCGACCGACAGGCTCTTCTCGACGATGTAGCCCGCGAAGTACTCCGCGCCGAACCCGCCTCCGTGCGCGGACCAGAACCAGATGCCGAACCCGATGGCGACCAGGACGTAGAAGACCGACCACAGAGCCGACTCGCGGAACCCGACGCGGTGCGGTCGCGCGGTGGCGAGGACCAGGTCCACGGCCAGCAGGAGCACGATGAAGCCGATCGTGACCGTCCACGTCAGACCGCTGAGATGCAGCATGCGTCCACAATAGAGCGTGGAGGTCGGGTCGGCCGGGGGCGTAGTCTGCGCCGTGGTGCCGACGGGGGAGGGTCGATGGACGCCGAGCCGGACCGGGAGCCGGACTACCGGTTCACGCTGGCCAACGAGCGGACGTTCCTGGCGTGGATCCGCACGGCACTGGGCCTGCTGGCGGGCGGCGTCGCGGTGGGGCAGGTCGTGCCGCCGTTCGGGGTGCCCGGCGCGACCGCGGCGCTGAGCCTGCTGTGCCTCGGGCTGGCGGCGGTCCTGGCGGCGACGAGCTACCCGAGGTGGCGGGCGGTGCAGCGGGCCATGCGCGCCGGCCGGCCCCTGCCGTCGAGCCGGGTGGTGCTCGTGCTCGCCCTGGGGGTGCTGGTGGTGGCGCTGACGGCGGCCGTCCTGGTGGTCGTGGGGTGAGCGGACCGCGTGACCCCGGGTTGCAGCCCGAGCGGACCGACCTGGCGTGGCGGCGCACGGCGCTCAGCGCGGCGGCGTGCTCGGTGTTCCTGCTGCACACCGCGGCCCGCGCCGGGTGGGGCCTCCGGGTCGCGCCGGGGGTGCTGGTCGCGGTGGTCGCCGTGGTGGCGGCGTGGGCCGGCGGCCGACCGCGCGACCGAGGTCCGGGTCGCCTGCCGTGGGTGGTCGGGGCCCTGGTCACCGCGTCGTGCGTGGCGGCGGCGCTGGTGTGGTGAGGTCCACCGCGCGGTCAGTCCACTGTGGACAGGTGGTGTACTGGTGGGGCACCGCCGCTCCCGGATTCCCCGTGATCACCGCAGATCAGTTGGAGGAGACCACCGTGCCCGTCACCAGGTTGACCCGTGGCCTGCTGCCCGCGCTGGCCGTCGCGACCGCCCTCGGCGGCCTGCTCGCGCCCGCCGCGACCGCGGCCCCGACCACCGACCTCACCATCTCCGTGGCCGACCCGCTCGCGCCGGTCGCCCGGGAGTACCGCCTCACCTGCGACCCCGACGGCGGCACGCACCCGCGGCCGGAGGCGGCCTGCGACGCGATCCGCAAGTCGCCGGGCGCCATCGAGCCGCCGCCGCCGACCTCGCACTGCTACGACCGCGTGTACGGCCCGCAGCGCGCCAAGGCGTCCGGCCTGCTGTTCGGCGTCGAGGTCGCGGCGACGTTCAGCCGGGTGAACTCCTGCGAGGAGGACCGCTGGCAGGCGTGGCTGCCGGTCTGGGGCTGACTCCGCCCGCCCGGGTCCGCCGCCCGGGTTCACCCCGTCGGGGGCCGTTCGTCACCCTGAGGTCCGGCCCCGGTGTTTCGGCGTGCGGTGCGGCCCCGCTCGCCGAGCATGGACCGCATGGCCCGGACCCACCTGCTCGGAGTCGTCGGCGCGACGGCGCTGCTCGCGGTCGTCGCGCTGCGCGGCGTCGGTGTCGCGGACCCGCTGCCCGGCGGGCTCGGACCGTGCCTCGGCGCGCAGTGCCCGCCCGAGTTCCCGCCCGTGCACAACGGCGGGTTCGCCGGGCGGGACGAGGCGGTGAACGTCTTCGTCGGCGGTGACTTCCTCGTGCGGCAGAGCGCGGCCGAGGCCGAGGGGCGGGTCGTCGTGGGCGGCGACTTCGACCTGGCCGGCGCGTCCGGCGGCCAGCAGGGGCTGGTGTTCGAGGGCATCCCGGACGGTGCGACCGTGCTGGTGAACCTGGTGGGCGCGGCCCGCCGGATCGTCACCTACACCGGAGACCTGCCCGCGTGCGCGATCCCCACGACGACCACGACCACGACCACTGCCACCGCCACGACGACCACCGCCACCGCCACGACCGGGCCGACCGGCACCACCACCGCCGGAACGACCACGTCGACCACCGACGCCATCGCCACACCGTCCACCACGACCCACGCCGGCGGGGAGCACGACGTCCTGGCCGGCACCGGCGCGAACGTCGGCCCGGCCGTGCTGACCGCCGGACTGCTGCTGGTCGCGGCACCACGACGGTGGTCCTGGTCGCCCGCAGGCGGCGGGGCTGATGCCCCGGACCGGTGGCCCGGGGCACCAGCGCCGGCCCTACTGCCGGGTGATCTTGTAAGCGCGGATCACCGTGTGCTCGAACGTGTTGCCGTCGCTGTCCGTGCCGGACGCGCGCAAGGACGCGTAACCGGCCGCGTCGGGGTGCCGCACCAGCGCCGCCCCGCCGGCGACCGGCACCCGCCGCCAGCTCGTGCCGTCGTCGAACGACACGTCGACCCGGACCTGGCCCACCTCGCCGTTGTCCGCGCCGTCCTGCTGCTCCACGGTCAGCGGCACGCTCAGCACCCGGCCGGCCGGTGCGGCGCCGGAGGCGTCGAGCCGGGGGGTGAACCGCACCACCGACAGCGGCAGCCGCCGGCCCTGGCCGTCCGGCAGGGTCGCCAGGTCGAACGTCCACGCGCCGCTGACCCGCGTGGTCAGCTCGTGCGCCGCCGGGTCGCGGACGAGGTCGTGCTCGACCCGGTAGCGGCCCGCGCCCTCCGGCACGGTGAACTCGCCCCACTGGTCGCGCACCTGGCCGACCAGCCGCCCGTCCCGGTACACCGAGGTGCGCGCCGACGCGTAGTCGCCGCGGCCGAGGTTGCCGTCCCGGTCGTTGATCAGCGGCACCTGCGCGGTCACGCGGTCCTCGTGCAGGCCGAGGTAGGTGGCCGAGTACCCGGCCAGGCCCGGCCCGAGCACCGGGTACACGAACCGCTCGTCGTACCGCTCGCCCAGCCGGTACCGGCGGTTGAACGACGAGTAGTCGGCCTCGGTCCGGTACTGCGGCGATAGCCGCTGGAAGCCCCAGCTCCAGGTGAGCTGGTCGGGGGTGATCCGGTCGACCACCGCGCCGCCCGAGGGCACCGGCAGGCCCACCGACCAGCCGCCCGAGCCGTCCGGCGGGCTCGCGTTGCCGCTGTGCAGGTACTGGCGGTCAGCCGGTCCGGGCGCGAACGAGGTCCGCACCTCGGTCAGCTCGCCGAGCGCGGGTGCGCGGGTGAACCCGGTGGGCACCGCGCCCTGCGCCATCCAGCGGAACCGGTAGTGCGTCGGCGTCCCGTCGACCGGCGGGCTCTGGAACTGCGCGCCGAACGAGACGGTCAACTCCTGGTCGGTCAGGGTGGGGCCGACGTGGCCGATCGCCATGTCGCCGTAGCCGCCGATGAACGCGGTGTTCAGCACGACGCGCCGGCCGTTGAGCAGCCGGGAGACGTTGATGTCGCCGATCATCGGCGTCGCGGTCGGGTCGGGCGCGGTGACGCTCAGCGGCCTGGCCACCCGCGCGTCGAAGGTGTACCGGGTGTGGTCGGCGTCGACGGTCAGCGTCGGCCGGGCCAGCACCCAGGTCTTGGGCCAGCTGCGGATGACCGTGCGCGCCATGTACTCGCCCTTGGGCACACGTGCGGTCGCCGTGCCGTCCGGGCCGTACAAGGTCTCGTAGACGTCGTTGTCCATGCCGACGAGCGCGGTCGAGTTGTCCAGCGCCGGGTTGCCGTCGGCGTCGACGTGCTCCAGCGCGATGTCGTAGCTCTCGACCTCGCGGGCGAGGCTGACCGGGACGCGCGTCGGCCCGCCGACCAGCACGCCGGAGAAGACGCCGTCCACGTCGCCGACCCTGGTGTCCGCGGTGACCGCGACCGCGGCCGTGCCGCCGGCGGGCACCGTGACGTGCGCCGGGTCCACCGTGATCAGGCCGGCGGGCGGGGTGCCGCGCGGGCCGCGCAGTTCGGCGGTGAGGTCGAAGCTGACCGGCTCCGGGCCGCTGTTGCGGTAGGTGACGGTCCTGGTGACCGGGGCGTCGTCGTGGTGCGGCCACCGCTGCTCTTCGAACGTCACGCTGACCGGTTCCGCCCCGACGGTGGCCGTGATCGCGCGGGTCAGGTCGACCCGGCCCGCGCCCTGCTCGAACACGCCCAGCGCCGGGTTCGGCTTGGCCGACGCCATCAGCGCGGCCTTGAGCTGGGCCCCGGTCCAGTCCGGGTGCCGCTGGGCGAGCAGCGCCGCCGCGCCCGCGACGTGCGGGGTGGCCATCGAGGTGCCGGACAGGGCCGTGTGCCGCCGGCCGACCGGTGTGCCGAGCACGCCCTCGGCGGCCTTCGCGGCGACGATGTTCACGCCGGGCGCGGTGATGTCGGGCTTCACCGCGTCGTCGCCGTTGCGGGGACCGCGGCTGGAGAAGTGGGCGAGGTCGTCGTCGTGCCGGACCGCGCCGACGGTGAGCGCGGCGTCCGCGCTGCCGGGCGAGTCGATCGACTTCGACCGGCCGCCGTTGCCCGCCGCGACGACGAACAGCGTGCCGGTCTTGGCGGACAGCTGGTTGATCGCGTCCTCCAGCGGGTCGACGCCGGGGGAGTCGTAGCCGCCGAGGCTGAGGTTGACGACGTCGGCGCCCTCGTCCACGGCCCACTGCACGCCCGCCAGGATCGCCGACTCGGGGCAGCCGTTGAGGCCGCACACCTTGCCGTCGAGGATGCGGGCGTCGGGCGCGACACCCCGGTAGGTCCGGTCTCCACTGGCGATGGTGGCGGCGACGTGCGTGCCGTGGCCCGTCCGGTCGACGGCGTCGGGCTCGTCGGTGAAGTTGCGCTCGCCGACCTCCTTGCCGCGCAGGTCGGGGTGCCCGCCGTCGACACCGCCGTCGAGCACGGCCACCTTCACGCCCTTGCCGGTCAGGCCGGACCGCCACGCGGTCGGCGCGCCGATCTGGGCGGTCGAGCGGTCGAGGGTGGGCCGGAGCACGGCGTCCAGCCAGACCTTGGTCACGCCGGGGTCGGCGAGCAGGTCCCGGAACGTGGCGGCGGCGTCGGCCTTGGGCGCTCGCACGGCCAGCGCGCCGGGCAGGGCACGGGCGGAGCGCAGGCCGGTGGTGGGCGTGCCGGTGACGATCAGCGGCACGTGGTCGCTGCGGGCGTCGTCGTAGCCGGCTTCGACCAGGCCGGTCACGTCGAACAGGCGCGGGTCGAGCTTGCCCGAGGCGACGCCCTTGAGCGCGTCCTCGGGGACGACGCTGAGCCGACCGTCGCGGTGGGTGGACTGGAAGGTGATCCGGTCGCGACCGGGTGCGGGCTGGAACGACCCGACCGCCTCGCCCGCCACCACGACCCGGTCCCCGGTGACGAGGGTGACGGTGCGCGGTCGCGGATCGGCCGCCGACGAGGTGGCGGAACCGGTCGCCGCGAACCCGGAACCGGTTGCGGCGGAACCGGAACCGGTCGCCGCCTGCTGGGCACCGGCCACGGCGGCTGATTTCGCGTCGGTCGCGCCGGCCACGCCGGTGGCCGGCGCGGAGAGCAGGCCCGCCGCGACTAGGAGCGCTCCCAGAGCTCTGCCGCGCTTTCGTGGTCTGAACACACGTACCTCCCGAATCCGGCGCGCGTGGATCGCGCGCTCCGGGGGCGTCGCAGACCCGCGGTGGCGGTGGACCGGAAGTGACGAAGCCCCCAACGGCCTCGACGCTAGCCATCCCGGCCCCGCGCGGTCAGCGTCTGTTGGCAGGGTGTTCGGCCACCCGAATGCACCATCGGCGGCTCGTGCGCGTGGTCACCGCAGGGCTTCGCCGGCCTCCACCTGCGCGATGAACGCCTCGGCGTCCGACGCCACCACGACGGCCTCGTGCCCCTCGACGTCCAGCACCAGCACGGGAGCCGGGTCGAGGGTCAGGTCGAACGCGATCCGCCCGCCCGAGCCGTCGTCACCGACGATCGCGAGCCCAGGGCGCCCGCCCTCCAGCGTCTCCATTGGCGGGTGGAGGGTGACGACCGCGTCACCGAGCCGCCCGCTGCGCCACCACGACCCGCCCTGGAGGTAACGCCGCCACGCGGCCGGCAGCGGACGTCCCAGCCGCGCCCGCGCCCGGTCGAACTCGACGTCCGCGACCGGCCCCCGGTACTCGGCCTCGCACACGATCTCGCCGACGATGTGGGCGTTGAACTCCGCCAGGTCCTCGGCGGGCACCCAGTGCTCCAGCACGTCACGCCCACCGGCCTGCCGGACGGGGTAGCGGGCGAGGAAGTCGCGCCGCACGCCGAACCGCGTCACGAACCCGACCCCGCCCGCGGGCACGTTCCACTCGCGCGCGATCTTCGTGGCGTACCAGCGGTTCGTCACCGGGTAGAAGATCGGCTGGTCGGGCAGCCGGGGCGGCCAGGCACGCCACCGCGCCTCCGCCACGAGGTCCAGCTCCGCCCGCCCGGTCGGTCGCCACAGGTCCACCACGTCCATGCGCAGAGACTAGGTGGATCTCCGCGCCGCACCACCGGATTTCGTCAGCCCACCTCGACACCCACCGGCATGCCGACGACCGGCCGCCCGGTGGCTGACGCGATGGCCGCCGCCGCGGGCGGGTAGGCCAGCTCGCCCAGGCCGCCGATCGGCGCGTCCGACGGCACCAGCACCACGTCGACGTCCGGCGCCTGGTCGATGCGCGCCCACGCGTAGTCCCGGAACGACGACTGCACGACCCGCCCGTCCCGCACCGTGATCTGCGCGCCCGACACGGTCGACAGCGCGTCCATCACGCCGCCCTCGACCTGCGCCCGCACCCCGGACGGGTGCAGGACGGGTCCGACGTCCACGGCCGCCGTGACGCGGCGGACCCGGCCGTCGGAGCTGTCGGCGATCACCGCGATCACCGAGCCGTAGTCGTCGTGGCACGCCACACCCCGGGTCGCGCCGGGCGGCAGCGCGCCCGCCCGGGACGCCGCCGCGTCCAGCGCCCGCCGCAGCCGCGAGTCGGCGGGCAGCAACCGCCGCCGCAGCTCCACCTGGTCGAGCCCGGCGCGGTGGCCCAGTTCGGACAGGAAGCACTCCTCGGCGTACTGGAAGTGCCCGGCGTAGACGGCGCGCCAGAACCCGGTGCGCAGCGGCGCGTCACGCAGCACCACGTCCACCTGACCCGGAACGGTGTACGGGAAGTGGTCGCCGCTGGCCTTCACGATCGCCGGGTTGTTGAAGAACGGGAAGATGTTCAGGGGCCAGGTGGCGACCCCGTGGGCCCGCCACGTCGGCACGCCGTCGGCGTCGACCACCGCGGCCAGCCGGTGCACCGACATCGGCCGGTACGAGTCGTGCCGCATGTCGTCGTCCCGGGTCCACACCACGCTCACCGGAGCGCCGGCCACCCGCGAGCAGGCGACGGCCTCCAGCACCGGGTCGGGCTCGATGCGCCGGCCGAACGCGCCACCGGCCAGCGTCGCCTCGACCCGGACGGCCGCCTGGTCCAGCCCCAGCTGCCCGGCCAGCAGCGCCCGCAGCGTGCCGGGGTCCTGCGTCGGCGCCCACACGGTCAGCCCGGTGTCGGTGAGGTGCGCCGTGGCGTTCATCGGCTCCATGGGCGCGTGCGCCAGCAGCGGCAGCTCGTAGGTCGCCTCGAAGGCGATCGGGCCGGGCGCGGTCGGCACGGCGGGCAGCGCCGTCCCCAGGTCGGCGAGCCACTGCCTGCTGTCCGCGGTCGGTGTGCCGCCGCGCCAGGTCACGCGCAACGCCTCGCGCCCGCGCAGCGCCTCCGGCGTCGACCGCGCGATCACCGCCACCCCGCCCTGGCCGGACGTGGTCGGGTCGAGGGCCGTGACGGCGACGACGCCCGGCACCGCCCGCGCGGCGCCGTCGTCGACCGAGTCGACCACCGCGCCGATCCACGGCGGGCGGAGCACGACGGCGACCAGCGCGCCCGGTGGCCGGGTGTCGATGCCGTACCGGGCCTTGCCGGTGACGATCGCCTTGGCGTCCACGCGGCCCGCCCGGGTGCGGCCCAGCAGCCGCCACCGCTCCGGCGGGGTCAGCGCCACCGGCACGGTCGCCGGGTCCAGCGCCGCCGCGTCCCGAACCAGGCTCCCGTACCGCAGCACGCGCCGCCCGTGGCGGACCGCGCCGTCGCGCGCCGCGCACTCCTCGACCGGCACGCCCCACCGCCGCGCGGCGGCCGTCACCAGCAGGCACCGGGCGGTCGCGGCGGCGCGGCGGATCGGCTCGCCGAGCTGTCGGGCGGAGAACGAGTTGCCGACGCCCTGCGACCCGAACCGGGCCGTGTCGCCGTGCGCCTGCTCCACCCGGACGTCACCGGGACCGACCACCAGCTCCTCGGCGACCAGCAGCGCGACCATCGTCCGCACGCCCTGACCGGAGTCCGGTTTGGGCGCGGTCGCGGTGATGCGGCCGTGCTCGTCCAACCGGACGAAGACGTTGGGCGCGAACTCGTCGGCCGCCCGCGCCGAACCGGGCAGCGCCACGGGCACCGACACGACCAGGACCCCGCCCAGGAACGCACGCCTGCTGATGGTCACCGCTCGCCCCGCTTCAGCCGGGCGGCCCGGCGCACGGCCGCCCGCACCCGCGTGTAGGTGCCGCAGCGGCACACGTTGTCGCGCAGCGCCGCGTCGATCGCGGCGTCGTCCGGGTCGGGGTTGGCCGCCAGCAGCGCGACCGTCGCCATGATCTGGCCGGGCTGGCAGTAGCCGCACTGGGCGACGTCCAGCTCCAGCCAGGCGCGCTGCACCGGGTGGTCGCCGTCCTCGGACAGCCCCTCGATGGTGGTGATGCGCTTGCCCTGCGCCTCGCTGACGGGCGTGACGCACGGCCGTGCGGCCTGACCGTCCACAAGGGACGTGCAGGCGCCGCACGCGCCGACACCGCAGCCGTACTTGGGGCCGAGCAGGCCGAGCTGTTCCCGCAACGCCCACAGCAGCGGCGTCTGCGCGGGCAGGTCCACCTCGCGCCGCTCGCCGTTGACGTGCAACCGGTACCGCCCCACCGCGGCCTCCTCCACGTTCGGCTGCCCTCATCGTGGTGGCGCGCGGACCAGTGGGCAATCATTCGTTCAGCCCCTGCACGTTCGGGCGAGTGCCGCCGTCAGGCGGTTGCGCTCCTCGTCCGGGCCGTGCGGCTGCTGCCGGGTCACGCGATCGTGACGGTGAGGAGGTCGTTCGGGCAGTCGGCCGCCAGGGCGGAGAGCACGTCGTGCTCGGCCTGGTCGACCGTGAGCTCCCAACGCACCTTCACCACCGTCCACGCGGCGAGGTAGCGGCACACGGCGAGCTCGTTGGGCGGCAGCCACGTCGCCGGGTCCTGGTCGGCCTTGCTGCGGTTGGAGCGGGCCGTCACCGCCCACAGCGCACGGGGGTCGTCCAGGTCGTTCGCGAACGCCCGACGCCGCTCGTACGTCCAGTCGTAGGCGCCGCTGTCCCACGCCTCCGCCAGCGGCACCATGTGGTCGATGTCCAGGGCGCTCGGGTCGTCGACCCAGACGTCGTCGTAGACGGAGTACCAGTGCCCGCCGGAGAGGGTGCAGCGGTCGGTGATCCCGGGCGGCTCCACCGCTTCCTCGAGCAGCACCTCGGCCCGGGTCGAGCACCCGTCGCGGTCGGCGTCGATCCAGTGCCGGAACTTGTCCCGCTCGTAGCCCTCCCGGTTCTCCTCGCGCACGGGCAGGTGCTCCACGGCGTCCCGCAACAGCACCGCCGTGCTTTCCTGCGCATGCGCCGGGAGGACCGGTGCGACGACTGCCGCCACCGCGCAGATCATCGCGGTGTAAATCCAACGTGACCACTGCCGAATTCGCATGGTGTTCCGCCTCTTCGTCCTCGACTGGTGCGCTTCCTCTGCTCATGCAGCGGCGACGAGGCTGCGCGGACTTTGCGCCGCGCTTCGAGGATTGCGACCCGGCGGCCGTCGGGAAATGGTCGACCGGGCGTGGGCGACCTGAACGTGTGCATTTTCCGATAAATAATCCGGGTGTACCGAAACCGCCCGCGCCGGGAATCGACAACGTCGCACGCACACCCGGAAACGTCTTTCTCCCGCTTTCGCTCGACCGCGGCGGTGAGCGGCTGCCGCCTTCCGGGAACGCCAAGGCAGCGCCGTCCGCCGCCGTCCTCACGGTCCGCGACGGCGATCGCGGCGCGCGGCCGTACCGGATCGGGTCAGCAGGGGTTTAGCCGGCCGGCGGGCCTGGCGCGGACGCTCCCGCGGGGGTGGGACCGCGGGAACGGGTTCGGCCGAGGCTCAGAGGGCCAGGCCGAGGGTGATCGGCACCGAGGTCGGCCCGACGGTGAAGAACGACGGCGAGTACGGGATGTCGTCCGGGTCGATCGCCAGGGCGAGGTTCGGCAGCCGCCGGTACAGCGAGGCGAGCGCGAGCCGGCTCTCCAGTCGGGCCAGCGGTGCGCCGATGCAGTACCGCGGGCCGTGCCCGAACCCGAGGTTCCCGGTCTGCTCGCGGGTGATGTCGAACCGGTGCGCCGTCTCGCCGTGCTCGGCGGGGTCGAGACCGGCGGCCTGGTAGGACACGCCGACCGCGCTGCCCCGGGGGATCGGCACTCCCGCGACGCCGACGTCCCGCAGGGCGAACCGGAAGCTGGTCATCATCACGGGATGGCGGTAGCGCAGGGCCTCCTCCACCACGTCCGCCCACCGGTCCCCGGCCTGCGCGAGTTCCAGCTGGTCGGGGTTGCGGGCCAGCGCCACGACGGCGTGCCCGACCAGGTGCACCGCGGTCTCGTGGCCGGCGACCAGCATCAGCCACAGGACGCCGACCAGCTCGTCGGTGGTGAGCCTGTCGCCGGCGTCGCGGGCCCGGACCAAGTCCGAGGTCAGGTCGTCACCGGGGTCCCGGTGCTTGCGCTCCACCAGTTCCCGCAGGTACGCCCTGAGGTCGGTCTGCGCCGCGAACGCCTCTTCGGGCGTCGTGGTGTGCGCCAACAGCGTGGACGTCCAGTTCCGCAGCCGGGCCCGCTCCGGCGCCGGCACGCCGAACAGCTCGCAGATCACCGCCATCGGCAGCGGCTCGGTGAAGGCGGGCACCAGGTCGACCCCGTCGCCCGCGGCCACCACGTCGTCCAGCAACCGGTCGACGAGCCCTTGGATCCGCGCCTCCAGGTCCCGGACCCGTCCCGGGGTGAACCCCTTGCCGACCAGGCCGCGCAACCGCCGGTGGTCCGCGCCGTCCTTCGTCGACAGGTGGTCGCCCTCGACGATGCCGCGCAGCGGCCAGTCCGGCGGGATCGACCCGTCGTGCAGCGCGGGCCAGTGCCGGGGATCCCTGGCGAAGGTCTTGTTGTCGCCCGCGAGGATCTCCCGCACCGCCTCGGTCGTCAGCGCGAGGTAGGCGGGCACGCCGCCGGGGAACTCCACTTCGACCACGGGTGCGGTGCGACGGAGCCGCAGGCAGGTGTCGAGCGGGCTCTCACCGGCGGTGGGGAACGCGGGCAGGGAGGTCTTCATCGGGTGTGCCCCCTCGACGCAGCGCGAGTCCGTCATCGGAGCACCCGAGTATCGTCCCGGTGGACCGGGGACGACAAGATCGGCGTGCCGCACGGCCGCCGTGAAGACCTCCGCCGCCGCGCCGGCTCAGCAGTCCCAGGTGCGGTAGGGCTCCTGCTCCTTCAGGATGTCCCACCTCCCGAGTTCTTTCCCGCCCACCCACTGGCAGTACTTGTAGCTCTGGTCCATCAGCTGAACCGTCATGTAGCGGTCGTACAGGGAACAGTTCCTGCCGGTCGCGTAGTAGTCCCCGTTCTCGAAGATCTTGTCCACCGAGTAGACGTCGCACGGCGGATCCGCGACGGCGCCCTGCGTCGGCACGAGCAACGCGGCTGCCGTGACGAGAAGTGCGGACACCGCGCCTACGGTTCGTTTGAACATCGGAAAAACCCCCAGGATGAAGACGTGTTGTGCTTGCGTCTCCCGATCGACGCTAGACGCGGGGTCCGTCGCGTGCGATCCCTCGGTCGGATAGTCCCCGACCCCGATGGGGTGATGACGACGCGGGCGTGGTGACGGACCGGGGGGACGGTCCGGGCGTCGGGGTTGATCACTGGAATGAAAGGGGTATAGCCTCGTTTCACCTCTTACAGTGAAGGGTCGACGTGGACATACCGCTGACCGACTACCCGACCGGCGCCGCCGTGGCGACGGCCTTGGTCACCACCTCCCCGACCGTGCGGACGGCGGGGGACGGCCTGCCCCGCCCGGAGTCGCTCGCGGCGTTCCTGGCCGAGCACGACGTGCGGCCCGACGCCGTCGCGGACCGGGAACCGACCGGCGAGGACCTGTTCCAGGTCCACCTGCTGCGCCGCGAGGTGCGCGGGATCCTGGAGACCGAGACGGCGGACCAGGCCGTCGCGGGCGGCCACGTGCTGACCCGTCGTGCCGCGCTCGGTCCGGTGCTGCGCCAGGACCCCCGCGGCCGGTGGCAGTGGCACGTCCCGACCGCACCCGGCGCCTCGCTGGCCGACGAGCTGGCCGCGCTCGTCGGCGTCGGCCTGCTCGGCGTGGTCCGGGCACTGGGGCACGACCGGTTCCGCGCCTGTGAAGCGCCGGGGTGCCGGGGCGTGTTCGCGGACACGAGCCGCGCCGGGCGCCGCCGCTACTGCGCCCCGGAGCGCTGCGGCAACCGCGTCAACGTCACCAACCACCGCGCTCGTCGGCTCTCGGTGGGTGCGGTCCGATGAGCGACGCACCCCTGGCGGGCTCCATCCGGTTGCCGGACGGGTCGTGGGTCCGCGGGCGCGGCCTGCGCCATCCGCTGCCGGCGGGACCCCTGCCGGACTTCGGCCTGTACCTGGGCTCCCGCCGGCTGCGCCGCGCCCGCGACGCCGACCTGACCTGGTCGCACACCTGGCTGGAGTGGCCGGACTTCCGGCTGCCGCGCGACGACGCGGCCGCGGTCCGCGAGATCCGCGCGCTGCACGACCGGGCCCGCGCGGGTGAGGCGGTCGAGGTGTGCTGCGGAGGCGGCGTCGGGCGGACCGGGACCGTCCTCGCCTGCCTCGCGATCCTGGCGGGCGTCGACCCGGCGGACGCCGTCGCCTGGACCCGACGGCACCACAACCCCCGCGCCGTCGAAACGCCCTGGCAACGCCGGTGGGTGATCCGGTTCCCGCGGGAGTGACACGTCGGCGAGCGGACGTGGGGACTACCGCGCGGACGCCGTCGACACCGCGCCCGACCGGCCGCTGCCCATGACGGCGGCCCGTCGGGCACGGCGTTGTGAAACGTTTCACGGCTGTGCCAGAGTCGGGGTCCGCCGCCGTTCCCGACAACTCCTCCGAGGTCTTCAATGAGGAAGGCACCGCTCGCGGCGGCCGTCGTGCTCGCCGCGTCCCTGGTCCAGCCCGGCGTCGCGCACGCCGCGCCGGGCGTCACCCTGTTGTCCGACACGCTGCTCGACCAGTCGGCGCTGTACTTCGTCTCCTACGACGGCCTGGTCAACAACAACGCGTTCCAGGACGCCTTGATCACCTACAACGGCCACCAGTACGCGGCCTGGTACACCTCCGGCCGCAACCCCGTGATCGCGCGGCGGGCGTTGGGCGGCAACTGGGAGAAGGCGGTGCTGCCGCACCAGCTGAGCACCAACGACTCGCACAACGTGATCTCACTGGGCATCTCGCCCCAGGACGGCACCCTGCACGTCGCCATGGACACGCACAACACGCGGGTCTTCTACACCAGGTCGGTCGCCGGACTGGCGTCCCAACCGGGCTCGCACAGCTGGTCGGCGTCGGTGTTCGGGGCCGTGCAGCGGACGCTGGGCGGCGTCGAGCTGGGAGCCATGACCTACCCGCAGTTCGTCGTCACGCCCGAGGGCGCGTTGCAGTTCAGCTATCGCACCGGCGGGTCGGGCAACGGTGTGAACGAGCTGGCCGAGTACACCGGCGGCGCGTGGCGGCGGCTGGGCGCGTGGTCGTCGGCCACCGGTGACTACAAGGGCCCGAACGGCGTCGTGTCCACGACCCGCAACATGTACCTGCACGGCCTGACCTACGACCGGCGCGGCCGGCTGCACGCGGCGTTCACCTGGCGCGAGGGCAACGCGGGCGTGCTGTGCAACTCCGGCGGCCTGACCAACCACGACACCGGCTACGTCTACAGCGACGACCGGGGCCGCACGTGGCGCAACGCGGCGGGCGCGGTGGTCGGCACGACCGGCGGCACGCGCGTCTCGATCACCTCGCCGGGGCTGGTCGCCGACCCGCTGGACCCGAACCACGGCCTGATGAACCAGGAGGGCCAGAACGCGGACTCGGCGGGCACGCCGCACGTGGTGATCAGCTACGTGCCGGGCCGGTTCACGCAGTGCGTCTCGAACTACTCGCAGCAGCGCGCCCAGTACGGCCGCGTGTTCCACGTCGTGCGCGGCTCGAACGGCACGTGGACCAAGCGGGAGGTCCCGGTGGCCCCGGGCAGCACCCAGCGCACGAAGCTGGTCTTCGACCGCGACGACAACGCCTACCTGGTGATGCCGCGCGGGCGGATCGTGTCGGCGAGCAGGGCCAGTGGGTGGACCGACTGGACCCTGGTGTTCGACCGGCCGTCGATGAACGCGTTCGGCGAGGTCAACGTCGACACGTCCAGGGTCGCCACCGACGGCGTGCTGTCGTTCCAGTACCAGCAGCGCTCCAGCGGCACGACGCCGTCGGCGATCCGGGTGGCCGACTTCCGCCTGGGCTGACCGCCGGGGCACAGGGGTCTCCCGACCGCCCAGGGGACCCCTGTGCGACGCCCGCTGCCCGCCGAGGGGGATCAGTAGCCGACGTAACCGGTGCCGGCGTTGATGCCGACCAGGCCGGGGTGGCGGGCGAAGCCGCCGTAGCGCGCGTAGGTGTAGCGGACGCCCGCGATGATGTTGTCGACCGGCGCGTAGATGTCGTCGTAGCCGGCGATCTTGTAGGTCTGGAACGTCGGGTCGATGCACTGCATCAGGCCCTTGGACGGTGTGCCGCGGGCGGCGTTGGAGTCCCAGGTGTTGACGGCGTTGGGGTTGCCGTTGGACTCCTTGATGATGATCGTGTAGATCTCGTCGACGCTGCTCTCGTCGATCGGGGTGCCGTTCGCGGCCAGGACGCCGATCGCCTCGCGGATCCAGCCCTCGATCTGGCGCTGCTTCGGCGGCTTGCGCGCCTCCTCGGCCTCGCGCGCTTCCCGCGCCGCCTGCTCCTCGGCCGCCTTGCGGGCCGCGTAGCCGTCCTGCGCGATGCCGCTGGCCTGGTTGAACGTGTGCAGCGCGGCCAGTTGCTCCTGGCGGATGATCCGGGCGGTCTCCGAGCCGAGGTCCACCGCGTGGACCGTGTCGACCTTGCCGGTGCGCGCCGTGTCGTCCGGCACGCCGCCGAGGTCCGCGCCGCCGGCCACCGGGCTGAACGTCCCGGTCATCGCGTGGGCCGCGGCCCCGGCGCCGGAGACGATGCCGACGGCCACGGCCACACCGGCGATGCGGCGCGGGAGGACCCGTTCCGCCTCGGCCCGGTGCGCGCCCTTGTAACCGGGGGGCGGCGGGGGTACCTGGAACGTGGTCTGCCCACGTTTGTTCTTGTGACGGACGTGCCGAGCCAAGGGTGCAGCCTCCTGCGGTCGGGGAACTCCGTCACCGGACCTGGCGGGGGATCCAGGTGGACGCGGGCCGTATCGGGGGATGTCGGGCCCGTGTCCCTTCGGTGATGGAACCGTGATCTGCGGCCGAGAACGTAACCGTTCGTGTTTTGCGGAGGCAAGGCGTGGGCAGCAATGGGTGACTCTCGTCACGTTTTACTTGAGTTCTGACTACTGTGTGTTGTTCGTGTCCCCCGATCGTGTCAAAACGGCTGCGGACGTGGGTAAAGACCCGCCCGAACGGCGCGGACGCGGGACGCAGGGTCACCTCCGAGCCCGTCCCGCCGGCCCGAGCGCGTTCACGGCGGCGACCCCGCCGCCCGTCTCCACCCGCTCGAACAGCACGCGCAACGCCACGCCCCTCGGCCGCGCTGAATCGGCACTGCCCGGCCCGGCCGACGGTGTGCCGGCGCAGCCGCTCCGGCTGCCGCACCCGGTGCGCCACCGCTCGCGGCTCGGGCGCGTCGGCCGGAATCGTGGGCCGGGGCGGCCGACCTCGTGGCCGAACCGGTCGAGCGGCGCGAGTCGGTCGCGCAGCCCGTTCCGCCCGTTCTCCGGACGATGCCGGACAACGCGCCGCCGAGTCCGCAAGAGTGCGGCGACGTGCGGGTCTCCCGGGGAAAACGCCCGAACCGGACCGTCCGGACGACTACAGTCGGACGTCCTGCGTCACGCCGGTGAGGGTGCGACGAGGCTGGTCCGCACGAGGAGTCCGGTGGCCGAACACGGTGCAGGGGAACGTTCTTCGTCGGTCGAGGTCGTGGACGAGCTGGTGAAGCTCCTGCAGGACCTGACCGAACGACCGCGGTTCGGCGAGCTGCCCGGCCGCCGGTCCGGCGCGCGGGCGGGCGGCGACCGGGGCATCCCGCTGGTCTGCCTGGTCCGCGGCGAGCAGGCCGACGGGCTGCTGCAAGCCCTCCAGGCGCACCTGCGCGGCGCGCACCCGGGCCGCGTGCCGCACGCCTACCACCGCTTCGCCGAACCGGACGAGGGCGCGCCCGAGCCGGGCGCGCTGGAAGCGGTCGGCTCGGTGCTGGTGCGCGTCGCCCGCGAGCTGGCGCACGGCGCCAACGACCGCCACGGCAAGCACGAGTTCCGCCGCTTCGAGCTCGTCTACTGGCTGATGAACCAGCGCGTGGACGGCGCCGACCCCGAGTCGGCGGCGACCCTGCTGACCCGATTACGGGAGCGGGATCTGGCCCGCCGCAGCGGTGACGACCTGAAGGACGTGCTGGACGACGCCGCCGGGACCGCGCCGTGGTGGGTGCGGCTGGTGGTGCGGCTCGTGCCGTCCTTCCTGTTCCGCGCGAAGCTGCGCGGGCTGGTGCCGGGCAGCGAGTACCGGTGGCTGCTGCGCCAGCCCTACCTCGCGCCGCACGACCCCGGCACGTTCATCGGCTTCGCCGAGCGGCTGACCTCCGCGCTGGTGCCCGGCCAGAGCGCCGAGCCGCGCGAGGACACCGGCCAGTTGGCGAAGCTGCTGGTCAACGCGTTCCTGGAGGACGTGCGCCGGGCCTACCGCCGGTCGTGGTGGCGGATCAGGTCGGCCCGCCGCACGGTGTACCCGGTGGTGCTGCTGGACGGCATCCGCCGCGACAACGGCGGCTACGCCGTGCTGAAGATCATCAACGACGTCCGCAACGACACCGGCGCGTTCGACCCGCTGGTGATCATCAGCGGCAGCGCCAAGGTGCCGCCGGACGCGGAGACCACCGCCGAGCGCGAACCGGCGCCGGTCGGCCAGGCGAGCCACGCCTACGAGACGTGGGCGCGCAAGCTCGCCACCGACAGCCGCGCCCGCCGTCCCACCGCGTGGTTCCTGCCGCTGCGGGTGCCCGACGTGACCGTGGTGCGCGGCGAGGTGCCGCCCACGGCGACGCTGTCCGTGCGGCAGCCACCGGTCTGGTCGCGCACGTCGGTGCTCACGGTGGTGGTGTTGCTGCTGCTCGCGTCGGTCGCCACGGTCGGCTACCGGCACGTGCGCGACGTCGTGACCGCGGACGAGCGGTGGCGCTTCGAGCACTGCGGCCTGGCCCGGGACAACCCCGACGCGCACACCGTCCAGCGCATCGGCGACGACTGCGTGGGCGTCACCACCGGCCCGGTGCCGCTGTTCGGGCCGGCCGACGACGAGGACCTGCGCCGGTTCAACACCATCCAGGACCTGATCGTGCGGCAGAACCGGGAGGTGCTGGCGGCGCACGAGCGCGACCGGAACCGCCCTTACGCGACCGTGGTGTACGTGTCCGCGATGGGCACGAGCCGGGACGTGCTGACCAGCAACACCGCGCGACTGGTCGGCGTCGCGGCCCGGCAGGCGCGGCTGCTGGAGCGCACCGACTCCGACGAGCCGCTGATCCGGGTGCTGCTGGGCAACGCGGGCTCGGCCATGCAGCACGGCGGCGTGGTCGCCGGGGTGCTGCGGACGGTGCTGGAGCGCGACAAGACCGTCATCGGCGTGCTCGGCATGGCGTTGAGCAGCAAGCCGACCAGGGACACGATCACCGTGCTCGGCGAGGTCGGCCTGCCGGTGGTCGCCGCGACGCTGTCGGACGACGCCATGCCCACCGCGTCCCGCATGTACTTCCAGGTCTCGCCGACCAACGACCGCCAGGCGCAGGTCGCGGCGCGGCACGTGCGCTCGGCGTACCCGGGCAAGCGGGGCGTGGTGATCGTGCACTCCAGCGACGAGGGGGACTCCTACGCGGCCAACCTGCGCCTGGACGTGGCGCTCCGGTTCGGCGAGCAGGGCCTGCGGGTGCGCGAGGAGCCGTACCGGCCGGTGTCGGCGGGGCAGGGCTCCGACGCCCGGCGGCTCGGTCAGGGCCTGTGCGACGTCGGCGACGACGAGGTGGTGTTCTTCGCGGGCCGGCCCGCGGACTTCGGCAAGCTGATGGACGGCGTGAGCGCCGGGTGCAAGAGCGACCCGCCCATGCTGCTGGCCGGTGACGACGTGGCCCGCTACGCCGCCGACGACACGCTGCGCGGCCAGCACCCGGAGATCCCGTTCGAGTACGTGTCGTTCGCGATCGGCGCGCAGGGCTGCGCGGCGGCCACGGAGATGCACCAGACGTTGCGCGAACTCGTGCCGGAGGAGTGCGAGGGTGACGCGAACCCGTCGCTGGACGGGCACGCCGCCCTCACCTACGACGCGCTGTACCTGTTCGTGCACGCCATGATCCAGCTGGGGGACATCCCGGTCTCGCCCGGTCACATCTGGAAGGAGATGAGCGACATCGGCGGGGCGCGGGCGCTGTCCGGGGAGAGCGGCGTGATCGACTTCGGTGGCGGCCAGGTGCCGATCGACAAGTTCCTGGCCGTGCTGCGGGTGGCCGACGGCAAGCCGCCGACCGTGCTGGCGTCGTGCGGCGACTACCCGAACCGCCACGACGTCGACCTCCGCCGCGCCCCCTGGTGCCCGACCACGCCGCGCTGAGCCCGCGGCTCGGCGGTGCCCACCGCCCGGTCGGGCTGCTCACGCCCGGCCTGGATCACCGTCTTCGGCCACGTCGAGCCGGTCGCTGGGAGCGCGCGGCGTCGTCCGTTGGGCGGAACGTGGTCACTGTTGTGCGGGGGCCGCATCGTTGCGGGCCGTCGTGCGCGTGTCCGTAGGACGATGACGTGCGGTGGGTACTCGGCGATGGCCCTGGAACGGGCGGAGAGCGCCCGGCCAGCGGGTGTGGGCGTTCAGGGGCGCCTACGTCCTCCAGGCCGGGCAGGACATCCACGTCCACCAGGTGGTCGACCGGCGGCGTCCGCTCCGGCGCGGCGACCTCGTGCGGCGGCGGCTCCCGGCGACCCTCCGGCAGACTCCCCGCGCGCCGCTGCGGGGCCGCGCGGACGACCTGGCCTTCGTGCGCGACACCGTCGCCTCGGGCAACCACGTGGTGGTGACCGGACCGAAGGGCTCCGGCAAGACGCTGCTCCTCCAGCACGCGGTGAACACCGGGGCGTTGTCCGGGCGCCTGCTCGGCGACGACGTGGGCGCCGTGTGGTTGGCCAAGGGGTTCCGAACCGCCGCGCACGCGATCCGGGAGCTCGTGCAGGAGTGCTTCGAGGTCGCGGACGACGCGGTCGTGGACGCCGGCCTGGCGCGCAAGGAGCTGGGCCGCGTCCGCGCGCTCGTCGTGCTCGACGGCGTCGACCTGCCGCCCGAGGAAGCGCGCCTGCTGCTGGCGGCCATGCCCCGCAGCGTGTTCGTCCTGTCGTCCCGGCGCGACGACCTGTGGGTGGCGGGCCGGCGGCGGCCGTTGGGCGGGCTGCCCTTCGAGGACGCGCTCGCGATGGCGCGGGACGAACTCGGCGACGTCGTGGACGCGGAGCAGGTCGAGAGCGACTGGCGGGCGTGCGGCGGCAACCCCCTGGACGTCCTCGAACGCGCCGCGGTGCGCGACTCGGCCCGGCGCGTGGGCGCGGTGCCCGAGGGCGTGTCCAGCGCCGAGGCGGTCGAGCAGGCCGTCGCGATCGTCCTCGGCTCGCTCACCGACGAGGCCCGTGAAGCCCTGCGACCGCTCGTGGCGCTGGGGGACGTGCGGTGGGGCGCGTCCCTGCTCACCGCGGTCTGCGAAGTGCCCGAGAGCGAGGGCGCGGCCGTCCTGGCGCGCACGCGCCTTGCGCACCGGGAGGACGGCCGCTACCGCGTCAGCGACGTCGTGACGCGGTTCGACGGGACCGGGCTCGTGCCGCTCGTGGCACGCCTCGCGGAGTGGGCGGCGGGCGCGGGACCCGCTGCCGTCGCCGCGGAGCTCGACGTCGTGCGACGGGCGTTGGAGCGGGCCTTGGACACCGAGCAGCACGAGGCCGCGTTGGCCCTGGCCCGCACGGCGTCCGTCGCGCTCGCGTGGACCCGGCACTGGGGTGCGTTGGCGGTCGTGCTCGGGCTCGGGGTGCGCGCCGCGATCGGCGCCGGGTCGGTGCGCGAGGAGGTCTCGTTCCGCTACGCGCTGGCCGTGTGCCAACTCAACGACGGCAACAGCCGGCAGGCCGCCGAGGTGCTGGCCGGTGCGCTCAGCCTGAGCCGGGACGACCAGGACCAGCGGCTGGCGGCCCGCGTGCGCGAGCTGAACGCGGAGATCGGCCACCTGTCCGCCAGGTCGTCCCTGTCCGCGGCCGACGCCGTGGCGGCGCGGGTCGCGGAGGTGGGCAGCACGGCGGTGGCGTCGGCGAAGGCCGTGCGGGACGCGTGCGTGAACGTGCTGGCGAGCACGCCGGGAGGCGCTCAGCTGCTGCGGCTCGTGCAGGAGAACCCGGCCGTGGTGCGCGGTGTCGTGTCGATCGCGGCGGTGGCGGGGCTCGTGCTGGCCACCATGTCCGCGTCCGGCAGCCGGGAGGAGGCGACGGCCATGCCGCCGACCACCACCCTCGCCGGGCCGCCACCACCGGGCCGGACCGGTGTCGCACCCGGCCCGACGACCACCGCGCCGGACGGGACGACGCCGACCGCGCCCGTGCCCGTGCCGCCGAACGCCACCACGCCGGGTGGTCGCGTGACCGAGGACGGGCAACCGGCCACGGACGACCCCGGACACCCCGGCGATCCGCGGACCACCACCACGACCACGCCCCGCATCGAGGTCACCGCCGCCACGTGGGGGCACGTCCGCGTCTGGTCGGTGGACGCGGCGATCGGGACCACCCGCCCGCTGTCCGGGCCGACCGTGCCCGACAACAACGAGGCGAACTGGACCTACGGCCCCTGGGAGATGACCACGCCGGCGGCCGGCTACCCGACCGCCACGCACGTCGCCGTCGGCCGGCAGCGCATCCGGTTGCCCGCCGTCGGCGCGCCCGGCGGCAGCGTGAAGGTGACGGCCCAGGACTACGCCGCGTGGGGCGGCAAGGTCGGCTACCAGCCGGGCGTGTCCTGCCAGCCGTCGACGTGGTTCCAGGACGGCGCGGACGAGGTGGTCGACGTCGTGTGCTTCGACCGCGCGGGCAACCCCGCCGACGTGCCGTTCTTCGTGCGGTACGTGGCCGGGTCGGCGTCGTCCCGGCGCGGGTTCGTGTTCGACGACCAGCCCACCGCGCCGACCTTCGTGCCCGACCGGCGGCACGGCGTGAACGCGGGCGCGGTCACCAGGACGGGCGTCGGCCGCTACACGGCGGACTTCCCCGGCTCGGCGGGCGGCGCGGTCGAGGTGACCGCGGTCGGTCCGGCGCCGCGCCACTGCGGCGTGGTGGGCAGGCGCGGCCGGCTCGCCGACCTGGCCTGCACGGCGCCGGACGGCTCGCCGGTGGACACGGCGTTCACCGCCGCGTCCACCGTCGAGCACAACCTGCTGGACGACCCGCGCAAACCGGTCGGCGACTACCTCGTGGCCGAGGACTCGCCGTCCGCGCCCGCTCCGGCGATCACCACCCGCTGGGCGTCGGGCAACGCCCCGATGACGCTGGAGCGGACCGCGACCGGCAAGTACAAGGCCCACTTCGCCAACGGCTACATCCGCAGCACCGCGCACGTGACGGCGAGCGGTGTCGGCACGCACTGCAGCATCACGCAGCTCAACGACTACAGCTACGCGAACGACGCCTCGATCTGGCTCGCCTGCTTCGACGCCGCCGGCGCGCTCACCAACACCGGCTTCACGCTCGTCTACACGTCGACCCGGATCTACTGACGCCGCCCGGTCACCGCCCCCGGGTCATCCAGTCGCCCAGGTGCGGCGCCTCCGCGCCGATGGTGGTGTCGTCACCGTGCCCGGTGTGCACGACGGTGTCGCCGGGCAGGGTCAGCAGCCGGCGCGAGATCGAGTCGATGATGACGTCGAAGTCGGAGTACGACCGGCCCGTGGCCCCGGGCCCGCCGTGGAACAGGGTGTCGCCGGTGAACACCACGCCGAGGTCGGGCGCGTGGAAGCAGCACGCGCCGGGCGCGTGGCCGGGTGTGTGCAGCACGTGCAGCGCGACGCCCGCCACCTCCACCACCTGGCCGTCGGCGAGGTCGCCGTCCGGCTTCGCGTCCGGGTGGATCAGGTCCCACAGCACCCGGTCGGCCGGGTGCAGCAGCACGGGCGCGCCGGTCGCGCGGGCCAGGTCCGGCGCGACGCGCACGTGGTCGTCGTGGGCGTGCGTGGCGAGGATCGCCTTCACCTCGCGCCCGCCGACGACCCGCAGGATCGCGTCCACGTCGTGCGGCGCGTCGAGCACCACGCACTCGGTGTCGTCGCCGACGACCCAGATGTTGTTGTCCACGGTGAAGGTCTGGCCGTCGAGGCTGAAGGTGCCCCTGGTCACGGCGTGGTCCACGCGCACCATCAGAAGACCACCACCGAGCGCAGCACGTCACCGTGGTGCATCTTGGCGAACGCGTCCTCGACCTGGTCGAGCGCGATGGTCTCGGTGACGAACGCGTCGAGGTCGAGGCGGCCCTGGCGGTGCAGGTCGATGAGGTAGGGGAAGTCGCGGGAGGGCAGGCAGTCGCCGTACCAGGACGACTTGAGCGCGCCGCCCCGGGAGAAGAAGTCGATCAGCGGCATGTCGACGCGCATGTCCGGGGTCGGCACGCCGACCAGCACGACCGTGCCGGCCAGGTCGCGGGCGTAGAACGCCTGCTTCCACGTCTCGGGCCGGCCGACCGCGTCGATCACCACGTCCGCGCCGAACCCGCCGGTCAGCTCCTGGATGCGGGCGACCACGTCCTCCGTGCCGGCGTCCACGGTGTGCGTGGCGCCCAGGCCGCGCGCCCACGCCAGCTTCCGCGGGTCGAGGTCGACGGCGATGATGGTCGTCGCGCCGGCCAGGTGCGAGCCCGCCACCGCCGCCGCGCCGACACCGCCGCAGCCGATCACGGCGACGCTGTCGCCGCGGCCGACCTTGCCGGTGTTCACCGCCGCGCCGAACCCGGCCATCACGCCGCAGCCGAGCAGCCCGGCCACGGCGGGCGAGGCGTGCGGGTCGACCTTGGTGCACTGCCCGGCGTGCACGAGGGTCTTCTCGGCGAACGCGCCGATGCCCAGCGCCGGGGACAGCGGCGTCCCGTCGGCCAACGTCATGGCCTGCGTCGCGTTGTGGGTGTTGAAGCAGTACCAGGGCTTGCCCTTCAGGCACGCCCGGCACGCGCCGCAGACCGCGCGCCAGTTCAGCACCACGAAGTCGCCCGGCGCGACACCGGTGACGTCGTCGCCGACCTGCTCCACGACCCCGGCGGCCTCGTGGCCGAGCAGGAACGGGAACTCGTCGTTGATGCCGCCCTCCCGGTAGTGCAGGTCGGTGTGGCACACGCCGCACGCCTGCACCCGCACCACCGCCTCACCGGGTCCCGGGTCGGGCACCACGACTTCGGTCACCTCGACCGGGGCGCCCTTGCCCCGGGCCACCACGCCACGAACCGTCTGAGCCACGTGAACCCTTCCTCGTCGTCACACCGGGTGCACGCGCGCGGGTCGCGGCCGGCCACTCCCGAGGATCTTCGGCGCACGAGCTCCACCGCGCGGACCCCGAACCGCCACCCTGGCAAGGCGCGGCCCGGCCCGCAACCGCTGCGGGGGTCGGGCCGGGCGGCGGACGCGATCACGCGGGGGTGTCGTCGCGGTGTTCGGCTGGTCCGCGCCGGTGCTCGTGACCGAGCGCGACCCGGAAACCGTGGGCAACCGCACACCGCCGGTCCGCACGGCGGCGGCACGCGCCGATTCGTCCACAGTGGACGGTCGGGCGCGTGCCGGTGGCGGTCAGCCGATGGTGGTCGTGGTGATCACCGGGTCGTGGTCGGCCGCCGGATCGATCGCCCGAACGGTCGTACACCCCTCGTCCTGCGGCACGCGGACGCCGCCGGTCGAGTCATCACGTGGTACCCCCGGTCACCCCACCGTCCCGGGCGGGTGTCACCGCTCCACGGCCAACCGGACGCCCAGCCCGATGAAGACCCCGCCGGTCGCGACGTCGATCCGGCGGCGGGCGGCGTGCCTGCGGCGCAGCCAGCCGCCGATGCGGCCCGCCAGCACCCCGACCGCGCCGTCCACCAGGAACTCCAGGGCGATCAGGATCGCGCCCAGAATGGCGAACTGGAGCCACACCCGGCCGAGGTCCGGGTTGATGAACTGCGGCAGGAAGGCGATGGTGAAGGTGACCATCTTCGGGTTGAGCAGGTTGGTCGCCATCCCGGTGAGGAAGGCTCGGCGACCGGACATGCCACCCGTCACCTCCTCGCCGACGACGGTCCGCCCCCGGTGGCGGATGGCCTGCACGCCCAGGTAGACGAGGTAGGCCGCGCCGACCGTGCGGACCACGGTGAACGCCACCGGCACCGCGGCGAACAGCGCCGCCAGGCCCGCGGCGGCCACGACGACGTGGACGGCCTCGCTCGTCGCCACGCCGGCGGTGGCCAGCAGGCCGGCGCGCGGCCCGCCGCGCATCCCGCACCCGAGGACGAACAGCATGTCCGGGCCGGGCGTGATCATCGCGACGACGGTGGTCAGCGTGAACAGGACGAGCAGGTGCTGGTCGATGGGCATGCCGCGATGCAAACACCCGCCGACCGGCCGCGCACCCGAATTCCCGGTGGCCGGACCCCGCCCGTCGCGGCCGTCCCCAGTGGACCGCGCGCGGGCCGGGATTGTCGGTCCCCTTTGGCACCATCGGCGCATCGAGGAGGGGGAGTGGTGATGGCGGTGCACGTGGCGAGCAGGCGGCGGGGAGCGGCGTGGTTGGCGAAGGCGCACCCGGGGGCGGCGGTGGTGGACGTGACGTCCAAGGGACCGCGGCCGTGGGTGCGGTTGAGCCCGTTCTACCCGCACGGCGGCATTCCGGTGCCGTTCACGCCCGACGTGACGGCGCAGTCGGTGGAGGGCGTCTGGCAGGCGTTGAAGGTCTTCGAGGACGAGGACGTCGACCCGGCCAAGCTCGACGTGGCCCGGATGGCCGGCCTCAAGCGCACGGTCCGCAAGTCGGGGCCCGTGCGCGGGCACCGCGAAGGGCTGACCGGCAAGCGCCTGCTCGGCTACGAGGAGGCACGCCGGGCCATCTACCTGCCCACGTACCGCTGGGTCCTGGAGCACCGGGCCGCGCCCGAGGTCGCCGCGCTCGAAGAGCTGAGCGCCGCGGGCGACGTGGTGCTGCTCGACTACACGACGAACGGTGACGTGGCGGACCTGTCGGCGCCGCTGTCGCACGCCGCCCTGATCGCCGCGCACCTGGAGGACCGCTGGCCGTAAATTGGTGGCATGAGCAGCGCGACGGGCAGCGGCCAGCAGCCGCGGGTGGTTTCCGGCAGGCAGTCGGAGCTGCTCGGTCTGCTGCGCGACGAGGGCGCGATGTCCCGGGTCGCGCTGGGGGAGCGGCTGGAGCTGCCGCGCGCCAAGCTGACGGCCGAGCTGGGCAGGCTGGTGGACGTGGGCCTGGTGCAGGTCGGCGGTCCGGCGGCCAGCCGGGGCGGGCGGCGGTCGACGTTGGTCCACCTCGCCGACGACCTGCGGGTGCTGGGCGTGGACGTGGGCGCGACCTCGGTGACGGTCGCGGTCACCGACGGCCGGTGCGAGGTGCTGGAGAGCCGCAGCGAGGACTGCGACGTCCGCAGCGGCCCGGCGCAGGTGCTCAGCCGCGTCGCCGAGCTGGCCGACGTCGTCTACGCCAAGGCGCCGGGCCGGCTGATCGGCGCGGGCATCGGCCTGCCGGGCCCGGTGAGCTTCCGCGACGGCATGCCGGTCGCGCCGCCGATCATGCCGGGCTGGGACCGCTACCCCGTGCGCGACGAGCTGGCCGGCCGGTGGGGCTGCCCGGTGACGGTGGACAACGACGTGAACGCCATGGCCCTGGGCGAGCGGCACGCGGGCGTGGCGCGGTCCCTCGAAGACCTGATCTTCGTCAAGGTCGGCACCGGCATCGGCTGCGGGATCGTGCTCGGCGGCAAGGTCTACCGGGGCGTGGCGGGCACCGCCGGCGACATCGGCCACATCAGGCTGGACGACTTCGGTCCGGCGTGCGCGTGCGGCGAGGTCGGCTGCCTGGAGGCGTACTTCGGCGGCGCGGCGCTGGCCCGGGACGCGACGACCCTGGCCCGCAGCGGCCGTTCCGTCGCCCTCGCCGGCGCGCTGCACGACAAGGGCGTGCTGTCCGCCGAGGACGTCGGCGCGGCGGCCGCGGCGGGCGACTTCGCCGCGGCGAACCTGGTGCGCGAGGGCGGCCGGCGGCTCGGGCACGTGGTGGCGTCCCTGGTCAGCTTCCTCAACCCGGGCATGGTCGTCATCGGTGGCGGTGTCTCGCGGCTGGGCCACTCGCTGCTGGCGGAGGTGCGCAGCGCCGTCTACCGGCGCTCGCTGCCGCTGGCGACCGGCAACCTGCCCATCGTGCTGTCGGAGCTGGGGGAGCTGGCCGGTGTGACGGGCGCGGCCTGGTCCGGAACCGACCGCGCGTTCTCCCCGGCCGGCTGACCCCGCGTCCCGCGACGCCGGCGCGCGACGGACGATGCGGGGGCGTCGGATCGGGGTGGTCCGGTGGGTGATCGGGCTCGGCGGGTGTTCGTCGGCTCGACGTCCGAGCTGCGGCGGCTGCCCGAGGGCGGGTCGTCGGTCGTCGCGGCGGCGGAGCGGGCCGTCCTGCGGGTCCGGGACGCCCCGTGGACATGGACTTCTTCACCGCCCAGGACCAGTCATCCGCGCGGCTGTGCCGGGAGCGGGTCGCCGAGTGCGACGTGCCGGTGGCCGGGTTCCGCTCCGGCTCGCGACGACCGCTCCGCGCAGGCCGGCCGGATCCTGGCCGAGGTGCGGCGCGCGTCCGCCGACCACCTTCGACCGCCCGCCGGGCAGGCCGGCGACGGCCTGACGTGTTCCCGAAAGCAATCGCGAGCTTCTGTCAGAACAGGCCCGACTTTTGCAACGAATCGACAAAAGTGGGCTCCAGTTCTTGTCAGAGCGCGCCGCCAACTGTCAGGATCTGCCGCAACTCACTGCCGAACGTGAGCTGGACCACCTCGTTCGATCGACTCCCTCGACGAAGTCGGAGTACCGATGCAGGCGCAGACCGAAGGCAGGCGCGAGGCCAACCTCGCCCTCCTCCTGCGCACGCTCCGCGCCCGCGGCCCCCTGTCCCGGGCCCAGCTCGCCGCCGGCTCCGGCCTGTCGAAGGCCACCGTCTCCCCGCTCCTGGCCGACCTCGAACACCGGGGCCTCACCGAGCGGGCGGGCACCACGACCACCCAGGGCCGCCCCGGCCAGCTGGTGCAACTGCGGCCCGGCGCGGTCTGCGGGATCGGGTTGGACGTGCACCCGGGCCACCTCGGCGCGACGATCACCGACCTGACCGGCGAGGTGCACCTGCGCCGCCAGGCCAGCTGCGACACCAGCGTCCCCGAGCACGCCCTGGACCGGCTCGCCGACCTGACCCGCCGCGCCCTCAAGGACGTGCCGAAGGCCGACTGGGCGGGCGTCACGGTCGCGGTGCCCGGCCGGGCCGACCGCGCCACCGGCACCGCCACGGCCGCCCGGCTGCGCTGGCGCGAGGTGGCCGTGGTGGACGGCCTGGCCGCGCGGACCGGCCTGCCCCTCTCCCGGCTCGACCTGGACAACGAGGCCAACCTGGCCGCCTGCGCCGAGCACGACAGCGACCCCGTCGACCACCTCGTCTACCTCACCGGCGACCGCAGCGTGGCCGCGGGCGTGATCGTCAACGGCGCGCTGGCGCGCGGCGCCGACAACCAAGCGGGCGAGGTCGGGCACATGGTGCTGGACCCGCTGGGCAGCACGACCTGCGCGTGCGGCCGTCGCGGCTGCTGGGAGACGCAGGTCGGGTTGGACGCGTTCCTGCACGCCTGCGCGCCGCGCCACGACCCGGTGCACGACCCGGAGCTGGCGCCGGGCGAGCGCATGACGATCCTGCGCGCCCGCGCCGAACGCGGCGACGCCCGCACCCTGGACGCGCTGCACCGCACGGCCGACGCCCTGGCGTCCGGCCTGTCGGTCCTCGCCGCCCTGCTCAACCCGCAGAAGATCGTGCTCGGCGGCTACTTCGCCGCGTTGCAGGACTGGTTGGTCGCACCGCAGCGGCACGGGCGGACGGCGATCACCGCGTCCACGCTCGGCTTCACCGCGGGCGGCAAGGGCGCGGCGCTGGCCGCGTTGCGGCGGGTGCTCGACGACCCGACCGTCGTCCCGGTCAAGGCAAGTGCCCCGAAGACGGGCGGTTCACACGAAGGGGCCTCGGCATGACCCTGCTCCGGATGACCGGCATCGGCAAGACCTTCCCGGGCGTGCGCGCGCTCGACGGGGTGGACCTGGAGGTCGCCGAGGGCGAGGTGCACTGCCTGCTCGGCCAGAACGGCGCGGGCAAGTCCACCCTGATCAAGGTGCTGGCGGGCGCGCACCAGCCCGACGAGGGCGAGATCACCTGGCGCGGCGCGCGGACCACCCTCCCGTCGCCGGTGGCCGCGCTGCGGCTGGGCGTCGCCACCATGTACCAGGAGCTGGACCTGGTGCCGGACATCTCGGTGGCGGAGAACGTGTTCCTGGGCCACGAGCCGACCCGGTTCGGCTTCACCCGCCGGCGGGCGGCCCGCGACCTCACCGCGACGCTGATGGCCCGCCTGGGCCACCCGGAGATCGGCCCGGACCGCGAGGTGGGCCGGTTGTCCGCCGCCGGTCAGCAGCTGGTGTCGATGGCCCGGGCGCTCGCGCACGACGCGCGGCTCATCGTGATGGACGAGCCGACCGCCGCCCTGGCCGCCGACGAGGTGGACAACCTGTTCCGCATCGTCGGCGAGCTCACCTCGGCCGGCGTCGCGGTCCTCTACATCTCCCACCGGCTGGAGGAGATCCGCCGCATCGGCAGCCGCGTCACCGTCCTCAAGGACGGCCGCACGGTCGCCGCGAACCTCCCCGCCGACACCCCGACCTCCGAGCTGGTCGACCTGATGTCCGGCCGCAAGGTCGAGACGGTCTTCCCGCACCGCGAAGCGTCCACCGTGGACACCGCGCGGGAAGTCCTCACGGTCACCGGGCTGACCCGCAAGGGCGAGTTCCACGACGTCGGCTTCCACGTGCGCGCGGGCGAGATCCTGGGCATCGCGGGCCTGGTCGGCGCGGGCCGCAGCGAGATCCTGGAGACCGTGTTCGGCGCCCGCAAGCCCGACGCCGGGCACGTCGCCGTGGACGGGAAACCGGTCCGGTCGGGCAGCGTGGTCGCCGCGGTGAAGGCGGGCATCGGCCTCGCCCCGGAGGAGCGCAAGGCACAGGGCCTGCTGCTGGACCTGTCGGTCGCGCACAACGTGACGCTGTCCAGCCTGCCCGCCTACAGCCGCGCCGGTTTCGTGGACCGCGCCCGCGAGCTGAAGGACTCCCGGGCCACGCTGGAACGGCTCGACCTGCGGCCCGCCGACCCGCGCCGGCTCGTCGGCGAGTTCTCCGGCGGCAACCAGCAGAAGGCCGTCGTGGCGCGCTGGCTGGTCCGGGGCTGCAAGGTGCTGCTGCTGGACGAACCGACGCGCGGCGTGGACGTCGGCGCCCGCGCCGAGCTGTACCGGGTGATCCACGAGCTGGCCGCCGCCGGCGTGGCCGTGGTGCTGGTGTCCAGCGAGGTCGCCGAGGTGCTGGGCCTCGCCGACCGGGTGCTGGTGCTGCGCGACGGCGAGGTGATCGCCGACCGGCCCGCCGACGAGCTGACCGAATCCGCCGTGTTGGACCTGGTGATGGCGGGCAGCGCCGTCACCGAAGCCGCCGTGAACGAGGAGGCCCCGTGACCGAGGTGAGGGTCCTCGACCCCAAATCCGCCGCTCCCCAGGAGCCGCGCAAACACCGCCGCGCCCTCGACCTGAGGCTCACCGGCCTGCTCGGCGTGCTGGTGGTGCTGTGCGTCGTCGGCTACGCCACCCGGCCGGACAGCTTCCTCACCGAGGCCAACATCTCCACCATGCTGCGGCTGGCCGCGGCGATCGGCGTGGTCAGCGTCGGCATGACGTTCGTGATCATCAGCGGCGGCATCGACCTGTCCGTCGGGTCGATCGTGGCGCTGTCGGGCGTGTGGATGACGACCGTCGCCACCCAGTCCTACGGCCCCGTGGTGATGGTGCTGTGCGCGCTGCTCGTCGGCCTGGGCTGCGGCCTGGTCAACGGGGTGCTGATCTCCTACGGCAAGATCGTGCCGTTCATCGCCACCCTCGCCATGTACGCGTCGGCGAAGGGCCTGGCCGAGCGGTTGTCCGGCCGCCGCACGCAGGTCGTCACCGAGTCCGGGTTCACCACGTTCTTCCGCGGCGACATCCTCGGCATCCCGGTGCTGATCTGGCTGCTGGCCGCGGTGTTCGCGGTCGGCTGGGTGCTGCTGAACCGGACCACGTTCGGCCGCCGCACGTTCGCCGTCGGCGGCAACGCCGAGGCGGCCCGGCTGGCGGGCATCGACGTGCGCCGGCACACCGCGCTGGTCTACGGCCTGGCCGGCCTGTGCTGCGGCATCGCCGCGCTCATGGTCGTGGCCCGCACCACCTCCGGCGCGTCCACCAACGGCATGTTCTACGAGCTGGACGCGATCGCCGCGGTCGTCATCGGCGGCACGCTGCTCAGCGGCGGCCGGGGCTCGCTGATCGGCACGCTGATCGGCGTGCTCATCTTCACCGTGGTGGGCAACATCTTCACCCAGAACAACCTCGACACCGACATCCAGAACATCGCCAAGGGCGTGATCATCGTCGCCGCGGTGCTGCTGCAGCGCACCACCGCCCGCCGCCGCACGCACACCACCTGACGCGCCTCCACCACCCCCGCCTCCTCCACCCCCGCCTCCTCCACCACCCCGACACACGACCCGGGAGTCCGCCATGCCCTCACTCGACCGCCGCCGCTTCCTCTGGGGCACCACCGCCGTGGGCACCGCCGCCCTGCTGGCCGGCTGCACGTCCAACGAGTCCGCCAACTCCGCACCGAACGCCGTCGCGGGCGGCTCCGGCCAGAACAGCCAGCCCGGCAAGCAGGTCACCATCGGCTTCTCCGCGCCCGCCGCCGACCACGGTTGGATGGCCGCGATGACGAAGAACGCCAAGGCGCAGGCCGACGAGTTCTCCGACGTCACGTTCAAGGCCACCGAGGGCACCAACGACGTCAACCAGCAGATCGCCCAGGTCGAGACGCTGATCAACGACAAGGTCGACGTGCTGGTGGTGCTGCCGTTCGACGGCAAGGCGCTCACCGAGGTCGGCCGCCAGGCGATGGACGCGGGCATCCCGGTCATCAACCTCGACCGCGTCTTCGACACCCCGCTGGCCTACCGCCTGTGGATCGGCGGCGACAACTACCGCATGGGCGTCAACGCGGGCGAGTACATCGCCGCGCAGATGAAGGCCAAGAACGTCAGCAACCCGATCATCGGCGAGGTCGCGGGCATCGACTCGCTGCCGCTGACCCAGGAGCGCAGCCAGGGCTTCAAGGACGCCCTGGCGAAGGCGGGCTTCTCGGTCGGCCCGCGCGTCTCGGCGGCGTTCACCTCCGAGTCCGGCGAGCAGCAGACCGCGAACCTGCTCCAGTCCGCGCCCAAGCTGGACGCCCTGTGGAACCACGACGACGACCAGGGCATCGGCGTGCTGGCCGCGATCGACAGCGCCGGCCGCAAGGAGTTCGTCATGGTGGGCGGCGCGGGCTCGCGCAACATGATGGACCTGATCAAGGCCGACAGCGGCGTGGTCAAGGCGACCGTGCTCTACAGCCCGTCCATGGCCTCCTCGGCGATCGCGCTGGCCCGCCTGCTCGGCCAGGCCAAGGGCATCGGCGACATGGCCGAGCACGACATTCCCGCGTCCATCACCACCTACTCCGCCGTGGTGACCAAGGAGAACGTCGACCAGTACCTCGACGTCGGCTTCGACTCCTGACCCGGTTCCCACCTGTCGCGAAAGGCTGCTGATGACGGAAGAGATCGGCGTGGGCATGGTCGGCCACGCGTTCATGGGCGCGGTGCACTCGCACGCCTGGCGCAGCGTCCACCGGTTCTTCGACGTGCCCCTGACGCCCCGCCTGGCCGTCCTCGGCGGCCGTGACCCGGTGCGCACCAAGGAAGCCGCGACCAAGTACGGCTGGGCGGCCGCGGAGACCGACTGGCGCGCGCTCGTCGCCCGGGACGACGTCCAGCTCGTCGACATCTGCACGCCCGGCGACACGCACGCCGAGATCGCGCTGGCCGCGCTGGCCGCGGGCAAGCACGTGCTGTGCGAGAAGCCGCTGGCCAACACGGTCGCCGAGGCCGAGGCGATGGCCGCGGCGGCGCAGGAGGCCGCGGCGCGCGGCGTCCGGTCGATGGTCGCGTTCAACTACCGGCGCGTGCCCGCGATCGCGCTGGCCCGCAGGCTGGTCGAGGAGGGCCGGATCGGCGAGGTCCGGCACGTGCGCGCGGTGTACCTGCAGGACTGGCTGTCCGACCCGGCGTCGCCGATGACGTGGCGGCTGCGCAAGGAGAAGGCCGGTTCGGGCGCGCTCGGCGACCTCGGCGCGCACATCGTGGACGCCGCCCAGTACGTCACCGGCGACCTGATCACCGGGGTCAGCGCCACCACCGAGACCTTCGTCCGCTCGCGGCCCGACGGCGACGGGGTCGGCGAGGTGACCGTGGACGACGCGGCCGTGTTCCTGGCCCGCTTCTCGTCCGGCGCGCTGGGCACGTTCGAGGCGACCCGCTACGCGCTGGGCCGCAAGAACGCGATGCGGCTGGAGGTCAACGGCACGCGCGGCAGCCTGGCGTTCGACTTCGAGTCGATGAACGAGCTGTCGGTGTACTCGGCCGACGACGGCCCGTCGGCCGGGTTCCGGCGGGTCCTGGTCACCGAGGCCGACCACCCGTACGTGGGCGCGTGGTGGCCGCCGGGCCACCTGCTCGGCTACGAGCACACGTTCACGCACGAGGCCGCGGACTTCCTGACGGCCATCGGCGAGGGCGTCGACCCGGCGCCGAGCTTCGCCGACGGGCTGCGGGTGCAGCGCGTGCTGGCGGCGGTGGAGGAGAGTGCCGGGCAGCAGTCGACGTGGACCACGATTGGAGACCTGCGATGAGCCGACCGGTCACCCTGTTCACCGGCCAGTGGGCCGACCTGCCGTTCGAGGAGGTGTGCCGGCTCGCCTCCGGGTGGGGCTACGACGGGCTGGAGATCGCCTGCGCCGGCGACCACTTCGAGGTGGACAAGGCGTTGGCGGACGACGACTACGTGCCCGCCAAGCGCGCGATGCTCAAGCAGTACGGGCTGGACGTGTGGACGATCTCCAACCACCTGGTCGGGCAGGCCGTGTGCGACGACCCGATCGACTTCCGGCACCAGGCGATCCTGCCGTCCCGGATCTGGGGCGACGGTGAGCCCGAGGGCGTGCGCCAACGCGCCGCCGCCGAGATGGCGGACACCGCGCGGGCGGCGGCACGGCTGGGCGTGGACACCGTCGTCGGGTTCACCGGGTCCTCGACCTGGAAGTACGTGGCGATGTTCCCGCCCGTGTCACAGGCCGTGATCGACGAGGGCTACGCCGACTTCGCCCGCCGCTGGAACCCGATCCTGGACGTGTTCGACGAGGTCGGGGTGCGGTTCGCGCACGAGGTGCACCCGTCGGAGATCGCCTACGACTACTGGACCACCCGCAAGGCGCTGGACGCGGTCGGCAACCGGCCCGCGTTCGGCCTGAACTGGGACCCGTCGCACTTCGTCTGGCAGGACCTCGACCCGGTCGGCTTCATCCTCGACTTCGCCGACCGGATCTACCACGTGGACTGCAAGGACACGAAGAAGCGCTTCGACGGCCGCAACGGCCGGCTCGGCTCGCACCTGGCGTGGGCCGACCCGCGTCGCGGCTGGGACTTCGTCTCCACCGGGCACGGCGACGTGCCGTGGGAGGAGTCGTTCCGGGCGTTGAACGCGATCGGCTACACCGGCCCCATCTCGGTCGAGTGGGAGGACGCCGGCATGGACCGGCTGCGCGGGGCGGAGGAGGCGGTCGGGTTCATCCGGCGGCACCTGTTCGACCCGCCCGCCGCGTCGTTCGACGCCGCGTTCAGCACGGGGGAGTGACCGGTCGGCGCCCGCCCCACCCGCGGGCGCCGACCTCCCACCGCAGGCCGAGGCGGTCGAGGAACCCGGCCGGGTCGACCACCTCCGCCGGCGCGCGCACGCCGCTCGGCGCGCCGGCGGTGACCAGGTCGCGCACCAGCCGCACGGCGATCCGCGCGGTCGTGCCGTACGGGTCCGCGCCCCGCACCTCGCCGTGCGCCTGACGTCCGTCGCGGCCGACGGCGTGCGCGGCCATCCGCCACTCGCTCGCCTCGCGCTGCGCGAGCGTCGGGCCGAACGCCATGGTCGCCAGTGCGTCGGCCGTGACCGAGGTGAACAGCGCCGCCACGTCCGGTTCGACCACGCCCTGCACGCGGCGCGCCCGCACGTGCCGCGGCACGGTGACGACGCCGGGCAGGGCGAACCGCACCTCCGCGACTCCGCAACCCCAAACATCGCCTCGATCCTGCGGACCCAGCTCTACGAACCGTCCGCAGGCGCACGCCGCGACGCGAAGGAAATGGTCTGGCAAGACCTACCGAACGAGTATGTCCGCAACCCAGACGGGTCTTTTATGGTCGATCCTTTTACAGGTGAACGTCTGCCTGTGCTCGATGTAAAGTATCACCCGGATGTTGCGCGAGGATACTGGGAGCAGGTTAATCCCTCATCGCTACCCAGCTACTTCCCGATTGGAGTCGACTTCCTGGGGAGGCCAAGGAAGTTGCACAAGCGATCGGAGTAATTCAGTGTCCGTAGGCGGCTCGTCGGCGCGCAGCACACGGCACAGCGCTTCACCAGTTGGAGTAAGCGCGTACCGCTTGTTTCCCGCTAAGCCGTGGTAAGTGATCGCCCAGACATTGTGGATGATGTTCAGCGACAGGAGCGATGAGAGCACAATATGGATCGGTCCTGCGAGGTGTGGTAGAAGCTCGATCAACTCTTCGGGGTCTGCGCCGTGATGCTCGGGCTTTGTATCTGCACGCGAAAACGTTGTCCGCTTCTCGGTGGCGACCATCACTTGCAGGTGCTCTTCTTCAAGCTGATCGAGCAGTCGGATGAGTATGTTTGCTGTCAACCTTTCGTTGTGGTCGGCGTAGACAGCACCAGCCATGATCGCAGAGCACATGAACTGCTTGGACTTGATCCGCGAACTTCGTGCCGCCTGCATCGCTCTATCCCATAGGTCAGCAAGCTCGTCGTCGCTGTCGAGCTTGGCCTTGAGTTCTTCGACCCGGATACCGAGACGAGCTATCGTGGCCTGCACCACCGCGGCTTCACGCTGGCGTTTTCGTTCCTCTACTGCATTCATCGCCTCTGTAAGGAAGCTGCCAACACCAGGTACCAGGCCGAAAGAACCTTTCACGACAGCCTTGCCGCCGAGCCCGGCGTCGTCGGTCCATCGCCGCTTCGGCACCTCTTCGTCAGCCATCGGCGCAGTCTAGCGCTGGCTCCAGCGGGTGAGCGAGCCTGCTGCAAGATAGAGCTTGTCAGGTCTACACTCCCCGCATGATCGTCGCCGCGTTTGTCGTTTCCGTGGTCGCACTACTTCTTTCGCTTGTCAGCATCATGTACACCCGCCAGCAAGCCCATGCCGGGAAACAAGTCGCCCGTATCGAAGCAGAGCGGCGGCTTGAAGAACGGACCCCGAAGTTCACCGCCTGGGTTGAGAGTATGGGCGGTTGGCAGCGGTTGTGGCTTCGCCTTGAGACCTCAGAACCACTCACAAGGTTGGTTTGTACGCTGGTCGAGGCCAAGGGCGTATCATTCACGCACAGCCAGAACGGCGTTGATCCGTCCTCGCCTGCGCCGATCAAGAACGCGTCATGGGACAAGGTACTTGAGCATGGCGAGTCGGCCTGTTGGAGTGTCGCCTTCGAAGACAACCGCACCGATAAGCCGACTCTTCGTATCCGCTGTTACGCCGAGGACGGTAGCGAGTGGTCAGTGACTATCTCCTTCGAAATTCCGATGAGCGGCGAACTTATGGCATGAAGGCTGGAATCAAGAGCGGTTGTCACCGCTCACCCCAGCGCGTACTGACCTACCCCCACCGCCGCAGCCCCTCAAGCAGCTGCCCCAGCAGCTCCGGATCACGCTGCACCCGCACCGGCTGTGCCGGGGCGGGTATGACCGTGTCCCGCCTCCGCTTCGGCAGTTCAGCCACTGAATCCGCGGTGGCCTGGGCACTCGTGCCGCCTGCTTGCTGCACCATCTCGTCCGTGATCCGGGGGAGTACGCCAGTCGGCCAAACGTCCTCCTCCCGGCTGTGCACCAGGCCGTCTACCCCAGTGTCCGAGTCTCGCCAGTTGAGCCGCAGTGGATGGCCTGCCTTCGCCTCCCGCTCCACCAGCTCGGCCACGGTCACCGACTGCGGTCCACGCCCGTGGTGTGCACCCACGGAGATACGTCCCTTTCGTCCAAGGGCGCCAGGAAGCCGTACGTCCCCACAGACAGACCGGAGGAGGTAGCCCTCACGCACGGGGCAACCTCCTCCGAATCGTCTGCTGCGCGTCGCTTTAGCCCTGATGCGCCGCAGTGGTTGTCTCGTCCAGCCACACCACGTGCACCCGTGAAACCCCCGTCGACCGTGAGGAGATCTCGAACAGCGTCCGGGCACGCTCCGCACTCTCGGAGTCCAGATGGAAGTCGCCTTCCACGGAGTTGACGTCGGCCCGGTCTTCGTAGGCCAGGCCGTAGCCCGCAACGCGGGCGTCTTCTCCTTCGCCGTACTCCTCCATGAGCGCGAACAGCCGTGGAGCTTCGGCCACTGCCAGCTCCCGCATGAGTCCGGTGAACTGCTCCGCGCTCCACGGCAGTCGGGTGATGGTCGGTGGCGTCCGTCCGGCCAGCTCAGTCACGCGCTCTTCCTCTTCTCGTAGCTCTGGATCAGGTCGGCCAGGGCGTCACCGGGCATCAGGCGGTTGCCCGCCTGTTCGGGGGTGACCAGCCAGATCACCGGCGTGGTCTCCGGTGCGCTGGGTGGCAGGGGCATCGGCATCCCGGCCTCCATGACCCGCGCCTCGTCGCTCATGAGCACCGAGGGCATCGGCGGTCGGACGAGGAAGTAGGCAATGGGCATGTTCGGGAAAGCCAGCACCGGCGTCGGCAGCCTCGAGAACCACGGATCATCCGCGAGCGTCATGACCCGTGACTCAGCCACCGCGAACGCACCCAACTCCGGACCGGTCACGGTGAAGACGTTGGGCTCGTGCAGACCAGGCGTTGACCACCACTCGCGCACCAGCTCGGCGTCGGTGGTCGCTGCCTCGATGGGGCGCAGGCACGGACTGGTTACGGGCAGCTCGTCCACCGGACTGGCGAAGTGGCCGTCATGCCAGATGGCTCCCGGTATCACGGGCCAGCCCAGTTCGGCGTAGGTCAGAGCGGCCTGCAAGGTCGTGGATGGTTCGGTGTTCGGCGTGCTGGTCGGCACTGCCTTGCCTTTCTGCTTGGGAATCTTCGGCGGAAGTGGAAGCGGGCACGACCTCGAACAGGTCGTGGAACTGCAACGGGAACAGGGCGACAAGAGCACCACCGATGAACGCCGGACCCGGCTGAAGCTCACCGCTCAGCACCCGTGCGACCGTGGAGCGGTTGACGTCCATCGACTTGGCCAGGGCGTAGTCCGAGCGGAAGCCTGCGAGTCGTGCGGCCTTGGTGAATAAGTCAATTCGCAGCCGGACGGTGTGCGGCATCCTGGCGTACCTGTCCTATGTGGACATGGACGTATGTCGGGGTGGCATGATCACTGCTCCCTTGCAGCGTTCGGTGTTGTCATCGGGTGGCCCAGCACCAGGCGGCGTGGGGACCACCGGGGACTTTGGGAGGCATCTCCACCGGGGGCTTGCCTGGCGCTGGGGCCGTGATCAAGGGTGGAATCTCCGAGGGGCGACAGACAGCGCCGCTGCAAGGCCGAGGTATCGCCCAAACGGGGCCAGCCTGGTGCAGCGCTACGCTTGACCAGGCAGAACCCGCGCCGCGGAATGCAGCAGCCAGCGCCAGGAGGTCACCCGATGGCAGTACGGCGGACCGGCTTTGTCCGTGCCCGGAAGGCCGCTGGGTTCACCCAGGAGTCGTTCGCGGAAGTCATGCACGTCGACCGCTCCACGGTGGCCCGCTGGGAGCAGGGCACCCGTGAGCCGCTGCCGTACCTGCGGCCGAAGCTGGCCCGGCTCCTGAAGATCACGATGAACGAGCTGGACGAGCTGCTGCACCCCGAGGTCGAAAGCGTTGCGGCGAAGCAACAGGCGATCCCGCCCGCAGTCGTGTTGCCCGCACCACGGGTGGTCCATGCCGAACTGCTGACGCAGTACGAGACGCTGACGAGCGCCTACCGCCAGATCGACTACCAGGCCGGTTCGGCAGCCGTGTACGAGCAGACTGTCTCCCAGCTCAACCGCCTTATGGGGATGGCTGACAACGTGCCGTCATCCCACTACCAGCGGTTCGCCTTGGTGCTCGGCGACACGGCGCAGCTTGCGGCCTGGCTGGCGATCGACCACCAGGACTACGGCGCAGCGCGGCGGTACACCTCGCTGGCCTTGTCCAGCGCGCAGGAAGGCGAGGATGCCCAGCTCCACGCCTACGTGCTGGGGATCATGAGCTACATCCACCTGCACGCGGGTCGAGGGCCGGATGCGGTACGCCTGCTGCTGGCCGCCCTCCACCTCGCCGAGAACCCACGCTTCGGCATCAGCCAAGCCGTCCATTCCTGGCTGTCCGAAGCCATCGGGGAGGCGTACGCCCTGGCTGGGGACCACCGAGCGGGAGCAGCAGCGCTGGCGAAGTCTGAGCGGTTGTTCGATGGCGTCGACCAAGCCGACGTACCGGCGTGGCTCGGGTTCTACAACGGCGCTGAGCACATCATGCGGTTGAAGGGTCGTTGTCTCGTGCGGCTGGGTGATGGTGTCGCTGCGGTCACCGCGCTGGAGGAAGCCGTCCAGGCGTTGCCTGTGCACTACGTCCGGGAACGCTCCGGCACGCTCATCGACTTGGCCATCGCTCGCCTGATGCCGTCACGCACCGGCCAGACCTCAGCCGTCGAACCTGAGGCGGCTGCCACTGCTGCGCTCGAAGCCTGGGAGCTGGCTGTCCAGACCGGTTCCGGCCGCAACCAACGCCGGGTGCGCGAGCTGCTGCCCCAGCTCCAGCCGTACCGGCAGTTCGGCGCTGTACGGACCCTGCTGGAGGCCGCCCCGTAGCATCGGCCCGTGCCGACTGGGAGTGAAGACCGCACCGGAAGCGCCAGGTGATGGACCGTAGGAACTGGCTGCTGCTCGGAACACTGTCCTTTCTGTGGGGCGCGGCCTACCTCGTTATCGCGGTGGCACTGCGAGGATTCCCGCCGGTAATTGTGGTGTTCGGGCGGGTCTTCCTCGCTGCGCTGGTTCTCGTACCACTGGCTATTCGCCGTGACGTCTTGCGGCCACTGCTGAAGCACCCGTGGTGGGTATTGGTAACCGTCCTCGTGCAGTCGACCGCACCTCTGCTCCTACTTACCTGTGGGCAGCAATGGCTATCCGCTGGCCTCACCGGTGTGCTCATTGGAGCGCAACCATTGTTCGTGGCGGCACTCGCTACCTGGTTCGCACCTGACGAGAAGCCCGAGGGTATCAGAGGAATCCTCGGGCTGGTCATGGGATTTGCTGGTATCGGGCTGCTGTTCGGGGTCGACATTGGCGGGAGTTCGCACCTGCTACTTGGTGGAATATTAGTTACCGCGGCTGCCTTGTGCTACGCCGCTGGCTCTATTCTGATCCACCGCAAGCTGAGCTTTGCCCAGCCGCTTGGTGTGGCGACATCGGCCATGATGGTGAGTAGCGCAGTAACCGCCGTTCCGGCCGTATTGCTGTTGCCGGACCACGCGCCGCCGGTAAGCAGCTCGATTGCTTTGGTGGTGCTCGGCGTGGTGTTCACAGCGCTGACGCTGACCGTGTTCTACGGGCTTATTGCACGAGCTGGACCAAGCAAGGCCACGTTGGCGTTCTACCTGTCGCCGGGCGTAACAGTAGTGCTTGGGTGGTTGCTGCTTGATGAGCAGGTGCAGTGGTCGACGGTAGTGGGACTGGCGGCGATTATTGCGGGGTCGGTGTTGGCGGCAGGGAGAGCGGAGGTGGGCGGGTGAAGAACGCTCGTTACGCCTGCTGGGAGCTTTGTAGCAATTTTTCGTGGGCTTCGTCCAGTCGAACGAGGCGCTCCATGAGGTCTTTGAGTGGGGTTTCGAGCTCCACAACGAGGCTCTGGTCACTGATACTCAGCAGTTTGCCGATACTTTGACCTGCTACGCCCACTGCAAGTATGGATGTGACGAGCGGCGCTTGCGGGCGGACCTCGTACTTGTCGAACTTCGGTTCGTATACACCATTCTCGCACGTCAGGTGATTTCGGTAGAGGTCGTTCCAGTCGCCGTGAGCCTCGACCGATCCCATACGGTATGACGAGTACGCCCGATCTCCGAGCAGCTTGATACGCTGCTCGACCGTTGGGTAGCCGATTTTCGATCTACCTGGAATGGTCGATACATCGCTGATGCCCGCCGCAGAAGCAGTCATTGCAATGGAACGCTGCATCCGGACTTCGATCGGTAGTACGATCCCATTTCGTTTCTGGATATTCGCCTGGATGAGGGTCAGTAGTTCCCGTTCAGGAATGAGACCGCTCATGACGTACTTGTCGTAACGCTCTCCCGTGCCATCGTCGTCAAGCAGGTACTGAAGTGTTGCCAGTGTTTCCAGCACTGAACGGTTGATGCTCATCTGCTGGAAAGACTCTTCAGCGACTAGTTCGCGTACCATGAGCCGCAATAGCTTCGCCAGTCGGACCAGCATGCCGCGATTAATGGCCAAGTTACGCTCAGTCGTCGGTGCGACGTGAGCGCTTGAAACCAAGACTATCCAGTGTGTCGTTTCACGGAGCAGATAAAAGCTTGCTTCCATGTGCGGTGCTTCGGACTTCGACTGCGCTAGCTGCTCCCAGTCTGGTTCGTATCTCTCTGGAAGCATGTCGCCAGCATCTTCGGTCATGGTCATCGGTCTAGTGTAAGCAGCGGCGAGTGTTCACGCCACCGATTTATTCGGGTCAAGTGTAGAATAGTTGGCTATGGCTTCACAGTGGCTCTATGCATATGGCAGTGGCGGCACGTTCGCGTGGACAGACAACGAGAAGGACTTTTACTTGGCCGGAAGCGGTGAGTATTGGGCCTGGCGCTCGGGTAACTGGCTGTATGCAACGAAGGACAAGGTGCTCGGCTGGTTCGATGGGAAAACGTTCTACGACCAGAGCACCGGGCGAGCTTTGTACTATTTCGAATGAAGGCAGTTCAAAAGGAACACGCCCGCCCGGGGAGGTAAGCGGACGTGTTCTGTCGCTACTGCTAGCTCGCTTTGTCTCGCCGCTGACGATGTTCCCGCAGTATTGTAGCCACACTCGTCCGCCCAATTCCGTACTTCTGGGCAAGCTCCATCCGTGTAGCCCCTGCCTCGAATGCGGCCACCAACTCGGCCACCTGGTCAGCACTCAGTCGGTTACTCAGCCTCCGCCGCGCAGGAGCGCGAGGCGTGGCCTTGACACTGAACGAAGGCTCATCTGCCTCAAGCGACTCCTGGACCTGCCGCACCGCTTCTTGCAGGTCATGCAGCAGGTCTGTTCGGTGCAAGTATTGATGCAGGAGGTCGACTCGTCCGCGCCGGACCGGCCGGATGAACGCCCGAACCTGACGCGGATGCTGTTCCTGGACGCGCACTACGCGGCGCTGCACCCGGACTGGCCGGTGACGGCGTCGTGCGCGGTGGCGTCCCTGCGCATCACGGCCGCGCGGCTGCCCGACGACGTGGGGCTGGCGGAGCTGGTCGGCGAGCTGACGATGAAGAGCGAGGCGTTCGCGTCGCTGTGGGCGAGCCACCCGGTGGCGAACCACGCGTTCGGCCCGAGACGGCTGTGCCACCCGGAGGTCGGCGAGCTGGAGCTGGAGCTGGAAACGGCGGAGCTCCAGGACGGGCACCACCTCGTCCTCTACAGCGCCCCCGAGGGCAGCCCGTCCCACAGCGCGCTGCAACTGCTCAAACTCGTGCCTACCAGGTGACCGGCAGGGAGCGCAGGCCGTAGATCGGGGCGTCGAACTTGAACTCGACGTCCTCGAACGGCACGGCCAGGCGCAGGTCCGGCAGGTCGGTCACCAGCGCGCGCAGCGCCACGCGCATCTCCAGGCGCGCCAACGAGTGCCCGATGCACTGGTGCACCCCGCTGCCGAACGCCAGGTGCGTCCGCGCGTCGCGCCGCAGGTCGAGGCGGTCCGGGTCGGGGAACGCGGCCGGGTCGCGGTTGGCGGCGAACAGGGACGCGATCACGCCCTCGCCCGCCGGGAGCGCCGTCCCGCCGACCACCGCGTCACCGGCCACCGCCCGCACCACCCCGTGGTGCACGGGGCTGAGGAACCGCAGCAGCTCCTCCACCGCGTCGTCGACCAGGTCCGGCGACGCGACCAGCGCCTCCCAGCAGGCCCGGTCCCGCTGCAACGCCAGCACGGACAGCGCGATCGAGTTCGCCGTGGTCTCGTGCCCGCCGACGAGCAGCAGCACGGTCATCCCGACCGCTTCCTCGTCGCTGAGCCCCGGGTCCCGCACCAACCGGCTGACCAGGTCGTCCGCGGGCGTGGCGCGGCGGGACCGGATCAGGTCCGCCAGGTACCCGTGCAGCTCGTCCAGCGCCGCCCGCACCTGCTCCGCCGACAACGACCGGTCCAGGTGCGCGCGGCTGCGGGTGGAGAAGAACCCCTGGTCGGCCACCGGCACGCCGAGCAGCAGGCAGATCACGTCCGACGGCACGGGCAGCGCGAACCCGCCCACCAGGTCCGCGGGCCGCGGCCCGGAGCGCAGCGCCGCCAACCGCTCCCGCGTGATCCGCTCCACCTCGGGCCGCAGCGCCGCCATCCGCCGCACGGTGAACTCGCCGGTCAGCATCCGCCGGTACCGGGTGTGCTCGGGCGGGTCGGTCACCAGGAAGCTCCCCGGCGCGGCCTTGCGGTCCACCACCGGCCGCAACTGCGGGAACCCCGGCGTGCTCGGGTCCGACGAGAACCGGCCGTGGTCGCGCAGCACCGCCCGCACGTCGTCGTACCGCGTCACGAGGTGCGCCCGCTGGCCGTGCCGCAACGACACCGGGCACACCGGCGCCTGCGCCCGCAGCGGCGCGAACTCCGCCGGCGGGTCGAACCCGGGACGGCGTGCGAACGGGTAGTCCATGGTGTCCGACACTATCGCCGCCGCACCGGTTGTCGACCGTGCGAACATCGTCGCCGTGAGCCGGTCGACCGACATCGGGGGCGGACTTCCGACGCCCGTGCTGGACTGGGCCCGCGCACAGGAGTGGGTGCGGCCGGCCACCCACCGGACCGGCCGGGTGGTGCTGACGGTCCTGCTCTGGCTGATCGCGCTGGTGATCGCGTTGAGCACGGCCGGTCTCGACCTCGCCGACCCCGTCGCGCCGGTCGTGCCGGCCACCCCCGTCGTGCTGGTCGCCCGTCCCCGCCTGGGGTGTGTCGTCGCTGTCGTCGCGGCGGTCCTCTTGGCGGTGTCCGGTGAACCGAAGGCGGTCGTCGTCCCGTTCGCCGTGCACGCCGCCTACTGCACGTACTCGCTGGTCCGGTTCCTGGTCGCCCGCGCACGCCAGCGGCGCGTGTTCGCCCGGCTCGCCGCGCCCGTGACGATCACGCTGCCCGAGGGCGATCCGGGCATGCGGCGCGCGGTGCGGCTGCGCGCGGGCACGATCTGGTCGACGCTGGTCGTCGCCGTGGTGCTCGCGGCGTGGGCGTGGCTGGGGGACCACCCGGCGCTGTGGCCTGCGGCGGGCGTGTCGGGGCTCGTCGGTGCGGCCCTGCTGGCCCGCCACAGCGCCGCGCGGCTCGCTCCACGCCGCATCCTCGGCGTCCCCGCGCCGGCCGCGCGGGTGATGATCCGCTTCGAGCAGGGGCACCGCGTGCTCGTGCACACCGCGGACCGGCACCGCGGCCCCGTGGCGTGGCTGCCGTTCGAGGGCGTCGTGCACGCACCGGAGGACGCGGACGCGCCCGACGTCCTCGCGGCCACCGCCTCGGCCGACCTGTACGACTCCACCCCGCCGCCGGACGAGCTGTTCCCGGCGACCGTCGTCGGCGACTTCCGGGCCGGCGGTTACGTCGTCGTCGTGACCGACCACGGCGTGCTGCTGCCCGACGGCCCCGTGCGCGTGGTGGTCGGTGAGTTGCCGGTCGACATCCCGGCCCCGCTGGTCGACGGTCGGCCGTGGTCGGGCTTGAAGCGCCCCGGCTAGGCGCTCGGCGGCGCGACGCGGCCGACCCCCGCGTACACGCCGTGCGTCATGTCGACCAGGTCCGCCACGCCGGGTTCGGGCCGCCACCGGGGCGCGTCCACGACACCCGGTTCGACGAGCTCCATGCCGTCGAACAGCGCCACGACCCGGTCGTGGGGCCGGAAGAACATGGGGTCGGGGCTGGCGGCCATCGCCGCGGTCACCTCGGCCATGCCCTCGGGGTCGTGGTCGGCGGTCAGGTGCGAGATGGCCACGTAGCCGCCGCGCGGCAGGGCGGCGCGGTAGCGGGCGACGAGCCCGGCGGGGTCCTCGTGGTCGGGGACGAAGTGGTGGACGGCGACCATCAGCAGCCCGACCGGCTCGTCGGTGTCCAGCAGGTCCCGCACCTCGGGCGCGGACAGCACGTCGTCGGGGTCGGTCAGGTCGGCCTGCACGACGTCGGTCCGCTCGTCGTCGCGGAGCAGCAGCCGGCTGTGCGCCACGGCGACGTCCTCGTGGTCGACGTACACGACCCGGGCGGTGGGGTCGGCGCGCTGGGCGATCTCGTGGACGTTGCCCACGGTCGGGATGCCGGAGCCCAGGTCGAGGAAGCGGGACACCCCCTGCCGGGCCATGAAGGTCACGGCGCGGCGCAGGAAAGCCCGGTTGGACCGGGCGATCTCGCGGGCGTTCGGTAACCGGCCGATGATGAGGTCCCCGAGCGCCCGGTCGCCGGCGAAGTGGTGGCCGCCGCCGAGGAGGTAGTCGTAGACCCGCGCGGCGGAGGGGCGTTCGGTGTCGACGTCCGCGGGCACCCAGTCGAGATCGGTCACGGTGTCCTCCTTCCGAGGCGGCCCAGCCTAGCCGGCGACGCCACCCGCCCGACCGCTGGTCGTTCCGGCGCAGCGGCCTGCCGCCGTTCGGCGGCAGCTCCACCCGGACCGTCCACACAGGACTGTCCGGTTCGGCGCGCCGAGTGGCACGCGGCTCACCTGCGTGATCGACCCGCGTGGTGAAGGGACAAACGGGCACTGGAAGTGTTACGACTGAAACGCACGTTCGAGTGGTAGCCCGATCGGGTACCCCGTCGCCGGACGTGCGCGCGACGTTGGGAGCACGGGTGGAGGACCGCACTATCGCAGGCCGGTACCGGCTGACGGAGAGGATCGGCACGGGTGGGATGGGGGTGGTGTGGCGCGCCGAGGACCAGCGGCTGCGCCGCGTCGTCGCGGTCAAGGAACTGCTGTCCCGCACCGGGTTCGACCAGGAGTCGATCGACCGGGCGGTCCGGGAGGGCCGCATCGCGGCCCGCCTGTCGCACCCCAACGTGATCGCGCTGTACGACGTGGTCGAGCACGACGGCCACCCGTGGCTGATCATGGAGTACCTGCCGTCCCGGAGCCTGGCCACGGTGATGACCGAGCGCGGCACGCTGCCGGCCGACGAGGTGGTCCGGCTGGGCACGCAGCTGGCCAACGGGCTCGCCGCCGCGCACGCGGCGGGGGTGATGCACCGGGACGTGAAGCCGGGCAACGTGCTGGTCACCGAGTTCGGCACGGTCAAGGTCACCGACTTCGGCACCTCGCGCGCGGCCGACGAGGCGACCGTCACCGCGTCCGGCATGCTCGTCGGCACCCCCGCCTACCTGGCCCCGGAGGTGGCGCGCGGCGGCAAGGGCGAGTTCCCGGCCGACGTGTTCGCCCTGGGCGCGACGCTCTACGCGGCGCTGGAGGGCACGCCGCCGTTCGGGGTGGACGGCAACACCATCGCCCTGCTGCACCGGGTCGCCGACGGCCGGTTCCCGCCGCCGCGCAACGCCGGGCCGCTGGAGCCGGTGCTGATGCGCCTGCTCGACCCGAACCCGGAGACCCGGCCGAGCATGGCCGAGGCGGCCGACATGCTGCGCGGCGTGCGGTTCGACGGTGCCGCGCCCGCCGTGCCGCCGAAGGCCGCGCCGACCGCGATCCTGGCCTCGCCGCTGGAACCCGTGCCCGACCCGGAGCCGGACCGCGCCGAGCCGCCGGCCGCCGCGAAGCCCGAGCCGGTCGAACCCGCGCCGGCTCCCGCGCAGCCGAAGCCCCAGCAGCCGGCGCCCCCCGCGCCGACGCCTCAACCGACGCCTCAGCCGACACCGCCTCAGGCGACGCCCGCCGACGCGACGCCGCGGCACGAGGAGAAGCGCGGCGACCGGAAGGCGCTGATCGCGCTCGCCGTGGTGGCCCTGATCGCCATCGCCGCCGTGGCGTACCTGCTCAACCGGGGTGGTGACGGCGGCTCGCCGTCGGCCGACTCCGGCACCACCAGCCAGACCACCGCCCAGCCCACGTCCGCCGCCGCCGGGGACCCGCCCGCGCAGACCACCACGGACCAGGCCGAGCCGACCACCACCACGACCACCGCGGCCCCGGAGCCGACCACCCAGGACACGACCCAGCCACCCGCCGAGGTCGGCCCGGACCAGGCGTTGAGCGACTACTACGGCCTGCTGCCGACCAACCTGGAGCCCGCCTACGCCCGCCTCACCGACGGCTTCAAGGCCGCGCGGGCCAAGACCTTCGCCGACTACCAGGGCTGGTGGGGTCAGATGAGCGCGGTGAGCGTCAGCAACGTGCGCGCCGTGGGCCCGGAGCAGGTGACGGCGACCGTGTCGTACACGTTCAAGGGCGGCGGCACGCAGTCCGAGAACCACCTGTACACGCTGGTCAAGGTCAACGGGCAGTGGATGATCGACGGGCAGCAGAACGCCTGACGGCGGGGGAGCCGATCGCCCGCCGCGCCGGGGGCCGGCGTCGTGAGCCGGCCGAGGGCCTGGCCCGACGCCCGGCCCTCACCCGAGGCGGGCCCGCCACACGTCGATGACCAGCACCGGCCGCATCCCCACCGACTCGTACAGGGTCAGCGCGGGCGTCGGGTTGTTCGAGTCGACGTGCAGGACCGTGCCGACCCGGCCGGCCGCCGCGTCCCGGTGGAACGCGTGCCCCAGCAGGTGCTTGGCCACCCCGCGACCCCGTGCCCCCGGCACCACGCCGAGGTGGCCGACGTACCCGCGGTTCTCGTCGGCGAACTGGTCGGTCCACGCCAGGAACCCGGCCGGCCGCCCGTCCAGCTCGGCCAGCCACAGGCCCGACCAGTCGAAGGTGGACCTGGCCTCCAGCTCGGCGTGCCACTGCCCGTAGGGCTTCGGCACGAACCCGAAGTGCCCGTCGAACGACGCGGTCCACACCTGGTGCGCGACCCGCCGCACGTCCTCGTCCAAGCCCTGCCGCAGCACCAGCCCCGGCACCGGCGGGGGAGGCGGCACGTCGCCGGTGTGGTCGATCCGCATCCGGTGGAACGTGGCCGCCGCCTCGAACCCCAGGGCGGCCACCCGCGCCCGCAGCGCCGTGTCGTCCCGGTAGACGCCCTGGTCCACGCTCACCTGCTCGTGCCCGCCTTCGCGCCCGATCTCCCGCGCCCGGTCCAGCACCCTGGTGAACAGCCAGTCCGCGACCGCCGGGTCGGCCGACACCACGTCCACGTCGACCTGGTCGCTGCCGCTCTTGCCGTTCGCGGTCGCGTACCCGACCGGCGCGCCCGCAGCGTCCAGCACCAGCCACGCGTCGCGCTCCAGGTCGAACCCCGGGCGGGACAGCTCGTCGCGCATCTCGTCCAGCGTGTAGTCGGCGAACCCGATCACCGCCGTGGTGCAGGCGTGCACCAGGCCGAGGATCGGCTCGGCGTCGTCCGGGCGCGGTGACCGGACGGTGAGGCCGGCGGGCAGGGCGTTCATGGCGCACATGGTGCGCCGCGCTCCGGGCCCTGTCGAACGGGTTTGCGCCGGGTTAGGGTCTGCCGATGATCCGCCGGGTGTTGGTCCCGCTCACGGTGATCGCCGTGGTGGGCGTGCTGGCCGTGCTCGCGTTCCGCCCGCCCGCGCCGGTGGCGGACGCCCCGCCGGCGGAGTTCGCCGCCGGGCGCGCCGAGCAGCACCTGCGGGCCGTCGCGCAACGCCCGCACCCGATCGGTTCGGCCGACAACGAGCGCGTCCGGGACTACATCGCCGACACCGCCCGAGGCTTCGGCGCCGAGGTGTCGGTGGAGTCCGACGACGTCGTCCGGCCGTGGCGGGGCGTGCTCCGGGTCGCCACCGCGCACAACGTCGTGGCCCGCGTGCGCGGCACCGACCCGTCGGTCAGCGGCGGCAAGGCGTTGCTGCTGGTCGCGCACCACGACTCCGTGCCGACCGGCCCGGGGGCGGCCGACGACGGCGCGGCGGTGGCGGCGATGCTGGAGGCGCTGCGGGCGTTGACGTCGAGCGGCGGTGTGCGCAACGACGTGGTGTTCCTGTTCACCGACGGCGAGGAGGCCGGGACGCTCGGCGCGCAGGCTTACGTGCGGCGCAACGGGGTCGACGGGGTCGGCGCGGTGCTGAACTGGGAGGCGCGGGGCAGCGGCGGGCCGGTGTGGATGTTCCAGACGGGGGACGACAACGCGCCGCTCGTGTCGGCGTTCGGCGGGGCGAGCAGCAGGCCGATCGCGAACTCGTTCGCCTACGAGGTGTACCGGCGGATGCCGAACTACAGCGACTTCACCGTGTTCCGGGACGCGGGGGCGCGAGGGCTGAACAGCGCGTTCATCGAGCACGTGCGCGACTACCACTCGCCGTACGACGACGTGGAGCGGTTGGACCGGGGCAGCGTGCAGCACCACGGCGAGACGATGGTGGGCCTGGTGCGGGTGCTGGGCGACCGGGACCTGCGGGTACGCGGCGGTGACGCGGTGTACTTCGATTTGTTCTCCCGCGTGCTCGTGCGCTACCCGACCTGGCTGGCCGTGGCGCTGGCCGTCCTGACGGTGCCGGCCCTGGCACTGCTGCTGGTCCTGGGTGTGCGTCGGGGACGGCTGCGGTGGCGGGGCGTGGTGGCGGTGGCCGGGGTGGCGGTCGGCGCGGTGGTCGTGGCAGGGGTGGTGTCGTTCGGGGCGTGGTTGCTGGTGGCGGCGGTGCGGCCCGGGTTGGGCTTCCTGGCGCTGTCGGAGCCGCACGAGCGCGGCTGGTTCGTGGCCGGGTTCTGCGTGCTGGGGCTGGCGGCGCTGGTCGCGGCGGCACGCGTGGCGCGGCGGTGGTCGGCGGACGAGGTGGTCGCCGGGGTGCTGGTGGTGACGGCCGTGCTGCTGGCGGTGTCCGCGGTGGCGGTGCCGGGCGCGAGCTTCCTGTTCCAGTGGACCCTCCTGGCCGGCCTGCCCGCCTTGTGGGCGACGCGGGCCGCGTTCCTCCCGCCGCTGGTGGCGGCGGCGATCTTCCCGCCGCTGGTCGGCACGATGGCGGTGGCGCTGGGCATGCCGTCGAGCGCGGTGGCGGTGGTGTTCGGCGTGCTGGCGGGCGTGCTGCTGCTGCCGTTGCTGACCACGGGCTCGTGGTGGCCCGCGCTCGGCGTCACGGCGGTGGCGGTGGCGTTGCTCGCGCTGGGGACCGCGCGGTTCGGCTTCGCGCCGGACGAGCCGCGCCCCGACTCGCTGATCTACCTCCAGGACGCCGACGGCGGCCGGACGAGCTGGCTGTCGCCCGATCCGGAACCCGACGAGTGGACCTCGCGGGTGCTGGGGCAGGACCCGGAACGGGTGGGCTCGGCGCACCCGGTGTCCGCCGAGCCGATGATGCGCGCCGACGCACCCGACCTGGCCCTGCCCGCGCCCACCGCGACGGTGGTGACCTCGACCGACGCGTCGGTGCGGACCGTGACGTTCCGCGTCACGCCCCACGCCCGGGCGTGGCGGACGCACGTGACGCTGTCCGACCGGGGCGTGCGGGGCTGTCGCCTCGGGGCGACCGACCTGCCCGGCTCGGCGCTGGAGCTGTACGGCCCGGTCGGCCGGGAGATCACCTGCGAGCTGGACCCCGGCGCACCGCTGGAGGTGAGCGTGGCCGACCAGTGGGTCGGGCTGCCCGCCGAAGCGGCGTCGCTGGTCGGCCCGCGCCCGCCGGACGCCATGCCGGTCCAGTCCGGGAACCGCCCGTTCGACGGCGCGGTGGTGCGTGCCGCGTTCCGGTTCTGACCGGGTACCGGCCGCCGCTACGGTGGAGGGCCGGGGGGTGGTGTCGTGGTGCGACCGGACGAGTGGCCCGAGGTGCTGACCGCGCTGGAACGGCAGTCGGGGTGGCGGCTCCCGTCGCCGGACCGGGTGCACCTGGTCGACCTGATGCGGCTGTACGACGTGCCGGCGGTCAGCGTGGCCGTGCGGCAGGACGGCGCGGGACAGGACGGCGCGGGGCACTGGGCGGGCGGCTTCGGCGCCGGGCCGCGCACGCTGTTCCAGGCCGCGTCGATCAGCAAGCACGTCGCCGCGTTCGGGGCGTTGCGGCTGGTCGACCAGGGCGTGCTGGACCTCGACGAGGACGTGGACGCCTACCTGACGTCGTGGCGCGTGCCGGAGACCGGCGGCCGTCGGGCCGTGATCACCCTGCGGCAGCTGCTGGCGCACACGGCGGGCCTGACCTACAACTGGTTCCGGGGTTTCCGGCCGGACGAATCGCTGCCCACGTTGCGGCAGGTGCTGGCCGGCGAGCCGCCCGCCACCTCGCCGCCGGTGCGGGTGAGCCTGCTGCCGGGCAGCGCGTTCCGCTACTCCGGCAGCCACTACGCAGTGCTGGAGCAACTGCTCGAGGACGTCACCGGGACCGGGTTCGCCGAGCTCATGGCGGCCACCGTCCTCGACCCGCTCGGCATGGCCGACAGCAGCTTCGACCAGGAGTTCCCGCACCGCCGGTCGGACGTGGCGATCGGCCACCACCTGTCCGGGACGCCGCTGCCCGGCGGGTGGCGGGTGCAGCCCGAACGCGCCGGCGCGGGCCTGTGGACCACCCCGTCCGACCTGACCCTGCTCGGCTCCGAGATCGCCCGCGCCGCGGCGGGCGGGTCCGGCCTGCTGTCCCGCGACCTCGCCGAGCGGATGCTCACCCCGCAGGTGCCCGGCGGGTACGGGCTGGGCACGCACGTCGACGAGCACGGCGGCCGGCTCCGGTTCGGGCACACCGGCGGCAACGCCGGGTACTGCTGCTGGTCGTTCACCTGGCCGGACACGGGGGCGAGCGTCGCCGTGATGACGAACAACGACGCCGCGCACGAGGTCCTGTCCGCCGTGGTCGCCGCGGCCGAGGTCCACTACGGCCGGCCGCGCCGGGTGGAGGCGGTGGCGGTGACCGGCGTCTACCGGCTGCGCGAGGACTACCTGATCCGCGTCGGGTCCACCGACGGCCACCTGACCGCGACCGTGGCGGGCCAACCGCCGCTGCCGCTGACCCCGTTGCCCGACGGGCGGTTCCGCGTGGTCGACCTGAGCTGCGAGCTCACGTTCACCGACGGGGGAGTGGAGATCCGGCAGGAGGGCCTGAAGGGGACCGCGCCCCGGATCGGGCCCTGACCGCGCCGGCCACCGCCGCCGCCACGCACAGCCACGCGAACCAGTCGCCGAGCCGCGCGTAGGGGGTGGGACCGGCACCGACCGGCACGTCCGCGACCACGGTGGTGAACGGCTCCGCTCCGCCGGTGACCGCCTCGGCGACCACCCGCCCGCGGGCGTCGGACGCCATCAGCCGCGTCTGCCGACCGCCCCACACCACCGCCACCCCGTTCTCGACGCCGCGCAGCAACGCCGTGCGGCTGTGCTGCCACCCGTTGTCGTCCTCGTCGGACGCCGGGACCGCCAGCAAGCGCGCACCCGCCGTCGCGTAGGCGGAAGCCGGGTCGCGGTGGTTGACGTCGCCGCAGACCAGGACACCGGTCGTGCCGAGGATCGTGAGGTCGTGCCCGGCGGGACTGACCGTGTCGTGCTGCTTGAGGTACCGCACGGGCTCGCCACCGGACGCCGGGAACGTCAAGGCGTAGTTGTACTTCCGGCCGTCGGTCCACTGCGCGAACCCGACGACGATGTCGACGTCCTGCGCGTGGGCGAGTCGGGCCAGGGGGTCGAACAGCGCGGCCGGGCGGGGTTCGTGCGCGCCGAACGCGCCCTCCGGCAGCACCGCGAGCCGCACCCCGTCGGGCAGGGCCTCGATCTGCCGCGCGTAGCCGGCGACCAGCTCCGGTCCGGCCGGTGTGCCCAGGTCGGTGCCCCAGCCGTGGTGGTTGCCCGCCACCAGCGCCACCCGCTGGGTCGGCCCGTCGTCCTGGGTGAGCCGGACCCCGCCGGGGATCACGACGGCCGCGAGGGTGAGCCCGGCGAACCCGACGATCCGCACGTCCCGCTCGGTCAGCGCGGCGGCGACCGCCACGGGCACCAGCAGGACCAGGTACTCGACGCCCCACGCGCCCGTGAGCGCGGCGAGCTGCGCGATGAGCGGCACGTCGGCCTGCGTGGTCGCCAACGTGCCCATGATGCCCGTGGGGTTGAGCGTCGCCACGCCGTACAGGACCGCGGTCCAGGCCGCCGGTGGCGCCGTCACGGCGAGCAGCGTGCGGCCGCGGGTCAGCAACGCCCGGAACAGCGCGGTGGCCAGGGCGAACGTCGCCGCCATGCCGACCGTGACGGCGACGCCCCACGGCCACAGCGGCAGGTCGTGGGAGTGGGCGGAGAACGACCAGGAGTTCGTCGGGCCCAGCAGGCAGGAGCCGAACGCGAGGGCGGCGGCGGTGCGGGCGGAGGTTCGCGGGGCGACGAGGAGCACGGGCAGCGGTGCGAGCCAGGCCAGCCAGGGGACCGGTGCCGGCCCGGTGCCGAAGTGGAACAGGACGGCCGAGCACATCCCGGCCGGCAGCAGGACCTTACGCGATAAGTCCATTGAGGACCCTACCCGTGGTGCGCTTGCACAGCGCGCGGAAGTCGTTCTCGGGCATGTCCATCCGGCCGCCGAGGTAGAACTGGAGCAGGCCGACGACCGGCGTGGTGATGGCCGACGTGACCTCCAGCGGGTCGTCGGCGCGCAGCACGCCGTCCCCGATGGCCTGCTCGACCGCCGCGAACACCGGGGCGAACGCGGGCGAGCCGCCGGCCCGGAAGTCGTCCGGGAACCGCAACGCGTCGTCCCGCCGCTCGGTCGCCAGGTACCGGTAGAGGTTCGGCCGGTCCAGCGCGAAGTCGAGGAACGCGTCCGCCAGCACCTCGACCCGCCGCCCGAACGGCAACCCCGCGCCCAACCCGCCCCACCCGGCGACCGACTCCGCCACCGCACCGTCCACGACGGACCGCAGCAGCGCCTCGCGGCTCGCGAAGTGCCGGTAGGTGGCCATCGCGGTCACCCCGGCCTCCGCCGCCACCCGCCGCATCGTCACCGCTTGCGCGCCCTCGTCGACCAGGATCGCCAACGCCGCCGCCAACCGCTCGACCGTGTCCGTCACGTTTACAACGTGCACGAAGTCGGTCTACGGCGTACACACCCCGCTCACCAGTCGTGCACCGTTCCGTCCGCCAGCCGGTTCACCGGCAGGTACGCGGCGCGGTAGGGGAAGCGGGACGCGGCGTCCAGGTCCAGCTCCACCCCCAGGCCCGGGGCGTCGGACGGGTGCAGCAGGCCGTCCGCGAACGTGTAGGACGTCCGGAACACCTCCAACGTCTCCGGCGTGTGCCGCATGTACTCCTGGATGCCGAAGTTGTGCACGGCCAGGTCCAGGTGCAGCGCGGCGGCCATGCCGACCGGTGAGATGTCGGTCGGCCCGTGCATGCCGGACTTGACCCCGTACACGGCGGCGAAGTCGAGCACCTTCTTCAACGCCGTCACGCCACCGGTGTGGGTGACCGCCGAGCGGACGTAATCGATCAGCCGCTCGCCGAGCAGCGTGGTGTAGTCGTGGATCGAGTTGAACACCTCGCCGATCGCCAGCGGCGTGGTGGTGTGCTGCCTGATCAACCGCAACGCCGCCTGGTCCTCGCCGGGCGTGGCGTCCTCCAGCCAGAACAGGTCGTACGGCTCCAGCGCCTTGCCCAACCGCGCCGCCTCGATCGGGGTCATCCGGTGGTGGCCGTCGTGCAGCAGCGGCAACGACGGGCCGAACTCCGACCGCACCGCCTCGAACACCGAGGGCACGTGCCGCAGGTACGCCCGCGTGTCCCAGCTCTCCTCCACCGGCAACGCCGTGGGCCGCGCCGGCTCGTAGTCGTACCGGTCACGGCCGCCCGCCGCGGACGCCGCCACCCCGTACACCGTGTCCAGCCCGGGGATGCCGGTCTGCACCCGGATCGCCCGGAACCCCAGCTCCAGGTGCAGCCGGATCGAGTCGAACAGCTCCGGCAGGTCGCGCCCGGACGCGTGCCCGTACGCCAGCGCCCCGACCCGGCACGCCCCGCCGAGCAGCTGGTACAGCGGCATCCCGGCGGCGCGGGCCTTGATGTCCCACAGCGCCGTGTCGACGGCGGCGATCGCGGCCATCGTCACCGGACCGCGCCGCCAGTACGCGCCCCGGTACAGGTACTGCCAGGTGTCCTCGATCGCCGACGCGTCCCGACCGATCAGCAGCGGCACGACGTGCTCGCGCAGGTACGCCTCCACCGCCAGCTCGCGCCCGTTGAGCGTGGCGTCACCCAGTCCGGTGATCCCGTCCTCGGTGGTGATCCGGAGCGTGACGAAGTTCCGCCCCGGGCACGTCACCACGACCTCCGCCGCCGCGATCCTCATCCCAGCACCTCCCCGACGAACACACCGAAAGCACCCAGCTCCACCGCGTCCGACGGCGAGCCGTCCAGCCCCACCAGCGACCCGCCGGCCACCACCGGCCGCACCACCACGGGTGACGGGTGCTGGCTCACGAACCACGCGAACACCCGCCCGTCGACGGAGTGCTCCATCACCCCCGTCAGCACCGAGGGGTCGCCCACCCGCACCCGCGGCGGCACGCCCGCCACCTCCGCCAGCGCCGCGTACAGCCGCCACGTCGGCTCCGGGTTGACCCGCGGCGTCATCGCGGCCATGTGCTCCACCGGGTACGTGCACAGCACCAGCCACCCGTCGCCGACCCGGTGCCGCAGCAGCGCGGGCCGCCCGTGCCCGTCCACCGCGACCACCTCCGCCCCGTTCGGCACGACCGGCAGGAACGCGCGCGACTCGGCCGTCCCGCCGACCCGGAACACCAGCTCCTCGCCCGCGCCGATGCCGCCGAAGTCGCGCTGGAACACCATCCGCAGCTCGTCGTCCTCGATCGGGTCGACCAGCCCGTACCGCAGCTGCTTCACCACGCCGAACGTCTCGTCCAGCTTCGGCCACCACGGTCCGCGCTGCGTCCGGTGCTCGCCGACGAAGTACGACGCGTACACCACCGCGCCCGCCTCGGCGCGTTCCACCAACGTCCGCCACGTGGGCGCGGTGAGCTGCTTGACCGACGGCACGAGGTACAGCGCGCAGTCGTCCGGCACGCCGTCCAGCTCGCGCGCCACCCCCACCGGCAGGTCGGCTTCCCGCGCCGCGATGTACGCCTGCCGCGCGTTGTTGACCACACTGGTCGCGTCCTCGGGCTGCGTGAACGGGTAGCGCGCCTCCAGGAACGACGACACCAGCAACACGATCGACGTGTCCGGCCGCCGCAGCCGCGCGAAGTCCGTGCGCCGCAACACCTCCGTGAAGTCGCGCACCTCCCGCAGCTGCGCCTTCGGCCGCCCGGTGGAGTCGGTGAGCCCGAAGTGCATCTCGAACGGGTGGTGCCGGTACGGCTCCTGGTCGGCCAGGTCGTCGTAGTCGGTGTTGTTCCACGGGATCCAGCCGGTCGCGCCCGCCAGCAACGTCGTGTGCAGGACCTGCCGGTAGTAGTGCGCGGCGTTCTCCTCCGACACGTAGTCCGACGTCACCCCGAACTCCTCCACGACCACCGGCTTGCCGCCGATGTCGAGCAGCTCGCACACGAACGCCGCGCCGAGGTGCAGCCGCACCTGGTCGTCGTCCATCCGGTAGACGTGCGGACCGTGGAAGTCGATCAGCGGTGTCAGGTCGCGGACCCGGAAGCCGTTGTCCAGCCCCGTGACCTCCACGCCCCACGCGCCGTCGCCGATCGACACCGGCTGCGTCGCCCCCGCCGCCTGGACCTCCGAGATCAGCGCCGCCGCCCACGCCGTCACCGCGTCCGCGTCCAGCGTGCCGATGCCCCGGGACCGCCAGTCGGCGTAGATCGGGATCTCGTTGCTCAGCAGCCACCCCGCCACCGCCGGGTGGTCGTGCCACCGGCCGGTCAGCTCGCGCACGTACCAGCGCTGCCGGTCCAGGAACGATTCATCGGTGAAGACGTCCCGGCCGTTGCGCCACGCAGGGTCCCAGTTCTGGCCCGACATGTGCCCGACGACGAACGTCGGGATGGTCCGCATGCCCAGCGCGAGGTGCCGGTCGAGGAAGTCGTCGTAGCGGGCCAGCAGCTCGCCGTCCAGCGAGTGCTCGGTCGGCATGAAGTCGGGCCAGTAGAAGAAGCTGCGGGTCAGCTCGATCCCGTGGTCGCGCATCACCCGCAGCTCCTCGTCCACCACGGCGGGGTCGTAGTGGCGCCACATCAGCGGACCGCCGGTCCGCGACCAGTAGTTGACCCCGACCCAGATGTCCGGGCCGGCGAGCTTGGCGGAGTTGCGCTGCATGGCCCAGGTATATCGTTTAACCACGTGTCTGTCGAGGTCCGGTGGTCGGCCGGTGTAACGTTTGCCGGGTGTCAGGTCGCAAGCCGACGATCACCGACGTCGCCGCCCTAGCCGGGGTGTCGGTGGCGGCCGTGTCGAAGGTCGTCAACGGCAAGGGCAGCATCTCCGCGGCCACCCGCGACCGCGTCCTCACCGCCGCGAGCAAGCTCCGGTGGACCCCGTCGGCCGCCGCCGTCGCCCTGCGCTCGGCGAAGACCCGCGCCATCGGCATGGTCGCCAAGCGCTCGCCGGACCTGCTCAGCGCCGACCCGCACTTCACCCTGCTGATCTCCGGCATCGAGGGCGAGCTGTCCCCGCTGGGGTACGGCCTGCTGCTGCACATCGTCGGCGAGGAGCCCAGCGCGGAGGAGGCCGCCTACCGCCGGCTGGCCGACGAACGCCGGGTGGACGGCGTCGTGCTCACCGAGAGCCGGATCGGCGACACCCGGTTCGAGCTGCTGCGGACCCTCGGCGTGAACGCCGTGCTGATCGGCACGCCGTGGCGCGCCGACCCGGTGCCGTCGGTGCAGGCCACCGGCCTGGGCGACGGCCTCCGCGCGGCCGTCGGGCACCTGGTCGGGCACGGGCACCGCCGGATCGCCTACGTCTCCGGCCCCGAGGACCGGGTGCACACCGTGCACCGGCGGCGCGTGGTCGAGGACGCCCTGGCCGCGCACGACCTCACGCCCAGCCACTCGCTCGTCTCCGACTTCACCGCCGCCGGCGCGGTGGACGCGATCGGCGCGCTGCTGGCCGACCGGCGCCGCCCGACCGCCGTGCTGTTCGCCAACGACTCCATGGCCGTGGCCGGCATGAGCGCGGCCCGCCGGCTGGGCGTCGACGTGCCCGGCGAGCTGTCCGTGATCGGCCACGACGACCTGCCGCTCGGCGAGCTGGTCTACCCCCAGCTCACCACGGTCCGGCAGGACCTGGTCGGGCTGGGCCGCGCGGCGGCCCGCGTGCTGCTCGCCTCGCTCGGGGAGGTCGACCCCGCGCCGGTCGACGTCCGCCCGCCGGAACTGGTGGTCCGCGAGTCCACGGGCCCGGCCCCCGGCCGCACGTAAAGTGGGGGCCATGCGCACACGGCCGACGCTGAGCTGGACGCCGACCGGTGCGCCGCTGCCGCGCACGACCAGCCTGGACGAGGTCGTGCGGGTGCTCGCCGGAGGGCGGGTGCTGGTGCTCAGCGGCGCCGGCCTGTCCACCGAGTCCGGCATCCCGGACTACCGGGGCGCGTCCGGCAGCCTGCGCAAGCACACCCCGATGACCTACGACGAGTTCGTCGGCAGCGCCGCCGGTCGGCGCCGGTACTGGGCGCGCAGCCACCTCGGCTGGCGGACCATCGCCCGCGCCGCGCCCAACACCGGGCACCGCGCCGTCGCCGACCTGCACGCCCGCGGCCACCTCTCCGGCGTCATCACGCAGAACGTCGACGGCCTGCACCAGGCCGCGGGCACGCCGGACGTGGTCGAGCTGCACGGCAGCCTCGACCGGGTGATCTGCCTGGACTGCGGCGCGGTGAGCGCCCGCGAGGACCTCGACCGCCGCTTCCGCGCCGCCAACCCCGCGTTCGAGGCGACCGCGACCCGGATCAACCCGGACGGCGACGTGGACCTGCCCGAGCACGAGGTGCGGTCGTTCCGGCTGGTCGACTGCGCCGACTGCGGCACCGGGGTGCTCAAGCCGGACGTGGTGTTCTTCGGCGAGAACGTGCCCCGGCAGCGGGTCGAGCGGTGCTACGGGCTGGTGGACGCCGCGGACGCGCTGCTCGTGCTCGGCTCGTCGCTGACCGTCATGTCGGGCCTGCGCTTCGTCCGCCACGCCGCCGCCGCGGGCAAGCCGGTCCTCATCGTCAACCAGGGCGAGACCAGGGGCGACCCCCACGCGACCGTGCGCGTCGACCTGCCGCTGGGCCAAGCCCTGACCACCCTGCTCGCCCGCCTCTGACGGTCGGTCCTCGCCGGTCCTGTCGGCGACACCACTCACTATCGCTTCAGTGTAGAATGAAGTCCGATTGAGCGGTGACCGCTCGGTCGTCGGACGCGGCCGTCACCGATCAGCTCGCCACCGCCCGGCCGACGTCACCTGACGGGGTGAGTGGCGTCCGTCGGTCGCGTGTCGGCGGGACGGGCCGGGTACGCCCCGTGCATGACGAGCGAAACCATCGAGGTGCCCGCGCGGACGCCGGTGGCGCGGGACGGGAGGTTGGGCGACGCGCGGCTGCACCCCGGCCTGAGCGATCCCGCGTACCTGCGCCGCCGTGAGGCGATCGTGGCGGCGGCCGAGGGGCACGAGGTGGGTGCGCCCTCGCCGCCGGTCACCTACACCGAGCAGGAGCACGAGACCTGGCGGCGGGTGCACGCCGCGCTGGCGGTGGTCCAGGAGGGCACGGTGTGCCGGCGCGTGCTGGAAGCCCGGGACGCCGCGCCCATCCCCGCCGACCACGTGCCGCAGCACGCCGAGGTCGGCGACCGCCTCCACGCGCTGACCGGGTTCCGGTTCACCCTCGCCGGCGGACTGGTGCCGGACAAGCGGTTCCTCGGCGCGATGGCTCGCGGCTACTTCCACGCGGTGCAGTACGTCCGGCACCCGGCGATGCCCCTCTACACACCGGAGCCCGATGTCGTGCACGACGTGTACGGCCACGGCACGCACCTGTCGTCGCCCTGGTTCGCCGACCTCTACCGGCTGGTCGGCGCGGCGGCGTCCCGAGTGGACAGCGCGGACGCCCTGGACCTGATCAGCCGCGTGTACTGGTTCACCCTGGAGTACGGCGTCGCCCACGAGCGGGGACGGCCGAGGGCGTACGGGGCGGCGCTGCTGTCCTCGTACGGCGAACTGGGCCGGCTGCACCGCGCCGAGATCAGGCCGTGGTCCGTCGAACGCGTCGTGGACACCGCCTACGTGGCGGCCGGGTACCAGCCGGTGCTGTACGCGGTGCGCTCGCTGGACCACCTCGCCGACGCGCTGCACGACTTCCTGGACGGGTTCGACGAAACGACCCGCGAGCGCCTGCGCCTGCCCGCTCTGCACGAGCGCGGCACGGTCGCTTGACGACACCGGACCACCCGATACCGGCCCGCGCCGCCCCTGACCGCGCCGCCCCTGACCGCGCCGCCCCTGACCGCACCGCCCCTAACCGCGCCGGATCCGCAGCACGAAGTCCGACCGCGTCCCGTGCTGGCCCTCGGGCCCGGTGATCTCCCGCTCGACCGACTCGTCCACCTCCACCACCCACTCCGGCCCGAGCCGCAGCGAGGCCAGCACGTCGGCGTTGGTAGGGAACACGACCTCCACCGGCGGGTTGTCCCGCAACCAGGTCGGCCACCCGGCGTGCCCGACCACCAGCAGCACCCCGCCGCGCGCGACCGCCTCGGCCGCCCGCGCCAGGATGCCCTCCCGCTCGCCCTCCGCCGCCACCGACGAGTGCAGGAACTGCGCCGACACCAGGTCGAACACCCCGGTCGGGAACGAGCGCGCCAGGTCGTGCCGCTGCCAGTCGATCCGCGCGGCCACACCCCGCTCGGTGGCCCGCGCCGCGCCCCTGGCCAGCGCGACGGTCGACACGTCCACCGCGGTCACCCGCCACCCCTGCTCGGCCAACCACAACGCGTCGCCGCCCTCGCCGCAGCCCAGGTCCAGCGCCGTGCCGGGGCTCAGGTGCGCCACCTCCCGGACCAGCAGCTCGTTGGGCTTGCCGGTCCAGACCTGGTCCCGGTCGCGGTAGAACGTCTCCCAGTACTCCTCAGTCGCATCCATGCCCCCGATCCTCCGGACACCCCCGGTCGGTCGGCAAACAAAGTTGCCGATCCGGCAACTCGGGCCGTCGTCGCCCACGCGCGCGGAGTCCTGAGTGGTCACCTGAACGTGCGATGTCGTTGTGTAATCAGGAAGATCGCTCGATCGTGTAGTCGCCTATCGCTCGAACGTGTCGGCGACCTGCGGGTTCTACGCTGCCCTTCCGATATCGGGATCACACCGACCGCTTCCGCGCGCCGGCTGTCTCCACGGGCCGTTATCTCCAGGGGAAGGGTCGCGTGACTGGCTACCTCGAACTCGCCGCGTCCGCGGTGCTGTACGCGCTGGGCGTCGTCGCCCAGTCGATCGCGTCCCGGCGCGCCGTCGAAGGAGGCGGCGGGCTGGGGCTGCTCGCCCGGCTCGCCCGCGACCGGCTCTACCTGCTCGGCTTCGCGGGCCAGGTCGGCGGGTTCGCGCTGGCGTTCCTGGCCCGCGCCCAGCTGCCCCTCTACCTGGTCCAGGCCGGGTCGTCGTGCGCGGTGGGCCTCGCGACCCTGTTCGGCATCGCCGTGCTCGGCTGGCGGGTCCGCGCGATCGAGGTCGTGGTGCTCGTGGTGATGGCGGCCGGGCTGGTGCTGCTCGTCGCGGCGGCCACCCCCTCGGCCGCGCACGACGTGCCCCAGGGGCTCGGCATCGTCCTGTTCGGACTCCCCGTGGTCGCGCTCGTCCTGGTGCAGCGGCGGGTCGGCGGCGTCGTGCCGCTGGCCGCGCTCGCCGGCCTGGCGTTCGCCGTGGTGGCCATGACCAGCCGCACCCTGGCCGACGAACCGCTGCTCACCCTGCCGCTGTACCCGTTGGCGTGGCTGATGATCGCCGCCGCGCTCGTCGGCCAGTCCTACCTCGCGCTGGCCCTGCGCCGCGGCTCGGCCACCTCGACCGTGGCCACCATGGACGCCACCACCGTCGTGATCACCTCGATCATCGGCATCGCCGCCCTCGGCGACCGGATCACCCCCGGCCGCGAGTGGTGGGTCGCGCTGGGCGTCGGGCTCGTCGTGTGCGGCGTCCTGCTGCTCGGCTACGCCGACCGCTTCGCCAAGACCCCGGCGGAGGCCGCCCGGTGAACACCGCCAGCGTCTCCCTCGACCTCGACAACCTCTGGGCCTACCTCAAGACCCACGGCGACCCCGGCTGGGAACGCCGGCCGAGCTTCCTGGGCACCGCCGTGCCGCGCCTGCTGGAGGTCTTCGGCGAGCACGGCCTCACCACCACGGTGTTCGTCGTCGGCGCGGACGCCGAGCGCGACGACGGCGCGCGGGCCGTCGCCGACATCGCCGCCGCCGGCCACGAGATCGGCAACCACTCCTACGGCCACGAACCCTGGCTGCACCGCTACACCCGCGACCGGCTCGAAGCCGAGCTCGCCCGCACCGAGGACGCCATCGTCGCCGCGGGCGCGCCCCGGCCGACCGGCTTCCGCGGCCCCGGCTACAGCGTCACCCGCGACCTGCTGGAACTGCTCGCCGAACGCGGGTACCGCTACGACGCCAGCACCCTGCCCACCTGGATCGGCCCGCTCGCCCGCGCCTACCACAACCGCACCGCGCCGACCGGCGGCGAACGCGACCTGTTCGGCGGCTTCGCCCGGGTCCGCGCGCCCAACCGGGCCTACCGCTGGCGCGTCGGCACGGGCCTGGTCGAGCTGCCGGTCACCACCATGCCGCTGCTGCGCGTGCCCATCCACGGCTCGTACCTGCTGCAACTGCACCAGCTCTCGCCGCGGCTGGCCCGCGCGTACTTCACCGCGGCACTGCGGTTGTGCCGGGCGCGCGGCGTCCAGCCGTCGCTGCTGCTGCACCCCACGGACGTGCTCGGCGCGGCCGAAGCGCCCGGCATGGAGTTCTTCCCCGGCATGGCGGTGCCCGGCGCGCGCAAGGTCGAGTTCCTGGGCTGGGTGCTCGGCGCGCTGCGAGCCCACCACTTCGAGGTCATCGGCACCGGCGCGCACGTCGACCGGCTGGACGCGGGCCTGCGCGAGCACGACACGGGCCTGCTGGCGCGGTGCGGCGGATGACCTGGCTGGTGCGGGCCCTGACGTGCGCGACGGTGTTCGTCGCGCCGCTGGAGGGCTACCTCTTCCAGGTCCACGGCCACCTGGCCAAGGTGCCGCCGGCGCTGCTCGTCGCCACCTGGGCCGTGCTGCGCGCGCGGCAACGCCGGGCGCCCGAGCCGCACCCCGCGCACCTGGTCCTCGCCGCGCTCGCGGTCGTGCTGCTCGCGTCCTGGGCGGTGCACGCGGGCGGCCCGTACGCGACCGGGTACGCCCTGCGCTGGCTGCCGTTCCTGGCGGTCGCCGTGGTGCTGATCGACGTGGTGTCCCGCGAGGTGCCGGTCCGGGTGGTGCTCGCCGCCACCGTGGCCGGAGCCCTCGTCGCCGCCGCGGGCGCGCTGCTCGGCATGGTCGTCGAAGGGCAGACCCGGGCCGCCGGGCCGTTGGAGGACCCGAACGACCTCGCCTACTTCCTCGTCGCCGCGCTGCCGCTGCTGGTCGCGCTGCGCCACCGCGTCCTGACCCCCGTGGCGGCCGTCGTCCTCGCGGCCGGCGCGGCGGCCACGTTCTCCCGGGGCGGCGCGCTCGCCCTCACCGCCGCCGTGGCGTGGCTGCTGGCCCGCCGCGCGCTGCCGCTGCGGGCGCTGGCGGGCGGGGTCGCCGCGCTGGCCGTGCTCGGCGTGGCCGCCGTGCTGTTCGCCGGCCCGGAGCTGGACCGGGCGGTGCGGGAGAAGACGCACGTCGCCGGGACCAACGTGGACACCCGCGAGCTGCGCTGGCAGGCCGCCGCCCGGATGGTCGCCGACCACCCCGCCCTCGGCGTCGGGCCCGGAGGGTTCCGCGAGGGCTACCCGGCCGCCTCCCACAACGCCGAGATCGACGAGCAGACCCCCGTGGCGCACAACATGTACCTGGAGGTCGCCGCCGAACTGGGCGTGCCCGGCTTCGCCCTGTTCATCGCGCTCCTGGCGCTCACCGCCGTGGTCGGCGAACGCGTGCGCCGCACCACCCCCGACCCGATGCCGGTGCTCGCCGTGCAGGCGTCCCTGATCGCCGTCGTGGTCGCCTCGACCTTCCTGTCCCAGCAGTACTACCTGCCGTTGTGGTCGCTGGTCGCGGTCGTGGCCGCGACCGACCTGCGTCTGAGGAGGACGAGCGACGTTGCGTGTGCTCCACGTGATCAGTGAGATGGGAACCGGCGGCGCCGAAGCGCTCGTCGCCGGGATGGCCAGGTCCGGCGCCCAGTACGGCTGGCAGTCGGCCGTGGCCAGCGGCGGCGGGCACCGGGCCGAGGCGTTGCGCGCGTGCGGCGTGCCGACGTTCACCGTGCCGGTGGCCCAGCGCCGGGCGACCGGCGTGCTGCGCGCGACCACGGCCACCAAGGCCGCGATCCGCGCCTTCCGGCCGCAGGTCGTGCTGGCGCACAACGTGTCGGCCAGCCTGGTCGCCCGCCTGGCCGTGCTGCCGCGCAGGCTGCCGCTGCTGACGGTGTTCCACGGCGTCGCGGACACCGACTACACGGGCGCGGCGCGCATCCTCAAGCGCACCTCGCGCACGGTCGTCGCGGTCGCCGACGCCACCGCCGACCGGCTGCGCGCGGCGGGCGTGCCCGACCCGGTGGTGATCCCGAACGCGGTGTTCCCGCAACCCGAACGGGTGGACCGCACCGCGGTCCGCGCGGTGCACGGCGTCGCGCCGGACGCGCCGGTCGCGCTGTGCCCGGCCCGGCTGGAACCGCAGAAGCGGCACGACGTGCTGCTGGAGGCGTGGGCGAAGGTGGACGGCGACGCGGTGCTGTGGCTCGCGGGCGACGGCAGCCTCCGCGACGAGCTGCGGCAGCGCGCCGCCGAGCTGGGCGTCGACGACCGGGTCCGGTTCCTGGGCAACCGGTGCGACGTGCCCGACCTGCTCGCCGCCGCCGACGTCACCGTGCTCACCAGCGACTGGGAGGGCATGCCGATCGCGGTGCTGGAGTCGCTGTCCGCCGGGCGTCCGGTCGTGGCCACCGACGTCGACGGCGTGCGGCAGGCGCTGGCCGGTGGCGGCGGGCTGGTGGTGCCGCGCCGCGACCCGGGCGCGACGGCCGACGCGCTGCGGACGCTGCTGTTCGACCCCGCCGCGCGCGCCCGGCTGGCCGAGGAGGGCCTGGCGTCCGTGCGCCGCGAGCACGACCCGCGTCTGCTGATGCGGTCCTACGACGAACTGCTGCGCACCGCGATAGGAGCGTCCTGATGGATCTGAGCGTGTTGCGCGACCTGCGCGTCCCGGCCGCCCTGAAGCGCCCCCTCGCGCTCAGCCTCGCGATCGCGCTGCTGGTCGCGGTCGCCGTGGTGGTGGCCGTCGAGGTCGCGGGCAAGGAGTACGAGAGCCGCGTCGGCCTGCTCGCCGTCCCGGCCGTCGGCGACCCGGAGCAACCCCCTCCCGGCGGCTTCGGCGAGGTCGTCGCGCTGTCGCTGCCCGCGCTGGTCGAGGTGGCCCGCACGCCGACGGTGCTGCGCGCGGCAGCCGCCGAGCTGGGCACCACCACCGACGACCTGGCGCGCCGCGTGTCCGTGGAGCTGGTGCCCGCGTCCGGCCTGGCCCGGCTGTCGGTGCGGGCCGAGACCGCCGACCGGGCCGCGCAGGCCGCGACCCGGATCGCGCAGACCGTGGTGGACGCCGACCTGTTCGCGCCCGTCGCCCGGCTGCGCCTGCTCGACCGGCCCGAGACCACGCAGGTCGCGCCGGACCGGCCGCTGGCCTACGGCCTGGCGGTGATCGCGGGCGTGCTGGCGGGCCTGGCCGCGCACGCCGTCGGCCACCTGCGCCGGACCCGGCCCCGCGACCTGGTGCGCGCCGCGCTCACCGCCGGTGGCGTGCGACGACCGGTGGCGGTGCTGCCCGACGACGACCCCGACCTGGTGCGACGGCTGGCGCTGCTGTGCGAGGCGTCGGCACGGCCCGCGCGCGTGGTCGCCGTGGTGCCGGGCCTGGCCGACCGCGCCGAGGAGCTGGCCGCCGAGCTGCCGGACAAGACCGGCGAGCCCGCCGACGGCGACGCGGTGATCGCGGTCGTGCCGGACGGCGGACCGCAGGACGAGCTGGCGACGGTGGTCGGCGCTCTGCCGACCACGGCGACCCTGGTGGCGGTGGTGACGTGCTGAAGACCATGGTGGTGAAGGACAAGGCGCGGGTGCTGACCGCGCTGGTGGCCGTGATCGGCGCGGTGGCGGCGTGGCGCGCGCTGCGGCCGTCGTGGCAGGCGCCGGTCCCCACGTGGGCCAACCTGCCCGAGGAACGGCTCCAGGACTTCCGGGACGCGCTGTACTTCCCGATCCGCGAGTTCCTGGCGGGCGGCAACCCGTACCTGCCGGCGACGATGTTCGAGCACTGGCCGGTGCGGCAGGCGTTCAACCTCTACCAGCCCTACCACCTGGTGCTGCACGCGCCGTTCGCACTGCCGGGGTACCGGGTCGGCGCGGTGGCGTTCACGCTGGCGTCGCTGGTGCTGCTGGTCGCCCTGGCGGTGCTCGCGGCGGGCCGGTTGCGGCCGCACGTGCCCCTGGCGCTGGGCACGGCGGTGATCGCGACCCTGCTCGTGCTCAGCCAGGTCGGCAAGGCGCAGCTGTACGTCGGCCAGGTGAACCCGCTGATCGCGGTCGGCGCGGCGGGCGCGTTGCTGGCCCGCCGCGACGCGCCGAAGTGGGCGGCCGTCGCGCTGGCGCTGGCGTGGCTCAAACCCCAGTTCGGCCTGCCGCTCGCGGTGCTGCTGTTCGTGCGCGGGTCGCAGCGGGTGGCGGTGACCGGCACGGCGGTCGCGGCGCTGGCCAGCCTGGTCGCGGTGGTGCCGCTGGTGGTGCGCGGCGGCGGCGTGGGCCCGTTCCTGGACGTCATCGCGGTGAACCTGGCGCACGCCGGCGAGACCGCGTACGGGGCGGTGGACTCGATGACGGCGCAGCGGGTCGACGTCGCGGCCGTGTTCTACCGCGTCACGGGCTGGCTGCCCGGCGGCGCGGAACCGGTGGTGCTCGTGGGCGTGCTGGTGGCCAGCGCGGTGCTGGTGCGCCGGCTGGACCGGATGGGCCAGCCCGCCGCCGCGGACCTGCTGACGTGCCTGGCGGTGGTGGCGGCGATCGTGCACCAGCCCGGTGACGTGCTGATCGCCGTGCCGTCGCTGGTGGCGGTGGGCGTGGTGTGGTGGGGGCGCAGGTGCGAGCGCGACTGGCGCCTCGGGCTGTCGGTGGTGCTGCTGCTGGTCCCGTTCGCGCACCTGCACTTCGTCAGCCAGGCCATCCGGGAGGTGTCGGGCGCGCGGGTGGACGTGACGGTCGACGGCGTCGCGGTCGTGGTGGCGTGGGCGTCGGCCGTGGTGTTCGCGGCGACCCGCCGGTGCTCGGCCGTCGGCACGGTCCGGACGTGACCGCGGTCGGCCGGCGGGCCGTGCGCGGCTCGCTGTGGCTGTTCCTGGTCAACCTGGTCGGCAAGGGCAGCCAGATGGCCGTCACGCTGGTGCTGGCCGCGTTCCTCACCGAGGAGGGCCTGGGACTGGTGGCGCTGGCCGTGGCGCTGGTCAACATCGGCCAGGTGATCCAGTCGATGGGCGTCTACGACGTGGTCAGCCGCACCGAGCGCGACCCGCGCCGGATGGCGGGCACGCTGCTCGTGCTCAGCGCGGGCACCGGCGCGGTGCTGGCGGCGGCGCTGGTGCTCGCGGCGGACGGGGTCGCGCACGCGCTGGACGCGCCGTCGGCCGCGCCGCTGCTGCGGCTGGCGGCGGTGAGCCTGCCGTTCTCGGCGGTGGCCGGCGTGCAGATGGGGCTGCTGCACCGCGACCTGGACTTCCGGCGCCGGCTGCTGCCCGACGCGGGCGGCGCGGTGCTCGGCGCGGCGGTGACGGTCGCGCTCGCGGTGACCGGCGCCGGACCGCACTCGCTGGTGATCGGTCTGCTGTGCACGGCGGTCGCGCAACCCGCGCTGGGCGTTCTGGTGGGCGTGCGAGTGCGTCCAGGGTGGGACGCGGGCGCGGCGGCCGAGGCGCTGCGCTGGATCGCGGTGGTCGGGCCGGGCGCGCTGGTCGCCGTGCTGCTGATCAACGTGGACTACCTGGCCATCGCGCGGGTGCACGGGCCGGAGGCGGTCGGCGTGTACTCGTTGGCGTACCGGATCGCCTGGGTGCCGTACATCCTCGTCGCGGTCGTCATCGGCGGCGTGGTGCTGCCGTTGTGCGCCAAGCTGGTCCGGGGCGGGGAACCGCTGTCCGACGTGGTCGGACGGGCCACCGCGGCGGTGCTGGCGGTGACCGGCGGGCTGTACGCGGTGACGGCGGTGGTGGCCGACCGGGTCGTGGTGTTCGGCGCGCGGTGGTCGGGAGCGGCCGTGCCGCTGGCCCTGCTGTGCCTGTACGGCCTGGGGATCAGCCTGCTGCACGTGTGGTACCAGGTGCTCAAGGCCGCCGGGCACGCCCGCCGCTACCTGGCGCTGGAGGTGACCCACCTGGCGCTGCTGGTCGGCGGGCTGCTCCTGGCCACCCGGCACGGCGTGGTGGCGGTCGCGCTGGTCCAGGTCGCGGCGGCCTGGCTGCTCGTGCCGTGCACGTGGTGGGCGTTGGCGCGGCGGGGGATCGGCCCGCCGCTGCCCGCCCTGGCCCGCGGTGCCGCCGGGGTCGTCGCGGCGGCGGGCTGCTGCGCGGCGGTGTCGTTCTCGCTCGGTGACGTGTTCGGGCCACCCGGCTCGGTGGTGGCCGCGCTCGGTGAAGGGGTCGTGTTGGCGGTGGTGTGCGGCGTGGTCGTGCTGGTGGCGAACCGGGAGGTGGTCCGCCGGTGAGGGTGGTGCACGTGAGCCAGCCCGTCACGGGAGGCGTGGCGGTGGTGGTGCTGGACCTGGTCCGCGCGCAACGGGACCTCGGGTGGTCGGTGGTGGTGGTGTGCCCGCCGGGGCCGCTCGCCGACCACGCGCGCGAGGTGGGCGTGGACGTGCGGACGTGGCGGGCCGGACGGCACCCCGGGCCCTCGGCGCTGGGGGAGGCGGTCCGGCTCCGGCGCGTGCTGCGCGAGGTCGAGCCCGATGTGGTGCACCTGCACAGCTCCAAGGCCGGGATGGTCGGGCGGCTCGTGCTGCGCGGGCGTCGGCCGACGCTGTTCCAGCCGCACATGTGGTCGTTCCAGAGCGCCACCGGCGCGGTGTCGCGGGCGGCCCGGGTGTGGGAGCGGGTCGCGGCGCGGTGGACCCACCAGCTGGTGTGCGTGAGCGACGACGAGCTGGCCCTCGGGCGCGCCGCCGGGGTGCGCGGGTCGGCGGAGGTCGTGTGCAACGGCGTGGACGTCGAGCGGTTCCGGCCCGACGACCGGGCCGCCGCGCGGGCGCGGCTGGGGCTGCCGGACGTGCCCACGGCGGTGTGCGTGGGTCGGCTCGTGCCCTACAAGGGACAGGACCAGCTGCTCGCGGCCTGGCCCCTGGTGCGGGCGCAGGTGCCGGACGCGCGGCTGGTGCTGGTCGGCGACGGCCCGATGGCGCAGCGGTGGCGCGCGTCGTGCGACGACGAGTCCGTGCGCTGGTGGGGTGCCGACGACGCGGTCGCCGACTTCTACGCCGCCGCCGACGTGGTCGTGCTGCCGTCCCGCGAGGAGGGCATGGCGCTGGTGCCGCTGGAGGCGATGGCGTGCGGGCGGTCCGTGGTGGCGTTCGAGGTCAGCGGCGTGCGGCAGAGCGTCGGCGAGGCGGGCGCGGTGCTGCCGGCCGGTGACGTCGCCGGGTTGGCCGAGGCGGTCGCGGTGCGGCTCGCCGACCCGTCCGCGGCGGACCTGGAGGGCGCGCACGGGCGGCGGCGGGTGGAGCTGCTGTTCGACCGGCGCCAGGCGGCCGACCAGGTCGCGACGCTGGTCGACAAGGTGCTGGTGGGTGCGCGGTGAAGGGGCGGCTGCGGGTCGCGTACGTGCTGACCCAGGACAGCGGCGGGCCGGTCGACGTCACGGTGCGGTTGGCGCGGGCGCTGCTCGCGTCCGGTGAGGCGGACGTGCGGGTGTTCGGGCCGGTGCCGCGCCGGGGCGCGGAGGTGCTGGCCGGGCACCACGAGGTGGTCGAGGTGGGCGACAAGGCCGACGTCCGGGCCGGGAGGCGGGCGCGGGCGCTGGTGCGGGCGTGGCGGCCGGACGTGGTGCACGCGCAGGACCGGCGGGCCGGGCTGGTCACCGCCGGGCTGCGGTGGCGGCACAAGGTGATCCAGACCTACCACGGCGTGCCGGACGACGTGGGGGAGGAGTGGTTCCGGGGCGTGCCGCGGGCCGTGCCGCCGTCGGCGTACACGCGGACCGTGCTGGCGGCGGACGCCGTGGTGGCGCGGGCGGTGCACCGCACGGTCGTGCCCGCGCCGGCGATGGGGCGGTTCCTGACGGACCGGTTGCGGGTGCCCGCCGCCCGGTTGGCGCACATCGACAACTGCGTGGAACCCGCGCACGTGCAGCCGCCGGTCGGGCCGGTGCGGCGGCTGGTGTTCGTCGGGTTGCTGGTGGAGCGCAAGGGGTTGGCGACGCTGCTGGCGGCGTTGGCGCTGCCCGGCGTGATGCCGGCGGACGCCACGTTGACCGTGGTGGGTGACGGGCCGGAGCGGTCGCGGGCCGAGTCGCTGGCGCGCGCGTTGGACGGGCGGGTCGAGTTCCTCGGCTTCCGGTCCGACGTGCCGGAGCTGCTGCGGCACCACGACGCGCTCGTGCTGCCGTCCACGATGGAGCAGCAGCCGCTGGTGGTGGCCGAGGCGATGGCGGCGGGCAAACCCGTGGTGGCGACCGACACCGGCGGGGTGGCCGACATGCTCGGGCCGGCGGGTTCGGGCGGCGCGCTGGCCGCGCCGGGCGACGTCGACCAGCTCGCCGCCCGGCTGCGCGCGTTGTTCGCCGAACCCGACCCGGCCCGGATCGGGTTGTCGCTCGCCGAACGGGCTCGGGAGCGGTTCGCGCCGCACGTGTGCGCGCGGCGGCACCTCGCCCTCTACCGCGACCTCACGGACTGGGGCTCGGCGACGACGTAGTGGTGGTCGTAGTGGTTGACGTGGTGGTGGTCGTGCCCGTGGTCGTGGTGGTCGTCGGCTCGGCGGTGGTGGTCGTCGGGTCGGCCGTTGTCGTCGTCGTTGTCGTCGTGGTGGTGGTCGGCTGCGTCGTCGTCGTGGTCGTGGTGGTCGCCGGGGTGGTCGCCGTCGTCGTGGGACCCGCCGGGTTCACCAGGATCACGGCGTCACCGGCGGCCACCTCGATCGTGGTCGGCGCGGCGGCCCCGCCGTCGACGTTGACCAACCCGGGCGGCGGCGTCACCCGCGCGGCCTTCCCGGTCGGGTTGACCGCCACGTACCCGCCGGTGAACCGGCGGTCCCACACGCCCGACGGCAGCCGGTTCGCCGTCTCCGTCGCCTCGCCCAGCTTCGCGTCCTGGTACTTCGACCAGTCCGGGTCGCGGTAGTCCTTCGTGGTCGCGCCGGACCAGCAGGTGTACGGGCTCGCCAGCAGCGCCGCCGTGGCGTACCCGACGCGCTCCTCCCGCGCGCCCTTGGTGTGGGTGATCAGCAGCAGCCACGTCTCGCCGAGCGCGGCCTGGGACCGCAGCTCCTTCCACTCGTTGCCCTTGAACGTGAGCAGTTCACCCGTGCCGGTGTCGCGCAGGCCGAAGTTCTCCTCCATCGCGCCGTCGTAGCGCGAGTGCGCCGTCCAGCGTCCCGCGGTCAGGTGGGATTCGGACACGTTCGGGATCAGCATCTTCCCGGCCTTGTGCAGCGCGTCACCGGCCGTGGTGAGGAACGCGTCCATGCCCTCGCGGATCATCCGGTCGGACTCGGCCCCGTCCGCCGTGCCCTTGAGCACCGCGGACGAGTAGTACTTCAGGGAGCTGAAGTCGTTGTCGGCGAACACGCCGTCCCAGCCCTGCGCCACCACCTCGGCGGTGACCGCCTCGCTCCACGCCTTCTGGTAGGTCGGGTCCCAGACCGTCATCTGCCAGTGCTTGGGGTAGACGGTCCACTCGATCCGGTTGTCGTGGGTGTCCACCGCGAACCAGTGCGGGTTCTCCCGGTGCGCCTTGAAGTAGCCGATGCCGGTGGGCAGCAGCGGCGCGTCCACGTCGCCCTCGATCGCCCCGGGGTAGTTGCGCGCGCTGGAGAAGTCCTTGTAGACCAGCACCTTGATCTTGGGGTTGAGCTGCTTGAGCCGGTGCAGGGCGGCCGTCTCGGTCGCGTTGAGCACCACCAGGCTGTAGTGCTCCGCGGCGAACGCCAGGTCGCGGGGCGTGGGCGGCTCGCCGATGCCGTACCACCAGCCGCACGGCGCGAGCGGCTTGGGCAGCGGCCCGAGCGGGTCGGGCGGCGGGACCGGCCGGCCGGCGGCGGCGCCCGCCGTGCAGGCCGCGGTCGACAGCAGGAGCGCGGCGGCGCACACCAGCCCGAGCACGCGGCGGGGTCGTCGTCGGTTCAGCGATTCCTTCGGCACACCAGTTCACCCACCGTCTGCAACAGGATTTTCACGTCCAGCCACAAGGACCAGTTGGCTATGTAGTAGTTGTCGTACCGCGACCTGTCGACAATCGAGGTGTCACCCCGCAAGCCGTGCACCTGCGCGAGTCCGGTCAGCCCCGTGGGAACGCGGTGCCGGGCCCAGTATAGCTCGTGGATGGCGGAGAATTCGCGGACGAAACCCGGTCGTTCCGGTCGCGGTCCGACGATGGACATGTCCCCCCGGATGATGTTCCACAACTGGGGTAGTTCGTCCAGCGAAGTGCGTCGCAGGAATCGTCCGACTGGCCCGACCCGGCGATCTCCGACCACCGACCAGGTGACTTGGGAATCGTCTTCGCCGTTCATCCTCACGCTGCGCAGCTTGTAGAGCACGAACGGCTGATCGTCCATCCCGACCCGGACCTGGCGGAAGATCACCGGCCGGCCGCTCTCCACCAGCACGGCCAGCGCGCACAGCGCGATCACCGGCGAGAGCACGACCAGCGCCACGGCGGCCAGCAAGACGTCCATCGCGCGCTTGACCCACCAGCTCGGCCTGCTGGTCGGCGCGGTGCCCAGCCTCATCAGGGGGTAGCTGCGCAGCCGCTCGATGTCCGGGCCGTCCTGGTAGAGCTCGAACATCCGGGGCACGACCAGGGTGGTGCAGCCGAGCCGGTGCGCGGTGATGGCCGAGTCGACCACCGACGACTCGCGGGCGTGGGAGAAGGCCAGCACGACCGTGCCGACGCCCAACCGGGTGATCGCGTCGGCCAGGTCCTCGTCCATCAGCTCGACGGGCAGGGCGGCGCGCTCCACCGCGGGCTCGGGGTCGACGAACCCGACCGGGCGCAGGCCGAACTCCGGGTGCGCCTGCATCGCGCCGACCAGGTCGATCCCGACCTTGCCCGCCCCGACCACGATGGTGCGGTCGCAGCGGTGGAACCTCCGCCGGCACCAGCGGCCGAACGCGAACACGACCAGTCGGGCCGGTTCGCTCAGCGCGGCGAACGCGAGCACCGCCCACTGCGCGGCCGTCGCGGCGCCCGGCGGCCCGCTGACCACTCCGACCAGGCCGACCAGCGTGACCAGGGCGAACGCCACCGCCGTCGCGCCGACCGAGCGCGGCAGGTCGTGGAACCAGGACAGCCACAGCCGCCGCCGGTACAGCCGGCACGCGGCGCGCACGCCCAGCAGCGCGGCCACCAGCACCGCCGTCCACCTCGCGCCCGGCGCGTACCGCACCACCACCGCGGCCACCGCCGTCACGTCCACCGCGACCAGCAGCACCGCCACCGCGTTCACCCGGCTCAGCAGGTCCGACCCCGACGCCTCCCGCGGCCTCGGGTGCCGCCACCGCGAGACCAGGGTCGGGGTGGTCGCCGAGCCGACCCCGTTCACCTCGGACCGCCCTTGCCCGGGACCGAGCGCGTCCCGTCCACGCCACACCACATCCGGTCGACGTCCTTCCCACCATGAACCCGATTATTTGGTCACCCGTCCGAGACCATCCGAACGGGAAGTTGTGCTCACTCGGTGTGCATGAAACGCGATTCAGTGGCGCTAATTCACTCTTTCGATGATCACTGTTCCCCTTCCTGGTGGCTCTCGGTTCCGGGCCCTGCGGTAATTCATCCAGACGTGCGACGAGATACCGGCGGGGTGGTCCAATCCCGTGGCGGTCCGGAGGCGAATAATTCTGGACCGTCATCCGCCATCCAGTGAAATGGGGCCCATTGAGCGTCGATGAAGGCGACGTGCGCACCGCGTCGGAACAGGGCGGACCGGCCCTCTCCGGCGGCCCGCGCACCCACGCCCGTGCCCACGTCGTGCTGCCCGCCTACAACGAGGCCGCCTCGCTGCCGCCGCTGCTCACCCGGCTCGCGGAGGTCGGCCGCACCGAGAAGCTCACCGCCTGGGTCGTGGACGACGGCTCGTCGGACGGCACCGCCGGCGTCGTCGCCGGCGGCTGGCCCGGCCTGGACGTGCGGCTGGTCAGCCACCCGGTCAACCTCGGCCTCGGCCAGGCCGTCCGGTCGGGGCTGCGCGCCGTGCTGGCCGAGGCGGGCGAGGAGGACGTCGTGGTCGTCATGGACGCCGACGACACCCACGACCCGGCGCTGATCCAGCGGCTGGAGGACGAGATCGCGGCGGGCGCCGACGTGGTGATCTGCTCCCGGTTCGTCGACGGCGGCGACGACGCGACCGCGCCGCCGGTGCGCCGGCTGCTCTCGCGGGGCGCGGCCGCCCTGTTCCGCCGCGTGCTGCGGGTCGAGGGCGTGCGCGACTTCACCAGCGGCTTCCGCGCCTACCGGGTCGGCCTGCTGGCCCGCGCCGAGCGGCACTGGGGCGAGCGGCTGATCGAGGAGCGCGGCTTCGCGTGCATGGTCGAGCTGCTGCTCAAGCTGCGGCACTGCCGCCCGGTGGTGGTCGAGGTGCCGCTGGCCCTGCGCTACGACCGCAAGCGCGGCCCGAGCAAGATCCGGATCGCCCGCACGGTCTGGCAGTACGTGAAGCTGCTGGTCCGCGACCGGCTCACGCCCGCGCCGTACCGGGCGCTGTGATGCGGCGGGCGGACCACGGGCACGTGGTCGTGGTCGGCGGCGGGATCTGCGGCCTGGCCACCGCGCACGAGCTGGTGCGCGCCGGCACCCGGGTGACGCTGCTGGAGGGCAGCGACCAGCTCGGCGGGCTCGGCACGTTCTTCGCCTGGCGGGACCGGTGGGTGGAGCGGTTCTACCACTGCGTGATGCCGACCGACGACCACCTGCTGGACCTGCTCGGCGAGCTCGGGCTGCGCGACGCGATCACGTGGCGGCCGACCCGGATGGGCATGGTGGTGGACGGCCGCGCGTTCCCGTTCAACACGGCGCTCGACCTGCTCAGGTTCACCCCGTTGGGTGTTCTCGACCGGCTGAGGTTCGGCGCGGTCTCGGTGCTGCTGCGGCGGTTGGGCCGCGGCCGGGACCTCGACCGCACGCGCACCGAGGACTGGCTGCGCGGCCTGTACGGCGACCGGGTGTGGGAGCTGCTGCTCGCGCCGCTGTTCGGGGCGAAGTTCGGCGCCCGGTTCGGCGACGTGCCCGCGCTGTACCTGTGGCAGCGCCTGGGCCGCGAGGGCGCGGTGTCGGTGCGCGGCTACCCCGACGGCGGCTACCGGGCCGTGATCGACGCGCTGAGGGCGTCGATCGAGGGCGGTGGCGGCGTGGTGCGGCTGGACGCGCCGGTGCGGCGGCTCGGCGTGGCCGGCGGGCGGGCGCGGATCACCCTGGACGGCGACGAGGTCGTGACGGCGGACCGCGTGGTGTCGACGCTGCCGCTGCCGGCGCTGCGGCAGCTCGCCGACGACGACCTGGCCGCGCGGCTGCCCGACGTGCGGCTGCCGTACCAGGGCGTGGTGAACGCGCTGTTCTTCCTGCGCCGGCCGTTGTCGGGGCACTACTGGACGCCGGTGGTGCGGTCCGGCACCGAGTTCGACGGGCTGATCCAGATGACGCCGCTGGCCGGCGTCGAGCCGTACGACGGGCGGCACCTGGTCTACGCGATGCGGTACACCGACCGGGAGTCCGCGCTGTTCCAGGAGGACGAGGCGGCGGTCGCGGCGCGGTGGACCGCGCAGCTGCTGGCGCTGCACCCCGGGCTGAGCCGCGCGGACGTGGACGACGTGCGGGTGTTCAAGGCACCGTTCGTGGAACCGGTGTACCCGCTCGGGTACCTGGCGCGGCGACCGCCCGTGGTGGTCGCCGGCACCCCGCTGCTGCTGGCGACCACCGCGCACGTCTACCCGGACGTCACGAGCTGGAACTCGAGCGTGGGACTGGCGCGGCGGGTCGTCGCGACGCTGGCGCAGGCACCACAACCCGTTCCGGGCTGAGCTGCCGGGCGTGCACCGGCTCGCCCCGCACCAGCTGCCGCAGCGCGGCGGCGATCCGCGCGGACGGCGAGCCGGTGCCGTAGGGCGACGGGATGTGCTCCAGGCGTTCCCGGTGGCCCGGCACGTCGTCCAGCCACCGCATCACCTCCGCGCACACCCGCGGCCCCGGCGGCACGAGCGTGCCGAACGTGCCCTCGATCTCGGGGCGCTCCGTGCTGCGGCGCACCACGACGACCGGCCGCTTGAGCACGCTGACCTCCTCCTGGATGCCGCCGGAGTCCGACACCACCACGGCGGCGCAGCGGGCCAGCGCCAGGAACACCGGGTACGCCTGCGGCTCGACCACCCTGAGCCGGCCCAGCAGGGCGGTCAGGCCGAACGCCTCGACCCGCTTGGCCGTGCGCGGGTGCAGCGGCAGCACCACGGGCAGCGGCAGGCGGTTCAGCTCGCGCAGGATCGTCTCCAGGTTGACCGGGTCGTCCACGTTTTCCGGCCGGTGCACGGTGGCCAGCACGTAGCCGTCGCGCCGCAGCTCGTGCGCGGCCAGCACGACGGCTTCCTCGTCGCGGCCGGGCAGCGCGGTGACCAGCGCCTCGACCACGGTGTTGCCGGTGATCTCGATGCGCTCCTCGGGCACGCTCTCGGCCAGCAGGTTGGTGCGGTTGAGCGGGGTCGGGGCGCAGCACAGGTCGGCGAGGTGGTCGATGGCGACCCGGTTGTGCTCCTCGGGCATGGCCCGGTCGAAGCTGCGCAGGCCCGCTTCGACGTGCACCAGCGGCACGTCGTTGGCGTTGGCGGCCAGCGCGCCCGCGAGCGCGGACGTCGTGTCGCCCTGCACGATGACGGCCTTCGTCGGGTGCCGGGCCAGCACCTCGTCCACGGCGGTGATGGCCGCGCCGAGCTGGCCGCCGCGCCGGCCGCCGCCCACGGCCAGCTCGTGGAACCGGCCCGGCCGGCCGATGTCCTGCCGGATCCGGTGGTACATCGCGGTGTCGTAGTGCTGTCCGGTGTAGACGACGGTGGCGTCGGCGCCCATCACCCGGATCAGCGGCGCGAGCTTGATCAGCTCCGGCCTGGTGCCGCACACCATCGTGACGGTGCCGGGGATTGCCTGGTCTATCGGACCCACCTCCAGTCGCGGACGACGCGCGCCCGGGGCGCGATCGCGGAGAAGGTTAGAGTCCCGGCGGGAGATTTCCCTTGTGCCTCAGTCGATCGAGTGAACTTGGTCGTGGCCGGGGTCGCGTTGTCGGGGTGGCTCAGTAGGTTGGTGAGTGGATCAATCCCGATTGGACGGAATTCGACGATGCGAAGACACGTGGCCCTGGTCGTCACGGCGGTGCTCGTGGCGGCGCTGGTGGGGCCGTCGCACGCGCAGGCGGTGGGGCTGGTGCTGCTGCCCGACCTGCGGCAGGCGGCGGTGGGGTGCGCGGGCGGTTTCACCGGCGACCCGGCGCGGTGCGTCGACTGGGACGTGTGCCCGGTCGCCGACGCGGCGGCGCCCAGCGGCGAGTGCGTGGCGACGGGCCCGATCGGGGCGGTGCGGTTGCGGTTCACCACTTCGGCGGACAACGTGGGCGACGGCCCGCTGCTGATCCACGGCAGCCGCCCGGACACCGGCCAGGCGCGGATGACCGCGCGGCAGGCGTTCCAGTCCGCGGTGGACGGTTCGGTGCCGATGACCTACGAGCAGGCGCAGCAGGCCATCCCGGCCGCCCTGTACTACGAGCCGGCGGCGGCGCACGAGCACTGGCACCTGCTGGGCTTCGAGCGCTTCCAGCTGCGCTCGCGGTCGGGTGAGACGGTGGTGGTGGACCGGAAGAACGGCTTCTGCCTGGGCGACCGCTACCCGACGGCCGACCGCCTGCCGCACCGCCCGGCCGACGAGCTGAGCCCGGAGGGGCGGCTGGCGGCGTTCCTGCGGGAGAACCGGTGCGGTCACCACGCGCCGGGGGCGTTGAGCGTGGTGCAGGGCATCTCGGTCGGGTACGGCGACGACTACCTGCACACGGTCGACTTCCAGTGGCTCGACATCACCGCGGTGCCGTCGGGCGTCTACGACGTGGTGAACGTCGTCAACGGCGACCGGACCCTGACGGAGAAGTCGTACTCGAACAACTCCTCGTCCATGGCGGTCTCGATCCGCTGGCCGGGTGGCGCCACCCACCCGCCGGCCACGATCACCCAGCCGCCGGAGGTGCGCGTGGTGCGCAACTGCCCCGGCGCCGGCAAGTGCGCCACCTCGCGCGACTGAGCCCCGGCCGCGGGCTGTAACGCGCGCCCGCGGCGGGCCGATCCACGGTGACATGACCGGGAACCGCACCACGTGGTTCCCGGCATGCTCCGGGAGAGGACCGCGGTGGCTCTGTTCGGCAACAAGGAGAGCGCGGAGGTCGCCGCGCTCCACCGGGAACTGGCCGCGGCGCAGGCCACGATCGCCGAGCTGCGCGGCTGGGTCGGCCACCTGCGCGGCGCGGGAGCCCAGGCGGCGGAGGCCGAGCTGCGTGGCCTGCGGTCGGCCGTGGAGCAGGCCCGGCACGAGGTCGGGACGCTCGGTGCCACGCGTCAGCGGCTGGCGGCCGAGGTCGAGGTGTGGCGGTCGCACCTGGTCGAGACCCGTGAGCTGGCCCTGTTGCAGGAGGTCGGGGTCTACGACTACGCGCACCCGCTGGACGACGCGCTCGCGTACAAGGCCGCCCTGGACGACCTCAAGCAGCGGATCAAGGCCGCCGCCAAGGACGACGCGGTGGCCTGCCAGGTCGACTGGGCGGTGAACGGCTCGGTCAAGGAGGGCCAGAAGGTGGGCCGCGACATCGCCAAGCTGATGCTGCGCGCCTACAACGCCGAAGCCGACAACGCGGTGCGCGCGGTCAAGCCGCACACCCGCGAGGCGGTGAAGAAGCGGCTGACCACGACCCGGGACACCATCGGCAAGCTGGGCGCGCTGATGCGCATCGTCATCTCGCCGGACTACCACCGGCTGCGGCTGCGCGAGATCGACCTGACCGCCGACTACCTCGTCAAGGTCGAGGCGGAGCGCGACGCGGCGCGGGCGGAGCGCGAACGGCTCCGCGAAGAGGCGAAGGTGATGAAGGAGATCGAGCGGGAGCGGGCGCGGCTGGCCAAGGAGCGGTCGCACTACGCCACCGTCGTCGCCAGGCTGGAGGCGAAGGGCGACGTCGAGGGAGTGGCGCGGGCGCGGGAGCAGCTCGCGGCCGTCGAGGAGGCGATCACGGGCGTCGAGCGGCGCGCGGCCAACGCGCGGGCGGGCTACGTGTACGTGATCTCCAACATCGGCGCGTTCGGGCCGGACGTGGTCAAGATCGGCATGACCCGGCGGCTGGAGCCGATGGACCGGGTGCGGGAGCTCGGTGACGCGTCGGTGCCGTTCCGGTTCGACACCCACGCGCTGTTCTTCTCCGAGGACGCGGTCGCGCTGGAGACGTCGCTGCACCAGCGGTTGAGCCACAAGCGGGTGAACGTGGTGAACCCGCGGCGCGAGTTCTTCTACGCCACGCCGGCCGAGGTCAGGGACCTGCTGGTCGGCTTGGGCGATGACCACGTGCTGGAGTTCGACGAGACCGCGGAGGCGATCGAGTGGCGCGCCTCCGACCCCGGCCGTCGTGGTGGCGACGGCGCCGCCCGGCCGGTGCCCGCCGCTATGGCCGCCGACGAGGGTGACGGCGACCTCTCCGACGACGGCGGTGAGTGACCGATGAGCCACCCGCCCGCGCGCCCCGCGGCGTGGTCGACCGATCCGCTGGACGACGCGCTGGTCCGCTACTGGGACGGCCACCGCTGGACGTTCCACACGGCCGTGCGCCGGGTGGAGCGCCCGGCGGCACCCGCGCCGCAGGTCCAGCCGCCGCCCGCCCCCGCGTTGCGGCCCGACGTGGCACAAGCGCTCGAACGGGTGCGCGGCGTGCTGCTGGGCTCGATGAAGGAGGTCAACCTCCTCGGCGACCACCTCCACCCGGAGGAGCGGGTGCTGGCCCTGACCGGCGCGCAGGGCGAAGGCTCCGGGGTGCTCGCCTGCACCAACCACCGCCTGCTGTTCCTGTTCGTCGGCCTGGTGCGCCGGCAGTTCCTCGAGGTCGACTGGAACCAGGCCAAGGGGGTCACCTACGACCGGACCTCGAAGGTCTTCGCCGTCTACACCACCAAGCCGACGAAGCGGGCCGTGCCCGCCCTGGCCGTGCGGGTGTCCAACCTGGCCGACGCGCAGGCCGTGGCCCAGGCGGCGCAGGCCGCCTCCGCCGCACCCCGCCTGGACGTCCTCTGACCGGCGTTTGGCGGAGTCGACCTGCGGGAATTCGGGGACGTCCGGATAGGCGACCCGAAGGGTGGGGCCATGTCGTTGGCCACCGAGAGCCGCGTCCTCGCCGGTCGCTACCAGTTGACGGGCAAGCTCGGCGTCGGCGGTGCGGCCGAGGTGCACCGCGGGTGGGACGTGCTGCTCCGGCGGTTCGTGGCGGTCAAGGTGGTGACCGGCGAGGGCGACGAGCGCCGGTTCGACAACGAGGTCCGCACGCTGGCCGGGCTGTCGCACCCCGGGCTGCTGTCGGTGTACGACGTGGGCGCGGACGGCGGGACGTCGTTCGTGGTCATGCAGCTGGTCGAGGGCACGACGTTGCGCGACCGGCTGGTGGCCGGCGCGTTCACGCCCGCCCAGGTCCGCGCGCTCGGCCACCAGCTCGCCGACACCCTCGCCCACGTGCACGAGCAGCGCGTCGTGCACCGGGACGTGAAGCCGTCCAACATCCTGCTCGACGGCTCCGACACCGCTTTCCTGGCCGACTTCGGCCTGGCCCGCTCGCTCGGCTCGGCCCCGGTCACCAAGACCCGCGCCGTCGTCGGCACCGCCTCCTACCTGGCGCCCGAGCAGGTGCGCGGCGAGGAGGTCGGCCCGCCCGCGGACGTCTACGCGCTCGGCCTGGTCCTGCTGGAGTGCCTCACCGGCTACCGCGAGTACCAGGGCGACCGGGTCGAGGCCGCCGTCGCCCGCCTGCACCGCCCGCCGCTGATCCCGCACGACGTGCCCGCCGGCCTGTCCCGCCTGCTGGCCGCGATGACCTCGCTGAGCGCCCACCGCCGCCCGACCGCCGCGCAGGTCGCCGACCGGCTCCGGCCCGCCCCGACCGCCCTGCCGCCCGACCGGCTGCTGTGCGGCGTCCGACACCCCACCGCGCCGCCGACCGAGGCACTTCCCGCCTAGGCTTCCGCTCCCGCGGCGGTCCGTCCGTCGGCCGGCTCGGCCCCCTCCGGGATTCCGGCCAGGAACCGCTCCACCGCGTCGGTGAACTCGTCCGGCCGTTCCAGGTTGGGCAGGTGACCCGCGCCGGGGATCACCGCGAGCGTCGACCCGGGGATGGCGGCGCGCATCCGCTCGGCCACGGCCACCGGCGTGTACTCGTCCTCCTCGCCGACGACAACGAGCGCGGGCACGGTGGCGCGGGACAGCGAGTCGACGTAGTCGGGCCGTTGCGCGCGGGCCAGCCACGCGGCCGCCGCGCCCTCCGGCGACGTGCCGCGCATCATCCCCAGCACGTGCTCGGCGACGGCCGGCAGCGCGACTACGTTGTGCGGCGAGAGCATCTTGTCCAGCACCTCGTCGGCGTAGGGGCCCATGCCCTCCCGCAGCACGCGCGCCGCCATCCCGTGCCGCAGCTCGCGGCCCGCCGCCGTCTCACCGTCCGGGAACGTGTCCGCCAACACCATTGCACGGACCCGTGACGGGTGTGCGCGGTGCAATTCCATGACGATCTGCCCGCCCATCGACAGCCCGCACAGCACCACCTGCTCCAGGCCGAGGCAGTCGAGCAGCCCGATCAGGTCGTCGGCGAACACCGTCCACGGCATCGTGCCGGGCACGATCGTCGTCTCACCGAATCCACGCAGGTCAGGCGCGATGACCCGGTAACGGGTGCGGAGCCGTTCGACCTGCGGTCGCCACATCGACCGGTTGAACGGGTGGCCGTGCACCAGCACCACCGGGATGCCGTCACCCTCGTCGTCGTAAGCGATGTCGATGTCGTCCACCCGCATGGTCCCCCCTCGGTCCGTTGACGTCCGAAGCCTAGGAACGCCACCATGCTCGGTGCAATGAAAACAATGCTCTCGGTGCAATGTGGGGTGCTCGCGTGGCGGACTACCGCCTGATCGCCGACCGGATCGCCGCCGACATCACGGCCGGCCGGCTCAAGCCCGGCGACCGCCTCCCGCCGCAACGCGCGTTCGCCCGCCGGCACGGCATCGCCGGCTCCACGGCGGCCCGCGTCTACGGCGAGCTGGTCCGGCGCGGCGTGGTGGTCGGCGAGGTCGGCCGCGGCACGTTCGTCCGGGCACGCCCACCGGTCGAACCCCCGCTCGGCGACCCGGGCGGCGCGCGCGTCGACCTGGAGCTGAACTTCTGCGTGCTGCCCGACCAACCCGACCTGCTGGCCCCCGGCCTGGACCGGCTCGTCCGGCACGGCCTGCCCGACGCGCTCACCCCCGTCGGCGTCCGCGGCACACCCGAGGCGCGCGCCGCCGTCGCCCGGCTGCTGTCCCGCGGCGGCTGGACCCCCGACGAGAGCCGCGTCCTGTTCACCGGCAACGGCAAGCAGGCGATCGCGGCGGCGGTGTCGGCGCTGGTACCGGTCGGCGGGCGGCTCGGCGTCGAAGCCGTCACCTACCCGGTGGTGAAGGCCCTCGCGGGCAGGCTCGGCGTCACCCTCGTGCCGCTGGCGGTGGACGACGCCGGCGTGCTGCCGCAGGCGGTCCGCGCCGCCGACGTGCGCGCGGTCTACCTCCAGCCGACCCTGCACAACCCCCTCGGCACCACCATGCCCGACCGGCGCCGCGCCGAACTCGCCGACACCGTGCGCGACCTGGACGTCCAGGTGGTCGAGGACTCGATCTACGCGTTCCTCGGCCCCGACCTGCCGCCGCTCGCGCCCGAACGCACGACCGTCGTCGACAGCCTCTCCAAACGCCTCGCGCCCGGCCTGTCCGTCGGCTTCGCCGTCCCACCCGGGCACCTGGTCGACCGCGTCGCCGCCGCCGCGCGCTCCGGCGGCTGGGCCGTGGGCCACTTCGCGCTCGCCGCCGCCACCGGCTGGCTCACCGACGGCACCGTGCAGTCCATAGTGGACCGGAAACGCCCCCTCGCCCTGTCCCGACAACGACTCGCGCGAGAACGCCTGGCGGACTTCGACATCCGCGCCGACCCCGGCGCCTACCACTGCTGGTGGCGACTGCCGGACCGGTGGCGCGCCGAGACGTTCGTGGCCGCCGCGGCACGACGCGGCATCGCCGTCACCCCCGCCGCCGCGTTCGCGGTCGTCCCCGGCCACGCGCCCAACGCCGTCCGCCTCGCCCTCGCCTCCACCCCCGCACCCACCCTGGCCGCCGCGCTGGACGTCCTGGCCGCGCTCGCGAGAAGCAGCCCCGAGGACGAGCCGGTCGACTAGAGTCACGCCATGACGAGCACGATCCCGTGGCTCCTCGACTCCGACCCGGCGCTGCGCTGGCAGGTCGAGCGCGACCTCCTGCGCGAACCGGCCGAGGTGTGGGAGGCCACCCGCGCCAGGATTGCCATCGAGGGCTTCGGCGCACGGCTGCTCGCGCTCCAGGACCCGGACGGCCGGTGGGCGGGCGGCGCGTTCTTCCCGGCGGGCTTCGACTTCCACGGCCCCGAAGCGGCCGAGGGCGCCGGGCAGCCGTGGACCGCGACGACGTGGACGCTGAACTCGTTGCGCGAGTGGGGCATGGACCCCGCCGTGCTGCGCGAGCGCCGCACCGCCGAACTGCTCGAGCGGAACTGCCGCTGGGAGTACGACGACCTGCCGTACTGGGGCGGCGAGGTCGACTGCTGCATCAACGCGTGGACCGTCCAGAACGGGCTGTGGCTGGGCGCGGACGTCAGCGGCATCGTGGACTGGTTCGTGGAGCACCGGCTGCCCGACGGCGGCTGGAACTGCGAGTGGGTCGAGGGGTCCACGCGGTCGTCGTTCCACTCGACGCTCAACTCCCTCAAGGGCCTCCTCGACCACGAGGCCGCGACCGGCGGCACGGACGCGACCCGTGCCGCCCGCCGCGGCGGCGAGGAGTACCTGCTGGAACGCGGCCTGTTCCGCCGGCTGTCCACGGGCGAACCGGTCGCCCCGTGGGTCAACCGCTTCTCCTACCCGTTCCGCTGGTTCTACAGCGTGCTCAACGCGGCCGACTACTTCCGCCGGGCGTCCCTGCTGGACGGCACCCCGCCGGACCCGCGCATGGCCGACGCGATCGGGCTGATCCGCGCCGAGCGGCGGCCCGACGGGACGTGGTCGCAGGCCCGGCGCCACCCCGGGCGGGTGTGGTTCGAGGTCGACGTGCCGGCGGGGGAGCCGTCGAAGTGGCTGACCCTGCACGCGACCCGGGTGCTCGACTGGTGGGACTCCGAGTAACCGTAAGCTCACTCCACGCGTTTGCCTGGAGGGGTGCGGTGACCGAACTGCGCAAGCTGGCCGAGACGTTCGTGCCGTGGCTGGTGGAGAAGACGACGATCAGGTTCGTCGTCTACGGGCTGTTCTGGCTGACGACCGCCTTCGTCGCTTGGTGGTTCGTGACCGGGGACGCCGGACCCGAGCGGTTCGTGGCGAGCTCGCCGCTGATGGGGGTGCTGATCGCGGCGGCGCCGGTGGTGCTCGTCTGGCAGACGTCGCGGAGGGGTTTGAGCCGGGTCCACGGCTTCGTGTTCGGGACGGTGCTGTTCCTGACGACGGTTCCCGGGTTCGTCATCGGGCGGGCGCAGGCGCAGGAGGAGACACCGACCGGCTTCGCGCTGGTTGAGGTGGCGGTGTTCCTGGTGTGGGGCGCGGTGTTCCCCACCATGGTCGATCGTGTGGACCGGCGGTTCCGGAGGCTGCGCGGGCCGGTGGAGGACCCGAAGGCCGAGATCCGGGTGATGGTGATGCGGATCGGCCTGGCGGTCTTGATCATGCTGATGGCGAACGAGATGGCGGCCGGGTTCCGGTCCTACGTCGCTCTGGTGACCCGGGTCAAGTGGACCGCCGCGGTGGCTTGCGCGAGCTGCCTGGTGTGCCCGTTGCTGTCGTTCGCTCCGGGCGGGGTCGTGTGGGACGCGACGTGGGCCGACGTGGTCGCCGCCGTCGTGTCCGCCGCCCAGTGGCGGGGTCCACTCCGGAACTCGCAGTGGCGTGGCGGCCTGCCTTGACTCGGTCTGCCTCGGCGTCGCACCTGCCACCTTCCCCCTTCCCGACCCTCCCTTTCCCTTCCCGCCCTCCGGCACTGACTCCTTACACCTGATCGTGTCTCATTCGGCGGGCCGACCGTCCTCGTCCTCGATGTGCATCGCCGCGTCCTCAGGCCCGAGCAGGTGGTCGAAGCCCGCCTCGTCGGCGATCGACGTGGGCTCGTCGTCGGTGAGGTCACCGCGGTCGTCGGGCGCGGTGTACTGGTGGCCCGAGGAGCCGGTGGCCGGTGCGCTGTGCGTCGTGCCCCAACCCGGTTCGAGCTCTTCCTGCTGCTCGGACATGGGCGCTCGGTGGGTTCGTTCGTCGGCCATGCGTTCGCTCCTTCGGGTGCCAGCTGGGTGCGGGTGGGCACACCGACGGGTTACCCGCACCCCGATCGGGGACACGACCCGTTTGCCCGGCGGTGCCCCGGTGAACCCCAGGGGACATGACGAGGAGCGGCACGATGGCGGTGTCCGTCGACGCCTGGGGTGTCGACCTGGCCGCCGACCTCGGCATTCCCGCGGACCCGGCCGGCGTGGTCGTGTTCGCGCACGGTTCGGGCAGCTCCCGGCACAGCACGCGCAACCAGGCCGTCGCGGAGTCCCTGCGCCGGGACGGCTACGCGACCCTGCTGCTCGACCTGCTGACCGAGCGCGAGGAACGCGAGGACCGCGCCACCGGCCGGCTGCGGTTCGACATCGGGCTGCTGGCCGAGCGGGTGGCGGCGTCGGTCGAGTGGACGTCGCGGGCGCGGGCGACGCGCGGGTTGCCGATCGGCCTGTTCGGCGCGAGCACGGGCGCGGCGGCGGCGCTGGTGGCGGCGGCCGGGACGTACCTGGTGCGGGCCGTGGTGTCGCGGGGCGGCCGGCCGGACTTGGCGGGACGTGCGCTGGCACGGGTGCAGGCGCCGACGTTGCTCGTGGTGGGCGGCCGTGACGTGGAGGTGTTGGAGCTGAACCGGGCGGCGGCCTCGCAGTTGCCCGCGTTGTGGCGGCTCGAGGTGGTGGAGGGGGCGACGCACCTGTTCGAGGAGCCGGGGGCGCTGGACGAGGTCGCGCACCTCGCGGGTGGGTGGTTCCGGGATTTCCTGTAGAGGTCCCGGGTGGGGTTGGTGGGCGTTGTGCGGTGGGGCAGGGGCAGGGGCAGGGGTGGCGGGGCGCGGGGGTTGGTTGGCGGCCTCGTTGTTTCAACCGACGTTCGAGGGTTTGGATAACGGCGTTTTTGTTGATGGAGTTGTCAATGATCACCCGATTGGGGGGCTGGTACCCAGGGGGTTCAGGTCGGAGGCCGCCAGGTCCTGGGGGTACTGATCATCATGCCACGACGAGTGGTGATTGTCGGGGGACGACCGCGAAGACGGCCCGCCGGCCGTTCGGCGACAAGGCCGGTGGACGAGTGTTCGCCCGTCCGAGGCCGTCTTCGCGGTCGACTCCGTCACGACGGCACAGTCGTCGCAGTCGTCACGGTCGTGAACGGATGTCGGGTCAGCCCCGGCGCCACTTCTGGTTCGCGGTGCCGGCGCAGTCCCACAGTTGCAGCACCGCGTCGTTGTTCGGGTTCCAGTCGGCGATGTCGACGCACTTGTTCGCCTGCGGGTTGACCAGGTCGCCGGCGGCGGTCAGGACGAACTGCTGGGCGGGGTTCCCGCTGCACGTGGCGACCTGGACGGCCGCGCCGTTGGCGGTCGAGCCCCAGGCGACGTCCATGCACATGTTGTTCTGCGTGCGGAACGTGCCGGCGGTGGACTCCCACTTCTGGTTGGTGCCGCCGGTGCAGTCCCACACGATCAGGCGTTGGCCGTCGGCGAAGTTCCAGTTCGGCACGTCGACGCACTTGCCGTGCCACGCGCTGACGATGCTCCCGGCGGGCCCCGGCGGGGGAGTGCCACCACCGCCCGTGAACGGGGTCAGGATGATCCCCGCCGAACGCGGATCACCGTCGTGCACCAACGACTCCTGCGCCTGCACGTCGTCGAACGCGAACCCGTAAGCCCTGCCGTCCACCATGTTCTGGTGCACCAACCGCGAGTAGTGGTTGGTGATCGACCCCTTGTAGAAGTCGGCGGGGCCGCCGCCGGGCTGGGTGTCGATCGTGCCGAGCGTGGAGCGGTGCAGGGCGGCGCACAGGGTGCGCGCGATCGGACCGACGACCTGGTCGTTGGGTGCGTGCAGCGCGCCGTCGCAACCCCACACGTTCGCCGTCGACGGCTTGGCGAACGACGCCACCTGCTGGCCCGCCGAGTTGGTGAACGTCATCGTCGTGCCCGACGTCCGGCCGAAGTAGCGGATGTCCGGTCGGTCACCGAACGGCACCACGGTCAACGTCTTGGTGGTGTAGGCGTTCCACGCCTGCGTGATGTAGGGGTCCAGGTAGTTGCGGTCGAACAGGCCCGCGTCGGCGGCCTTGCCCGGCGCGAGCACCCGCACCACCGTGCCGTCGCCGCGGGTCCGGATCGAGTTCGCCCAGCCCGCCTGGTTCCGCAGGCCGTTGATCACGTTGTCGCGGCCGTTGACGACGAGTTCGCCGGTCTTCTTGGTGGCGCCGCTCGCCCCGGTGACGGTGACCGCGTGCGGGACGGCGAACATGTCCACCTGCGAGCTGTTCAGCCACAGGCCCGCGTCGTTGTAGGTGAACTCGCTCCAGTCGAACAGGATGTCCCGGTTCGGGTCGCTCGGCGACCACGGCGCGGGCTGCACCAGGCCGTCCGGGGTGAGGAAGAACTTCAGCTTCTCCCCGAACGACATGTACACGCGACCGGAGATGAACCGCGGCACGCGCAGCGTCACGCTGCCGCCGTTCGCCGGTCCCGCGATCGACACGTCCGGTGCGGGCACGGGCGGGTTGGCGCCGGCGGGCCACGGGGTGAACGCGCCGGACTGGTTGACGTACCCGAGCCGTCCGCCGGGCCGGATGTCCGTGCCCAGGACGTACAGGTGGACGGCCTCCGAGCGGCCGCTGTTGTTGGTGACGGTCAGCGGCAGCAGGTCGGGACCGACGGCCGCGGCCGGTGTGGCGGCGGCCAGTGAGGCCGAGGTGGCGAGCGCGGCGAAGGCGCTCAACCACTTCGTCAGGGTGCGCATCGTTGCGACTCCTCCGTGCAGGGCGGGTCGTGCCGCCTCCCGGCCGGTTCAGGGCGACCGGGACGACGGGCGCCACCACGGGCGACAGCCCGTGAGAGCGCTTCCACAAGCCTGGTCGAATGGTTGGACCACTGTCAAGGCCGGAACGTGACGCGCACCACTGGAGTCCGATGTGGAACGGCAGCAGAGTGGTGCCATGACCTACGACGTCGAGTCCGTCCGCGCCCGCTTCCCGTCCCTGGCCACCGGCACCGCCCACTTCGACGGTCCGGGCGGCTCGCAGGTGCCCGCCGCCGTCGCGGACGCCGTGCGCGACGCGATGGTGTCCTCCCTGGCCAACCGCGGCACCGTCACCGCCGCCGAGCGCGCGGCCGACGCGATCGTGCTGGACGCCCGCCGGGCCGTGGCCGACCTGCTCGGCGCGTCACCCGAGGGCGTGGTGTTCGGGCGCAGCATGACGCAGCTGACCTACGACTTCGCCCGCACGCTGGCCCGCACGTGGTCGCCCGGCGACGAGGTCGTGGTGACCCGGCTCGACCACGACGCGAACGTGCGGCCGTGGGTGCAGGCGGCCGAGGCGGTGGGCGCGGTCGTGCGGTGGGTCGGGTTCGACCCGGCGACCGGCGAGCTGGACGACGTGGCCGGCGCGCTGTCGGACCGCACCCGGCTGGTGGCCGTCACGGCGGCGTCCAACCTGATCGGCACGCGGCCGGAGTTGGCGCGGATCGCCGCACTGGCGCACGAGCGCGGCGCGCTGTTCTACGTGGACGGCGTGCACTTCACCGCGCACCACCCGGTCGACGTGGCGGCGATCGGCGCGGACTTCTTCGCGTGCTCGCCGTACAAGTTCTTCGGCCCGCACTGCGGCGTCGTGGCGGGCCGGCCGGAGGTGCTGGCGGACCTGCGGCCGGACAAGCTGCTGCCGTCGTCGGACGCCGTGCCGGAGCGGTTCGAGCTGGGCACGCTGCCCTACGAGGTGCTGGCGGGCTGCACGGCCGCGGTGGACTTCATCGCCGACCTGGCCCCGTCGACCGGCACCCGGCGGGAGCGGATCGCGGCGTCGTTGGCGGCGGTGGGCGAGCACGAGGACCGGTTGCGGGAGAGGGTCGAGGCGGGGTTGGCGGAGCTGCCCGGCGCGGTCGTGTGGTCGCGGGCCCGGCGGCGCACGCCGACCGTGCTGGTGACGTTCGACGGGCACGCCGCCGCGGACGCGTACCGGTACCTGGCCGAGTGGGGCGTGAACGCGCCGGCGGGCTCGTTCTACGCGATCGAGACGTCCCGGTGGCTCGGGCTCGGCGACACCGGTGGGCTGCGGGTGGGTCTCGCGCCGTACTCGACCGAGGCGGAGGTGGACCGGCTGCTCGACGGGCTCGCCGGGTTCCTGCGGTCAGCCCCCGGTCGGGCGTGACGCCGTCAGGCCGGCCAGGAAGTGGTCCAGGCCCCGGCTGAACAGCGCGTCCCAGTCGGGGCGGTCGAGGTGGGCGTGCGCGGCCAGGGTCGGATAGGTGTCGGCGTTGGCCCGGATGTGGGCGTGGGCGGCGTCCCGCGTGGCCGCGTCGCGCCAGGTGGACTGGGTGAGGGCGGAGCCGATGGTGAAGTTGGCCAGGCCGTGCGTGGCCGCGGCCAGCTCGGCGCCCCGGAAACCGGCCCCGGCCAGCGTCCGCTGGAGGAACTCGGTGCGCCGCAGCACGTTCGGGCCGAGCGCCGGCCGTCCCAGCAGCGGCGGTGACCACGGGTGGCGCAGCATCGTCGCCCGCCACGCCAGCACGAGGGCGCGGACCGCGTCGGGCCACGGTCCCCCGTCCGGCACGGGCACCTCGGCGAAGATCGCGTCCACGGCCAGGTCGAGCACGTCGTCCTTGGTCTTGACGTGCCAGTACAGCGTGGGCGGCGCGACGTCGAGGTGCTCGGCGAGCCGGCGCATGGTCAGCCGGCCCGCGCCCTCGGCGTCGAGCAGCGCCACCGCCGCCCCGACGATCCGCTCCACGGTGAGCGGCGCGTCGCGCCGCCCCTTGGCGGGCCGCAGCCACACGCCGCCCGGAAAACCAGTCGCTGTCACGGACGGCACCCTAGTACGTTGGTCGGGTTCTCGACCAATGTTCGAGAGGGGGTGGCTGGTGGCGCACGTCGAGGTGACGGACCTGACCTACGCGCTCGCCGACGGCCGGGTGCTGCTCGACCGGGTGTCGTTCCGCGTCGGCGAGGGCGTCACGGCCGGCCTGGTGGGGCCGAACGGCGCGGGCAAGACCACGGTGTTGCGGCTCCTCGCCGGTGAGCTGCGCCCCGCGTCCGGCGAGGTGGTGACGAGCGGTGGTGTCGGGGTGATGCGCCAGTTCATCACCGGCGACACGGTCCGCGACCTGCTGCTCGCCGTCGCGCCCGACCGCGTCCGGGCCGGTGCGGCAGCCCTGGCCGAGGCCGAGGCCGCGTTGCGGGAACGCGACGAGGAGGACACCCAGCTGGCCCTGGCGGAGGCCATCGCCGAGCACGTCGACGCGGGCGGCTACGACATCGAGGTCGTCTGGGACACCTGCACGACCGTCGCGCTGGGCCTGCCCTTCGCCGAGGCCGCCGACCGGCCGGTGGCCACGCTGTCCGGCGGCGAGCAGAAGCGGCTGGTCCTCGAAGCCCTGCTGCGCGGCCCCGACGACGTGCTGCTGCTGGACGAACCGGACAACTACCTGGACGTGCCGGGCAAGCAGTGGCTGGAGCGGGAGCTGGCCGCGAGCCGCAAGACCATCCTGGTCGTCTCGCACGACCGGCGGCTGCTGGCCACGGCCGCCGACCGGATCGTGGCCGTCGAGGACCGCGACGTGTGGGTGCACGGCGGCGGGTTCGCCACGTTCGCCCAGGCCAGGCACGACCGGATCGACCGGCTGGACGAGCGGCGCAAGCGCTGGGACGACGAGCGGCGCAGGTTGCGGGCCACCGCGCACACCCTGCGCCAAGCCGCCGCGCGCAACGACGCCGTGTCGTCGTCCTACCGGGCCGCGAGCGCCCGGCTGGCCCGGTTCGAGGCCGCGGGCCCGCCGCAGCGGCCACCGCGCCCGCAGAACGTCCGCATGCGCCTGGCCGGCGGCCGCACCGGCAAGCAGGCGTTGAGCTGCGCGGGGCTGTCGGTGCCGGGCCTGCTCGACCCGTTCGACCTCGACGTGGGGTTCGGCGAGCGGATCGCCGTGCTCGGCGCGAACGGCACGGGCAAGTCCCGGTTCCTGCGGGTGCTGGCCGACCCGTCCGCGACCCGGCACTCGGGCCGGATCGGCTACGGGGCGCGGGTCGTGCCCGGCTACTTCGCCCAGACCCACGCCCGTCCCGACCTGGTCGGGCGCGCGGTGGCCGACATCGTGATGCAGGACCACGCGCTGGCGCGCGACGACGCGATGCCGGCGCTCGCCCGCTACGAGCTCGCCCCGGCGTGGCGGCAGCCGTTCGAGACGCTGTCGGGCGGCCAGCAGGCGCGGTTGCAGATCCTGCTGCTGGAGCTGTCGGGCGCGACGTTGCTGCTGCTGGACGAGCCGACCGACAATTTGGACCTGGCCAGCGCGGACGCCTTGCAGCAGGGTCTGCGCGCGTTCACCGGCACGGTCCTGGCCATCACCCACGACCGCTGGTTCGCCGAGGACTTCGACCGGTACCTGCACTTCGACCCGCACGGCCGGGTCACCGAGGTGCCCGAGCCGAGCTGGTCCTAGCGCCGGCGCGGCCCGAACCGCATCCACAGGTCCCGCACGGCCAGGCCGAGCAGCGGCCGGTGGGGCAGCAGCCACGCGAGCGGACCCGACGGGTCGACGCGCCAGGTCGCGCGGACCGGGCTCACCCGGCCGGCGGCGCGCAGGGGAGTGCGGGCCACGCCGTCGCCGAACGCCTGCCACGTCGACCCCGCCACGGGCAGCCGCACGCCGAACCTCGGCGACCGGGCCCGCACCGCCGCGACGGGACCGTGCTCGTCGCGCGCCGACGCGGCCAGGTCGTCGCCCCACTCGAACTCGGCCAACTCCTTGGGGATGCCCCACAGCTCACGGCCGCCCGCCCGCGACTCCGGGCTGTCGACCCAGATCCGCGTGATCGACACCCCGAACCGCGCCCCGCGCCGCACCAGCACGGCGGCCAGCACCTCGTGGTAGGCCATGCCGGGCGGCCGGTAGTCGACGAACGCCGTGCCCACCACGGCCCGCCCGAACACCGTCACCGGCCGCACGGGCAGCGGTGGCAGCGCGCTCGCCCGGACCAGCCACACCGACACGCACGCGCGGCCGTGCAGCTCCCACGGTTCCGGCGGGTAGCTCACCATCACTCGTCCTCCGCGGTCGGGCGCAACGCGCCGGGAGCGGTGCGCGGCACGACCGGCCGCCGCGGCGCGACCGCCGGCAGCCGGACGTACGCCGCACCCGGTCCCGGACGCGGGTCGGGCTCACCATTGTTGGGCCACAACGACATCGCCCGCTCGGCGAGCGCGGTGATGGTCAGCGCCGGGTTCACGCCCAGGTTCGCCGGGATCGTGGACCCGTCGACCACGTGCAGGCCCGGGTAGCCGTGCACCCGGTGGTACGGGTCGACCACCCCGGTCGCCGGCGAGTCGCCGATCACGCACCCGCCGATCAGGTGCCCGGTCAGCGGGATGTCCGCCAGGTCCGGCCACGAGCCCCGCGCGACGCCACCGACCCGTGCCGCGACCCGCCGCGCCACCTCGTGGCCGACCGGGATCCACGTCGGGTTCGGCACGTCGCCCTGCCGGGTGGTCATCCGCCTGCCGAACACGCCCCGCCGCTCCACCGTGGTCAGCGAGTTGTCCAGGCTCTGCATCACCAGCAGCGCGATGGTCTGCTCCGACCACCGGCGCGGGTCGTGCAGCCACCCGAAGTCCCGCCACCCGCGCGCCAGCTCGCGCACGCCGCGCCGCAACCGCCGCGGCCCGCCGTCGGCCAGCACGGTCATCAGCAGGCCCATCAGGTTGCTGCCCCGCCCGTACCGGACGGGCTCCACGTGCGTGTGCGCGTCCGGGTGGAACGACGACGTGATCGCCACGCCCAGCGAGTGGTCCGCCTCGCCCGACCGCACCCGCACGCCCAGCACCGCCTCGGAGTTGGTGCGGCACAACGACCCCACCCGCGGCGAGAGGCGCGGCAGGCTGGTGCGCCGCAACCGGTGCAGCAGGCGTTGCGTGCCCAGCGACGCCGCCGCGAACACGACCTGCCGCGCGGTGAAGTCCCGTCCGCGCCGACCGCCCGTGCGCCGGGTGGCGACCGCGTAACCGCCGCGGACCGGCCGCACGTCGACCGCCGTCGTCAACGGGTGCACCCGCGCGCCCGCCCGCTCGGCCAGGTGGAGGTAGTTCTTGACCAGGGTGTTCTTGGCGTTGTGCCGGCAGCCGGTCATGCACTGCCCGCAGTGCGTGCACGGCGACCGCGTCGGCCCGACCCCGCCGAAGAACGGGTCGCCCGGCGCGCCGAAGTGCACGCCGACCCGTGACCGGTGGTAGGTCCCGCCGACGCCCATCTCGTCGGCGACGGCGCGCAGCACCCGGTCGGCCGCGGTGGTGCGCGGGTTCTCGGTCACGCCCAGCATCCGCGACGCCTGGTCGTAGTGCGGCGCGAGCTCGGCCCGCCAGTCCGTGATGTGCGCCCACTGCCGGTCGGCGAAGAACGCCTCCGGCGGCTCGTACAACGTGTTGGCGTACACCAGCGACCCGCCGCCGACGCCCGCGCCGCTGAGCACCAGCACGTCTCGCAGCAGGTCGACCCGTTGCAGGCCCAGGCAGCCCAGCAGCGGCGCGAACAGGTAGTCCCGCACCTGCCAGGACGTGCGCGGGAAGTCCTCGTCGGCGAACCGGCGACCCGCTTCCAGCACACCGACCCGGTAGCCCTTCTCGCTCAGCCGCAACGCGGTCGTGCCGCCGCCGAACCCGGACCCGATCACCAGCACGTCGTAGTCCACCCTCATCCTCCCGCGATCCGGAAGTCGGCCGGGTCGGCGCGCGCCGTGCGCCGCCGGTACTCCCACACCAGTCCCGGCCAGTTCGTGGTGATCCGGCCGCCGTCCGCGCGGTACCAGCTCGCGCACAGGCTCCACACGCTGCGCCGCAGGCGTCGCTGCACCTCGGCGTCGAACGCCTCCGCCACCTCGGCCCGCACCTCCACCCCGGGCGCGTGCGCGAAGTGGCGCAGGACGCGCAGCACGTACCGGATCTGGCTCTCGACCATGGTCAGCACGGAGTTGCCGCCGAGGTTCGTGTTGGGGCCGTAGAGCAGGAAGAAGTCCGGGAACCCCGGCACGGTGACGCCGAGGTGCGCGCGGGCGCCGCTGGCCCACGCGTCGGCCAGCTCCCGCCCGTCCCGGCCGCGGACGCGCAGCGGCCCGAGGAAGTCCGCCGCCGCGAAACCCGTGCCGTAGACCAGCACGTCGGCGGGGTGCTCGACGCCGTCGGCGGTGCGCACGCCCCGCTCGGTGAGCTCGGCGACGGGCGAGGTGACGACGTCGACGTCCGGCCGGGTCAGCGCGGGGTACCAGTCGTTGGAGAACAGCAGGCGCCGGCAGCCGGCGGGCGCCCCGGGCGTCAGCTCGGCGCGCAGCACGGGGTCGCGGACGCGCCAGAACCGGTGCAGGCCGGTCAACGCCTCGACGGCCGCGCGGGAGGCCGGGCCCGCGGTCAGGGCGGCGGTCAGCAGTTCGCCGGCGAGGAAGGTCGTCACCCGCCCGAGCCGCCCGCCGAGCCACCGCGACGGGTGGGCGCGATCGGGCTTGGGCAGCACGTGCGGCGCGGTGCGCTGGAACACCGTGACGTGCCGCGCGTGCCGCCGCACGCGCGGCACGAACTGCACCGCGCTCGCGCCCGTGCCGATGACCGCCACCCGGCGTCCGCGCAGGTCCACGTCGTGCCGCCACCGGGCGCTGTGGAACGCCGGCCCGCCGAAGCGGCCCGGCAGGTCGGGCACGGACGGCCGGGACAGCTGGCCCACGGCGCTGATCAGCACGTCGCACTCGATGACCTCGCCGCCCGCCACGTCCACCCGCCAGCGGCCGTCCACGCGGGTCGCGCCGACCACCTCGCACCCGGTGCGCACGAGGTCGCGCACGGGCTCGGCGGTCCGGCGCAGGTAGGCCAGGATGTCGGGCTGCTCGGCGTACCGGCGCGGCCAGGAGGCGTTCGGCGCGAACGAGTAGGAGTAGAGCGACGACGGCACGTCGCACGCCGCGCCGGGGTAGGTGTTGTCCCGCCACACGCCGCCGACGTCGTCGGCCCGTTCCAGCACCGTGACGTCGGTGAACCCGGCCCGGCGCAGGCTCAACGCCATGCCGATGCCCGCGAACCCCGCGCCGATCACCACGATTGAGCGCACGTCCGTGACGCTAGGGAGGAACCACTCGAACGAACCAGGACATCACCGGTCGGGTAATTGACAATGGTGGCCATGTCGACGTTGGCCGAGCCGGTGGTGCGGCACTGGGACTTCCGCCGCGGCATCGCGAGCGTGGCGCTGCTGGTGCGGTACGGGGGTGATCACGGGATCGGGGTGGACCGGCTGCTGGCGGGCAGCGGGGTGACGGCGGCGCACCTGGCCGAGCCCGGGGTGGAGGTGGACGCGCGGCAGGAGTTGCGGGTCGTGCGCAACCTGGTGGCGGTGCTGCCGGGGTGCGGGGTCGACGTCGGGCGGCGGTACCACGCGACGACGTTCGGCATCCTCGGCTACGCGTTCCTCAGCTCCGCGACCGTGCGGGACGCGGTCGACACGGCGCTGCGGTACCTGGACCTGAGCTTCGCGTTCACCAACCCGACGGCGTCGGTCGACGGCGACCGGGTGCGGGTGGAGCTGGACGCCACCGCGTTGCCGGGCGAGGTGGCGCGGTTCCTGGTCGAGCGGGACCTGGCCGCGATCCACACGGTGATCGGCGAGCTGGTGCCGGGCGGGGTGCCGGTGCTGGAGGTGGACCTCCCGTTCCCGGAGCCCGCCGGGGTCGGCTACGAGGACGTGTTGGGCGTGCGGCCGACGTTCGACGCGCACCGGTGCGGTTCTTCGTTCGACATCTCCTTCCTCGGCCGCGGGTTGCCCCTGGCGAGCCCGGAGACCAGCGCGATGTGCGAGGCGCAGTGCCGCGACCTGGTGGCGCGCCGGCGTGACCGGTCGGGGGTGGCGCAGGCGGTGCGGACGCGGCTCGCGCGGTCGGACGCGTTCGCCGTGACGGTGGAGGAGGTGGCTGCGGAGCTGGCGATGAGCCCGCGGACGTTGCGCCGCAGGCTGGCCGCCTGCGGCACCGGCTACCAGGAGCTGCTGGACGAGGCGCGGGCCGAGCGGGCCGAGGAGCTGCTGACCTCGACGGACCTGCCGGTGGAGCGGATCGCCACCCTGCTGGGCTACGCCGAACCCGCCGCCTTCATCCACGCCTTCCGCCGCTGGCGCGGCACCACCCCCGGCCACTACGCCCGCCGCCACCGCCGGTGACCGCCGTCTCCCCCGACTCCGGGTTTGCGATCGGCCTGCCGGGGTCCTGTACTGTGCCGCGCTAACAGCCTGTAGTCAGTTTTCACGTGTGGGGGACGAGCTAAAGCGTGAGCACGATCATGGAGGAACGCGCGCCCGCCCGCCCTCGAAGATCATCGGCGTTCCGCACCGACATCCAGTCCCTCCGCGCCATCGCGGTGCTCGCCGTGGTGGTCAACCACCTCTGGCCCGGCGGGCTCACCGGCGGCTACGTCGGCGTCGACGTGTTCTTCGTCATCTCGGGCTTCCTGATCAGCTCCCACCTCGACCGGGAGATCACCGCCACCGGCCGCGTCCGCCTGGGCCGCTTCTACGCCCGCCGCGTCCGCCGGCTGCTGCCCGCCGCGATGCTGGTCCTGCTGGTGAGCGTCGTGGCCGCGTACTTCCTGCTGCCGTACCCCCGGTGGGAAGCGACCGCGGCGGAGTCGTTCGCCAGCGCCCTGTACTGGGAGAACTGGCTCCTCGCGGCCAAGTCGGTCGACTACTCGGCGGCGAACGCGGCGGCCAGCCTGGTACAGCACTACTGGTCGCTGTCGGTCGAGGAGCAGTTCTACCTGGTCTGGCCGCTGCTGCTGGTGCTGCTGTTCAAGGTCCGGCGACGACGGGCCCAGATCGTCGGCATCGCCGCGGTCGGCGCGGCCTCCCTGGCGTTCAGCGTCTACTACACCCACGTCGAACCGAGCCAGGCTTACTTCGTCACGCCGGTCCGGGTGTGGGAGTTCGCGCTCGGCGCGCTCGTCGCGCTGACCGGGGTGGAGCTGTCGAAGCGGTTCTCCGGGGCCGCGTCGGCGGTCGGGTTCGCGATGATCCTCGGGTCGGCGTTCGCGTACGGCCACGGGACCCCCTTCCCGGGGTACCTCGCCCTGGTGCCGACCGTCGGCACGGCACTCGTCATCGCCTCCGGGCAGCGCCCCGGACGGCCGTGGCACGCGCCGGTCACCGCGTCCTCACCCGTGCAGTTCCTCGGCAACATCAGCTACTCGCTGTACCTGTGGCACTGGCCGTTGATCATGATCGCGCCGTTCGTGTTCGGCGACGCGCTGCGGGCCGGCCGGATGACCACCCCGTACCTGCTCGTCGTTCTCGCCGTGTCGCTCGTGCTCGCGTACCTGTCCAAGGTGCTGGTCGAGGACCGGGGCATCTCGGTGCGGCTCGGCACCGGCGCCACGTTCGCCGCGATGGTGGTCGGCCTGCTCGTCGTCTCCGCCGCCGCGGGCGGGCTGAACTGGACCTACGGGCGGCACGTCGCGCAGGCCGAACGCGACGTGGCCGAGCACGGCACCGGTCCGTGCGCGGGCGCGCAGGCGATGATCCCGGCCCACGGCTGCCCGAACCCGCTGGGCCCGGCGAAGATCGTCCACATGGGGCCGGCCAACGAGTACTTCAAGCCGCCGCCCGGCTGCGCCCCGCTCGAGGACGTCGCCGACGCGGTGGTGTGCGACTACAGCGGCGGATCCGCCGGCGCGCGATCGGTGTGGCTGGTCGGCGACTCGCACGCCCAGCAGTGGCAGCCGCCGGTCGCGGACCTGGCGCGGGCCAACGGGTGGGTGTTCAAGTACGCCTACCTGGGTGGGTGCCCGTTCGCGGAGGTCGACTTCGTCGGCTACCGCGCTGCCGCGACCGACGAGGCCAAGCGCAAGTGCGCCGACTGGACCGCGCGGATGACCGACGTGATCGCCGACGACGCGCCGTCGCTGGTGCTGACGTCGTTCTTCTCCCGCAAGGAAACCGTGGACGACGGCAGCGGCCGTTCCCAGGTCGAGCAGTACCGCGACGGCCTCGAACCGCGCTGGAAGCGGTGGACCGACGCCGGGGCGCGCGTGGTCGTGCTGGGCGACCCGCCGCTGAACGGCGAGGTGCGCGACCACCAGTGCGTGGCGCTCAACCCGGCCGACCCGGCGGTGTGCTCGGTGGACCGCGCCGTGGCGCAGCCCGCGGACCCGCTGTCGGAGGTCGCCCGGAGCAGCGACAACCCCGGCGTGTCGTTGGCGGACTTCAGCGACTACTTCTGCGACGAGCACAAGTGCCACGGCGTGGTCGGCAACATCGCGGTGTACTACGACGCCGACCACCTCAACGCCGCGTTCAGCCGCACCCTGACACCGATGCTGCACGAGGAGCTGGGCCGCGGGTAGGTGGCGTGATCACCGGCCCAGGCCGCGACGCGTGCGCCTCGGTGGCGGGGGAGCGGCGTCGGTTGGCGCGGTCAAGCCCGTGTAGGCGTCGAGCCAGCCGGTGGCGCGGTAGTCGCCGCGGCGGGTGAAGACGGCCACGCCCGGGTCGTCGTCCTCGGACTCCGGGTAGGCGATCGTGGCGGACGTCGACGGCGCGGTCCACGTGCGACCGCGCCAGGCGACCGCGGAAGCGCCCGTGCCGCCCGTGGCCGTGGCGTGGTCGGCGTGCGCGGCGAGGGCGTAGTTGGTGGTGCGCTCGCGCAGCAGCGCGGTGTACCCGGCGTGGTCCAGGACGCACCCCGCCGGCGACCGCCCCGGCGGCCAGTCGGGGGAGCGGACCCCGCGGGCGACCGCCGAGCGCCACAGGCCCGGCACCACGTCCCGGAGGTGCGCTCGGGTCGCCATCTCCTCGCACATCCACAGCAACCGGCCCGCGCCCCGTCCCGGCGCGAGCGCGCGCCAGCGCACGCGGTGGTCCAGGTCGGCGGCCACGACGGCGATCCACGGGTGCACGGTGCCCAGCACGCCCTGCGCGGCCAGCCACGCCAGGAACCTCGGCGCCTGCTCGTACACCGGGTGCAGGGTGGCCATCGGGATGCTGCCCGCCACGCGCCGCTTCCCGTCGAACAGGTGCGGCGAGCGTGCCGCGAGCAGCAACGCCGCCCACGCCAGGTCGCCGGGCGCGGTGGTCGTCTGCGAGCCCAGGCCCTTGACCGACGTCGTGTTCGTGATCTGCGACGTCCGGCCACCCGCCTTGATCACCGTGGCCACGGCGGGCCGCACCGGCTCCGGCACCGGGATGCCCGCCAGGTCCCGCACCGCGACCGACAGCACCAGGCTCAGCGCCGTCTCCGCCTCGTCCGGGTCGTGCGGCACGGGCAGCAGGCCGAGCGTGCGGCGCAGCCGGTGCCCGGTGTGGGTCGACACCATCATCCGCGCGGTCAACCGGCCCAGCTCGGTGATCGCGAGCCGGCCGTCGGTGACGGTCAGGTGGCCCTCGTCCTCCAGGAACGCGACGGCTTCCTGCACCGGCTCCAGGTCGTCGTCACCCTGCGCGTGGGCCAGCGTCTCCACCCACCACGCCTGCGCGTCGTCCATCGTGCCGATCCGGCCCTGGAGCACCTCGGCCAGCACGTGGTCGGGCAGCGAGTCGCGGATCCGCGAGTACACCGAGTACCCGGCCACCAGCCTGGTCTGCCAGTCGGCGCGCTGCGTCTCGTCGACGACGAGGTACGACCAGCCCTCCGACTCACCGGCGCCGATGCGCCCGGCCCGGCCGAACATCTGGAGCACCGTGGACGTGTCGATCGGCTCCCCGCCGATGGAGACGTCCCGGACGATCACCGCCCGCGCGGGCAGGTTCACGCCCGCGGCGACGGTGGAGGTGGCCACCAGGACGTCCGCTTGACGGGCCCGGAACGCCCGTTCGGCGGCGTGCTTGTGCTCGTAGTCGGCGTAGTGCAGGCGAACGCCGACTTCCGCGCACACCTCGGTGAGGCCGTCCACGTCGTCGGCGGCGACGGCGTGCACGGGTGCGCCCCGGTCGGCGGCGATCGCCATCGCGGTCGAGCGGACGTTGCGCTTGGAGCCGCAGAAGACCAGCACGCTGCCGCCCTCGGCGGTGTGGCGGCCGGTCAGGTCCAGCACGACCTGCTCGCGCAGCCGGTTGTTCGCGGTGAAGCCGGAGGCGGCCGGGATCGTCGGCAGCTGCCAGGTCACCCGGGACGGCCGCCAGGTCGTGGCCACGAGGTCGGCTTCCAGCCACTCGGCGACCTCGGCGGCGTTGGACACCGTCGCCGACAGGCCGACGATCCGCACCGGCGAGTCCGCGCCGCGGACGCGGGCCAGCAGGGCCTCCAGCAGCGCGCCCCGGTTGGGGCTGCCCAGCAGGTGGATCTCGTCCACGACCAGGCAGCCGACCTCGCCGAGCGCGGCCTGGAGGGAACTGGCCCGGCAGATGGCCTCGAACTTCTCGGTGGTGGCGACCCAGAGGTCGGCGGCCTTGACGGCCTCGACGTCGACCGCGTACTCGCCGGAGAGGCGTTCGACGCGCAGGCCCTCGGTGCGCCAGGTCTCCAGTTCGCGGTCGAGCTCGTCGGTGAGGGAGCGCTGGGGGACGAGCCAGGCGGCTTTGCGGCCCTCGTGCAGGATCGCTTTGAGGACGGCCAGCATGCCCATCGCCGTCTTGCCCGCGCCGGTCGGGGCGGTGATCAGCAGGTGGGAGTCGCCGTCCACCAGGTGGGGCGCGGCCTGGGCCTGGGCGGGGTTGAGGACGGGGAACGGCAGGAACCGGGCCCAGTCGTCGGGGACGAACCGGGAGGCGGGGACCGGGTCGGGGATCGGTCCGGCGGGTGCGTGCAGGTCCCAGACCACCTCGAAGGCCAACCGGGCCGCGCGGGCGCCTTCGTCGACCACCGAGTCGCAGCGCTCCGGCACCACGCCGCCGACGTCGGACAGCCAGGCGGTGGCGGCGGTCGCGGAGACCTCCTCCTGCTCCAGCCAGTGGCGGAGGGCTTTGAACGGCACACCGGCGGCCGTGAGCCGTTCCTTGACCGCGGCGAACTCGGGCGAATCGGGCAGGATCACCCTGACGTCCACTCCGGGAGGCACCTCGGGCACCTCGAACGCGGGGTCGACCGTCTTGCACCACCACACGGGCCGCGCCGCCAACGCCGGCGGCAACACGGGCACCGTCGCCACCCGCGCCGCCGGCGCGACCTCGGACCCACTGAGGATCGACCGGATCCGCGCCGCCATCGCGACCGTCGACGTGCGCCGCGCCGGCCGCACCACCGCCGAACCCTCTGCCCCTACCCCACCTCGACCAGCACCATCCGCTGCCACACCATCCGCTGCCACACCATCCGCTGCCGCACCGCCCGCTGCCGCAGCCCGGCCAGCCGCCACACCGCCGGCCGCCGTGGCATCCGCTGCCGCGGCACGGCCCGCCGCCGCAGCGCCGTTGGTCGCCGTCGCGGTGCCGTCGGTGGCCGCCGCGCCGCCCGCTGCCTTCGTGCCATCCGCCGCGCCGCCGTCTGCGCCCTCCGGCTCGCCCTGCCGACCCGACCTCTGGGCCGCTCCCGGGCTCCCCGCCGCCTCAAGATCCGCGCCGATGCCGTCAGCCGACTGCCTCGGCCTCGGTTTCCCGCCGGGCCCGCGTGCCGGTACCCGTCGTGCCCGATCGCCGCCGGCACCCTCGACCGGCCCCGGCAGCGCCGATCCCGCGCCCGGTCGGCCCGCCGGCCCCCGCCGCTCCGCATCCGCCGCCACCCCCGACCGCCCCGCGCCTCGCGCCTCCGGCGAAGCGGGTTCCAGCGGCAGGTCCGGACCGGGCTCGGCGTCCCGGTCGGCGGCGGGACGCGTGGGGGTGGCGGCAGGTCGGCGGGTGGCGCGGGAGGTGCGGGCCAGGGCTTCGAGCTGCGCGTCCTCCGCGAGGCGGCGGGACACCGCGTCGGGGCGCAGCTCGCCCAGCACGGAGCGTTGGGCGAGCTTCAACTCCCGCAGCGTGAACGACGCCGGGCACGTGGGGCAGGCCACCGCGGCCTGCAACTGCTGCCGACCGCGGTCGGGGTGGGCGCGGTAGAGGCCGTGGAGCTCGCCGTCGCACTTCGGGCAGCGGCGGTCGATCGGCACTGGGGAGAGCTGCCAGCCCGGCTCGGCGTAGCGCGCGATCGCGGGTTCCGGGCGGACGCCCCAGCGGGCTTCCACGACACCGGCGACCGACGTGTCCACCGCGGCCGGCCCGTGCTCCACTCGTCGCCTCCCGTTGCGGCCGCGGTCGTCGGTGGTCCCGGACGGGGCCGACGTGGGCCGACGCGGACCGGCACGTGCCGGCCGTGCTCACCCGTGCGGCCGACGTGATGCTATGCCGGACCGGGTCCGGGCGGGCCCTGTGGTGGTGGAGCGGGGTGGTCGGCGCTCGGTCAGGTCCGACCGAGGTACGAGAACGCTGTTTCCGCACCTGTCCGGGCCATGATCACCCGATCGTGTTCAGGACCGGGATGTGCTGCTCCTCCTCCGTCAGGGACCCGTGGTGCCCGACGAAGGTGGTCAGCCCCGGCTCCACCGTCGAGCGCACCACCGCCAGCGACCCCTTCGCCGCCACCACCAGGTCGCCGATCCGCGGCAGCACGTGGTCGTCCACCCGCGGCCCGAACCACCCCGCCGCCACGGCTTCCGCGCGCGACGCGATCCACGCCCGGTCGCCCAGCCGCTCCACCCACCGGGCCCGCACCGCCTCCGCCTCGGACGTGTAGACGTGCCGCACCCGAGCCTCCCCGCCGAGCACCCGCACACCGGCGCTCAGCACGTCGTCGGTGTCGAAGTCGACCCGGTCGTCCGCCGCCACCATCCCGTGGTCCGCCGTCACGACCAGCGCGGCGCCGGTGGGCAACCCGTCCGCCACCGCCGCCGCCAACCGGTCCACGAACCGCAACTGCCACCGCCACGCCTCACTGCCCGGCCCGTGCACGTGCCCGAGCGCGTCCAGGTCCGCGTGGTAGGCGTAGCAGAGCACCCGGTCGTCCGACCGCAACGCCTCCGCCACCCGCGTCACCAGGTCGCCGAACCCGAGCACGCCCTGGAACCGCCCGCCCCGCAGCACCGCGCGCGTCAGCCCGCTGCCCTTCTGGTCCCGCGGCAGCACGAGCCGGACCGCCACCCCCGCGTCGGCCGCCACCTCGAACGCCGTCCGCCGCGGCTGCACCTCCTCCGGCACCAGCACGTCCCGCAGGTCCACGTGGGCCGCCGAGCCGTACCGCGACCACCGCAACGCGTTCAGCACCTCGCCGCCGTCGGCGAACGAGTACCCGACCAGCCCGTGCTCGCCGGTCGGCACCCCGGTGCCCAGCGCGGCCAGGCTCGTCGCCGTCGTCGCCGGGAACCCGGCCGTGATCGCCGAACCGGCCAACGACGCCAGGAACGGCGCGTCCGCCTCGTGCTCGCGCAGCAACTCCCACCCGAGGCCGTCCACCAGCAGCACGCACACCCGCGCCGGGCCGGAGATGCCGAGCACGTCCACCACCCCGGGCACACCCATCCCGGCGAGCAGCGACGGCACGACGTCGGCGAGCGATCCGCTCCCGTACCGGGGCACGCGGGGGTCCATGGCCCCGACCCTAGCCCGCCGGACAGGATGGCCCCATGACCACCGAACGGATCGGCCCCCCGCTGCGCGGCGGCGAGCGCGAGACGCTGCGCGCGTTCCTGGACTACCACCGCGCCACCCTGGCCATGAAGTGCGACGGCCTGTCGACCGAGGACCTGCGCCGCCGCTCCATGCCGCCGTCCACGCTGACCCTGCTCGGCCTGGTCCGGCACATGGCCGAGGTGGAGCGCACCTGGTTCCGCCGGGTGATCGCCCACGAGGACGTCCCGCTGGTGTGGTCGCCCGACGGCGACTTCCAGGTGGCGTACGACGCCTCCACCGCGACCAGGTCCGAGGCGTTCGAGGCGTGGCAGGCGGAGGTCGAGCACTCGCGGCGCATCGAGCGGGAGGCCGAGTCGCTCGACGTCACCGGCCACCACGAGCGGTGGGGTGAGGACGTGTCGCTGCGCCTGGTCATGCTCCACCTGATCCACGAGTACGCCCGGCACAACGGCCACGCCGACTTCCTGCGCGAGGGCATCGACGGCACGGTGGGCGCGTAACACCCGCTGTCCGCCGAACTGCGGTGCGCCGCACCCCGCTGGAGGGATGGATGGACGCGTGGATCTCCCCAACGTCATCTCCGGCGAAGTCGGCGGCTCGGCGGTGCAGACGGGCACCGTCCACGGCGGCGTGCACATGCACCACGCGGCGCGAACGCGGTCCGTGCGCCCGGTGCCCCGCCAGCTCCCGCCGGACACGTACCGGTTCACCGGCCGCGCGGAGGAGCTGGACCGGCTGGACGCCCGCGCCGGCACGTCCACCTTGATCACCGGCACCGCGGGCGTGGGGAAGACCGCGCTGGCCGTCCACTGGGCGCACTTGCGCCGCGACCGGTTCCCCGACGGCCACCTCTACGCGGACATGCGTGGACACGCGCCGCGTGGACCGCTGTCCGCCGGGCAGGCGCTGGAGGGCTTCCTGCACGCCCTGGACGTCGACCCGGAACTCGTGCCCGTCGACACGGAGGACAAGGCCGCGCTGTACCGGTCGGTGACCGACGGTCGCAGGCTCCTCGTGCTGGTGGACAACATCTCCGACGCCGACCAGGCCCGCCCGCTGCTGGCCGCGTCCGACACCGTCACCGTGATCGTCACCAGCCGCAACCGGCTGCCGGGCCTGGTGGCGCGCGACGGCGTGGGCCGGCTCGGCCTGGACGTGCTGTCGCCGGACGAGTCGATCGCCCTGCTGCGCGCCACCGCCGGCGGTGACCGGGTCGACGCCGACCCGGCCGCCGCCGCACGCATCGTCGAGCAGTGCGCCCGCCTGCCGCTGGCGCTGCGGGTCGCCGCCGAGCGCTGCGCGGACTCGCCGTACACCACGTTGGCCGATCTCGCCGCCGACCTCGCCACCGAACAGGACCGCCTGGACCTCCTGTCGTCCGGCGACGACCCGAGCGCGGCCGTGCGCGCCGTGCTGTCGTGGTCGTACCGGGCGCTGCCGCCGGACGCCGCCGCCGCGTTCCGCGCGTTCGGCCTGCACGTGACGTCGGAAGCGTCGCTGGACGCGCTGGCCGTGCTGCTGGACGTGCCGACCGCGAGCGCCCGCCGGGTGGTCGGCATCCTGGCCGCGGCACACCTGGCCGAACCGACCGCCCGCGACCGCTACCGCGTGCACGACCTGCTGCGCGCCTACGCCGTGGAACGCGCCAGAGCCGACCAGTCGCCGGCGGAGGGCACGGCCGCGGCCCGCCGGGGATCGGCGACCACCTGACCGCAGCGGGCGTGCGCGGTTCGACAGTGGATCAGCCGCGGTGGGCCGGGACGAAGCGGCCGATGAGTTCGACCAGCGCGGCGGCCACGGCACCCACCGCCAGGCCCATCAGCACCCGGTGCGCGGTCACCTCCAGCAGGAACACGCCCGTGGCCAGCAGTGGCACGGCGAGGATCACCGCCGCCGCGGTGGCGAGACCGACCAGCAGGGCAGCCTTCCAGCCCGTCAACGGCCGGGCGAGCAGGGACAACGCCCACAGCGACGCCACCAGCACCACGACCGTCGCCACGGTCTGGCCGGCCACCCGCCCGCCGGCCGGGTCGAGCGAGCGGATCGCCAGGTCGCCGCCGAACGCGGCCAGGCCGATCACCACGCCCGTCGGCACGGCCAGCCGCAGCACCCGGCCCAGGAAGCCCGGCACGTAACGCCGCCGGTTCGGGCCGAGGGCCAGGACGAAGCCCGGGATGCCGATCGTCAGCGCCGAGATCATGGTCAGCTGGATCGGGGCCAGCGGGTAGGCGATGCCGCTCACCAGCACGACCAGGGCCAGCACCAGCGAGTACACGTTCTTCACCAGGAACAGGTTCGCCGCCCGCTCGATGTTGGCGATCACCCGCCGCCCCTCCGCGACCACGTCCGGCAGGTGCGCGAACCGGCTGTCCAGCAGCACGAGCTGCGCCACGGCCCGGGTCGCGGCGGCGCCGTTGCCCATCGCCACACCGATGTCGGCGTCCTTCAACGCCATCGCGTCGTTGACGCCGTCACCGGTCATCGCCACCACGTGCCCGCGCCGCTGCAACGCGCCCACCATCGCCCGCTTCTGCTGCGGCGTGACCCGCCCGTACACGGCCGACGCCTCCAGCACGTCGGCGAGCGCGTCCGGGTCGTCGGGCAGCGTGCGGGCGTCCACGGCCTCGTCCGCCGCCGAGATGCCGGGCACGCCGACCGACACGGCGACCGCGCCGACCGTGCGCGGGTTGTCGCCGGAGATCACCCGCAGCGCCACGCCTTGCTCGGCGAAGTACCGCAGCGCGTCGGCGGCGTCGTCGCGGACCCGCTCGGCGAGCACGACCAGCGCGCGTCCGGTGAGACCGGCGGGCAGCGCCGTGCCGTCACCGGGGGAGCGGGCCGAGGCGAGGACCAGCACGCGCTTGCCCCGCGCGGCGAGGTCGGCGGCGCGGTCGGACAGCGGGCCGCCCTCGGGGAGCACCACCTCCGGAGCGCCGAGCACCCACGTGCCGTGACCGTCGGTGTCCACAGAGGACCACTTGCGGGCCGACGAGAACGGCACGCCGCCCGTGCGCCGCCAATTGGTGGCGGAGAACTCCTCGGCCAACGCGGCGGACGTGGCGTTCGCGTCGGGCGCGGTGGCCAGCAGGGCGAGGGCGGCGCGCGCGTCGTCCTCCGGACCGTCGGCCAGGAGTTGGTCGAACGCGAGGTCGCCGTGCGTGAGCGTGCCCGTCTTGTCGAGGCAGACGACGTCGACGCGGGCCAGCACCTCCACCGCGGGCAGCTCCTGCACCAAGGTCTGCTCACGCGCGAGGGCCACCGCGGCGAGCATGAACGCCAGGCTGGTGAGCAGCACCAGCCCTTCGGGGACCATGCCGACCAGCGCCGCGACCGCGCCGGTCATCGCCTCCTGCCAGTCGTCGGTGTCGGGGCTGCGCAGCTGGCTCCACAGCAGCAGCGGGCCGACCACCAGCATCATCAGCGAGATCCACCGCAGCAGCTTGTTCGTGCCCGCGACCAGCTCGGACCGCACCGCGGTGAACCGGCGCGCCTCGGCGGTGAGCCGGGTCGCGTAGGCATCGGCGCCGACCGCCGTGGCCCGGAACCGGCCCGACCCGGCGACCACGACCGACCCGGACCGCACGTCGTCGCCGACGGCCTTGGGCACGGGGTCGGACTCGCCGGTCAGCAGCGACTCGTCCACCTCCAGGCCGTCGGCCGCGGTGACCTCGCCGTCGGCCACGACCTGGTCGCCGGCGCGCACGGTGATCAGGTCGTCGGCCACCACCTCGCCGACGTCGACCTCCGACGTCACACCGTCGCGCGTCACCCGGGCGTGTGGCGCGTTGAGGACGGCGAGCCGGTCCAGCGTGCGCTTGGCGCGCAGCTCCTGGACCACGCCGATGGCCGTGTTGGCCACGACGACCAGCCCGAACAGGCCGTTCTGCCAGCGCCCGGTGGCCAGGATGACCAGGAACAACGCGGTCAGCAGCCCGTTGAACGGCGTGAAGGCGTTCGCCCGGACGATCTGGCCCGCGCTGCGGCTCGTGCGGGACCGGACGGCGTTGGTCCGCCCGTCGGCGACCCGCTGCGCGACCTCCGCCGCGGTCAACCCCGCCGCCCGCTCCGCCCGCACGCCGGCGACCTCGGACATCCCCACCTCCCGAACCGGCCACCATCGTCACCCGCCCCACCCGATCCCGCCCGCCCACGCGGCCACCGCCGCCGGTCGGCGCTCGAGTTTCGGACCCCCGTGATCACGGCTAGCGTCGGTGCCATGCCGTCGACCGAGCGCCCCGCGGACGACCTGGACCTGCTGGACGCCTACTGGCGTGCGGCCAACTACCTCTCCGTCGGGCAGATCTACCTGCTCGACAACCCGCTGCTGCGCGAACCCCTCCTGCCCGAGCACGTCAAGCCGCGCCTGCTCGGCCACTGGGGCACGACCCCCGGCCTCAACCTGCTCTACGCGCACATGAACCGGGCCATCCGGCAGCGCGACCTGAACGCCCTCTACGTCACCGGACCCGGCCACGGCGGTCCCGGGCTCGTCGCGAACGCCTACCTGGAAGGCACCTACAGCGAGGTGTACTCGGGCGTCGGCGAGGACCTGGACGGGCTGCGCGCGTTGTTCCGGCAGTTCTCCTTCCCCGGCGGCATCCCGAGCCACGTCGCGCCGGAGACCCCCGGCTCGATCCACGAGGGCGGCGAGCTCGGCTACGCCCTCCTGCACGCCTACGGCGCGGTGTTCGACAACCCGGACCTGCTGGCGCTGTGCGTGGTCGGGGACGGCGAGGCGGAGACCGGGCCGCTGGCCGCGAGCTGGCACTCCAACAAGTTCCTCGACCCCGCCCGGGACGGCGTGGTGCTGCCCGTGCTGCACCTCAACGGCTACAAGATCGCCAACCCGACCGTGCTGGCGCGCATCCCGGACGACGAACTGGCCTCGTTGATGCGCGGCTACGGCCACACACCGCACTTCGTCGTCGGCGACGAGCCCAAGGCCGTGCACGAACAGCTCGCCTCCACATTGGACACCGTGCTCGACCAGATCGCGGAGATGAAGCAGGCCAAGCGGCGCCCGCCGTGGCCGATGATCGTGCTGCGCACCCCGAAGGGCTGGACCGGACCGCGCGAAGTGGACGGTCGGCGGGTCGAAGGCACGTTCCACGCCCACCAGGTCCCGCTGGCCGGCACCCGCACCAACGCCGCCCACCGCGCGCAACTGGAGGAGTGGCTGCGCGGCTACCGCCCCGAAGAGCTGTTCGACGACAGCGGACGGCTCGTGCCCGAGCTGCGCGCCCTGCCGCCGACCGGGGACCGGCGGATGAGCGCCAACCCCCACACCAACGGCGGACGGCTGCTGCGCGACCTGCGGATGCCCGACTTCCGCGACCACGCCGTGCCCGTCGAGCGGCCCGCCGCCGAGAGCAGCGAGGCGACCAGGGTGCTCGGCGCGTTCCTGCGGGACGTGGTGCGCCGCAACCCGGACAACTTCCTGGTGATGGGCCCGGACGAGGTGGCGTCCAACCGGCTGTCGGCGCTGTTCGAGGTCACCGGCCGCAAGTGGGCCGCCGGGACCGAACCCGGCGACGACCACCTGGCCCCGGACGGCCGGGTGCTGGAGGTGCTGTCGGAGCACCTGTGCCAGGGCTGGCTGGAGGGCTACCTGCTCACCGGCAGGCACGGCCTGTTCACCAGCTACGAGGCGTTCATCCACATCGTCGACTCGATGCTCAACCAGCACGCCAAGTGGCTCAAGACCACGCGGAAGATCCCGTGGCGAGCGCCGCTGGCGTCGTTGAACTACCTGCTGTCCTCGCACGTGTGGCGCCAGGACCACAACGGGTTCAGCCACCAGGACCCCGGCTTCCTCGACCACGTGGTGAACAAGAAGGCCGAGATCGTCCGCGTCTACCTGCCGCCCGACACCAACACGCTGCTGTCGGTCGCGGACCACTGCCTGCGCAGCCGGCACTACGTCAACGTGATCGTGGCGGGCAAGCAGCCCGCGCTGACCTACCTGGACATGCCGGACGCGATCGCGCACTGCACGCGCGGCCTGGGCATCTGGGACTGGGCGGGCACCACCGAAGGCGAGCCGGACGTGGTGCTGGCGTGCGCGGGCGACATCCCGACGCTGGAGACGCTGGCCGCGGCGAAGCTGCTGCGCGAGCACCTGCCCGACCTGAAGGTCCGCGTGGTGAACGTGGTCGACCTCATGCGCCTGCAACCGGACACCGAGCACCCGCACGGCCTGCCCGACCGCGACTTCGACGCGCTGTTCACCGCGGACAAGCCGGTGATCTTCGCGTTCCACGGCTACCCGTGGCTCATCCACCGCCTCACCTACCGCCGCGCGAACCACGCCAACCTGCACGTGCGCGGCTACAAGGAGGAGGGCACGACCACCACGCCGTTCGACATGGTGATGCTCAACGACCTGGACCGGTTCCACCTGGTGATGGACGTGATCGACCGGGTGCCGTCGCTGGGCGGCGCGGCGGCGTCGTTGCGGCAGCGGATGGCCGACGCCCGGCTCGCCGCGCTCCAGCACACCCGCGAGCACGGCGAGGACGACCCGGCCATCGCCGGGTGGACGTGGAGCTGACGTGCGGGTCCTGGTGGTCAACGCGGGCTCGTCCAGCCTGAAGCTGCGGCTGCTGGGGCCCGACGACGAGGTGGAGCGCACCGCCGACGTCGAGCCCGACCCGGACCGGCTCGGCGACGTCCTCGCGGACTGGCCGACGCCGGACGCCGTCGGCCACCGCGTGGTGCACGGCGGCACCCGGTTCACCGACCCCGTCGTGCTGGACGACCTGGTGCGCCAGGCGCTGGTCGACCTGACCGCGCTCGCGCCGCTGCACCAGCCGAAGTCGTTGGCGGGACTGGACGCGGTGCACCGGCTGCTGCCGGACGTGCCCGCCGTCGCGTGCTTCGACACGGCCTTCCACACCACCATCCCCGCGGCGGCGGCCACCTACGCCGTGCCGCGGCAGTGGCGCGAGCGGTACGCGATCCGCCGGTACGGCTTCCACGGCCTGTCCCACGCCCACTGCGCGCGGAGGGTCGCCGAACTCGGGTCGCCCGGCGCGCGGCTGGTCACCTGCCACCTGGGCGCGGGGGCGTCCCTGGCGGCGATCCGGGACGGCCGCAGCGTCGACACCACCATGGGCTTCACCCCGCTGGAAGGGCTGGTGATGGCGACCAGGTCCGGCACGGTCGACCCCGGTCTCGTGCTGTGGCTGGAGGAGCACGAGGAGCTGTCGCCGCACGAGGTCGCGACCGCGTTGGAGAAGGAGTCCGGGCTCACCGCGCTGGCGGGGACCGGTGACATGCGGGAGGTCGACGCGGCGGCGGCCGACGGCGACCCGGACGCCGTGCTCGCCCTGGACGTCTACACGCACCGGCTGGTCGGCGGTGTCGCCGCGATGGCCGCCGCGCTCGGCGGCCTGGACGTCCTCGCGTTCACCGGCGGCGTCGGCGAGAAGTCGGCCACCGTGCGCCGCCGCGCCGCGCAGCGGTTGGCGTTCCTCGGCGTGGCGGTCGACCCCGACCGCAACGAGCACGTCGACGGCGACACCGACATCACCGCCCCGGACGCGAAGGCCAGGACCCTCGTCGTCACGGCCCGCGAAGACCTGGAGATCGCGCACGGCACGCGCGCCGCCCTCCGCGCCTGACCGCACCAGTGCGGGTGCGGCGGGGTTCGCTCGCCGTTGAGCGGATTGACACGCCCCGTCGAGCCGGTGTTACGTGGCTCATCGCGTCCTGCGGAGGGGTGGGGGATGTCGGAACCGGGGGGACACTGGAGTTCCCGATTTCGCTTGGTGCTCATAGCGATCATGCTGCTCGTGGGCGTCGCCGTGACCATGGTGTCCACCATCCTGGTCACCGAGGTGGACGAGTCCTGGACGGCCGGTTCGGTGACGCGCGGCGTGCTCAGCGCGGTGCTGGTGCTGTTCTCCGGCGTTTACGTCAACCTGATGCTGGCCGCGATCGTGAAGGTCTGGCGCGACCCGGAGTCGGCGAACCGCTCCCTGGACAAGACGATCCGGGACGTCCGCGCCTGGTTGGGCGAGAAGACCAAGTGGCTCGGGATCGCGCTGACGGTGGTCCTGATCGTCGCCGCCGGAGTCGCCCTGCGGCCGTCACCACCGCCCGACACCGGCCTCGAAGCGGGCAAGCTGGTGGTCATGACGGCGTTCGACGAGAGCGCGAACGACCCGCGCCTGCTGCTCATCAAGCTGTGGAACCAATTGCACCCGGCCAACCAGGTCGAGGTCGTGTTCGTGCCCGGCGAGCCCGACCAGCAGAACCTCCGGATGGTCAACGACGCCAAACCCGACGGTGCGCACGAGGCCGACGTGTACGTGCTCGACCTGGTGTGGATGGCGCAGTTCCGGGAGGAGCGCTACATCCGCGAGCTCGACCGGTCGACCCTGGCGGGGCTGGACGACTTCGTGCCCAAGGTGTTCGGCACGTGCGTGCACGAGGGCAAGATGTGGTGCCTGCCGCTCAACACCGACGTGGGAATGCTGTACTACCGCACCGACCTGCCGCTCGCGGTCAAGCCGCCGACGAAGTGGGAGCAGTACTTCGGCGCGGACGCGGCGGCAGCGGCGGCCGGCACGCCGCAGGTCGCCGCGGCGAACGCGGCGCCGCTCGCCAACGAGGAGATCCTCACCGTCATGGCGCTGGAGGCCATGTGGGCGGCGGGCGGCAAGGCGTTCGGGGAGAACGGGGACGTCGCCCTGAACGAGGACAAGACCAGCGTGCAGCTCGGGGCCGGTGACGAGATCGGCCTGCGCCGGCTGGCCGAGGCCGCCCACGACGACGACATCGTGGTGACCGCCGAAGCGCGGTCGACCACGGACGACGTGGCGGTCCGGACGTTCGCCGACGGGCGCACGCTCTACATGCGCAACTGGCCGGTCACCCGCGACGGGCTGCGCGACCGGGTCGAGTTCGCCGTCGTCGCCCTGCCGACCGCCGGCGTGCTCGGCGGCCAGAACCTGGCGATCCGGGCCGGGACGGGCAAACCGCGGGCCGCGCAGGCGCTGATCGATTTCCTGACCAGCGCCGCCAGCCAGCTGATCCTGTCCGAGGTCGGCGGCTTCGCCCCGACCCGGCAGTCCGCGTACGACAACGCCAGGCGGCACGACATGCAGGAGCTGCGCACGGCCCTGGGCTCGGCGCGCCTGCGGCCCGTGACGCGGCACTACGTCGAGTTCAGCCAGGTGTTGCGCGACGGCGTCGCCGAGGCGATCAACGACCGCAGCGGGCGGCTGAAACCGGAGACGCTCCAGCGGTTGGCGAAGATCCTCAACCAGTGAGCGCGTGCTCAGGCGCCCGTGTCGATGGCGGCCAGCCGTGCGCGGACCTCCAGCGCTTCGGCGGTGCGGTGCTGCGAGTGGTACAGCTCCAACGCCTGCGACCACGCCTCACGCGCCTGGTCGTGCTGCCCCATCGCGGAGTGCGCCTGCGCCAGCAGGTCCAGCGTGTCCGCCTCCTCACCGCGGTCGTTCAGCCTGCGCAGCACGGCGATGGCCTCGCGGAAGTGCTCCACCGCCCGCGCGTGGTCACCGGTGCGGTGGGCGATGTGGCCGACGCTGCTCAACGTGTACGCCTCCCCGTCGGCGTACCCGATGCGCCGGTGCAGCTCCAGCGCGGCCGTGCAGTACTCCGCCGCACGGGCCAGGTCGCCGAGCACCGCGTGGTACCAGCCGACGGAGTTCAGCACGTTCGCCTCCCGGGTCTGGTCGGCCAGCCCCCGGTAGAGCTCCAACGCCTCGTAGGCGTGCTCCAGCGCCCGTGCGCTGTCACCCTGCTGGTCCCACGCGGCGGCGAACGCCTCGTGCGTGCGGGCCTGGCCCGCCACGTCCCCGGCCCGGTGGAACCCCTCCAGCGCCCGGTGCAGGTGCCGCAGCCCGTCGTGGTGCTCGCCGACGTCCAGCAGCGCCACGCCGAGCCGCCGGTGCGCGCGGGCCCGGTCGGCCGGGTCGTCCAGGTGCTCGACCGCGGCGACGGCGGTCCGCCACGTGGCGAGGTTGTCCCGGCGGCGCCGCTGCCGGTAGTGGAACGTGTGCAGCGCCCAGCCCAGCCGCCACGTCGTCGGGTGCCACCCGTGCCGCGCGGCCAGGTGCTGCGCCTCCACCAGGTTCGCGTGCTCGACCTCGAACCACGCCACCGCGCGGCCCACGTCGGGCAGCGGGTGCGGCGTCACGCCCGCCGCCGGGCGGTCGAGCACGATCGGCGGCCGGTACGGGTCCAGGACCCGGTCGCCGGAGTACGCGGTGTGCAGGTAGAAGTCCAGCAGCCGGGTCGACGCGTCGTGGCGCACCGGTTCGGCCAGGTCCCGCGCCGCCTGCTCGGCCGCGTACAGCCGCACCAGGTCGTGCATCCGGTACCGGCCCGGCGTGTGCTCCTGGACCAGGCTCTCCGCCTCCAGGTCGCGCAACCGGACCCTGGCCTCGGCGGTGGACGTGCCGATCAGCGCCGCCGCGGCGGGCAGCCCGATGTCCGGTCCCGGCGCGAGGCCGAGCAGCCCGAACGCGGTCGCCGTGCGCTCGGCCAGCGCCCGGTAGGACCAGGAGAAGACCGCTCTGAGGTTGGCCTCGGCGTCGTCGATGTTGAGCGCGTCCAACCGGCCCGCGTGGTCGCGCAGCTCGTCGGCCAGGGCGGCCAGCGAGAACTCGGGGTGGCTGGTCGCGCGGGCCGCCACGATGCCCAGCGCCAGCGGCAGGCCCGCGCAGAACCCGACCAGCTCGTCCACCGCGCCCGGGTCGGCGGCCAGGCGGCCCGCGCCCAGGTGGCGGGCCAGCAGGTTGCGCGCCTCGTCGTCCGGCAGCACGTCCAGGTCGACGTGGCGGGCGCCGTGCGCGGTCACCAGGCGGGTCAGCCGGCGGCGGCTCGTGATCAGCACCGTGCACGTGGGGCTGCCCGGCAGCAGCGGCACGACCTGGGCGGTGTCGCGGGCGTTGTCCAGCACCACCAGCATCCGCCGACCGGCGATCACGCTGCGGTACAGGCCCGCCTGCGCCTGCGGGTCGGTGGGGATGGTGGCCGGCGCGACGCCCATGGCCTCCAGGAACCCGCGCACGGCCGCTTCCGGCGGCACCGGCGAGCCGGTCGGGTCGAAACCGCGCAGGTCGACGTGGAGCTGGCCGTCGGGGAACAGGTGCAGGTTGCGGTGCGCCCAGTGCAGCGCCAACCAGGTCTTGCCGATGCCGCCCGCGCCGCTGATCGCGGAGATCACCACGGCGGCGGGCTGGGCCGCGAGCGCGGCCGTGACGTGCTCCAGCTCCCGTTCCCGCCCGGCGAAGCGGGCCGGGGGAGCGGGCAGCTGCTGCGCCACCGGCTCGTCGTGGGCGTTCGCGGTGTCCGCCGTCGCCATCGCCCACAGCCGGTGCAGCTCGACCAGCTCGGCCTTCGTCGCGCCGCACGCGCGGGCGATGCGGGCCACCACCTCGAAGTGGTCGGGCACGGCGAGGCCCTGGCAGAAGCGGTGCAGCCCGGAACTGCTCAGCCCGGTGCGCGCGCCCAACGTCCGGTAGCTGCGCCCACTGCGCCGCTTCAGCTCACCAAGCGCGCGCGCGAACAACTCAACGTGCGCCGATAACGACATGCCCCGCCCCCTCGATCACCCAGCGTCCCACAGGCCGTCCCACCGGTCCACGTCGCCGCAGCTCACGGCACCCGCCGTGTCCCAGCGTCCCGCACCACTCGCGCCACCGCCCGGAGATCGGCCACCGTTGACCGCGACGGACCAGTCGACCCCGCGCTCAAGGGGGGACGCGAGGCCGGCCGGGTCCGTCAAGGGGGAGGGGGCGTCCGGCCGCGTCGGTGCACGCGACGCGGCCGGACGAAGGCGAGCGCTCGCGGGTTGGACGCGAAAGGCTCCGCGCGCCGCCCGGTGGTGGGGGCGGCACGCGGAGCCGGATGCGCCATTCGTGCGGTGCCTTCAGGCGCGGGGTGGCGCTGTCATCGCCTGTTCGGGAATATCGTGAGGAAATCTCAGAGCAGGTCGACGAAGATCTTCGAGATGTCGATGTCGTCGATGATGTCCGCGTTGTTCAGGGCGTCCACGAGGGCGCTCTTGAAGACCAGGTTGTCCTCGACGTTCACGTCGTCGATGACGTCCTTGATGGTGACCTCGACCGCGTCGAGCTCGGCGCCGTTCAGCACCTCGATGGTGTTGCCGCTGGCGACGTCGCCGATGGTGATCAGCGAGTCGTTCAGGTCGATCGGCACCTGCACGGTGGTGTTGATCGTGCACACGATGACGTTGACCAGGCCGGTCGGGTCGGAGTTGATGCACGACGCGTCGGGGACGGTGGTGGCCTGCGCGGCCGAGGTGCCACCGAACACCATCGCGCCGGTCATGGCGGCCAGCGCGACACCCGAGGCAAGACGCTTCAACACGAGGTCTCCTTGGTAGTGGAATCTGCTCGATTTCGCCGGTTCCGGCGATGGCACAAATAAAGCAGAAAGCCGCGGTGGTGCGCACCCTGTGAATGCGGGCATCGGCGATCAGGTGGGCGGGAATTGCTCCGATCGTCTCACGGCGCGGCGGTGGAACCATCGGGAACAAATGCGTACCGCTGTACCGATCGTGAGCGGCACTGCGCCGAGAGGGTGTCGACCGACTGCGAGAACGTGAAGTGCCCTCGGTGAATGCCCGGCTTTCCGGGGCGTGGCGGACCGCGTTCGCGAAGGGGGTTGCTCCGAAGTGCTCCGCCAGGGTGGCGGAAGGGGTTCAAACATGCCGTTGCGGCGAAATCGGTCCGAATCCCGGACGACGGGAACGAGTGTTCTGCGTCACTCCCACTCGCGCTACCGGAACGGTCGACCCCTCTTACCCCGATCGGCCGCGAAGCGTCCCGGCATCAGCGCGGCACGATGCCGTTCAGCACCGTGGCGACCAGGGCGTCCACGTGGCCCGGGGGGATGGGTGGCGGGTCGGTCAGGCCGCGGTAGACGCGGGGGAGGACCAGTTCGTGGCAGGCGCCGACGACCAGGGTGGCCACGGCGTCCGGGTCGGCGTCGGCGGCGATGCGGCCGCGGGACTGCTCGGCGCGCAGGTAGTCGGCCAGGGCGCGGTGCAGGCCGTGGCCGTCGGCCATCGGGTTGGGCAGGTCGTCGAAGCGGGCGAAGACCTCGGGGTGGCCGATCAGGCCGGCGAACGCGGGCAGGAACGCCGTGTGCGCGGCCAGCGCGTGGGTGACGAAGGCGTGCAGGTTCTCCGCCAGGGTGCCGTCGGTCCTCGGGCGGCCGAGGCGTTCCTCCACGTCGCGGACGTGCCGGTGCAGGGCCAGCGCGAGCAGTTCCTCCTTGTCCGCGAAGTGGTTGTAGAGCACGCCGACCGCCACGTCGGCCGCGCGGGCGATGTCGCGGACGGTGAGGCCGGCGGTGCCCCGGTCGGCGATCAGGCGGGTGGCCGCGGCGATCAGGTGATCGCGCAGGCTCACCTCGCCGTCACGCAGTGCTGCTGCTCGTCGCGGTGCCATCGTGCTGCATCGTAGGCGGTGGGTGGCGGTGGGAGCCGTGCCCGGCCACGTCACGCCTTCGCGGTCACGAGCCGGGCGGTGCCGCGCAACCGCACCGCGTCACCGTCCGCGAACGGGGCGAGCGCCGCCGCCACCGCCTCGCGAATGTCGTCCACAGTGGACGGTGAGGCGTCGCGCAGGGCGAACCGCACCGGCCCCCAGCCCATGATGAACTCCGCCGCGTCGGCGACGTCACGCCCCCACACCTGGTCCGCCTCCACCGCCTCGGCGGTGACGTCGGTGAACCCCGCGCCGGTGAGCACCCGGTCGACCACGGCCGGGTCGGACAGCGACAGCGGCCCGGTGCCGGTCGACGTCGACACCGGCGTGCCCCCGAACGCGGCGAACACCCCGGCCAGGTCGCCGAGGTCCCGCATCGACAGGAACGCGAGCCGGCCGCCGGGCTTGAGCGCGCCGCGGATGTTGGCGAACGCCGCGACCGGGTCGGCGAAGAACATCACCCCGAACCGGCTGACCGCCACGTCGAACGCGTGCGGCGGGAACGGGAACACCTGCGCGTCACCCTGCTGGTAGGTCAGGTTGGGCACGCCCACCGCGGCCATCCGCGCGCGGGACAGCATCGGACCGGACAGGTCGACGCCGAGCACCCGCGCGGCGCGCTGGGCGGCCAGCCAGGCGATCCGGCCGTTGCCGCAGCCGACGTCGAGCACCCGGTGGTGCGGCGCGATGTCGGCCGCGGCGAGCAGCATGTCGTTGAAACCGCTGTTCACGGCGTCGTAGCGGTCCTGGTTCCCGGCCCAGTGCTTGCCCTCGTACCCGTTCCACGCCTCGGCCTGGTGGGTGTTGACGATCTTCGGCACGGTGCCGTCCCTTCGTTGTGAACGCTTGTTCATGAACAACTGTTCACGTCCGGTTCGGGTGTTGTCAAGAGCGGACGCCGGCTATCGTCGCGACCGTGACCGTGGTCCGCTCGCTGCTGTTGTTCGCGCTGGCCGCGTTCGCCGAGATCGGCGGCGCGTGGCTCGTCTGGCAGGGCGTGCGCGAGCACCGCGGCCTGCTGTGGGTCGGCGCGGGCGTGGCGGCGCTCGGCCTGTACGGGTTCGTGGCGACGTTGCAGCCCGACGCCCACTTCGCCCGCATCCTCGCCGCGTACGGCGGGGTGTTCGTGGTCGGGTCGCTCGCGTGGGGCGTGGTGGTGGACGGGTTCCGGCCCGACCGGTGGGACTACGCCGGCGCGGCGATCTGCCTGGCCGGCATGGCCGTGATCATGTACGCGCCGCGGCCGTGAAGGTGCCCGAGGCGCTGACGGCGTCCTACCGGAGCACCGACTGGGGCCGGGCGTGGCCGGCCGCGCTGCCGAACCAGGCCGCCGACGTCCTCGACCGGTGGGTGCTGCGGCCGGACGGCTCGGCGGGCAACGGCATGGCGTCGCTCGTGCTGCCGGTGGTGCGCGCCGACGGCACGCCCGCCGTGGTGAAGCTGCACCCCGTCACCGAGGACAACGCCGCCGCGGCGATCGGGCTGCGCGCCTGGGACGGCGACGGCGCGGTCCGGCTGCTCGACCACGAGCCGGGCGCGATGCTGCTCGAACGGCTGGACGCGAGCCGCGCGCTGTCCTCGCCGGCCGACGACGCGAACGCCCTGCGCGTCCTCGCCGACCTCCTCGCGCGCCTGGTCGCCGTGCCGGCTCCGGCGGGCGTGCGGCGGCTGGCCGACATCGCGTCCGCCATGCTCGACCAGGTCGCGGGTGCGGAGTCCGCGTTGCGCACGGCCGCGGACCGGGCCTTGGTGCGCACGTGCGCGTCGGCTGTGGCCGAGGTGGTGGGGGAGGCCGGCGACCGGCTGCTGCACTGGGACCTGCACTACGACAACGTGCTGGCGGGCGAGCGGGAGCCGTGGCTGGCGATCGACCCGGAACCGCTGGCCGGCGACCCCGGTTTCGACCTGCTGCCCGCCCTGGACAGCCGCTGGGACGCCGTGGTCGCCACGGGTGACGTGCCCCGCGCCGTGCTGCGCCGCTTCGACCTGCTGACCGGCACCCTGGACGTGGACTGCGACCGCGCCACGGGCTGGACCCTGGGCCGGGTGCTCCAGAACGCGTTGTGGGACGGCGGGACCGCGCTCAACCCCGAGCAGGTCGCGATCGCCCACGCCCTGCTCGACCGCCGGGCCTGACGGATCGGTCAGGCCGGGGGTGGGTTGCCGCGCGGGCGGAGGCGGCCCATCGGCAGGGGTGGTGCCGGGAGGCGGGCGCCGGGGTAGCCCTCGACGCGGCCGAAGCGGTCCGACTCGGCCTGCCACTGGTCGCGGTAGTGGGCGATCTCCTCGTGGGTGCGGCCGACGAAGTTCCACCACATGACCAGGTCCTCGCCCAGCGGTTCGCCGCCCAGCAGGACCACGCGGGCCGGGGCGTCGGTGACGTTGGCCAGGTGCAGCGCCGTCGCGCCCACGCCGACGTACCCGAGCGCGCCGCGCGCCAGCGCCGTGCCGCCCAGCTCCACCGCGCCGACGTCGACCAGCACACCGTGCTCGAACGCCGCGTCCACGTCCAGCGCCAGTCGCGCGCCCGGCTCCAGCACGACCTCCGCGCCCAACAACGGCGTGAACGTGCGCACCGGCGACGTCCGGCCCGCGACCGTGCCCAGGAACACCCGGGCGGAAGCGCCGTCCAGCGCCACCGCCTCGGGCGCGTAGTGCTGGAAGTCGCGCGGCGCGTCGCGGTGGGCGTCGGGCAGCGCGATCCACAGCTGCACGCCGTGCAGCACGGTCGTCTCCGGCGTCGACACCTCGGAGTGGCAGATGCCGTGCCCGGCCGTCATCAGGTTCAGCTCGCCCGGCCGCACCACGGCGTGCACGCCCAGGCTGTCGCGGTGCTCGATCTCGCCGCTGAACAGCCAGCTCGCGGTCTGCAGGCCGGTGTGCGGGTGCGGCGCGACGTCCATGCCCCCGCTGACCGAGACGTCGTCGGGCCCGTAGTGGTCGGCGAAGCACCACGCGCCGATCAGCGAGCGCGACCGCTGCGGCAGCGTGCGCCGCACCGTCATCGCGCGCGGCCCGCCCAGCGGCACGTCGCGGGGGTCGAGCACCTCGACCGCCGCGACGCCGGACGTGCTCCGGCAGATCAGCTCGGACGGGCGGGTCTCCACGTTGCTCATCACGACCCCGTTCGGACGGTCATCGCACCATCCTAGAGCCGCTGGTACTCCTCCCAGGTCCGCTTGGGCGTCACGACCGGCCCGTCGTCGGGGCCGCGGTCGGCCAGCCCGTTGAAGCCCAGGTAGTAGTCGCCCGCCTGGTTGCGCGCGCCGGTGGACAGGTCCGGGTCGGCCAGCGCGATCGCATGGATGTGGTAGTCGAAGCCCTGCGCGGGCGTGCGGACCCAGGCCGCGAACCCGACCTGCCGCAGCACCCTGGCCACCGTGGTGCGGGTGGTCGCGGTCATGCCCGACACCGAGATGTCCAACGCGCCGCCGCCGTCGTGGGTGCCCGCCGAACCGGGCACGCCGCCGGGGTTGTACGAGCCCTGCGTGATGCCCAGCGACCGGCCCAGCAGCCGTTCCGCCTCGACCAGCATGGCCTTCGTGCGGGCGTTCATCAGCGCGCTGTGGTAGGTCACGCGGCTGCCCGCCGACACCACGCGCGTGACCGCGTAGGTCGTCTCGCCCAGCAGCCGCAACGACGTCGGGCCGGGCATGCCGGAGGCGTCGAGCCCGGTGTAGCCGAGCGAGCGCTGGTAGGCCGCGTAGGCGTCGATCGTGCGGGTGCCGAAGTGCCCGTCGACGTAGGTCGAGGCGAGGTGCCCCTTCGCGGCGAGCGCCTGCTCCACCAGCCGCACGCTGTCGCCGCTGCCCGGCGTGAGCGCCGAGTCGGCCCGGCGCGGGTCGATCTGCGCGGCCTTGAGCACGGCTTCCATGTCGACCACGGGCAGGGCGACGGCCTGCGGCGCGGCGGCCGCCGGCGTCGCCAGGCCGACCAACCCGACCAGCGCACCGACCACTGCGACTCTGATCTTCACCACGTCCCCCTCCGGTCGACCTCCGACGGTCCGGGGGCCAGTCAAGCGCGGTTCGGCAGTTCCTCGCAAGAGTCGATCACAGTTGGTTGGAGATTGACGGGCTTCGTCCCGTGCACGGTCGTGGAGTAGAGTCCTCCTGGTTGGGGCACGAGCTGTCGGCACGAGGTCGGCGCGGTCCCCGACCCAGTCCGGCCGCATCCCAGGGCCGGGGACGGGAGCACCGGCTTGTCGCCGGACCATCCGTTCACATCATCTACCCCTATCGCCCGCAGGCACGCCGGTCCGATCACCCACGCTCGCGACACGCGTGGTTCGGCCCTGCCGGCAGGGGAGGCGGGGTCGTCATGACGCAGACCAAACCTGGTCGTTCCCAGGGCGCGGCCGTCGGTTTCGCCGACGCGCGCGCCGCGGCCGACCGGGCCGAGACCGTCCAGCGCCACCTGGCCGCCCGCACCGTCGCGGACAACTCGGTCGACGCGGACGACTGCCGCGAGCTGCTGCTCATGCTCGGGCTGCCCGACCCGGAACCGGCCGGCTCCCACCCGGCCGGGGCCTTCTGACCCGAGCGCGGTGGCCGGCGGCGTGACCCGCCGTCGGCCTCGCCGTGCTCACCCGTGCCGGCGCAGGGCTTCCAGCACGGCGTTCCGCGTGGAATCGGCCGTGTCCCGCGCGGTCTCGTCCGCGGCGACCGCGACGGTCGTCCAGTCGCGCTCGCGGGCCATCTCCTTGAGCACGCCCAACCCGCGGCTCTGGTAGTCCACGAAGCTGGCCCGGTCCAGCCCGCCGTAGCCGGCGTGCAGGCCGAGCTCGGTGGGCCGGAAGTCGGCGCGGCGGTCGAACACGGTGGCCACGTCGGCGTCCAGCAGGACGACGTGGTCCGGCTCGCGCGCGCTCGCGAACACCGTCTCCAGGTCCTCGCGCCGGAAGCCCTGGCCGAGCAGCTTCGACCAGAACTTGTAGTACCAGCCGTCCACCACCACGTCGTGCCCGCTGTCCAGCACCGGGCCGAGGACGCACGTCGAGTGGGCGGTGAACCACGACGCCTGCAACGTCACCCAGAACGCGGGCTCCAGGTCACGCGAGTCGCCGCTGTGCCACAGCATCTGCGCCAGGTGCTCCATCAACGCGGCCGCGAACGGCGACGTGCCCGACCTGGCCCGGCGCGGGACGAACACGACGCCGGAGGGTTCCCGGCCCGGCGCCGCCAGCCACTGCTCGTAGGTCAGGTCGGCGACCAGGCCCGCGAGCGTGGTCTTGCCGACGCCGTCGATGCCCTCCAGTGCCACGAACCGGCCCGTCACGGCACCGCTTCCCCGCGCACCCGGCCCACCACCGCCTGCCGGCCGAGCACCGACACCGCCTCGTCCAGCCGGTCCGCGGGCACGGTGAACGCGAACGCCGGACCGTCGACCGGCGCGTCCACCTCCACACCGCCCCCGGTCCGCTCCGCGACCACCGCGGCGAGCCGGTCCACGCCGCCCGCCGCGCCCGCCGCCAGCAGGCCGCGCCGCGCGCACTCCAGCACCGCCTCGACCTCGTCCGCGACCACGACGGCGTCACCCGGTCGCACCGGCACCCGCCCGACCACCCGGTCCGCCGGCGCCACGCCCCACGCCGAGCCCGCCAGCTCCCACGGCCCGGTGCGCACGGTGCCCTCGGCCAGGCTCGCGCCGTAGACCGCCAGCCGGGTCCGCAGGCCGTGCCGGACCCACTCCGCCGCGTCCGGCGGCGCGTCCTCGGGCACGGTGAGGTCCACGACGCACCCCGTCGGCCGCACGCCGGCCACTACCACCTCCGCGCACACCGCGTCCGCCGCACGCCGCCCGCAGCCCTCGAACTCCTCCCGCGTCGACGGCGTCACGCCCTCCGCCGTGCGCACCACCGTGACCAGCACGGACGAACCACCGACGGGCACGACCACCCGGTCACCGGCGGTGTCCTCGGACGGCGACGCGACCTGTTCCACGACCCCGGCGTCCACCATGTCCCGGAACGCCGTCGTCACCCGTTCGACGGGCACGCCGACCCGCTCGCACAGCCCGGCGACCGTGCTGCGGCCGTCCAGCTCGGTCCACAGCCACGTCGACCCGGACGGCACCGCCACCGTGCCCGTCGGGCTCTTGAGCGCGAGCTTCCCGGCCACCCGCCGCACCCGCACGTCCAGCCGCCGCCGCCACACCGACCCCAGCACGTCAGGCATGCAGATCGACCTCCGCCATCACGGCCCGGGTGTCGGCCACGGTCCGGCGCGCCCACCGCGGCGCGCCCAGCACGGGCAGGTCCGCCGTGGTCTGCACCTCCCAGAACCGCTCGTAGTCCAGCTCGACGGGCTTCGCGTCCCGCATCGCGCGGGCCCGCCACTTCGGGTTGCGGCTGAAGCACCGCCGACCCGCCAGGAGGCCGTCCACGGTCCGCAGGAACGCCTCCCGCGCCGAGATGACCGCGCTGTCCACGTCACCCACCGCCAGCTGACCCAGGCAGTCCTCGGCGAACGAGTCAGCGTAGGTGAAGTGCTCCTGGATCGTCATGAACCGGTGCGCCGAGCGGTCGAGCCGCTCCTGCACCTCGCGCAACCGCGGCTCGCCCGCGACCACGAGGGCGTGCGCGATCCGCTCCAGCAGCAGCCACTCGCGGATCGGCACCGAGTCGATGAAGTCGCCGCGCCTGGCCACGTCCCACGACACCTTGTCGAACAGGGCCTCCAGCTTGTCCCCGGAGATGGCGTGGATGTCCACCATCGGCCGGCTCCCCGCCGCCGGCACCACCACCGACGCGTCCCGCGGCGCGCCCAGCACGTAGGCGTCCACGTCGCTGCCCGGGTTGCTCCAGCCGCGCGCGATCGACCCGCCGACGAACACGCACCAGCCGCCCAGCTCCTGCTCGGCGACGACGTCCGCGACCCAGTCCCAGCCCGTCACGGCGCCACCCCGACCAGGCTCGGCCGCAGCACCAGGTACCCGGTCTCGACGCACAGGTCCAGGTACTCCGCGACCTCGTCGAGCCCGATGCCGGCGACCTCGACCAGCTCGGCCACCGACCGCGCGCCGTCGACCGCCCGCAGGAACCGCACCCAGCCGGGCGCGAGCGCCTCGTCCACGGTGTGCGTCACCGCCAAGTCCTTGATCAGCAACCAGGTGCCGTCGGCCTCGTCCCGGGCGAACCGCGCACCCGGACCGAACGCGACCACCGACGTCGGCCGCACCTCGACCCCGCCCAGCGCCGCGTCCACCGCGTCCCGGTCGGCCTCGACCGACTTCGCCAGCAACGTCACCCGCTCCGGCCGGAACGGTTCCCGCTCGCCGCGCGCCAGCACGTCCAGCAGCCCCAGGTTCACCACCCGCAACGGGACCTGCGGGTGCAGCGGCGAGCGGCCCGCCTTCAGCGCGGCGACCGTGCGGCGCAGCGCGTCGCCGTCGACGTACTCGGCCATCCTCGGCCCGGCCAGCGCCTCCTCGACCAGCGCCATCCCGTCCCGGTTCAGCGCGTCCACCACGAGCCCGTGCGCGAAGTGGGCCGTGCGGCCGTTGAAGAACGGCTTCTTCTCCCTCCGCACCACCGACTCCGGCAGCACGTCCCGCACCGCCTCGCGCGCCATCCACTTGTCCCACAGCAGCCGTTCGCGCAGGGACGGCGGCACGCTGGTGGACAGGTCGACCAGCCGCCGGTCCAGGAACGGCACCCGCGCCTCGACGCCGCTGCCCGCCGCGTTGCGGTCCTCGTGCCAGCAGTTGTACTGCTGCACGTCCCGCCACTTCCACTTCAGGAAGTCCGCGTAGGAGTCGACGCCGCGCGGGTCGTCGGCCAGCGCGGGCAGCGTCAGCAGCAGCGGGGCCCTCTGCGTCAACCACGGCGCGAACTCGGGCCGCACGACGCGCGCCACGGCCAGCCGGTCGATGTTCGCCTCGAACCGCCGCCACCCGCCGCCCATCGACAGCAGGTCGGAGTAGCCGCCGTTGAACTCGTCCGCGCCCGAGCCGAGCAGCGTCGCCTTCATCCCCGGCCGCAGCGCCTTCGCCACCCGGTACAGGCTGTACTTGTAGTACTGCTCCGGACCCGTCAGCGGCGTCTCCATCAGCCACAGCAGGTTCTTCCAGTCCGCGGGCGAGGGCACCGCGCCCGGTGGCAGCGCGGCGACCGTGTTCGGGATGCCCAGGAACTCCGCGACCTCCCGCGCGTGCCCGACGTCGCCGTTGAGGACGGTGGCCTGGGTGGCGACGGTGAACGTGTGCACGGGCTGGCCGAGCTTCGCCGCGATGGCCGCGATGGCGGCCGAGTCGACGCCGCCGCTGAGGAACAGCCCCAGCTCCACCTCGGCCATCAACGAGTCCTCGACCGAGCTCCACAGCAGCTCCCGGTAGCGCGCCACGTACTCGGCGGCGCTGGGCGCGTCGGCCTCGGGCAGCGGCCCGCCGGGCTGCCAGTAGCGGTGCACGTCCGTGCGGCCGGTGGCCAGGTCGATCGTCACCACGGTGCCGCCCGCGACCTTGCGCACGCCGCGGAACCACGTGTTGACCTCGCCGGTGCTCATCGCGGAGAAGTTGCTCAGGCCCTGCTCGGCCAGCCCGCCGACCCAGTCGACCTCGCGCGGCACGTCCGGGTGGTCGAACAGCACCTTGATCTCGGAGCCGAACACCACGGTGTCGCCCGCGAACGCGTAGAACATCGGCTTGCAGGCGAACGGGTCGGTGGCCAGCACCAGCCGGTTGCGGCGCTTGTCGTGCAGCGCCAGCGCGAAGATGCCGCGCACGCCGTCCACGAAGTCCAGCCCGTCCCGCTCGTACAGTCCGATCAGGACCTCGCAGTCGGACCTGGTGCGCGGCCGGAAGTCCGGCAGCGTCCGCTCGAGCTCCTGGTGGTTGTAGACCTCGCCGTTGGCGATCAGCACGACCTGCTCGTCCGGGCCGACCAGCGGCTGGTTGCCGCTGTCCACGCCGACCAGAGACAGCCGGGTGAACGCGAACGACACCGCGTCGTCCAGGCGCAGGTTCACGTCGTCGGGGCCGCGGTGCTCCACCGTGGCCAGCATGCGTTCCAGCAGCGGCCTGGTCGTGCGCGGCAGGGTGGACCCACCCAGCGCGGCGACGCCACCCAGTCCACACATGGCGAATCTCCTCCGGAGGGTGTCGGTGGGCGGCACCGGCTCGCGCGCCGGTGCCGCCCGGTGGGTCACGCGACGACGGCGAAGAGCGCTTCGACGTCGACGACCTCTTCGGTCTTGGTCGGCTGCATGTGGTTCACCCCCTTAACGGGTCGGCTGCTCCCGGCCGTTGTGCGCGCGGCCGGCGGTTCTTGGCGCCCGCCGTCAGGCGGCGGGCAGGCCGGCGTCCTCGAACGCGTGCCGCACCTCGGTGTAGGCCAGGGCGCCGGCGGCCTCGAAGGCCCGCACGGCGGACTCGGCCACCCGCGCCCGCTGCGCGGCCACCCGGTCCTCGCCCATCGTCTCGGCCACGACGAGCGCGGCCTCGTCCTCGCTCAACCCCGCCTCGACCAGGTCGGCCGCGACGGGACCGAGGTCCGGGCGCAGGAAGATGTCGATCAGCGCCGGCACCAGCGCGCCGACCTCGACGCGGTCCGCGGGGGACAGCGCCGACCACACCTCGGCCAGCACGGCCGAGAAGTACCGGTGGTGCCTGGCCTCGTCCGACGCGTGGTCCCGCACCGCGTCCCGCAGGCCCGACGGCGCTTCACGGGCCCGGGGCAGCTGCGACAGCGTGCCGGTGATCAGCGTTTCGGACACGCCGACGAACACCAGTTCCAGCAACGCGGTCCGGCGGCGCGGCGCGGCGTCGACCAACCGCGCGAACGCGGCCGCGAACCCCGGCGGCCGGCGGCGTTCCGCCACCCCCGACCGGGCCTCGGACTGCATCAGCAGGTCGGTCGCCACCAGCGCGTGGTAAGCCTCGTCGGTGTAGACGCGCATCGCGTCGAGCCGCATTCGCGGCGGCAGGTCCAACCCGTAGCCGTGCGACGCGAGCGCCAGCGCCACCGGGTTGACGTACTTGGTCTCCAGCTCGATGGTGAAGCGGAGGTAGCGGTGCAAGTGTCGCAATTGGACGGTCGAGAAAGCCTCCGGTGACAGGGCCCGCACCAGCGGGTGGTCCGCCACCGCCATCAGCTCGCTCGGGAAGTACCGGCCTTCCTCCGCCACCAGCCTGCGCGGCGTGCGGCGCACGGAAGCCCGCTCGTCCCAGCGGTCGAACGGCGACCGGTAGTCGACGTCGCCGCCACCGCGCAGCAGTTCGGCCAACGGGCACGCGCTCAACGCCGTGCAGCCCAGGAACATCCCGACCGAGCCGCACACGTCAGGCCCTCGGCGCGACGGAACGGGAAGTCCTCAAAGAACTGTTCATGCCATCCCCCTGTCGGCGAGGCGTCCCCAACGCCCGCCGGCCACGGTGCCACAAGAACCGGTCCCGGGCAACGACTTCGGCGGTTCACCTCGGACCACTTCGGTATTCCACACCACGTGTCCCGGATAGATCCGCAATCCATTGAAAATCCCCGCCCGGCAGGGACTATGGTCCGTCGGTATGCGCGTGCAGGAGCCGGAGTCCGAGCGGGAGGCGTCCCGCCGGTTCTGGCGTTGGTGGAGCGCGTTGACCGTCAGCTCGGCGGGCGACGCGGTCACCACGGTCGCGCTGCCGCTCGTCGCGGTCACCGCGCTGGGCGCGTCCACCTTCGAGGCGAGCATGGTCGTGGCGGCCCGGTTCGCCGCCTGGGCGTTGATCGGCCTGCCCGCCGGGGTGGTCGTCGAGCGCTTCCCGTTGCGGCAGACGCAGATCGCGATGGACCTGGTCCGCGCGGTGGTGCTGGCGTCCGTGCCGGTCGCCGCCCTGCTGGACGCGCTGACGTTGACGCACGTCGTGCTGGTGTCGGCCGCGGTCGGGTTCGCCGGCGTGTTCTTCGACATCGCCAACGCCTCGTTCCTGCCGTCCATCGTGCCCGAGGCGGAGCTGACCGCGCGCAACAGCGTCACGTCCAGCTCCATCGCGGCGACCCAGCTCGGCGGCCCGGCCGCGGGCGGCCTGCTCATCCAGGCGGTCGGCGCGGTCGCGGCGGTCGTGGTGGACGTCGTCAGCTACCTCGTGTCGGCCGTCCTGCTGACCGGTCTGCCCTCACCGCCGCCGCACCCGCGCCCGGCCGAGGGCCGCGGCTCGCTGTGGACGATGATCGGCGTCGGCCTGCGGTACGTGGCCGGCCACCCGGTGATGCGGCCGTGCGTCCTCGCCGCCACGATCGTCAACCTCGGCGCGGGCGGCATCCTCGCCCTCACCGCCCCCTACCTGGTCAACACCCTGGGCTTCGGCCCCGAGTGGGTCGGCTTCGCCCTCGCCGCCGAGGGCGCGGGCAGCCTGGCCGGCGCGGCGCTGGCACCCGTCACGGCCCGCTGGTGGGGCAGCGCCCGCACCACCGTGCTGGTCGCCGTGTTCGGCGCGGCGACCGTGCTGCTGATGCCCCTGGCCGGCGCGGGCTGGCGGGTGGCGTTGTTCCTGGTCGGCAACGGCCTGTTCGCGGGCGCGGTCGTGCTCATGAGCGTGCTGTGGCGGACGCACCGCCAGACCGTCACCCCGCCAGACCTGCTGCCGCGCGTCCTCGCGACCGTCCGGTTCGTGTCGTGGAGCGCGTTCCCGGTCGGATCGCTCGCCATCGGCGGCGTCGCGACGGTCGTCGGCGACCACACCGCCCTCTGGCTGTCGTGCGCGGTGGTGTGCGTGGTGCCGCTGGTGCTCGTCGCGAGCCGGGTCCGCGCCCTGCACGACCTCGTCGACGATCGACCTGACTCGAACGGGTGAGTTGTCCCCGCGGACGCATCAACGGCACCGCGCCCCGGGTAGCCAATCCCCGGAGTGTCCACGAGGGACACCGGAGGAGGTTCGAGCGCAGATGGGCATCGGCGACAAGTTCGACGAGCTGAAGGACAAGGCCAAGGACGCTCTCGGCCAGCACGGCGACAAGGCGGACCAGGGCATCGACAAGGCCGGCCAGTTCGTCGACGAGCGGACCGGTGGACAGCACTCCGAGCACATCCAGACCGGCACGGACAAGGCCAAGGAGGGTCTGGACCGGTTCCGCGAGCAGCAGTAGGAGACGGCCGAGGGCCGCCCTCGCGTCGGAGGGCGGCCCTTCCGCGTCGGACTACGCCTTCGTGAGGCGCGAGGCGAGCAGCGCCTTGCCCTGCTCGGCGCCCTTGCGGCTCTCGCCCTGGGCGCGGCGGAAGAAGTCCGCCAGCTCGCTGTCGCCCGCCTGCTCGGCGTCGGCGATGTAGGTCTCCAGTCGCAGCGCGTTGGAAAGGCACGCCTCGACGAACCAGATGATGTTGTAGTCCTTGTCCTGGGTTCCGGTCACCTGACCGGTTTCGGTCGTGGTGGACACATGACCTCCTCACTAGTCGGCGCACCGGGGATACCCGTTTTCGACGCGCTGAACGCGGCGCGCGAATAAGTGCCGTACCCCTACGGACCACGACCCGGATTGCTACCGGACCGGCCGTCACCCGAAAGTGGAACGCGCCCCGGCCGGCCCCTGCCCGGTCGGGGCGTCTCAGCCGTCGAGCTCGGCCCACACGACCTTGCCGTCGGCGGTCGGCTCGGTACCCCAGGACCGGCTCAGCGCCGCCACGATGATCAGCCCGCGCCCCCGTGCCGAGTCGACCTGCACGGGTCTGGGCTGGGGCGGCGCGGACGACTGGTCGGCCACCTCGATCCGCAGCCCGGACTCGGTCCGCGTGACGGTCAGCCCGACCGGTCCGGTCGCGTGGTCCACGGCGTTGGACACCAGTTCGGTCACCACCAGGGCGGCGTCGTCGGCGGCGTCGGCCGACAAACCCCAGGCTTCCGCCGCGTCACCCACCACCTGCCGTGCCCGTGCCGATGAGCCCGCCGAAGCGGGCAGCGTCACGGCCACCGGCGCCGCTGGCTCATTGCGCACATCCGCTCCCCGTTGATCGGCCGTCACCGCATCGTCGCACATCCTCCACGCGGGCCACCGGCCGGTCGCGCCGACCGGTGCTCTGGCGGCGTCGGACGGCGTCCCGGTGACCAGCGCGCCTGACGGGGTGTCGGCAGGAGGGGGCCCCGGTGGCTAGGCTCGTGCCTCATGGAGTTGCAGGTGCGCAGTGAGGTGCGGGGCGACTGGACGGTCGTCGCGGTGTCGGGCGAACTGGACGCGGAAACCGTCCCCCTGCTGTCGGACCGCCTTGAGGAGAGCACGGGCGCCCACGTCGTGGTGGACCTGAGCGGCGTGCCGTTCATGGACACCACAGGACTGTCCCTCATGCTCGACTGGCACCGCAGGCTGGACGGCGAGGGCGGCCAGTTCCGGATGGCGTCGATGCAGCCCTCCGTGCACAAGCTGTTCCGCCTGACCGAGCTGACCGAGGTCATGCACATCCACGACACCGTCGAATCCGCCACGACGTGATCGTGACGCGCGCCGGTACCCCATCCGTGCTGCGCCTGAACGCCCCCAGCGAGGACGTGACCGCCCACATCGCCGCCCTGCGCGTCCGGCGGGGCCGGGGAACCGTCCACCTGCTCGACGCCGACCCGACCGCCGGCGCCATGCTCCTGGAACGCCTCGACCTGCACCACAGCGCCCTGGACCTGCCCTCCGAGGACGCCATGGCGGTCCTGGCCGGGCACGATGGTCCGCCGCCTGGCCATCCCCGCCCCACCCACCGCCCCCTCGACCGCCGACCTGGCCCGCCCCCGCGCCGAGGGCCCGCGCCCGGACTCGCTCGACCAAGCCCGCCCCTTCGACCCCGCCCTCCTCCGCGCGGGTGAGCAAGCTGCCGAGACCTTGGTCACCACCGACCCACCCCCGGCCGTCAACGGCGACCTGCACTCCGCCCAACTGCTCCCGGCCACCCGCGAACCCCGGCTGACCGTCGACCCGGTCCTACTGCGCGGCGAACCCGCCCACGACCTGGCGAAGGTTCTCTGGACCGAGTACTACCTCTAGGGCCTACCCCCGACCCCCTACCCTCCCGACCCCCGCTCATCCTTCTCACATCGGATCCGAACCCAACCACCGAGCCGCCCCCAACCCCACTCAGTCCTGCTCAACCCCCAGATAGAACGCGATCAACCGCAGCAGGTGCTCGGTGTCCACCGGCTTCGTCACGTAATCCGTCGCCCCCGAAGCCAACGACTTCTCCCGATCACCCTTCATCGCCTTCGCCGTCACCGCGATCACCGGCAAATCGGCGTACCGCGACATCGCCCGAATAGCGGCCATGGTCGCGTTCCCGTCCAACTCCGGCATCATGATGTCCATCAACACCAGCGTCACGTCGTCGTACTGCTCCAACGCCCGCACGCCGGTGATCCCGTTGTCCGCGTAGATGACCTGCAACCCGTGCAGCTCCAACACGCTCGTCAACGCGAACACGTTGCGCAGGTCGTCGTCGACGATCAGCACCTTCTCCCCGTGGAACCGCATCGGGGCGGGCGGCAGCTCGGACGGGGCCACCACCGTCTGCGGCGACTGGTCGGCGGGCGTCAGCAGCTCCGGCACGGCCTCCGGCTCCACGACGACCGGCGGCACGAGGCCCTGCTCGCCCAGCGGCAGGTACAGCGTGAACGTCGACCCGATGCCCGGCTCCGACCGCACGTCCAGCCTGCCGTCGAGCAGCGCGGCCAGCTCCCGGCTGATCGACAACCCCAGTCCCGTCCCGCCGTACTTGCGCGACGTCGTGCCGTCGGCCTGCTGGAACGCCTCGAAGATCACCGAGAGCTTGTCCGACGGGATGCCGATGCCGGTGTCCTGCACGTCGAACGCGACCGAGCCCTCGACCACCCTGATCCGCAGCTTGATCTCGCCGTCGTGGGTGAACTTGACCGCGTTGGACAGCAGGTTGCGCAGGATCTGCTGCAACCGGTGCTCGTCGGTGTGCAGGGTGGGCGGCACGTCGGACTCCACCACGACCTCGAACGCCAGCCCCTTCTCCGCGGCCAGCGGCGTGGTCATCGCCTCCACGTACCCGACGATGTCCGACACCTGCACCGAGTCGGTCTGCACCTGCATGTGCCCGGCCTCGACCTTGGTCAGGTCCAGGATGTCGTCGATCAGCTGCAACAGGTCCGTGCCCGACGAGTGGATGGTCTTGGCGAACTCCACCTGCTTCGGGTTCAGGTTGCCGTCGAGGTTGTCGGCCAGCAGCTTGGCCAGGATCAGCAGGCTGTTCAACGGCGTGCGCAGCTCGTGCGACATGTTCGCCATGAACTCCGACTTGTACTTCGACGCCGACGACAGCTGCCGCGCCCGCGCCTCCAGCTCGACCGAACCGGCCCGCAGCTCCTCGGTCAGCCGCTGCGACTCCACCAGCAGGCTGTCGGTCCGCGCGTTGGCCAGCATCGTGTTCAGGTTGACGCCGATGTTCTCCTTGAGCTGGTCGAGCAGGTCGAGGTGCACCTCGGTGAACTCGCCGAAGGACCCCAGCTCGATCACGCCGAGCGTCTCGCCCTGGAACACGATCGGCAGGATCACGAGGTTCGCGGGCGGCGCCGCGCCCAGCCCCGACCCGACCTCGATGTAGCCCGGCGGCACGTCGGTGACCAGCAGCGTCTTCTTCTCCACCGCGACCTGCCCGATCAGCGACTCGCCGCGCATGAACCGGGTGGGCCGCCCGCCGCGCGGCACGTACCCGTAGGACGCGGTCAGGTCCAGGGCGTTGGACTCGGCGTCCACCAGGAAGAACGCGCCGTGCTGGGCCGACACCAGCGGCGTCAGCTCGCTGATGACCAGCGACGCCATGGCGTTGAGGTCCCGGTGGCCCTGCATCTGGCCGGACAGCCTCGCCAGGTTCGTCTTCAACCAGTCCTGCTCCTGGTTGGCGCGGGTGGACGCCCTCAGGTTGCCGATCATCCGGTTGATGTTGTCCTTGAGCTCGGCGACCTCGCCGGACGCCTCCACGGTGATCTGCCGGGTCAGGTCACCCGCGGTCACCGCCGTCGCCACCACGGCGATCGCGCGCACCTGCCGGGTCAGGTTCCCGGCCAGCTCGTTGACGTTCTCGGTCAGGCGCTTCCACGTGCCCGACACGCCTTCCACCTCGGCCTGGCCGCCCAGCTTGCCCTCGGTGCCGACCTCGCGCGCCACGCGCGTGACTTCCTGGGCGAACGACGAGAGCTGGTCGACCATCGTGTTGATGGTGGTCTTGAGCTCCAGGATCTCGCCGCGCGCGTCGACGTCGATCTTCTTCGACAGGTCGCCCAGCGCCACCGCCGTCGTGACCTGGGCGATGTTGCGGACCTGCGAGGTCAGGTTGTTCGCCATGAAGTTGACGTTCTCGGTCAGGTCCTTCCACGTCCCCGCCACGTTCGGCACCCGCGCCTGGCCGCCCAGGATGCCCTCGGTGCCGACCTCGCGGGACACGCGGGTGACCTCGTCGGCGAAGGCGCGCAGCGTGTCGACCATGCCGTTGATGGTGTCCGCGAGGGCCGCGACCTCGCCCTTCGCCTCGACCGCGATCTTCTTGGACAGGTCGCCGCCCGCGACCGCCGTCGCCACCGCCGCGATGGACCTGACCTGCGTGGACAGGTTGTCGGCCATCACGTTGACGTTGTCGGTGAGGTCCTTCCACGTCCCGGCGACCCCCGGCACCCGCGCCTGGCCGCCCAGCCGGCCGTCGGTGCCGACCTCGCGCGCGACGCGGGTGACCTCGTCGGCGAACGACGACAGCTGGTCGACCATCGTGTTGATGGTCGACTTCAGCTCCAGGATCTCGCCCCGCGCGTCGACGGTGATCTTCTGCGAGAGGTCGCCGCCGGCCACCGCCGTCGTGACCTGCGCGATCGACCGGACCTGCGCGGTGAGGTTGTTGGCCATGAAGTTCACCGAGTCGGTCAGGTCCCGCCACGTGCCCGCGACGCCCGGCACCTGCGCCTGGCCGCCCAGCCGGCCGTCGGTGCCGACCTCGCGCGCCACCCGCGTCACCTCGTCGGCGAACGACGACAGCTGGTCGACCATCGTGTTGATGGTGTCCTTCAACTCCAGGATCTCGCCCCGCGCGTTCACCGTGATCTTCTGCGACAGGTCACCCCGCGCGACCGCCGTCGCGACCTGGGCGATGTTGCGGACCTGGGACGTCAGGTTGCCGGCCATGAAGTTCACCGAGTCGGTCAGGTCCCGCCACGTGCCCGCCACGCCCGGCACCTGCGCCTGACCGCCCAGCCGCCCGTCGCTGCCGACCTCGCGCGCCACCCGCGTGACCTCCGCCGCGAACGACGACAACTGGTCGACCATCGTGTTGATCGTCGTCTTGAGCTGGAGGATCTCGCCCCGCGCGTCCACGTCGATCTTCTGCGACAGGTCACCTTGCGCGACCGCCGTCGTCACCTGGGCGATGTTGCGGACCTGGGACGTCAGGTTGCCCGCCATGAAGTTCACGGAATCCGTCAGGTCCCGCCACGTGCCCGCGACGCCCGGCACCTGCGCCTGACCGCCCAGCCGTCCATCGGTGCCCACCTCGCGCGCCACCCGTGTGACCTCGTCGGCGAACGACGACAGCTGGTCGACCATCGTGTTGATGGTCGACTTCAGCTCCAGGATCTCGCCCCGCGCGTCGACCGTGATCTTCTGCGACAGGTCGCCCTGCGCGACCGCCGTCGCGACCTGGGCGATGTTGCGGACCTGGGACGTCAGGTTGTTCGCCATGAAGTTGACGTTGTCGGTCAGGTCCCGCCACGTGCCCGCGACGCCCGGCACCTGCGCCTGGCCCCCGAGCCGCCCATCGGTGCCCACCTCGCGCGCCACCCGTGTGACCTCGTCGGCGAACGACGACAGCTGGTCCACCATCGTGTTGACGGTGTCCTTCAGCTCCAACATCTCGCCCGCCACCGTCACGGTGATCTTCTGCGACAGGTCGCCCTGCGCCACCGCCGTCGCCACCTGCGCGATGTCGCGGACCTGCTTGGTCAGGTTGTCGGACATGAAGTTGACCGAGTCGGTCAGGTCCTTCCAGGTGCCCGCCACCCCCGGCACGACCGCCGTGCCGCCCAGCCGCCCGTCGGTGCCGATCTCGCGCGCCACCCGGGTGACCTCGCCCGCGAACGTCCGCAGCGTCGCCGTCATCGAGTTGAAGCTCTCGACCAGCGCCGCGACCTCGCCCCGCGCGTCGACCACGATCTCCTGCGACAGGTCGCCCTCGGCGACCGCGGCGAGCACGCGGCTCAGCTCGGCGGTCGGCCGGGTCAGGTCCTCGATCAGGCCGTTCACCGCGTCCGCGGCCGTCGCCCAGCCGCCGGTGGCGGTGCTCGGGGCCAACCGCTCGCCGAGCCTGCCCTCCTGGCCGACCGACTGGCGCACCCGCACGAGCTCGCCGACGAGCCACTGGTTGCGCTCCGCGATCTCGTTGAAGACCTCGGCCAGCTCGGCTGTCATCCCGTCGCGGTGCCCGCCTCTGCCGGGCACGACGAGGCGACGGCGGAAGTTGCCGTCCTTCATCTCCCGCATCGCGGTCAGCAGTCGGGCCAGGGTCACGTCCGTGTCGTCCTGGGCGGTCGTCACACGAGCCTCCGATGTCAGCGGAACTGCGCCAAGCCTGCCACTGTTGGTGGCAACTTGTCCGATAGGTTGGGTCGACCCGACACACAGGAGCCGTGATGGCCCAGGGCTACCGGCAAGGCGCCGATACGGGCCTCGACCTCGACGCGTGGCGTCGCGTGGTCGACGGCTTCCACGAGGCCGTCGTCGTGCTGGACCCGGAAGGTGTCGTCCGGATGGTCAACTCCCTCGCGTCGGTGCTGTTCCCGCAGGCCAGGACGGGGTCGACGCTGCCGGACGAGGTGGCGGGCGGGCGCGGCCGGCGGCAGGACCTCGGCGGCGGGTGGGTCGCCTGGTACCGGGGCGTGGACGAGTACCTGGACGAGGCCGCGCGGCGCATGTCGTCGCTCGCCGAACGCGCCGACGCGCTGCGGACCGTGGTCGAGCTGGCACCCGCCGAGCACACCGTCGTGGTGCTGCCCGGTGCCCGCGGCCGTCTCGAATGGTGGCGGCGCACCCCCGCGGGTGACGTCGCCGTGGCCCGCACCACGCGGCAGGTCGCCGGGACCGTGCCCGGTCTGGTCGCCGTGCTGGAACGCGTGGTCGAGCACGCCGAGCTCACCGAGCTGGGTGACGGCCCGTGGGGCGCGTCCGGGGTGGGCGTGGCCGTGCCGCTGACCGAGGGCGGCGCGCTGGTGTGCTTCGGCGGCACGTGGAACGTGGACCTGCTCAAGCGGTACGCGGCACGGGCCGCGGCGGCGGTCGAGTCGAGCACCCGGCTGGGCGAGCAGCAGCGGACCGTGGAGGCGCTGCGGGCGAACCTGGTGCCCACCCCGCTGCCCGACGTGCCGGGCGTGCGCCTGGCCAGCGTCTACGAGCCCGCGCACCGGCGGGTGCTGATCGGCGGCGACTTCTACGACGTGCACCCGCGCGAGGACGGCAGCGCGGCGTTCGTGCTCGGCGACGTGGCGGGCAACGGCCTGGAGGCCGCCGCGCACAGCGGCCGGGTGCGGCAGAGCCTGCACGCCCTGCTCGTGGTCGAGCAGCGGCCCGCGCACCTGCTGCACCTGCTCAACGCCGCGCTCCGGGCCGCGGGCAGCCGGCTGTTCACCACGCTCGTGGTCGGCACGATGCTGCCCGTGCAGACGGGCGGCCTGCGGCTGACCCTGGCCGCCGGCGGCCACCCCGCGCCGCTGGTGCTGCGCGCCGACGGGCGGGTGGACGAGGTGGCCGTGCACGGCGGCATCGTGGGCGTGCTGCCGGAGGTGCGGTTCAACCAGACGACCGTCGCCCTCGCGCCGGGGGAGACGTTGCTGCTCTACAGCGACGGGTTGACCGAGGCGCGCAAGCACGACGACCGGCAGGAGCTGTTCGGCGACGTGCGGCTGAAGGCGGCGCTGGCCGACTGCGCCGGGCTGTCCGCCGAGGCGGTGTCCGACCACCTGCGCCGCGTCGTCTTCGACTGGCTGGGGCCGGCGGAGCACGACGACCTGACGCTGCTCGTGGTGCAGGCGGCTCCCTGATCCTCGCCGTCGGGGCCGGTGCGCCGTTCTCCCTGCCGCCCGGCCCTTGTGGACACCGGCCGATGTCGACATCGGCCGACAAGCGCAAGGCGGGCGGACGGGGTCGGGACGTCGCCGGCGGCGGCACACCTCGCTAGGGTCGGGACGCGTGGAGCCACCCCTGGACGCGGTCGTGCGAGCCCACCGCCGGCTGTTCGCGGTGGTCGCCGACCTCACCGACGCGCAGGTCGCGCGACCGTCCCTGCTGCCGGGCTGGACGCGCGGGCACGTGCTCGCCCACCTGGCCGACGCCGCCCGCGCCCGCAGCCGGGTGGTCGAGCACGCGGCCCGCGGCGAGCAGGTCCCGCTGTGGGAGCCGGGCGAGCGGGACGCGATCATCGAGGCCACCGCGTCGCGCAGCGCGGCCGAGCACCGCGCCGCCACCGTCGAGCAGGCCGAACGCCTGGAACGGGCGTGGGCGGCCGTCGCGGACTGGTCCGAGCCCGCCGACCCGGCCGTTCCCGACCCCGTGCCGCCGGTGTTCACCCGCTGGCGCGAGGTGTGGATCCACCTGCTCGACCTCGACCTGGGCGTGCGGCCGGGGGAGTGGAGCGCGGAGTTCGCCGTGCACACCATCGGCGTGCTGCGGCCGCGGCTGCCCGACGGCGTGGCGCTGCGGGCGACCGACGTGCCGCGGGTGTGGGGCACGGGCGCGGAAGTGGTCGGCGGGGTGCGCGACCTCGCCGCCTGGCTCGCCGGCCGGGTGCCCGACGAGCCGCCCACCTCCGCCGTGCCGCTGCCCGAGCTGGGCCCGTGGCCCTCGTACCCGACGCGCCGTCAGGGCCTGGTGGACTGATCCATCGACAGCGGCACCCAGTGCAGGGCCTCGCGCCACCCCTGGCGGCCGAACGCCCAGTCCGCGAGCACCGCCGCGACGGGCCCGACCCCGATCACGTCGGGTTGGCGGGGCACCTGCGCGTGGAAGTGCCGGTCCGGGCCGCCCTCCCGGTACTCGACCTGGTGGCTCAGGTCGTCGTTCAGGTGGACCTGCATGTAGTGCTGCCCGGCGGGTTCCAGGTCGGCGCGTTCCACGATGAGGTGTCGATGGGTCAGGTTCAGGTCGGCGAGCAGGTCGTGCAAGTCCGTCTCGGACGGACCGTCCCAGGACTTCCCCGACCACTCGATCACGCGTACCACCGGCGTCGTCACAGCCCGCAACATACCCACAGCCCCGGCCCAGTCCGCAAGGCCGGTTCCGTTCCGACACCGGCGGAGTCCGAAGTGGATGGTGCGGGCACCGCCGGGGGAGTTCCGCCGACCGCGGAGTGCGCGAGGAGGTCCGGGCTTCCGGTGAGTGGAAGATCCCGTTGACCCGGATCCGGCGCGCTCCCTAGCGTTCCGCCACGTCCACCGCGGTTCGCCGCACGTCACCGCCGACCTCCGGCGGTGCACCACCGGAGGTCGGATTGGCCACCATCGCCCCCCTCGCGGACGCCGTCGCGCACGTCGTGCACGACGGCGACACCGTGGCTTTCGAGGGGTTCACGCACCTGATCCCGTTCGCCGCCGGGCACGAGGTGATCCGGCAGGGCAGGCGCGACCTGACGCTGGTCCGGATGACGCCCGACGTGCTGTACGACCAGCTCATCGGCGCGGGCTGCGCGCGCAAGCTGGTGTTCTCGTGGGGCGGCAACCCCGGTGTCGGCTCGCTGCACCGGTTCCGCGACGCCGTGCAGAACGGCTGGCCGCGACCGCTGGAGCTGGAGGAGCACAGCCACGCGGGCATGGCCAACCGGTACGTCGCCGCGGCGTCCGGGCTGCCGTTCGCGGTGCTGCGCGGCTACACCGGCACCGACCTGCCCGCCCAGACCGCCAACATCGCGTCGGTGACCTGCCCGTTCACCGGCGAGGTGCTGACCGCCGTCGCCGCGTTGCGGCTGGACGCCGCCGTCGTGCACGCCCAGCGCGCCGACCGGCGCGGCAACGTGCAGCTGTGGGGGATCACCGGTGTGCAGAAGGAGGCGGTGCTGGCCGCGACCCGCTCGCTGGTCACCGTCGAGGAGGTCGTGGACGAGCTGGAGCCGCGGCCGGGCGCGGTGGTGCTGCCGTCCTGGGTGGTGGACTACGTCGCCGAGGTGCCGGGCGGCGCGCACCCGTCCTACGCGCACGACTACTCGGTGCGGGACAACGACTTCTACGTGGCCTGGGACGGGATCAGCCGCGACCGGGACCGGTTCGCGCAGTGGTTGGAGAGCGTCGCGTGAGCACCGATCACCACGCCGGGAACGACGGCGAGCCCGGGACCGGCTACACCTCCGACGAGATGATGACGGTCGCGGCGGCGCGGGCGCTGCGCGACGGCGCGGTGTGCTTCGTCGGCATCGGGCTGCCCAGCACGGCGGCCAACCTGGCCCGCCGCACGCACGCGCCGGACCTCGTGCTGGTCTACGAGTCCGGCACGATCGGCGCGAAACCGGACCGGCTGCCGCTGTCGATCGGCGACGGCGTGCTGGCCGACACGGCGGTCAGCGTGGTCGGCGTGCCGGAGATCTTCAACTACTGGTTGCAGCCGGGCCGCATCGACGTCGGCTTCCTCGGCGCGGCCCAGCTCGACCGGTTCGGCAACATCAACACCACCGTGATCGGCGGCGACTACCGCAACCCCGGCGTGCGGCTGCCCGGCGCGGGCGGCGCGCCCGAGATCGCCGCGTCGTGCCGCGAGGTCGTGGTGGTGGTGCGCCAGACCAGGCGGTCGTTCGTGGAACGGGTCGACTTCGTCACCTCGTTCGGCTTCGGCTCGGGGCCCGGTGAGCGCGAGGCGCTGGGCCTGACCGGCGCCGGACCGCGACTGGTGATCACCGACCTGGGCGTGCTGCGACCCGACCCGGACACCCGCGAGCTGGTGCTGACCGCGCTGCACCCCGGCGTTGACCTCGCGACCGCGCGCGAGCGCACCGGCTGGGACCTGCGCGTCGCCGACGACCTCGACCGCGGCGAGCCGCCCACGGCCGACGAGCTCGCCGTGCTCCGCGCGTTGACCGCGCGATAACTCCCTTCGGCACGACGAACAGGAGACCCCGGTGCCGACCCACCAGCCGCACACCTACCGACCGGACACGCCGTCGCACCCACCCGTGTCGTTCCCCGAGTACCGGTCCAACGTGCTCCGGGCGCCGCACCGGCCCTTCGTGCTGCTGCCGCAGCGGCTGGGCGAGATCACCGGGCCGCTGCTCGGCGAGGGCCGCGTCGGACCCCACGACCACGACCTGACCGCCGGTCACGACGGCGAGCCGCAGGGCCAGCGGATCATCGTCTCCGGCCGCGTGCTCGACGGCGACGGCCGCCCGGTCGCGGGCACCCTGCTGGAGGTCTGGCAGGCCAACGCGGGCGGCCGATACCGGCACGACCTGGACCGCCACCCCGCGCCGCTGGACCCGAACTTCACCGGCGTCGGCCGAACCACCACCGACGCCGAGGGCCGCTACTCGTTCACCACCATCCAGCCCGGCGCGTACCCGTGGCGCAACCACGACAACGCGTGGCGGCCCGCGCACATCCACTTCTCGCTGTTCGGCACCGCGTTCACCCAGCGGCTGATCACCCAGATGTACTTCCCGGGCGACCCGCTGTTCGCCCAGGACCCGATCTTCAACTCGGTCCGCGACCCGAAGGCCCGCGAGGCCATGGTGGCCCGGTTCGACCTGGGCACGACCGTGCCGGAGTGGGCGCTGGGCTACCGGTGGGACATCGTGCTGCGGGGCAAGAACGCCACGCCGCTGGAGGAAGAGGACGACGACGATGAGTGACTCGTACGCCGGGCTCCAGACCACGCCGTCGCAGACCGTCGGCCCGTTCTTCTCGTTCGGCCTGGTGTGGCCGGACGGACCGTTCGTGGTGCCCGAGGGCACGCCCGGCGCGATCCGGATCGGCGGCACGGTCTACGACGGCGCGGGCGCGCCGGTGCCGGACGCGGTGGTCGAGACGTGGCAGGCCGACCCGGACGGCCGGTTCGACCACCCCGACGACCCGCGCGGCGCGGTGCGCTGGGACCATTTCCGCGGCTTCGGCCGCAGCGCCACGGACCCCGAGGGGCGGTACTCGCTGCTGACCGTCAAACCCGGCCCGCTGCCCGCGGCCGGGGACGGCTGGGAGGCACCCCACCTCGACGTGTCGGTGTTCTGCCGGGGCATGCTGGTGCGGCTGGTCACGCGGATCTACTTCCCCGACGAGGAGGAGGCCAACGCCGAGGACCCGGTGCTCGCCTCGATCGAGGAGACCAGGCGTGCCACCCTGATCGCAGCGATCGTCGGGAGCGAGCCGCCGGTAACCCGCCCTCTTGGTTACCGCTTCGACATCCACCTGCAAGGGGAGCATGAAACCGTCTTCTTCGACCTCTGAGCACGGCGGCCGGCCGATCGGGCCGCGAGAACCGGGCACGCGCTCGCTGTGGGGCACGCTGTTCACGGACCCGGACGTGGACGAGCAGACCTGCGACCGGGCGTGGCTGCGAGCCATGCTCGACTTCGAGCGGGCGCTGGCGATCGTGCAGGCCAGAGCGGGCATCGTGTCCCCGGAGGCCGCCCGCATGGTGGTCACGGCCATCGACGTCGGCCACTACGACCCGGTCGTGCTGGGTGAGGGCGCGCTGACCTCGGGCACGCCGGTCGTGCCGCTGGTCCGGGCGATCGGCGCGCACGTCACCGCCGAGGGCCGCGCGGCCGTGCACAACGGCGCGACCAGCCAGGACGTGGTGGACACGGCGCTGTCGCTGGTCGCGCACCGGGCGCTCGGGCCGATCCTGGCCGGGCTGCGCGGCGTGGCCGCCGAGTGCGAGCGGCTGGCCCGGCGGCACCGGGACACCCTGATCGCCGGCCGCACGTTGACCCAGCACGCGCTGCCGACCACGTTCGGGCTCAAGTGCGCGGGCTGGCTGGTCGCGGTGGACGAGGCGGAGGACGCGCTCACCCGCGTGCGCACGCGGCGGCTGGCGGTGCAGTTCGGCGGCGCGGCGGGCACCCAGGCCGCGGCGGGCTCGGGCGGTGACCTGACCGCGGAGCTGGCCGCCCAGCTCGGCCTGGTCGCGCCGGTGATCCCGTGGCACACCGACCGGACGAGGGTGGCCGAGCTGGCGTGCGCGCTGGGCGAGGCGTCCGGCGTGCTGGCCAAGATCGCGCAGGACGTGGTGCTGCTCGCGCAGACCGAGGTCGCCGAGGTGGCCGAGGGCGACGGCGGCACGTCGTCGGCGATGCCGCACAAGCACAACCCGGTGCGGGCCGTGCTGGTGACCGCGTGCACCCACCGCGTGCCGGGACTGGTGGCGACCGTGCTGTCGGCGATGGCGCAGGAGCACGAACGCGCGGCCGGCGCGTGGCACAGCGAGTGGCAGACCGTCACCGAGCTGCTGCGGCTGGTCGGCGGCGCGGTGCGCGGCACGCGGGAGCTGCTGGCGCGGCTGCGGGTCGACCCGGAGCGGATGCGCCGCAACCTCGACCTGACCGGCGGGCTGCTGATGGCCGAGAACGTGGCCGTGCGGCTCGCCGACCGCATCGGCCGGTCGGAGGCGCAGGACCTGGTCGCCGAGGTGTGCCGGACCGCGGCGGCGGCCGGGCAGCCGCTGCGCGACGCGCTGCTGGCCGACCTGCGGATCGGGTTGTCGGAGAAGGAGCTGGACGACGCGCTCGACCCGGCCGGGTACACCGGCCGCGCGGGCGAGTTCACCGACCGCGCCCTCGCGGCGCACCGGGGGAGGGACCGGCCGTGAAGCCGCACTACGAGTTGAGCGGGCCGGAGGACGCGCCGGTCGTCGTCCTGGGCAACTCGCTCGGCACCACCACCGGGCTGTGGGACCGGCAGCTTCCCGTGCTGCACCGGCGGTTCCGCGTGCTGCGCTACGACCACCGGGGCCACGGCGGCTCCGGGGTGGTGGACGGGCCGTACCGGATCGACGACCTCGCCGACGACGTGCTGGAGCTGCTCGACGCGCTCGGGCTGGCCCGCGTGTCGTACTGCGGCGTGTCCATGGGCGGCATGGTGGGCCTGTGGCTGGCCGGGCACGCGCCGGAGCGGATCGAGCGGCTGGTGCTGTGCTGCACCACGGCCGCGTTCCCGACGGCGCAGCCGTGGCTGGAGCGGGCGGCGGCCGTGCGGGAGTCGGGCACCGGCTCCCTCGCGCCCGCCGCGGTGGGCCGCTGGTTCACCCCGGCGTTCCGCGCGCGGTCGCCGGAGGTGGTCGCCGCGTTCGCCGCCGGTCTGTCCTCAGTGGACGACGAGGGGTACGCCGGGTGCTGCGAGGCGTTGGCGGCGATGGACCTGCGGTCCGTGCTGCCGGTGATCGAGGCGCCGACGGTCGTCATCTCCGGCGCGGCCGACGAGGCCACGCCGCCGGAGTGCGGCCGGTTCATCGCCGACTCCGTGCCGAATGCGACGTTCCACCTCGTGCCGGGGGCGCACCTGGCGAACGTGGAGTCGGCCGACGAGGTCTCGGCGATCATGGAGGCGCACCTGTGAGCCACGAGGAGGGCATGCGCGTGCGGCGGGAGGTGCTGGGCGACGAGCACGTGGACCGCGCCGTCGCCGGCACCGACGCGTTCACCGCCGACTTCCAGGACTTCATCACCCGGTACGCGTGGGGCGAGGTGTGGACCAGGCCGGGCCTGGAGCGGCGGGTGCGGTCGTGCGTCACGCTCGCCGTGCTGGCCGCTCTCGGGCACGAGCACGAGTTGGCCATGCACGTGCGCGCGGCCCTGCGCAACGGCGTGACGCCCGAGGAGATCAAGGAAGTGCTGCTGCAAGTGGGCGTCTACGCGGGCGTCCCCGCCGCGAACCGCGCGTTCGCCGTGGCCCAGCCGATCCTCGCGAGGGACTGATCCGAGGCTGCCCGGACCACGCGAGCAGCGCCGAGCCCCGGGTGGGGTCGGCGCTGCTCGCGGACGGGGGTTGCGCGGACGGGGTTACTGGCTGCGGAGCTCGGACTTGACCTGCTGACCCGATTCGCGGGCGTGCTGGCCGACTTCCTGGGCCGAGCCCTTGGCCTGCTCCACGGTCGTCTGCGTGGCCTCCTGGGCGACCTGCTTGACCTGCTCCGCGGCCTCGCCGACCACGGTGCTCGCGTCGTCCTTCAACTTCTGCGCGGACTCGGTGAGGGCTTCCTTCACCGGCTCCATCGCGCCGCCCGCGCGCTCGCTGAGCTGCCGCACCGCGTCCTGCTCCGCCCGCGTCGCCGGGATCAGCGTCGCGACCAGCGCACCGGCGCCGAACGCGATCAGCCCCGCCGCCAGCGGGTTGCCGCGGGCCTGCTGCCGGGCCTGCTCGGGCGCCTGCTGGACGGCGTGCGCGGCCTCCTGGGCCTTCTCGCCGACCGCGGACGCGGCCTGCTGCGCCTTGTCACCGACCGTAGAGGCCGCGTACTGAGCCTTGTCGCTCACGGTCGACGCGGCGCCCTGCGCCCGCTCGCCGACCGTGGAGGCCATGCCCGACGTGCGGTCCTGCAGGGTCGAGGCGGTCTCCGGAACCGTGCCCATGACTCGCTCCTTCAACGTGCTCATCCGGTGTCGCACCCGGTCCACCCGGCGCTGGGCGATGTTGCGCGGCCTGGTGTGGTCGACGATCCGGTTGGCGTCCGCCACCAGCTCCGCGCGAGTCCGGTCGATGTCCTGCCTTATTTGGTCGGGTGACGGGCCCATTCCACGTCCTCCTTCAACGTCTCGATGGTGCGCTCCGGCTTCGGGTTGACCTTCCGCAGCCGCGAGCGGCCCGCGGAGAACAGGGCGAACCCGGCGATGCCCCACAGCACGGCGACGACGAGCGTCGCCCAGCCCAGCCCCATGAACGTCGCCAGGCCGAAGGCCAGCGCCAGGCTGAGCAGGACCGCGGTCATGTACCCGGCGAACCCGGCCGCGCCCAGCATCCCGGCGGCCTTGCCCGCCTTGCCGGCTTCCTGCCTGATCTCGGCCTTGGCCAGTTCGAGCTCCTGGCGCATCAGCCGCGACAGGTCCTCGGTCAGGTCACCGATGAGCCGGCCCAACGAGGTGTCCTCGTCGGCGGGCACCGCGCCGTGCGGAACCGCGTCGTGCGGCACTCCGCCGTGCGGCACCCCACCACCGTGGGGCACCGCACCGGGAGGCGGCATGGCACCGGGAGGCGGCACCGCGCCGGGCGGCACCGCGCCCCCGGGTGGCACGGCGCCACTCGGCATGCGGGTCTCCGGCACCCGGCCGCCCGTCATCCGGGTCTCAGCGCTGGACATACGGCGATCCCTCCGGCTGGTAGGGGGCGCGCGGCGACGGCGTCGGGTGGTCGGCCGGGATCTGCGGCGCCAACGTGCCGTACTCCGACAGCATCGGGGCCGGAGCGGGCGACGACGGCGGCACGGCGGTCGGCGTGGTCACCGGCGTGGTCGGCGTGTGGTCGGTGTAGCCGTGCTGCGGCTGCGGCTGCCGGGACTGCGACTGGTCGGGACCGCTCATGCTCTTCGCGGCGCGGGCGACCAGGAAACCGGCCACCGCCGCGCCGATCAGGAACGTGCCCGGCTTGCGCCGCGCGAAGTCCTGCGCCGTGTCCAGCAGCCCGCGCGCACCCCGTTCGTCGAGGTAGCGCGCCGCCTGCCGACCGGCGTCGGAGACCTGGCGCAACGCGCCCGCGGTCAGCGAGTCGGGACCGGAGCCGTCGGCCATGGAGCCCAGCTCGTCCGCGATCCGGTCGATCTGCCGCGACACCCGCCGCGCCTGCTCCTCGGCCTCGGTGGCGACGCGTTCCCGCATGTCGCGCACCACGTGCTTGGCCTGGCCCGTCGCCTCGTGGGCCACCTGGCCGACCTGCTCACGCGCGGTCGAACGCACCTCTCCGACGGCCTGCCTGGCGTGCTGCGCCACGGCCGTGCCCTCCTGTCCCGCGGTCTCGCGGACCGCACCCACCTGGTTCTCGTCCACGACTGACTCCTCAAGGTCGGGGTGCTCTCGCCTACCGACCTACCCCGGTGGCGGAGGGCTAACCTTGTTCGCAACAACAAACATCCCGGCCCCACGCACCGTGGCCGTCCGGTGACGGGGAACAGTCGGCGAATGTGTGACGACCCCGCGGCCGGGGCTCGGCCGCGGGGTCGTGACAGATTATTCGGACAGGTGGACGGAAAAGGCGGTCGCGGTTAGAACGAGAAGACCGTGCCGGTCTCCTGCTCCATCACGCACCGGTTCGGGAATTCCTCGACATAACGCACCGGCTCACCGCGCCACGAGCCGAACGCGATCGCGGTCACGGGGCGGTAGTCGAAGGTGCACAACTGCGGGTCGGTGCCGGGCAACTGGGTGAAGTCACCGCCGGCGGCCGCGATCTCGCCGCACGCCACCTGCGCCAACCGGTGCTCGCCGGCCGCCGGGTCGCAGGTCAGCCGGGTCGTCTCGACCCCGGTCTCCTCCTGGTGGACCGCCAGCACGAGATCGGTCTCCGGCGGCGCGGCGGACGCCGTTCCGGTGGCGATCAGCGGAGCGGCCAGCAGGCCGGAGGCGAACAAGGACGCCATGAGGGTTCGTGTTCGTCGCATGGCACCGGGGTGACCCGATCGAGTGGTGGATATTCGAGCGGAATCGCATCTCACCGGGATGTCGTAATCTGTGAATTAACATTTCCAATTCGTCGCGAATAGCTCACCAGGTGGGTCGCGAGCTGATCCCGCCGTCTACTACCAGGTCGTTTCCGGTGATCCATGACGCCATCGGCGAGGCGAGGAAAACGCAGGCGTCACCAACGTCCTCGGGTCGACCGAGCCGTCCGAGCGGCGCGGCGCGGGTCCACCGGTCGACCCCGTCGGGCCACTCGTCGGCGAGCCCCGGCCGGTCGATCAGCCCGGGGGAGACGGTGTTGACCCGGATGCCCCGCGGGCCGTACTCGAGGGCGGCCGAGCGCGCGTGCATGATGAGCGCGGCCTTCGACGCGCTGTAGTGCGCGTGCCCGGCGGCGGGGTGCGTGCCCTCGATCGACGCGATGTGCGTGACCGACCCGCCGGCCGGCAGCACCTCCGCCGCCGCTTGGGTGCAGCAGAACGCGCTGGTGAGGTTGAGGTCCACCACCTCGCGCCACTGGGCCGCCGTCATGCCCGCGAGGTCTCGCACCGGCTGCACGCCGGCGTTGTTCACCAGGGCGTCCAACCGGCCGTCCCACTCGGCGGCCTCGTGCACCAGACGACGGCACTCGTCCTCGTCCGCGAGGTCGGCGTGCGCGCCGACGGCCCTGCCGCCGGCGGCCGTGATGTCGGAGACGAGCGCGGTGACGTCGCTGTGCCGGGTGTGGGCCACCACGGCCGCGCCGGCTCGCGCGAACCGCAGCGCGATCCCGCGTCCGATGAGCCCGCCGGCTCCCGTGACGAGCACGACCTTGCCCGCGAGGAGTTGTGCCACGGGTGCGGAGGGTAGTCCGGTCGGCTCATCCGGAAGACCGGGCCGTGCGGGCGGAACGGGAGCGGCCGTCGACCGGGTCGGGCACGCCGATCAGGTCCTGGGGCGCGAGCTGGGTGCCGAGCAGCGTCACGCAGTCCAAGCCGGGGGACTCGGCGAACTCGCGGACGAGCGAGGATTCGGGTTCCGGCGGGCGAAGTCGATCCGTTGTGGAGCGGGCCCCTCGTCAGACGGGGGCGAGGGGGAGGTGGGGTTCGGACGGGAGCTCGACGCGGATGTCGTCGCCGGGGCGCACTTCGCCGCCCACCAGGACGATCGACATGATGCCCGCCTTGCGGACGACGTTGCCGTCCTCGTCGCGGCCGACGACCTCCTTGAGCAGACCGGCTTGGAACGCCTCGATCTGCGGGCACGGGTTGCGCAGACCGGTCACCTCGACGACGGCGTGGGGGCCGAGGTGCAGCCGCGTGCCGGTCGGCAGCCCGAGCAGGTCGACGCCGCGGGTGGTGATGTTCTCGCCCAGTTGGCCCGGGGCGACGGCGAAGCCGTGGGCGTTCAGCTCGTCGTGCAGCTCGGCGTGCATGAGGTGCACCTGGCGCAGGTTCGGCTGGGTCGGGTCGCGCTTGACGCGTGACCGGTGCTTCACCGTGACGCCTTGGTGCACGTCGCCCTCGACGCCGAGACCCGCGAGGAGCGTGATCGAGTCCTGGTTGGGCTTGGTGAACGTGTACTCCCCGCTCCGGCTCACGGCCGCGATCGTCCCCATGGGACTGACCTTACCGAAGTAAGACTTCCGGGTGCTGCGGCGATAGAGGAGGTGCACAACCTCTTCTGGGGACGACGGTGAAAGATCATGGATGACGAGTTGAACCACTGGGCACGGGCGCTGCTGCGGGCGATCGCGGCGGGGCGGGCCGAGGTGACGCGGAGCAGTGAGCCGGATCTGAAGGTGGACGGGTTGCTGTGCAGCGACCAGGTGGCGGCGCGGGAGTTGGCGCACGCCGGGTTGGTCCGTCCGGCGCAGCGGGATGCGGCCGGGGTGTGGGTGCGGGCGGAGTTGACGCCGCAGGGGCGGGCGGTGTTGGCCTGAGGGTTGGGGCGGCTCGGGGGGCGGCTCAGGGATTCGGAGCAGGCTGCGGGCGGCTCGGGCGGGTCGGTGCGAGTCCGGCTCGTGGCCAGTCCGTTGGGGTGGGGTTCGCTGGGTGGGTTCGGTGGTGGCTCGGATGGGTGCGTCTGACCGGTGTGTCCGGGTTGTGGTGGGGTGGTCGGGTCTTGACGCTGTGTGCACGGGGCGGTTGACTGCGTGTCCGGAACCGGTTTCGGTACCGGTTACGGGGCCTAGTCGAGGAGTGCACAGTGCGAGTGACGATCGCCGAAGTCGCCCAGCGTGCCCAGGTGAGCAAGGCGACCGTGTCCCGTGTGCTCAACGGCAAACCGGATGTGGACGCGGCGACGGCGGCGCGGGTGCGGCAGGTCATCGCGGATGTCGGGTACGTGCCCAGTGCCCGTGCGGTGGGGTTGGCGCGGGGGCGGGCGCGGACGGTGGGGATGTTGGTGCCCTCGTTGACCTGGCCGTGGACCGGTGAGGTGGTGCAGGGGGCGGTCGACGAGCTGGAGGCGGAGGGGTACGGGCTCCTGCTCTACACGGTGAACCGGGGGTCCGAGTCGTTGGCGCAGTTCGCCAGTCACGTGTCGGCGAAGGCGTTCGACGGGTTGTTGGTGATAGAGCCGCCGGACACGTTGAGCTACATCGAGACGTTGCACGACCAGGGGTTGCCCGTGGTCATGATCGACGACCGGGGGAGCCGGCCCGGGTTCCCCTCGGTGTGCACGACGAACCGGGAAGGGGCGCAGGCGGCGGCGCAGCACCTGGTGGCGGCGGGGCGGACCGGGTTCGCGGTGGTGACCGGGCCGGCGAACTTCGGGTGCGTGCGCGAGCGGTTGGACGGGTTCCTGGACGCGTTGGGGGAGGCCGGGGTGCACGTCGACCCGCGGTTGGTGGTGGAGGGTGACTTCGGGACGGACCGGGGTGCGGTGGCGACCGAGAAGCTGCTCTCGACGGGGTTGCGGTTCGACGCGGTGTTCGCGCACAACGACCTGTCGGCGCTGGGTGTGATGCGGGCGCTGAACGCCGTGGGGCGGAAGGTGCCCGATGACGTGGCGGTGGTCGGGTTCGACGACATACCCATCGCGGCGCACGCCGAGCTGACGACGGTGCGCCAGCCGATGCGGGAGATGGGCGAGGCCGCGGCACGGCTGTTGCTGGCCCGGTTGGAGGGTGCGGCGCCGAGCCGGGAGCCCGTGGTGCTGCCGACGACTTTCGTCGCCCGCCGTTCGGGCTGATCGCTCACCCGTTATCAGGAACGCCGGCGCCGTGCCTTAGCCCGGATGTCGGTCGCACGCGCTCCCTATTGGTCCGTCTGGACGGGTGCACGCTCATGTGGCGGTTGGTTGACTCGAAGCCGTGTACCAGGCTCGTCACCGAACGTGACGGGCCGTGCATCGTCGCAGAACCCTGGGGGAAGTGTTCATGGCACCGCAACAGGAGTTAACCCACCCTGCCCCGCTCATCCCTGCCCAAGACCACCACGTGCGCGTGCGCCTCGACGGTGACGTGCCGGACGCCGAGGAGGCCACCTACCTGGCGGCCGTGACGGTCGACTTCACCACGTGCGCGGACGGGCCCGACCGGCGCAGACAGGTCTGCGCCGACGTGCTGGACCGCTGCACGGGCCACCTCGTCACACCGGGGTGCGTCACCGCCCTGGTCTCCGGCTCCTCGCCGCACACCGTCCGCGCCGAGCAGGACCGGTTGGTGCGCCGGTGGGAGAAGCTGGTCGCGAACCTGCCGATCGGCGTCTCGCGGGTCGGTCGCGGCGCGGAGCGGGACGAGTTGGTGGCCGAGGCGCGGCGGGCGGCCACGTACGCGAGCCTGGCCCTGGCGGCCAGCCCGACCAGCGTGGACGCGCACCCGCTGGAGGAGGCCATGCTCGCCAACGGCGAGCTGTCGTCCACGATGACGGCCCTGCTCGACCCGCTGGCCGACCACCAGGACTTCATCCACACGCTGTACCTGTACCTGGCGTTCGACCGGGACCGGCAGCGGGTGGCGCGGCACCTGACGGTGCACCCGCGCACGGTGGACTACCGGCTGCGCCGCATCGCCGCGCTGACCGGCCTGCACCCGCAGACGGTCTCGGGCGCGGGGAAGCTGCTCGCGGCGCTCATCAGCCGGACGCACCACCGGCTCGCGGCACAGCGCTGAACCGGGCGAAACGCCCTTCTTTGTCCTGGGTGACATTTGTGCCAAGTGACAAACGTCGCCGCTGGAATCGCGCGAGGGGCCTTGATACGGTTGCCCCGCTAGCCGGCGCGGAATCGCGGATCATGTTCGGTGCAGCACACTGGGGGCTCGGTGGGTAGTACTGCTCGTTTTCGACTGTCGCCTTACCAACGAGACATCTGGGTGGCCGGGGCTCAATTTCCGGAGCTGGACCAGTACACCGTCTTCATTTATGACCGCTACCGCGGTGACGTGGACCAGGACCGCCTGGTCCAGGCCATGGTGGCGGCGGCGCAGCGGACCGACGCATTTCGGCTTCGCTTTTCCGAAGACGACGGGGAGCCGTACCAGTGGCTCGCCGACGACGCGGAATTCTCGGTTCGCCGGGTGCGGTTGAATCGGGAATCCGAAGTGGAACGGTGGTTCCGTGATGAATTTTCAACTACCTATGACCTGACCGGTGACCGGCTGGTGGATCTCGTCCTGCTGAACGCGGGCGAGAGCGTGTACGCATATGTCCGCACGCACCACGTGATCTGTGACGCGTGGGGTCTGCAACTGTTCTTGACGCGGGTGCGCGAGGAGTACCTGGGCGTCGCCGACGAGCACGCGCCGTCGTTCGCCGAGCTGACCGCGGCGGACACCTACGAGGGGTCCGAGCGGCACGAGGAGGACCGCGAGTTCTTCCGGCAGGCCCTGGCCGGTGTCGAGCCCGTGCTGTTCACGCGGCGCAGCCCGCGGGGCGGCCGGCGGATGCGCCGGTACTCGTTCCCGCTGGAGCGGTCGCTGGTCAACGCCATCCGCGACCGCGGCGAGTCGCCGTTCGTGGTGTTCTCCGCCGCCGTCGCGCTGTACCTGGCGAAGGTGCACCAGGTCGACGAGGTGGTGCTCGGCGTGCCCGTGCTCAACCGCTCGGGCGGGCGGGCCAAGCAGACCGTCGGCCAGTTCGCCAACACGCTGCCGATGCGCGTGGGCACCGCGGCCGGGCTGACCGTGGACGGGCTGCTGTCCCGGGTGCGGCAGGACACCAGGGCGTTGTTGAAGCACCAGCGGCTGCCCCTGGGCGAGCTGGCCCGCGAACCGCTGTTCGACGTCACGGTGGCCTACCTGGGCAAACCGCCCGCGACGCCCGGCCTGTCCTACGAGACCGTGGCCCGGACGCACGGCCACGACCAGGACGCGCTGGCGATCTGGGTCTCGGAGTTCGACCGCGCCGAGGACCCGAGGGTCGACCTGGAGTGCGCGACCGACGTGTTCGACGCGGACTTCCCGATCGAGGCCGCGGCACGGCACATCCAGGTCCTCTTCCGGGCGCTGGCCACCTCGACCGGGGTGTCGGTCGGCGAGCTGGACCCGTTGTCGGAGCAGGAGCGGCACGACCTCGTGCACGCGCACAACGCCACCGACGCGCCGTTCCCCGACGACGTGACCCTGCCCGAGCTGTTCGCCCGCCAGGCGGAGCGGACGCCGGAGCGCGTCGCGCTGGTCCAGCCGGACGGCGTCACCGCCACCTACGCCGAGCTGGCCGCACGGGTGAACGCGGTCGCCGCGGCGCTGCGGGCGCAGGGCGTGACGCGGGACGACCCGGTGGCCGTGCTGGTCGAACGGGGACCGCACCTGCTGCCCGCGGTGCTGGGCGCGCAGCTCGCGGGCGGCGCGTACGTGCCGGTCGACCCGACCTACCCGGCCGAGCGGGTGCGGCTGCTGCTGGAGGACAGCGGCGCGAAGGTCGCGCTCGTCGGTGACGTCGAGGTGGACGCCGCCGCGCTGGGCTCGGTCGGCACGGTCCTGCGGGTGGCCGACGTGCCGCCCGCGCACGCGGTGCAGCCGCAGGCCGCGCCGGGTGACCTGGCCTACGTCATCTACACGTCGGGGTCCACCGGGCGACCCAAGGGCGTGATGGTCGAGCACCGGTCGGTGGTGAACCGGCTGTGGTGGATGCAGCGCCGGTACCCGATCGGCGAGCACGACGTGCTGCTCCAGAAGACCCCGGTGTCGTTCGACGTGTCGGTGTGGGAGCTGTTCTGGTGGGGTTTCACCGGCGCCCGCCTGTCGCTGCTGCCGCCCGGCGCGGAGAAGGACCCGCGGGAGGTGCTGCGGGCGGTCGAGCGCGACGGCGTCACGGTGATCCACTTCGTGCCGTCGATGTTCGCGCCGCTGCTGGAACTGCTCGAGGACGACCCGGGCGCGCGGCGGGCGGCGTCGTCGTTGCGGCTGGTGTTCTGCAGCGGCGAGGCGTTGCCGCCCGCGCAGGTCGCCCGGTTCAACCGGGTGTTCGGCGACTCCGCGCGGCTGGTCAACCTCTACGGGCCGACCGAGGCCACGGTCGACGTCTCGGCGTACGACTGCCCGCCCGGCACGCCCGCGCGCGTCCCGATCGGGTGGCCCATCGACAACATCCGGCTGCACGTGCTCGACCGCGCGGGCAGGCCGCAGCCCGTGGGCGCGCCCGGCGAGCTGCACATCGGCGGCGTCGGCGTGGCGCGCGGCTACCTGAACCAGCCGGCGCTCACCGCCGAGCGGTTCGTGCCCGACCACCTCACCGGCCGCGGCACGCTCTACCGCACCGGAGACCGGGCGCGCCGCCTGGCCGACGGTGCGATCGAGTACCTGGGCCGGGTGGACGACCAGGTGAAGATCCGCGGCAACCGGGTCGAGCCGGGCGAGGTGCGCGACCACGTGGCCGCGCTGCCGGGCGTGCGCGAGGCCGCCGTGGTCGACCGGCACTCCGAGGCGCTGGGCACCCACCTGGTCGCCTACTACGTGGCCGACGAGGAGCTGGACCCCGCCGAGCTGCGGGCGGTGATGGCGCGGGCGGTGCCGGAGCACCTGATCCCGGCGTTCTTCACCCGGATCGACGCGATCCCGCTGTCACCCAACGGGAAGCTGGACCGCCGGCGGCTGCCGGAGGTCGTCACCGCGCCGCGGGACGGCCGGCCGCGCACGCCGGTCGAGGCGGAGCTGGCGCAAGTGTGGGCCGAGGTGCTCGGCGTGCCCGAGGTCGGCGTCCACGACAACTACTTCGCGCTGGGCGGCGACTCGATCGTCATGCTGCGGCTGCGGGCCCGCGCGCAGCGCCGCGGCCTGCGGTTCGAACCGGCCGACCTGATGAGCCACCCCACCGTCGCGGAGCTGGCCGGTCGGCTCTCGGCCACCGTCGCGCCCGAGGCGCGGCTGGCGCCGTTCGAGTTGGTGTCCGAAGTGGACCGGCCGCGGCTGTCCGGGCTGGCCGACGCGTTCCCGGTCAACCGGCTCAGCCTCGGGCTGCTGTTCCACTCCAGCCGGCACCCGGACTCGTCGGTCTACCACGACGTGTTCCGCTACCGGTTCGACGTCGAGTGGGACGAGCAGGCGCTGCGGCGGGCGTTCGACACCGTGCTGGCCCGGCACCCGGCACTGCGGTCGTCGTTCGACCTGGCGGGTTTCTCCGAGCCGCTGCAACTGGTGCACGAGCACGTCACCGGCGGGCTGGAGGTCGTGGACCTGCGCGGGCGGGCCGACGCGGAGGACGTGATCTCCCGGCACGTCGAGCAGCGCCGGTTCCACCGCTACGAGCTGGACCGCGCGCCGCTGCACCTGTTCACCGCGTTCGTCCGGGACGACGCGCTGGACCTGGTGCTCAGCTTCCACCACGCGATCCTCGACGGCTGGAGCGTCGCCAACGTCATCGTCGAGCTGATGACGCTCTACCGGGGCGACCCCGCGCCGCCCGCCGCGCCGTCGCCCGCGTGGCAGGTGCGCGAGGAGCGCCGGGCGCTGACCTCGCCGGAGGCCGCGCGCTACTGGGCGGACCTGCTCGACGGCGCGGCGATGACCGCGCTGGACGGGTTCCGCGCGCACGAGCCGGTGGAGGAGCCGCGGTTCGCGTCCCACCGGGTCGACCTGCCCGCGGAGCTGCTCGACCGGGTCCGGGCGACCGCGGCCGAGCACTCGCTGCCGGTCAAGTCCCTCGTGCTGGCCGCGCACTGCCTGACCCTGCACCTGTTCTCCCGCGCCGGCACGGTGGTCACCGGCGTCGTCGCGCACGGCAGGCCGGACCTGCCCGAGGCCGACCGGATGGTGGGCCTGTTCCTCAACACCGTCCCGGTCCGCACGGACGTCGACGGCCGCAGCCGGCTCGACGTGGCCCGGGAGCTGTTCCGGCAGGAGCGCGACGGGCACGGGCACCGGCGGTTCCCGCTCAGCGCGATCCAGCAGGCGCACGGCGGCGTGCTCCAGACCGCGTTCAACTTCGTGGACCTGCACGTGCTGGAGCCGCTGCGGGAGCTGGCCGACCTGCGGGTGTGGGAGGAGACGAACTTCTCGCTGTTCGTCAACGTCATCGCCGACCCGGTCGGCGACGGCACGTTCCTGCGGGTCGACACCGACGGCCGCACGATCACCCGGGACCAGGCCGCGCTGATCGCCGACACCTACGTCGGCGTGCTGCGCGAGCTGGTGGCCGACCCGCACGGCGCGGTCGACTTCGGGTTCCTCGCGCCGCGCCGGGACGTCGTGCCGCACCCCGAGCCGCTGGTCGACGTGGTCACCCGGTTCACGCGGCAGGCGCGGGCCACGCCGGACGAGCCGGCCGTCACGTTCGGCGACGAGCACGCGTGGACGTACCGGGGGCTGGAGCGGGTGTCCCGCTCGGTGGCGACCCGGCTGCTCGCCGGCGGCGCGGAACCCGGCGCGACCATCGGCGTGGCGCTCAACCGGTCGCCGGAGATGATCGCGGTGATCTGGGGCGTGCTGCGGGCCGGGCTGGTGTGCGTGCCGCTGGACGTGAGCTACCCGGCGCACCGGCTCGCGCTGATCCTGGACACGGCCCGGCCGTACCGGGTGGTCGCGCACCCCGAGCACGCGCACGTGGCGCAGGACGACGCGATCGTCATCCCGGTCGCGGACGTGACCGCCGAGCACGACGCGGACGTGGAGCTGCCCACGCCGGAGCTGGACGACCTGGCGCTGCTGCTGTTCACCTCCGGGTCGACCGGCCGGCCCAAGGGCGTCGAGCTGACCCACCGGATGTGGGCCGGGTACACGCAGTGGCAGCTGCGCGTGCCCAGCGGCGAACCGGGCCTGCGCACGCTCCAGTTCGCGCCGCTGAGCTTCGACATGTCGTTCCAGGAGATCTTCTCCACCCACTGCGGCGGCGGTGAGCTGCGGCTGGTGACCGACGAGACGCGGCTCGACCCGATCGCGCTGCTCAAGCTGCTCGACCGGCACGCGGTGCAGCGGGTGCTGCTGCCCGCGGTGGCGTTCCAGCGGTTGGCGGAGGCGTCCAACGCGGTGGGCGTGCGGCCGGGCGCGTTGCGCGTGGTCGTGTCGTCCGGCGAGCAGATGCGGATCACCGAGGAGGTGCGCGCGTTCGCCGCGGCGGTGCCGGGTCTGATGCTGGAGAACCAGTACGGGCCGACCGAGACCCACCAGGTCACCTACCACACGCTGACCGGCGACCCGGCCCGCTTCCCCGACCTGCCGCCGATCGGCCGGCCGCTGGACGGCGTCGAGGTGCAGGTGCTCGACGCGGACCTGCGGCCCCTTCCGGTCGGCGTCACCGGCGAGATCTTCCTCGGCGGCGACTGCCTGGCCCGCGGCTACCACCGCGCGCCCGACCTCACCCGGGAGCGGTTCCTGCCGCACCCGTGGCGCGAGGGCGCGCGGCTGTACCGCACCGGCGACCTGGGCCGGCTGCTGCCCGACGGCAGCGTGATCTGGCTCGGCCGCGCCGACACGCAGGTGAAGGTGCGCGGGTTCCGCATCGAGCCCGCCGAGGTGGAGCTGGCGATCATGCGCCAGGCCGAGCGGCACACCGGCCTGCGCGGCGCGGCCGTGGTGGCCCGCAGGCGGCCCGACGGCGACGCGTTCCTGGCCGCGTTCCTCACCGGCGAGGCCGACGGCGTGGACATGGCGGACCTGACCGGGTCGTTGCGCGCGGAGCTGCCGGAGTACATGGTGCCGTCGTACTTCGGATGGCTGGACGCGTTCCCGCTGACGCCCAGCGGCAAGCGCGACGACGCGGCGCTGCGGGAGATCCCGCTGACCCGCGACGACTCCACCGAGCGGGTCGCGCCGCGCGACGAGTACGAGCGCAACCTGGCCGAGGTCTTCACCGAGCTGCTCGACGTGTCCGAGATCGGCGTGGACGACGACTTCTTCGCCAACGGCGGCACGTCGTTGACCGCGATGCGGCTCGTCGTCACCATCGAGAAGCGCTACGGCGTCGGCGTACCGCTGGCCGCGCTGATCGAGACGCCGACCGTGGCGGGCCTGGCCGAGCGGCTGCGGGTGAAGTCGGCGGTGGCGGAGTTCGACCCGCTGGTGCCGATCCGCCGCGACGGCGACCGGCCGCCGCTGTTCCTGGTGCACCCGCTGGGCGGGCACGTGCTGTGCTACCTGCCCATCGCCCGCCACCTGCCGCCGGACCAGCCGGTCTACGCGTTGCAGGCCGCGGGCAGCGACCAGGGCAGCACGCCCGCCCGGTCCATCGAGGAGATGGCGGCCGCCTACCTGGCCGCGATCCGGCGCGTGCGGCCGGAGGGCCCGTACGTGCTGGGCGGCTGGTCGTTCGGCGGGTTCGTCGCCTACGAGATGGCGCGCGTGCTGCGGGCCGAGGACCCGGACGCGGTGGCGGAGCTGGTGCTGCTCGACTCGATCACCATGCGCCGCGACCACGAGGTGACGGTGGGCGACGACGCGCTGATGGAGTTCTTCTACTGGGAACTGGTGTGGTTCGAGCGCAGCCTGGACGCGGTCGAGCAGTTGCCGGCGGAGTTCTCCGAGGACGAGAAGCTGGACCGCGTCCTGGACCGCGCGATGAGCACCGGCGTGCTGCCCTGGGGCACCTCGCGCGCCACCGTGAAGCGGCTGTACGAGCTGTTCCGGGCCAACTGGCGGGCGTTGCTGGACTACCGGCCGCCGGTGACCGACCTGGACGTGACGCTGCTGCGCGCGGACGGGCCGCTGCCCGACTCGCTCAAGCCGATGCACCGGGCCGCGGGCACGCTGCACGCCGAACCCGACAACGGGTGGCGGCACTGGACCACCGGCCGGCTCGACGTCGTCACCGTGTCCGGCGACCACCTGGTGCTGATGGACGAGCCGCACGTCGCGGGCGTCGCCGACGCCATCACCACGCTGCTGAGCCCGAACCGGGCCGAGGGGACCGCACCGTGAGCAAGCGCAAGAAGATCGTCATCGTCGGCGCGGGCATGGGCGGCCTGACGGCCGCCGCCGCGCTGGGCCGGGCCGGGTTCGAGGTCGAGGTGTACGAGCGGGCCCGCGAGCTGCGCCCGGTCGGCTCGGCGCTGTCGCTGATGAGCAACGCGCTCACCGCGCTGGCCGCGGTCGGCGTCACGCCCGAGTTCACCGGCCGGTCGCTGGTGTTCGAGTCGCTGAGCTTCCTGACCAAGCGCGGCCGTCCGATCAGGACGATCCACTTCGGTGAGCTGGCCCGGCGGATCGGGCAGCCGAACCTGGCCATCCACCGGGCGAGCCTCCAGCAGGCGCTGCTGGAGCAGGCGTCGGACGCGAAGTTCGAGTTCGGCGCCACCGCCAGCGGCTACACCCACGACGGCGACGGCGTGGTGGTCTCGTTCGACGACGGCCGGGAGGTCCGCGCCGACGTGCTGATCGGCGCGGACGGCTTCAACTCCGCCATCCGCCGCACGATCGCCGGCCCCGAGCGGCCCCTGGACTACAACTACGTGGTGTGGCGGGCGACGCCCAAGTTCAGCCACCCCAGGGTCACGCACGCCTACGCGGCCCACTACTGGGGTCGCGGCCAGCGGTTCGGCCTGGTCGACATCGGCGGCGGCGACGTCTACTGGTGGGGCACGAAGAACATGCCCGCCGAGCAGGCGGCCGACTGGCGCGGCGGCAAGGCGGGCGTGCAGCGGCTCTACGCCGGCTGGGCCGACGAGGTGCAGCAGGTCATCGCGGCCACCCCCGAGGAGGGCATCACCAGCCTGCCCGCGCAGGACCGGCCGTTCCTGGAGCAGTGGGGCGACGGGCCGGTGACCCTGCTCGGCGACGCCGCCCACCCGATGCTGACCAGCCTCGGCCAGGGCGCGGCCATCGCGATCGAGGACGGCGCGGTGCTCGCCCACTGCCTCAAGACCATCGACGACCCGCGGGCCGCGCTGCGCGCCTACGAGGACCGCCGGCGCGACCGGGCGCGCGGCATGGTGCTGGCCTCGCGCGGGCTCAGCCGCACCGAGCAGCTCCAGAACCCGTTCCAGACCTTCGCCCGCGGCCTGTACTTCCGGTTCGTCCCCGAGAAGACGCTCGACCGGCAGAACGAGCAGGCCCTGATCTTCCCCGGAGTCGAGTGATGGCCACGCCGATCCGCCCGCTGTCCCCGGTGGAGCGCTGGTACTGGATGTGCGACCAGCTCTCCACGCTCAACGTCATCTCCCGCACCAGGGTGCGCGGCGGGCTGCCCGCCGACGTGCTGCGCCGCGGCCTGGACGCCGTGCAGGCCAGGCACCCGTTCCTGCGGCTGGCCATCGTGGCCGACGACGGCCTGGACCCGCGCTGGGTGCCCACCGACCGGCCGATCCCGTTGCGGCACGTGCGGCGCGAGCACGACGACCAGTGGGTGCGCGAGGTCAACGAGCGCGAGCTGCTCGACCGCGTCGACCCGGCCACCGGTCCGCTCGCCCGCGCCGTGGTGATCAGCGGCGACGACGACGTGCACGACCTGCTGGTGGTCGTGCCGCACATCATCGCCGACGGCACGACCGTGATCACGCTGGCGCAGCAGTGGCTGGAGCTGGCCGCCGCCGGCGGCCCGGTGGAGTCCTACCGCGAGCTGCCGCCGCCCGACGAGCTGCGCCCCGCCCGGCACACCGGCGAGGAGGGCGCGGCCCGGCTCGCCGAGCAGACCGCCCGCGACGAGGAGCTGATGGCGCGCACCGAGCCGGGCCGGGTCGAGCCGACCACCCGCGTGCCGCTGGACGAGCGCCGGTCCCGCCTGCTGCACCGCGAGCTGACCGGCGAGCAGGTGGACGCGGTGGCCCGCGCGGCGCGCGAGCACGGCACGACCGTGCACGGCGCGATCACCGCGGCGCTGGTGCGGGCCGCGGCGGCGGACGCGGGCGGCGGCCACGGCCACTTCGCGGTGGGCTCGCCGATCGACTTCCGCGGCGAGCTGGAACCGCCCGTGCGGCCCGACGAGGTGGGCACCTACGTGGCCACCGTGCCGTCCGTGGTGGACCCGGCGCTGCCGTTCTGGGAGCTGGCCCGCGCGATCACCGACGACCTGACCGGGCGCAAGGCGAAGGGCGACCACTTCAACCTCGTCACGATGGTGGTCGGCGCGTGCCCGCCGTCGTTGGCCGAGGCGCGGCCGTTCATGGAGTTCATGGAGGCCAACGGGCCGATCAACCTGTGCTCGTCCAACATCGGCCGGTACGCGTTCCCCGACCGCATCGGGCCGTGGCAGGTGTCGGACGCGCAGTTCCTCACCGGCATCTCGGTCAACGGCTACTTCGTGGCCACGATCAACTCCAGCCACGGCCGCCTGTTCTGGAACTTCACCTACATCGCCGACGCGGTGCCGGACGAGCGCGCGCGGCGGATGGCGGACGACTCGCTGGACACCCTGCTGTCGGAGATCACCCAGAGTTCGCCCGCGGGCGCGTGAGGAGTACATGGTGTTCACCGCCAAGGCACTGCCGCCGAGCGGCAAGACCGTGCTGATCACCGGCGCGTCGACCGGCCTGGGCCGGGAGACCGCGCTGCACCTGGCCGAGCGGGGCTTCCGGGTCCTGGGCGCGGTGCGCAAGACCGAGGACGGCGACCGGCTCGCCGCCGACTGCCCGTCGGGGCGGGTCGAGCACGTGGTGCTCGACGTGACCGACGAGGCGTCCATCGCCGCCGCGGCCGAGGAGGTGGCCGCCAAGGTCGGCGGACGCGGCCTGTGGGGCCTGGTCAACAACGCGGGCATCTGCGTCTCCGCGCCGCTGGAGGTCGTGCCCACCGACGTGCTGCGCCGCCAGCTCGAGGTCAACGTGGTCGGCCAGCTCGCGGTCACGCAGGCGTTCCTGCCGCAGCTGCGCACCGCCCGCGGCCGGCTGGTCAACGTGACCTCGGGGCTGGGCACGGTCGCCATCCCGTACCTGGGGCCGTACTCGGCGGCCCAGTTCGCCAAGGAGGGCATGAGCGACGCGCTGCGCCGCGAGCTGGCCCCGATGGGCGTGTCGGTGTCCGTGGTCAGCCCCGGCGCGATCTGGACCCCGATCTGGGGCAAGATCGCCCAGGAGGGCCACGACGCGCTGTCCGCCGCGCCGGCCCGCGTCGCCGACCTCTACCGGGCCACGTTCCTGCGGTTCCTCCAGTTCAACGAGCAGGCCGCCAAGGACAGCAAGACCCGGCCCGCCGAGGTGGCCGCCGCCATCGACTCGGCGCTCACCTCGGCCAAGCCCAAGACCCGCTACCGCATCGGCACGGACGTGCGGCGCGGCAGCTTCCTGGCGCGGGTGCTGCCCGACACCGCCGTGGACTCGATGTTCCGCAAGATCGTCACCCCGCTGCCCGCCGACCAGGAGGCGCACCGTGTCGGGTCCTGAACTCCGCCTCGGCGAGGAGCTGATCTCGCCGCTGCACCCGCTCTACGACGGCCTCCAGGTCGACGGCGCGCCCCGGCCCGCCCACCTCGCGCCCGACCACCCGGTGTGGGTGGTGACCCGGTACGCCGACGCCAAGAAGGTGCTCTCGCACCCCGGCGTGCGGCGTGACGCGAAGCAGGCGGCCGAGCTGTACGCCCGGCGCACGGGGGAGCGGCGGGAGGCCATCGGCGCCTCCCTGACCGCGCACATGCTCAACGCCGACCCGCCCGACCACACCCGGCTGCGGGCCCTGGTCGGCCGCGCGTTCACCAGCCGGCGGGTCGAGCGGCTGCGCCCGCACATCGAGCAGCTGACCGACGAGCTGCTGGACGCGATGGCCGCGCGCGAGCAGGTCGACCTGATGGGCGACTTCGCCGTGCCGCTGACCATCGGCGTGATCTGCGAGCTGCTGGGCGTGCCGACCGCCGAACGCGACCACGTGCGCGGTGCGTGGGAGCGGCAGGCGGAGCTGCTGTCGCCCGAGGCCGCCGAGGCGCTGGCCGAGGAGCAGGCCGACTACCTGCGCGGCCTGCTGGAGGCCAAGCGCCGCGACCCGGCCGACGACGTCTACAGCGCGCTCGTGCAGGCCGCGGACGAGGACGGGCTTTCCGCGGACGAGCTCGTGGCCATGTCCCACCTGTTGTTGATGGCCGGCTTCGAGACGACCATGAACATGATCGGCAACGCGGTCGTCACGCTCCTCCTGCACCCCGAGCAGGCCGCGTCGCTGCGGGAGGACCCGGACCTGCTGCCGAACGCGCTGGAGGAGCTGGTCCGCTACGACAGCGCCGTCCGCGCGTCGATGCTCCGGTTCACCGTCGAGGACGTCGACCTCGGCGACGTGACCATCCCGGCGGGGGAGTACGTGCTGGTCTCCAACCTCACCGCCAACCACGACCCCGAGCGGTTCGCCGACCCGGACCGGCTCGACCTCACCCGCAAGGCAGACGGGCACCTCGGCTACGGCCACGGCGTGCACTACTGCGTCGGCGCGCCGCTGGCCCGGCTGGAGGCCCGCGTCGCGATCGGCAAGCTGCTCACCCGCTTCCCGGACCTGCGCTTGGCCGTGCCGCACGGCGAGCTGGTCTGGCTGCCGATCACGTTCCTGCGCGCCCTGATCAGCGTGCCCGTCATCCCCCAGCCCGTGCTCACCGGAAGGACGTCCGCATGAACGCCCAGGAGATCCTGACCCGCAGCCTGGAGTTGCTGGAGAACGGCGACGCCCGCGGCTGGTGCGACCTGTTCCACCCCGACGGCGTGCTGGAGTTCCCCTACGCGCCGCCCGGCTGGCCCAACCGCTTCGAGGGCCGCGAGGCCATCTGGCAGCACATGCAGAAGTTCCCCGAGCACCTGACCGTGAAGTTCGGCGAGGTGACCTTCTACCCGACCGCCGACGAGAACCTGGCCATCGGCGAGTTCCACGGCGACGGCACCGCCACCGCGTCGGGCCTCAAGCTGGACCAGGACTACATCTCGGTCCTGCACACCGACGGCGAGCACATCACGCTCTACCGGGACTTCTGGAACCCGGTGAAGCACATGGAAGCGCTCGGCGGGGCCGACGCCGCCGCGGCGATCGTGCAGGGCTGAGCCGTGGCACGGGCCGCGGTGCTCGCCGGGCTCGGCACCCACGTGCCGCCCGACGTGCTGACCAACGACATGCTCGCCGAGGTGCTCGACACCTCCGACACCTGGATCCGCACCCGCACCGGCATCCGGCAGCGGCACGTCGCCGACGAGCGGACCACCACCGGGGACCTCGCGGTGGCGGCCGGGGAACGCGCGCTGGCCTCGGCCGGTGTGGAGCGGGTCGACGTGGTCGTGCTCGCCACGACCACCCCCGACCGGCAGTGCCCGGCCACCGCGCCCACGGTGGCCTCACGCCTGGGCCTGACCGGCACGCCCGCGTTCGACGTCCAGGCCGCCTGCACCGGGTTCGTCTACGGCCTGGCCGCGGTCTCGTCCATGATCACGGCCGGGTTGTTCGAGACCGCGCTGTTCATCGGCGCGGACAAGTTCACCGACACCCTGGACCCGGGCGACCGGTCCGGCCGGGCGCTCATCGGCGACGGTGCGGGCGCGGTCGTGCTGCGGGCCGGCGGGAGCGACGAGGACGGCGCGCTGCTCGCGTTCGACCTGGGCAGCGACGGCGAGCACGTCGGCCTGCTCGAGGTGCCCGCGGTGACCCGGGTCGAACGGGCGGAGGGCGCGACGCGCGGCTACTTCCACATGGAGGGCAAGCCGGTCTTCACCAAGGCGGTCACCGCGATGAGCGACTCGGTGCGCCGGGTGCTGGACCAGGTCGGCTGGGCCACCGGTGAGGTGGACCGGCTGGTGCCGCACCAGGCCAACGCCCGCATCCTGGCCGCCGTCGCCGACCAGCTGGACCTGCCCGCCGACCGGCTGGTCAGCAACATCTCCGACGTCGGCAACACCGTCGCCGCGTCGATCCCGCTCGCCCTCGGGCACGGGATGCGCCACCAGGGCTTGAGGTCCGGGCACAACGTCGTGCTCACGGGGTTCGGCGCGGGACTGACCTGGGGGTCGGTCGCGGTGCGCTGGCCCAAGATCAACGACATCGGCAGCTAGGGGGACAAGTCATGCGTTCTGCGGTCGAAGACCGGCTCGTCGTGCTGATCAGCGAGATCAGCGAGGTGCCGGCCGAGGACATCACGCCCGAGACCCCGCTGGAGGACCTGGGGTTCGACTCGCTGGTCCTGGTGGAGCTCGCGATGAAGCTGCGCAAGGAGTTCGGGGTCGTCGCCTCGGACGAGGAGCTGGACGAGGTGGAGACCGTGGGCGGGCTGCTCCGGTTCGCCACCCGGGCCCGGTCCGCGTAGGTCATGGGCCTGCGTCAGGAAGTGCGCGCGTTCGCCCGGACGCACCTGCTCGACGGACCGGCCGACCTCGCGTCGCGCACCGCGGCCTGGCACGCCGCGGGGCTCGCCAACTGGTGGCTGCCCGTCGAGCACGGCGGCCGCGGCCTGTCCCTGGTCGAGGGCGTCGACGTGGTCGACGAGCTGGCCTACGCCGACGCCGGGTTCGCGTTCTCGTCCCTGGTCGGCGTGATCGGCTCGACGCTGGTCGACCTGTACGGCGACGACCGGCTGCGCGCCGAGGTGCTCGGCGCGCTCGGCCGGGAGGGCGGCTTCTTCGCCACCGCCGTCACCGAGCGGGACGCCGGCAGCGAGCTCGACCGGATGGGCACCACGGCGGTGCCCAAGGGCGACACCGTCGTCGTCACCGGCGAGAAGCTGTTCTCCACCAACGCCGACGACGCCCGCTACCTGCTCGTGGTGGCGCGGCACGAGGCCGGCGCGGACGAGCAGCCGCACGTGGCCGTGGTGGTGCCGCGCGACGCGGCCGGGGTCGCGGTGTCGGAGCCGTGGCGCACGATGGGCCTGACCGGCTCACCGGTGCACCGCGTGTCGCTGTCGGACTGCGCCGTCCCGGCGGGCCACGTGCTCGACGGGCACGGCCTGCGGCTGCTGGAGGTCGGGCTGAACGCCAGCCGGGTGCTCATCGCCGCCACCGCCGTCGGCCTGTCCCGGCGCGTCCGCGACCTGTGCCTGGACTTCGCGGGCGGCAGGCGGCTGCGCGACGGCGTGCTCGCCAGGCACCCGCTGTTCGCCGACAAGCTGGCCCAGGTCGAGATCGAGATCGAGACCATGCGCAGCCAGTGCCGCGCCGCGGCGGCCGAGTTCGACGCCGTGCGCGCGGACCCGGACGCGGCGCGGCGGTTCGCCCGGCGCGGCGCGCTCAAGTCCGCGCTGGTCGCCAAGGTGTTCTGCGGCCAGGCCGGGTGGCGGGTGGCGAGCACCGGGTCGGAGGTGTTCGGCGGTCTCGGCTACACCGACGAGCTGCCGATCGGCGCGCTCATGCGCGACCTGCGCCACGTGTCGCTGGTCGAAGGCGGCGAGGACGTGCTGCGCGACGTCGTGTACCGGCGGTTCACGGCGCCTCCGGTCAGGCGCGCGTGACACGTCCGCCCACACCCGAGGAGTCTGCGCTTCAGATGTCGGACCCGTTCGAAGAGCACATCGGCCAACACCAGGCGCTGGCGGTCGAGCACCAGCCGGAGTCCGCGTTCTACGCGCGCTCGTCGGGCTCGGCGACCATCATGACCCTCGCCAACTTCCCCGACGACGTGCTGCCGCTGCTGCAGATGGAGAGCCTGGCCACGGTCGAGGCCATGCCCTACCTCGGCTGCGACACGCTGGTCGAGCTGGGCTGCTACGACGGCCGGGCCCTGGAGGTGGCGCGCCACCTCGGCGTGCGCTACCTGGGCGTCGACCTCGACGCCCAGGCGGTCGCCACGCTCACCGCGCGGATCGACCGCGAGGGCATGGCCGAGCGGGCGCGGACGCTGGTCGACGACCTGTTCAACCACCACCGGTGGGACCGGGACGTGGTGGGCGAGCGGCCGCTGTACATGCTGCCGTTCAACCTGCTCGGCAACTTCCGCCACCCGCTGCGGCTGCTGCGGTCCCTGGCCGGCGCGTCCGGCGCGGCGGTCATCTCGGTGTTCGGCGAGAGCTTGGAGGCCACCAGGGTCCGGCACGCCTACTACACGCGCTGCGGCGTGCGCGAGCTGGCGTTCGAGCTGACCGGTGACGGCGGAGTGCTGTTCACCGGCTCGGACGGCTTCTACTCCCGGTCGTTCAGCGAGGCCCGGTTCCGGGCGCTGCTGCGCGAGTGCGGGCTGACCGTCGTGCGCGTGCGGGGCAATTCGCTGGGGTACGCGGCGACCGTGCTGCTCGGCGACGCGCCGTCGGAGGCGCGTCGGCGGTAGGTTCGCCACTAGCGAACTGCGGAGCGCCGAGTTGATTGGGTTGCGACGATCAGGCTACGTTCCGTAGTCGATCGGCACATTCACGGTATGGAACATGGGGGAACGGTGGACCTCGCGGCAGCGATCATGGCCCGCTCGAACACGCAAGCTCCGATCACGCACGACCCGTTGTACGAGCAGCTGCTGCGGTCTCGGATCGTGCTGCTCGGCTCGGAGGTCAACGACGAGGTCGCGAACCGGCTGACCATGCAGTTGCTGGTGCTCGCGGCCGAGGACGAAGAAGCCGACATCCAGATGTACATCAACTCGCCGGGCGGTTCGGTCACGGCGGGCATGGCCATCTACGACACGATGAACCACATCAAGCCCGACGTCTCCACGATCGGCCTGGGCTTCGTGGCCTCGATGGGGCAGTTCCTGCTCTCGTCGGGCACGCGCGGCAAGCGCTTCGTGCTGCCCAGCACCCGGGTGCTGATGCACCAGCCGTCCGCGGGCATCGGCGGCACGGCGACCGACATCGAGATCCAGGCGACGATCTTCACGCAGATGAAGAAGCGGATGGCCCGGATCACCGCGGAGCAGACCGGTCAGACGGTGGAGACCATCGAGCGCGACGCCGATCGCGACAAGTGGTTCACCGCCGAGGAGGCCCTGGAGTACGGCTTCATCGACCGGATCATCACCAACATCTGACCCACCGCCGGCCCGTCGCCGGCGTCGCTCGACCGTCCAATCCTCTTCGGGAGTCCGAACCGATGCCGCTAGCCGTCTACGTCCTCGGCCTGGGCATCTTCGCCCTGACCACCAGTGAGTACATGGTGTCGGGGCTGATGCCCGCGCTGTCCGCCGAGTTCGACGTGTCGTTCGCGGCCGTCGGCTACCTCGTGACCGTCTACGCGGGCGCGATGGCGGTCGGCGGACCGCTGCTGACCGTGGCGCTGTTGAAGATGTCGCGCAAGACCGCGCTGCTCGGCCTCGTCGCGGTCTTCGTGGTGGGCCAGGTGCTCGGCGCGGTCGCGCAGGGCTACGGGACAATGGTGGTGGCCCGCCTGGTCACCGCGGTCGCCGCGGCGGCGTTCTTCGGCGTGGCGCTGACGGCGTGCGCCGAGCTGGTCGGCGGCGAGAAGTTCGCGCGGGCGTCGTCGCTGGTGCTGGGCGGGCTGATGTTCGGCACCGTGCTCGGCCTGCCGGCGGCGACGTTCGTCGGCGAGCGGTTCGGCTGGCGGGTCAGCTTCCTGTCGGTGGCGGTGGTCGCGCTGGCGGTCGGCCTGCTGCTGGTCAAGGCGCTGCCCGCGATGCCCGCCCCGCCGGCGATGCCGATGGCGGGCCAGCTCGCGATCTTCCGCAGCGGCAAGCTGTGGGCCATCTACGCGACGAGCCTGCTGCTGATCGGCGCCACGTTCGCGGGCTTCACCTACTTCGTGCCGATCCTGACCGAGCTGAGCGGGTTCTCGGCGGGGATCGTGCCGGTGCTGCTCGTGGTCTACGGCGTGGCGACGATCGTGGGCAACAACGTGGTGGGCCGGCTGGCCGACCGGTTCACCATCCAGGTGCTCGTGGTCGGCCTGGTCGTGGCCGTGGCGGCGATGGTGCTGTTCGCGCTGTTCGCCCAGTCGGCCGTGGTCGCGGTCGTCGCGCTGGTGGTGATCGGCCTGACCGGCGTGTCGATGAACCCGGCCCTGGTGACCCGCGGCGCGCGGGTGGGGCAGAACAACATGCTGGTCAACTCCGTGCACACGGCCTGCATCATGCTCGGCGTGATGGTCGGGTCGTGGATCGGCGGTCTCGGCATCGACTGGGGCATGGGGCTGCGCGGCCCGCTGTGGATCGGCGCGGCCCTCGGCGTGCTGGGCCTGCTGACCCTGGTGCCGGACGCGCTGGCCCTGCGCCGGCCCGTGCCGGTGGCCGAACAGACCTGAGCCCGTTCCGCCCGGAAACGCCGGTGGCCCTCGCGGCCACCGGCGTTTTCGGCATCCGGGGCGTTCCCGGGCTTAGCGGCGGACCGTCGCGGGTATCTCCCTGGTGATCGTCGGGGGACGAAACGACGTTGGGAGCCGAAATGCCCTGGGTTCAGCGACACCGTCGCCGAGTGCCGTACAGCTGGTTCCGCACCACCTCGGTGCAGAGCCACTACCGCAGGTCGCCCGCGACCATCCCGACCCTGATCGCGGTCGTTCTCGGGATCATCCTGCTGATCGTCCTGTTCTGAGCCCGGTGTTCATGCCCTGTTGATGTCGGCCGGTGTTCACCGACCCCTCCGGACAGGGAGGGCGTCGGTGAGGCTGTTCGGTCGACGTCGTGCTGGAGCGGTGGCAGGGCTCGGTCCGGGACGGCGTGCCGATCCGGTTGTCGCCCAAGAGGTTCTCCGTGCTGAGGGTGCTGCCGGCCGCGGACGGGGCCGTGCGCGTCGAGAACACCGGTCCGCCGCTGTCCGCCGACGAGGTGGCCGAGCTCACCGAGCCGTTCCGGCGGGGTGGGCGCGACCGGACCGCGGCCGGCGCGGGTGCCGGGTTCGGACTGACCATTGTGGACACGATCATGGCCGTGCACGGCGGTTCCCTGCGGTTGCGGGCGCGTGACGGTGGCGGAATCGTTGTCATGGCGGCTTCTCGTTGGAGTCGCGTTCACAGCGTCTTGGTCCACCAGCCGCGACCGGTGTGCACGGCGCCCTCCGCGTAGCCGTAGACGCCCTTGCCCGTGCCCGCGGGCTTCGTCGGCCGGTTCACGTCACCGGTGGCGTAGTCGACCTTGACGACGACGTTCGGGTACTCGCGGTGGAACTGGGACAGCACGCCGCGGCAGGAGTGGCAGGGGCCCTGGTCGTCGACCACGTCGACCCGGCCGACCGCCCGGCGGGCGGCGGCGGTGTAGGTCTGCGTGTCGTTGCGGCAGTGCGCGAACACCTGGTTCGCCAGCCAGTCGAACAGCTGGGTGTCGGGGTCCCACATGTGCAGGTAGACCGGCTTGCCCCGCTCGTCCTTGCGGTCCTCCTCGCGGTAGTAGTACTGGGGGCAGTCGAGCCGGTCGAGGTTGGTGCACGTCTTCGTGCCCGCGATGACGTGGCCGTCGGGCAGCGTCAGGTGGTACGTGATGGTCACGGTGTTCGTCGCGTCGGCTTTGACGGAACTGGTCACGGCGGGGCTCCAGTGGTGGCGGTGGGGGACCAACACCAGGTAGAGGCCCGCGTCCGGCCGCTGGATACACGGCGTTCGGGGGACATCAGGCGCGGGTGCCCGACCAGGCCGCCCACAGCTCGGCGTACCGGCCGCCCGCGGCCAGCAGTTCCTCGTGCGTCCCGTTCTCCACTACCCGGCCCGCTTCCAGCACGACCACGCGGTCGGCCGTCACGGCCTGGGTGAGCCGGTGCGCCACCAGCAACCCGGTCCGGCCGTCCAGCGCCCGCGCCGCCGCCGCCTCCAGCTCCCGCGCGCCGGCGCTGCCCGCGTCCGCGGTCGCCTCGTCCAGGATCGCCACCGGCGGGTCGGCCAGCACCAGCCGGGCCAGCGCCAACTGCTGGGCCTGCGCCACGGTCAACCGGTGCCCGCCCTCGCCGACCACGGTCTCCAGGCCGGACGGCAACGCCTCGGCCCACCCCAGCGCGCCCACCCGGTCCAGCGCCGCCGTGAGCTCCGCGTCGGTGGCGTCCGGGCGGGCCAGCCGCAGGTCGTCGGCCAGCGGACCCGCGAAGACGTGCACCTCCTGGGTGATCAGCGCGACCGACCGGACCGCCGCGCCCAGCTCCACCCCGCCGAGGCTGATGCAGCCGCTGGTCGGCTCGTGCACGCCCGCGATCAGCTTCGCCAACGTCGTCTTGCCCGCGCCGGACGCGCCGACCAGCGCCACCCGCTCACCGGCGGCCAGTTCGAGGTCCACGTCCCGCAGCACCGGGTGGCCGTCCACGTAGGAGTAGGAGACGCCGGCGAGCTTGATCGTCGTGTCGTCGGGCCGCACCCGCCCTTCGAGCACGGGCATCGGCTCGTCGGCCACCCCGACCAGCCGGGACAGCGAGGCGGTGGCGGCCTGGGCGTCGTCGGCCAGCGCGAGGGCGGCGTTGACCGGGTTGAACAGGCTGTGGAAGTACAGGGCGGCGGCGGTCGCCGTGCCCACCGACGCGGTGCCCGCGCCGACCAGCCAGAACCCGGTCACCAGCACGCCGGCCAGCCCGATGAACTCGGCCGCGTTCAGGCGTCCGTAGAACCGGGTGAGCAGCCGGATGCCGCGCAGCGCCAGGTCCACCGCCTCCCGCGAGCGGGACCGGACGCGGTCGACGTGCGACTCGGCCAGCCCGAACGCCCGCACGGTCGCCGCGCCGCCGATCGAGTCCAGCAGTTGTTGCTGCTGCACGCCCACGGCCACGCGCTGTGCCGCGTACAGCTCCACGGCACGGCCGCCGTACCAGCGCACGGTGTGCACGTGGATCGGCAGCGCCAGCAGCACCGGGATCAGGAACCGCCAGTCCAGCACCGCGATCCCGACCACGGTCAACCCGATGGTCAACGCCGAGCGCGCCATCACCGGCAGCGCGTTGCGCACCGCGTCCGCGATCACCTGCACGTCCCGCGTGACGCGGGAGGTGAGGTCGCCCGCGCCCGCTTCCTCGACCCGTTCCAGGGGCAGGTGCAGCGCCCGTTCCACGAACTTCTCGCGCAGGTCGGCGAGCATCCCCTCGCCGAGCCGCGCCACCAGCGCCGTGCCGAACGCGGTCGACACGCCCTGCGCGACGGCGACCAGCACCAACACGACCACGAGCCACGTGATGGCGGACGACCCCGCGCCCACCAGGTCCACGATCCGGCCGAGCACGGGCGCGGTGAGCAACCCGACCGCCGTGCCGGCCAGCAGCACGAGCGACGCGCCCCAGGCCAACGCCCGCCGCGGTCGCACGAGCTCCCCGACCGCCGCCCACGTCCGCGTGCCGGACGCGGTCGCCAACAACTCGCGCATCAGCTCAACACCGCCAGTCGGTAGTCGTCATCGGCGACCAGCTCCGCGTGCGTCCCCTCCGCGACCACCGCGCCACCGGCCAGGAACACCACCCGGTCCGCCGCGGCCAGCAGGGCGGGGCTCGTGGCGACCACGACGGTGGTCAGCCCGGCCCGAACCCGCTTGATCCCGGCCGCCAGCGCCACCTCCGTCACCGCGTCCACCGCGGTCGTCGGGTCGTGCACCACGAGCACCGGGGGAGCGGCGGCCAGCGCCCGGGCCAGCGCGACCCGTTGCCGCTGCCCGCCCGACAGCGACCGGCCGCGCGCGGAGACCACCGTGTCCAGCCCGTCCGGCAGCGCCCGCGCCACGTCGTCCACCCGCGCCGCGTCCATCGCCTCGTCCACCCGGGGGCCGCCGGCCGCGACGTTCTCCCGCACCGACCCCTCGAACAGGTCCGCGTCGTGCGCCGCCACCACCACCGCCGACCGCAGCGCCGTACCCTCCACAGTGGACAGCGGCACGCCGTCCAGCGTCACCGCGCCGCCCGACGGGTCCACCTCCCGCGCCAGCACGGCCAGCAACGACACCGCGTCCGCCGGATCGCGCGCCACCACGCCGAGCAGCTCGCCGGGCGCCGCCGTCAACGACACGCCCCGCAACGACCCGGACACCACGCCGTCCAGCTGCACCCGCCCGGCCACCTCGGGCAACGCCGCCGAACCCGGCGGCACGGCCGGGGGAGCGGCCAGCACCTCGGCCACCCGCGCGGCCGACGCCCGGCCCTGCGCGAGCAGCCCGTTGACCCAGGAGAAGATCGACAGCGGCCACAGCAGGAACTGCGCCAACCCCACCGCGGCCACCAGCTCGCCGACCGTGATCGCGCCCGATGCGGCCAGGTGCCCGCCGACCAGCGCCACCACCGCCAGGAACACCCCGGTCATGGCCAGCATCGAGCCGTCCAGCCAGGCCCGCGACCGGGCGGCCCGGATCGCGGCGGCCCTGGACGACCGGCTGGTCACGCGGTACCGGCGCGCCGCCGTCACCTCCGCGCCGATGCCCTTCAGCGCCCGCAGCCCGGCGACCAGGTCGGCCGCCACCCCGGACGCCAGCGCCGCCCGGTCCTGCTCGGCGTCGCTGCGCCGTTCGAGTGGTTTGCCGAGCACGTGCGCCAGGCCGAGCAGCACCGGCGCGGCGACCAGGACCAGCAGTCCGAGCACCCACGACACGCGCAGCAGCGCCACCGCGCCCACCAGCAGGCCGACCACGGCGGAGAACGCGATCGGCAGCGCCAGGTTCACCTGGCCGACCCGCTGGGCGTCGCTGGTGGCGATGCTCGCCAGCTCCCCGGACAGCCTGCCGTGCGCCGCGCCGCCGTCGGTCGACAGCACTCGCGCGGTGAGCCGGGACCGCACCTCGTGCGCGGCCTGGTGCGATGCCTTCTCACCGCTGCGCAAGGAGAAGCGGAAGCTCAACGACAGCGTCACGAACACCGCGGCCAGCACGCCGATCCAGAGCACCAGCCGCCCGCCGGCTCCGGTGCGCACCGCCTCGTCGATCACCACGCCGACGAGCAGCGGCACGGCCGCCTCGCCCGCCTGGTGCGCCGCGCCGAGCGCCGAAGCGGTGGTCACCGACCTCCACTGCCCGACGACGGCGTCCTTCAGGACGGTCTTCACCCCGGTGTCCGCCTTCCACTTTGTGTCAGGTGAGGCTAGCCTAATCAGAAGAGAGGCATGGATCACTCCCGCGGAGGATCAACTTAGGTTAGGGTAACCAAAGTTCGATCACCCTGTAGTCGCACCGATGGGACAGCCATGCCACAGCCACCTGTCTTCGACGTCCTCGGCGTCGGCTTCGGGCCGTCCAACCTGGCCCTCGCGATCGCCGTCACCGAGTACAACGCCACCGCGCGTGCCGAAGACGTGGTGACCGCCCACTTCCTGGAACGGCAGCCCCGGTTCGGCTGGCACCGCGGGATGCTGATCGAGGACGCCACCATGCAGGTGTCGTTCCTCAAGGACCTGGTGACCCTGCGCAACCCGAACAGCACCTTCACGTTCCTGAGCTACCTGCACGGCAAGGGCCGGTTGGTCGACTTCATCAACCACAAGAACCTGTTCCCGCTGCGGGTCGAGTTCCACGACTACTTCGAGTGGGCCGCCGGGCGCGTGGACGACCTGGTGTCCTACGGCCACGACGTGGTGGACGTGCGGCCCGTGGTGAAGGACGGCGTGGTCACGCACTTCGACGTCGTGTCGACCACGGCGGCGGGCGAGGTGGAGGTGCGCCGCGCCCGGAACCTGGTGCTGGCCACCGGGCTGCGCCCGGCGCTGCCCGAGGGCGTGCGCGCCTCCGAGCGCGTGTGGCACAACCGGGACTTCCTGCACCGCGTCGAGTCCCTGACCGACCCGCGCCGCCTGGTCGTGGTCGGCGCCGGGCAGAGCGGCGCGGAGGTCACCGCGTTCCTGCACGAGCGGTTCCCGTCGGCCGAGGTGTGCGCGGTGTTCGCGCGCTACGGCTACAGCCCCGCCGACGACAGCCCGTTCGCGAACCGGATCTTCGACCCGGCGGCCGTGGACGACTACTTCGCCGCGCCCGAGCCGGTCAAGCGCAAGCTCATGGACTACCACGGCAACACCAACTACGCGGTGGTCGACCAGGACCTGATCGCCGAGCTGTACCGGCGGGTGTACCGGGAGAAGGTGGTGGGGCGGCAGCGGTTGCGGCTGCTCAACCTCTCCCGCGTGGCCGAGCTGGACGACCGCGCGGACGGCGTGGCGGTCACCGTGGAGTCGTTGGCCACCGGCGCGCGCGAGGTGCTCGACGCCGACGCGATCGTCTACGCCACCGGCTACCGCGAGGCCGACCCGACCGCGCTGCTGGGCGAGCTGGCCGGGCGCTGCGCCCGGGACGCGCAGGGCAGGCTCAGCGTCGGCCGCGACTACCGCCTGGACACCGACGACGACCTGCTCGCCGGCCTGTACCTCCAGGGCGGCACCGAGCACACGCACGGCATCTCGTCGTCGTTGCTGTCCAACACCTCCGTGCGGGTGGGGGAGATCCTCCGGTCCGTGCTCGACCGCCGCACCCCGACGGTGCCCCGGACGGTCCCCGTGGCGGTGCCCTCGCAGCCCGAATACGCGATCAGCGTCTCACGGGTGAGCTGAACCGCCTCTCCGTTTGTTAGGTTACGCAAACCTAACCTGGTATCACGGCGCGCCGTCGCGCCCGCTGAAAGGGAAACCCTGATGTCCACGAGGTTCAAGCTGGTCGCGGTCGTCTCGGCCGCAGCGCTGGCGCTGGCCGCCTGCGGGGGCGGCGGCGACGCCGGCTCCGGCGGGACGAGCACGACCGACACCGCCTCCACCGGCGCGTTCCCGGTCTCGGTCGAGCACAAGTACGGCACCACCGAGATCAAGGCGGAGCCGAAGAAGGTCGTCACGCTCGGCCTGTCCGACCAGGAGCCCGTGCTGGCTCTGGGCGTCAAGCCGGTCGGCGTCGTGGACTGGTTCAAGGAGCGGCCCTTCGGCAACTGGCCGTGGACCAAGGAACTCTGGGGCAGCACCCAGCCGGAGATCGTCGGCGAGCGCGACGAGTACAACCTGGAGAAGGTCGCCGCGCTCAAGCCCGACCTGATCCTCGCGGTCTACTCCGGCATGAAGCAGGAGCAGTACGACACGCTGTCCAAGATCGCGCCCGTGGTCGCGCAGCCCAAGGCGTTCCCCGACTACGCCGCGCCGTGGCAGGACCAGACCCTGCACATCGGCAAGGCGCTGGGCAAGGAGAAGGAAGCGCAGGCCCTGATCGACGGCGTGGCGAAGAAGTTCGGCGAGGCCAAGGCCGCGCACCCCGAGTGGGCGGGCAAGAAGATGGTGGTGGCCGACAGCTTCAAGCCCGGCCAGTACTCCGCGTTCGCGCCGACCGACCCGAAGGCCATCTTCATGAAGGAGCTGGGCTTCACCCTCGTGGACGAGATCGGCAAGCTGGCCGGCCAGATGAACGTCGCCGAGTTCAGCGAGGAGCGGTTCGACCTGCTCGACGCCGACCGGCTGGTGTGGCTGATGTTCGACCAGAGCGCGTGGGAGCGGGTCAAGTCCGTGCCCGCCTACCAGCGGCTGAAGGTCGTCAGCGAGAAGCGCGACCTGTTCCTCACCTACATGGACCCGCCGATCGGCGCGGCCATGTCGTTCAACACGGTGCTGAGCGTGCCCTACGGCATCGAGCAGGTCGTGCCGCTGCTCGAAGCGATCAAGAACTAGCGGCGGTCCACCGCGGGTGGGGGTGCCGTCGCGCATCCCCACCCGCGGTGCGTGTACGGGGAAAGTCGGGAAGGAACGGGAAGGTCGTGACCATGGCGCTGCCCTTGACCGGTGCTCAGACGGGTGTCTGGTTGGCACAGCAGCTGGAGCCCGACAACCCCGTCTACAACGTCGCCTGGTACCTGGAGCTGCGCGGCCCGGTCGACCACGACCGGCTGGAGGCGGCCGTCCGGCAGGTGGTCGGCGAGACCGGCGCGCTGCACGTCCGCTTCACCGAGCACGGCCAGGTGCCGGTGCCGCCGACCACCGACGTCACGCTGCTGTCGTTCGACTCGCTCGCCGACGCGCGGGCGTGGATGGACGACGACATGGCCCGGTTGACCGACATCGCCGACGGCCCCCTGTTCCACCACGCGCTGCTGCGCATCGCCGACGACCACGTGCTGTGGTACCAGCGCTACCACCACCTCGTGGTCGACGCCTACGGCTGCGTGCTGATCACCCGCCGGGCCGGCGAGCTGTACGAGGGCGCCACCGAGCCGCGGCCGAAGCCGGTCCGGGCACTGGTCGACGCCGACCTGGCCTACCGCGAGTCGCCGGCCCGCGAAGCGGACCGGGCGTTCTGGCACGCGAAGATGGCCGACCACCCCGAGCCGGTGCGGCTCGTGCCGCGGGCCGCCGGGCAGGTGCGCGAGGTCATCCGCCGGACCGTCGAGCTGCCGGACCCGTTGTCCTCGCGGCAGGTCATCGCCGCCGTCGCCGCCTACACCCACCGCGTGACCGGCGCGACCGACCTGGTGCTGGCCATGCCGGTGACGGGCCGGCGGGACGCGGTCAGCCGGGTCACGCCCGGTATGGCGTCCACCGTGCTGCCGCTGCGCGTCACCGTCCGCCCGGACAGCACGCTCACCGGCCTGATCGCCGACGTCGACCGCGAGATCCGCGAGGTCATCCCGCACAGCGCCTACCGCGGCGAGGACCTGGCCCGCGAGCTGGGCCTGCGCGACGGCATCCCCGAGCTGGTCGGGCCGACGGTCAACTACCTCGGCTTCGGCCGCGAGATGGGGTTCACCGAGCTCGACCCCGCGTTCCACATGCTGTCGCTCGGCCCGGTCAACGACCTCACCACGTCGTTCCTCCAGCGCGCCGACGGCAGGCTCGTCGTGACGTTCGAGGCGAACGCCGCCGTGTGCACGCCCGACGAGCTGGCCGACCACCAGCGCCGCTTCCTGCGCGTGCTCGACGCCGACCCCGACCAGCCGGTGGCGTTGATCGACCTGGTCGACGACGCCGAACGCGCCCGGCTGCTGGACCTCGGCACGTCGCCGCGCGAGGTGGACGAGGTGACGTGGCCCGGTGCGGTCGAGCGCCAGGCCGCGCTGCGCCCGGACGCCGTCGCGGTGGTGTGCGAGGACGTGGCGCTGACCTACGCCGAGCTGAACACCGCCGCGAACCGGCTGGCCCGCGCGCTCGTCGCGGCGGGCGTGGGAGCGGAGGACGTCGTCGGCGTGGCCCTGCCCCGCTCGGCCGACCTGGTCGTGACGCTGCTCGCGGTGATGAAGGCGGGCGCGGCCTACCTGCCGCTGGACCTCGACCACCCCCGCGACCGCGTCGACTACATGGTGGCCGACGCGGGCGCCAAGCTCGTCATCACGCCGCAGACCCGGTTCGACCTGCCCGCCGACGGCTCGGACCTGGGCCTTCCCATCGCGCTGGACCAGGCCGCGTACGTGATCTACACGTCCGGCTCGACCGGCCGGCCCAAGGGCGTCGTGGTCACGCACGAGGGCATCGGCAGCCTGATCGCGACGGCACTGGACCGGATCGGGATCACGCCGGACAGCCGGGTGGTGCAGTTCGCGTCCGTCGGGTTCGACGTGGCCGTGTGGGACCTGTGCATGTCGTTGGGCGTCGGCGGGCGGGCGGTCGTCGTGCCGTCGCACCGCCGCGTCGCGGGCGAGGAGCTGACCTCCTACATCGCCGCGCACGGGGCCACGCACATGATCCTGCCGCCGTCGCTGGTCGCCGCGCTGCCGCCGGAGTGCGAGCTGCCCGCGGGTGCGGTGCTGATCGTGGGCACGGAGACCGTTCCGACCGAGCTGATCGCCCGGTGGGCCCGGCGGCTGCGGGTCGTGGCGGCCTACGGCCTGACCGAGGCGACGGTGAACTCGACGCTGTGGCCGGCCCAGCCGGACTGGACGGGGCCGGTGCCGATCGGCGTGCCGGACCCGAACACCCGCTGCTACGTGCTGGACTCGGCGCTGCGGCCGGTGCCGGTGGGCGTCGAGGGGGAGCTGTACGTCGGCGGGCGCGGGCTCGCGCGCGGCTACCGGGGTCAGGCGGCGCTGACCGCGTCCCGGTTCGTGGCCGACCCGTTCGGCGCGCCCGGTGCGCGGATGTACCGGACCGGCGACCGGGCGCGGTGGCGCGCGGACGGCAACCTGGACTTCCTGGGCCGCTCCGACGGCCAGGTGAAGATCCGGGGGTTCCGGATCGAGCCGGGCGAGGTCGAGAGCGTGCTCATGGCGCACCCCGGGATCGCGCAGGCCGCCGTGCTGGTGCGGGAGGACCACCGGCGGGTGAAGCGGCTCGTCGCGTACGTGGTCGGCTCGGCCGCGCCGGTGGACGCGCGGGAGCACGTCGCCGCGGCGCTGCCGGAGTACATGGTGCCGTCCGTGGTGGTGCCGGTGGCCGGGCCGCTGCCGTTGACCCCGAACGGCAAGCTGGACCGCGCGGCGCTGCCGGAACCCGACTGGACCGCGCTCGGCGGCGACGCCCCGGCCACGAACCCGGTCGAGCAGGCGTTGGTGGACCTGGTCGAGGCCGTGCTGGGGTTGACGCCGGGCATCCACGACAACTTCTTCGAGCTGGGCGGCGACAGCATCGTCACGATGCAGCTGGTGTCGCGGGCGCGGGCGGCGGGCCTGGAGTTCACGCCGCGCGAGGTGTTCGAGCACCGGACCGTGGCGGGGTTGGCGCGGGTCGCGCGTGCCATCGGCGCGGCGGCCGAGGTGTCGCTGGACGGTTTCCCCTCCGACGTGCTGCCGGCGTCGCCGTTGCAGGAGGGCTTCTTCTTCCACGCCCAGTACGACGCGGACGACTCGTACGTGGTGCAGGAGGTGCTGAACCTCGACGTGGACCGGGAGGCGGTGCAGGGCCTGCTGGACCGGCACCCGTTGCTGCGCGCGGGTTTCCGCCAGACCGACCGCGGGCGCGTGGAGCAGGTGATCGCGGAGGGGTTGGCGCTGCCGTGGCGCGAGTACCCGGCGGGTGACGACGTCGAGGCCGTGCTGGCCGCCGAACGGGCCGAACCGTTCGACCTGTCCCGCCCGCCGCTGGTGCGGGCGGCGCGGCACGGCGGCCGGTTGGTGCTGACGCTGCACCACATCCTGCTGGACGGCTGGTCGGTCGGCCTGCTGCGGCGTGAGCTGGTGGGCGGCCGGGTGGAGCCGGTCGACCACCGGCACTACTTCGCGTGGCTGGCGGGCCGTGACCGCGACGCGGCGCACGCTGCCTGGCGCGCGGCCCTGTCCGATGTGGACGAGCCGACGCTCGTCGCCGGAATTCTCGTACCCCGGTGGGAGAATAAGAACAGGGGTCCCCTGGGCGGGGACCTCCGCGCAGCCTTGGGCGGGAACTCCGGCGTGGGCGGGGACGCCCGCGCTGCCGTGGGTGGGGACGCCCGCGCAGCGGCCCCGGTGGGCGACGTGTCGCCGCGGCACGGGCAGCACCGGGTGACGCTGCCCGCCGACCTGAGCGCGGCGCTGGTCGCGCAGGCGCGGCGGCGCGGTCTGACGTTGAGCACCGTGCTGCACGGCGCGTGGGGCCTGCTCCTCGGCGGCCTCACCGGGCGCGCCGACGTCGTCTACGGCACCACGGTGGCCGGGCGGCCGGCCGAGGTGCCCGGGATCGAGAACGCGGTCGGCCTGTTCATCAACACCGTGCCCGTCCGCCAGCGGTGGCGGGGGCACGACAGCCTCGCGACCGCCTTCGCCCACCTCCAGGCCGAGCAGGCGCGGCTGCTGGACCACCAGCACCTCGGCCTCGCCGAGATCCAGCGCGTCACCGGGCACGGCGAGCTGTTCGACACCCTCGTCGTGGTCGAGAACTTCCCCGACGTGGTCGACGACGTGGAGATCCGCGACCAGGTGCACTACCCGCTGGCGCTGATCGCCCTGCCCGGCGAGCGCATCGAGCTGCGACTCAAGCACCGCGTGCCCGACGCCGAAGCCGCCGCCCTGGCCGAGCGGCTGGTCCGCCTGCTGACCGCGTTCGCCACCACCCCGGACCGGCCGGTCGCGAGCCTCGACCTCGTCACCAGCGCCGAAGCCGACTGGCTGCGGCAGCTCAACGCCACCGCCGCCGACGTGCCCGAAGGCACGCTCGTCAGCCGGATCGCCGCGCAGACCGCCCGTACCCCGGACGCCACCGCCGTCGTCCACGACGACGTCACCCTCACCTACGCCGAACTGGACCGCCGCGCCGCGGCGCTGGCCCGCAGGCTGCGCGGCCACGACGTCGTCGCGGTCGCCGTGCCGCGGTCCGCCGAGCTGATGGTGGCCCTGCTGGGCGTGCTCAAGGCCGGCGCCGCCTACCTGCCGCTCGACCTCGACTACCCGGCCGACCGCGTCGAGTTCATGCTGGCCGACTCCGGCGCGACCGTCGTCGTCCGCCCGGAGGACTGCCGGGACGACGCCGCGCCGGACGTCGAGCTCCCCTCGCCGCACCCGGACCAGCCCGCCTACCTCATCTACACCTCCGGCTCGACCGGGCGGCCCAAGGGCGTCGTCGTCACGCATCGCGCCATCGTCAACCGGCTGGCGTGGATGCAGCACGAGTACCGCCTCACCGCCGACGACCGCGTGCTGCAGAAGACGCCGTCGAGCTTCGACGTCTCGGTCTGGGAGTTCTTCTGGGCCCTGTGCGAGGGCGCGGCCGTCGTGCTCGCCAAGCCGGACGGCCACCGCGACCCCGCCTACCTCGCCGACCTGATCCGCCGCGAGCGCATCACCACCCTGCACTTCGTGCCGTCGATGCTGGCTGCGTTCCTGACCGTGCCCGAGGTGAACGAGGACGCGGCGTGGTCGGCGAGCCTGCGCCGCGCGTTCAGCAGCGGCGAGGCGTTGACCGGTGAGGTGGCCGCCCGCTGGCGCGCCCTCACCGGCGTGCCGCTGCACAACCTGTACGGCCCCACCGAAGCCGCCGTGGACGTCACGCACTTCGAGTACGACGGCGCGCCGGACCACGCCGTGCCGATCGGCCACCCGGTCTGGAACACCCGGCTGCACGTGCTCGACCCGTTCCTGCGGCCCGTCCCGGCGAACGTGCCGGGCGAGCTGTACCTGGCGGGCGTCCAGCTCGCGCTGGGCTACCGCGGCCGGGCCGCGCTCACCGCCGAGCGGTTCGTCGCCGACCCGTTCGGCGCGCCCGGTGACCGCATGTACCGCACCGGCGACCTGGTCGTGCGCCGCGCGGACGGCGCGCTCGTCTACCTGGGCCGCACCGACCGCCAGGTCAAGGTGCGCGGCAACCGGATCGAGCTCGGCGAGGTCGAGTCGGCGCTGGTCGCGCTGCCCGGCGTGGCACGGGCGGCGGTCATCGCCCGCGACAACCAGCTCTTGGCGTACGTGACGCCGGACGACGTCGACCTCGACGCGGTGCGGACCGGGATCGCCGCCGCCCTGCCCGCCGCGATGGTCCCGCACGCGGTCGTGGCGCTGCCGGACTTCCCGCTCACCCCGAGCGGCAAGCTCGACCAGAACGCGCTGCCGTCGCCCGCGCTCGCCAAGGCCGAGCGCCGTGCGCCCGCCACCGAGCGGGAACGCCTGCTGTGCGAGGTGTTCGCCGACGTCCTCGGCCTGGCCGAGCTGGGCGTGGACGACGACTTCTTCACCCTCGGCGGCGACAGCATCACGTCCATCGCGGTGTCCACCCGGGCCCGCCGGCTGGGCGTCGGGATCAGTCCGCGCGACGTGTTCGAGCACCGCACGGTCGCCGCGCTGGCCGCCGTCGAGGCGAAGGCGGGCACCGCCGACGACGCGCCGCTGCTCGTGCTGACCGACGAGCAGCGCGCCGCCCTGCCCGAGGCGGAGGACGTGTGGCCGCTGTCCCCGTTGCAGGAGGGCCTGTACTTCCACTCCAGCTACGACACCGGCGCGCTCGACGTCTACCTGTCCCAGGAGACGATGGACTTCGCCGGACGGGTGGACGTCGACCGGCTGCGCCGCGCGGGCGCCGCGCTCCTGGCCCGCCACCCGAGCCTGCGGGCCGGGTTCACCAGCGACGGCGTGCCGACGCCGGTGCAGTTCATCGCGCCCGCCCCGGAGATCCCGCTGCGCGTGGTCGACGCGGACGACGCCGACGTGCCGGACCTGCTGGCCGCCGACCGGCGCGAGCGGTTCGACCTGGCCGCGCCGCCGCTGTGCCGGTTCCTGGTGCTGCGGCTGCCCGACGGCCGCGACCGGCTCGTCATCACCCACCACCTGATCCTGTGGGACGGCTGGTCGGCGTGGCTGTTCCTGGAGCAGCTGCTGGAGCTGTACCGCGACGCCGACGCCGAGCTGCCGCCGCCCGGCTCCTACCGCGACTACCTGGCGTGGCTGGCCCGGCAGGACCACGACGCGGCGCTGCGCGCGTGGCGCACCGCGCTGTCCGGCCTGCGCGAGCCGACCCTGGTCGCGCCCGCGGACCGGTCCCGCGAGCCGGTCATCCCGGCCGAGTTCCACGAGGAGCTGACCGAGGAGCTGACCGACCGCGTCCGGGCGCAGGCCCGGCGGCACGGCCTGACCGCCAACGCCGTCTTCAACGCCGCGTGGGCGATGGTGCTGGCGAGCCAGGTCGGCCGGGACGACGTGGTGTTCGGCACCGCCGTCGCGGGACGCCCGGTCGAGGTCGACGGCGTCGAGCACGTCATCGGCATGTTCCTCAACACCATCCCCACCCGGATCGCGATCGACCCCCGCGAGACCGTGCTGGAGCTGCTGCGGCGCGTCCAGGCCGAGCGGACCGCGCTCATGTCCTACGAGCACGTCGGCCTGGGCGAGATCCAGCGGGAGGCCGGGCACCGGCAGCTGTTCGACACGCTGTTCGTGCTGCGCACCGGCGACGGCGACGACCGGCAGGGCGAGCTGGCGTCCCGCCACGGCGTGCTCGACGTGTCCAACGTGGACGGAACGCACTTCCCGCTGACGCTCATCATCACGCCCGGCGCCCGCACCCGCGTCACGCTGGCGTCCCGACCGGACACCTTCACCGCCGACGCCGCCGAGGCCCTGCTCACCCGGTACACCACCGTGCTGCGCCGCCTGGTCGACGCACCGGACGCGCTGGTCGGCACGCTCGACGTGCTGCCCGACCACGAACGACGCGCGCTGGAAGCCGAGTGGGACGCCAGCGCCAACCCGGTGGTCTCCGAGACCGTCGCCGACCTGCTCGTCGCCCAGGCCCGCCGGACCCCGGACGCGACCGCGCTCGTGTTCGGCGACCAGCGGCTCACCTACGCCGAGCTCCAGGACCGGATCGACACCCTGGCCTGCCTGCTGATCAGCCGCGGCGCGGGACCGGAGCGCGTGGTCGCGCTCGCGCTGCCGCGCACGACCGAAATGGTGGTGGCGTTGTTCGCGGTGCTGCGCACCGGGGCCGCCTACCTGCCGCTGGACCTCGACCACCCGGCCGACCGGCTGCTGCTGATGATCGAGGACACCCGGCCGCTGTGCGTGCTGTCGACCACGGCGGTCGGCCTGGTGCCGGACGCGCTGTGCGTCGACGACCTGCCCGAGGCGCCCGACGAGGTCGAGTGGCCGTCGTTCTCGCTGGACCACCCGGCGTACGTGATCTACACGTCCGGCTCGACGGGCCGGCCGAAGGGCGTCGTCACGCCGTACCGCGGCCTGACGAACATGCAGCTCAACCACCAGCAGGCGATCTTCGCGCCCGCCATCGCGGCGGCCGGCGGACGGCGGCTGCGCATCGCCCACACCGTGTCGTTCGCGTTCGACATGTCGTGGGAGGAGCTGCTGTGGCTGGTCGAGGGCCACGAGGTGCACGTGTGCGACGAGGAGCTGCGCCGGGACGCGGCGGCCCTGGTGGCGTACTGCGACGAGCACCTGATCGACGTGGTCAACGTGACCCCGACCTACGCGCAGCTGCTGATCGAGGAGGGCCTGCTGGAGGGGCACGTTCCCGCGCTGGTGCTGCTCGGCGGCGAGGCCGTGCCCGAGTCGGTGTGGCAGCGGCTGCGCGACACACCCGGCACGTACGGCTACAACCTCTACGGGCCCACCGAGTACACGATCAACACGCTCGGTGCGTCCACTGAGGACAGTCCGACGGCCACGGTCGGCAAGGCGATCTGGAACACCCGCGCGTACGTGCTCGACGCGCACCTGCGGCCGGTGCCGCCCGGGTCGCCCGGCGAGCTCTACATCGCGGGCGTCGGCCTGGCCCGCGGCTACCACGACCGGTTCGGCCTGACCGCGGAGCGGTTCGTCGCCGACCCGTACGGCCCGCCCGGCACCCGCATGTACCGCACGGGTGACCTGGTGCGGGCACGCCGGGACGGCAACCTGGACTTCCTCGGCCGCACCGACGACCAGGTCAAGATCCGCGGCTACCGGGTGGAGCTGGGCGAGGTCGAGTCCGCGCTGGTGGCCCAGCCCGGGGTGACCCACGCGGCGGTCGTCGTGGACGCCGGGCCGGGCGGCGTGAAGCGGCTCATCGGTTATGTGGTGTCCGCGGTCGAAACTGCAACGTTGCGCGAAAGCCTGAAGCTGAGCCTGCCCGACTACATGGTGCCCGCCGCGATCGTGGCGGTGGACGCGCTGCCGCTCACCGTCAACGGCAAGCTCGACGTGCGCGCCCTGCCCAAGCCGGTGGTGACGGGCGCGGCGACCTCGCGCGCCGCGTCGACCCGGGCGGAGGAGGTGCTGTGCGGGCTGTTCGCCGACGTGCTGGGCGTGCCGTCGGTCGGCGTGGACGACAACTTCTTCGACCTCGGCGGCCACTCGCTGCTCGCGACCCGGCTGGTCAGCCGGGCCCGGTCGGCGCTGGGCGCGGAGCTCGCGATCCGGGACCTGTTCGACGCGCCCACGGTCGCCGAACTGGCCCTGCGCGCGGGCGGCGGGTCGGCGCGGCCACCGCTCGTGCCCGTCGACCGGCCCGCCGAGCTGCCGCTGTCGTCGGCGCAGCAGCGGCTGTGGCTGATCCAGCAGATGGAGGGCACGTCCGCCGCCTACAACTTCCCGTTGGTGTTCACGCTGCACGGCCCGCTGGACGTCGCCGCGTTCACCGCCGCCGTCGGTGACGTGGTCGACCGGCACGAGGCGTTGCGGACCGTCTTCGGCGAGCACGAGGGCACGCCGTACCAGCGGGTGCTGCACGACGTCACGCCGGTCGTGGTGGTGCGCGAGGCGAGCGACGAGGACGTGCCCGGCATCGTGCGGGACGAGGTCGAGCGGCCGTTCGACCTGCGCACCGAGCTGCCGCTGCGGGTGACGATCGCGGCGTTGGCGCCGGACGAGCACCTGATCGTCATCCTGCTGCACCACATCACCACCGACGAGTGGTCCGACCGGCCGTTCCTGCGCGACCTCGCGACCGCGTACCGGGCGCGGCGGGCCGGTGGGGCGCCGGAGTGGGAACCGCTGCCCGTGCAGTACGCGGACTACACCGTGTGGCAGCGGGACGTGCTGGACGTCGTCGGCGAGGAGCAGCTGGACTTCTGGGCGCGGGCGCTGGCCGGCGTGCCGGAGGAGCTGGAACTGCCCGTCGACCGACCGCGCCCGGGCCGGCCGACGTTCCGCGGCGCGGACCTGGAGGTGGAGTTCCCGGCGGAGCTGACCGACGGGCTGCGGGCGTTGGCGCAGGCGTCCGGCGCGTCGATGTTCATGGTGCTGCAAGCCGCCGTCGCCGCCCTGCTGGGCCGGTTGGGCGCGGGCGACGACATCCCGCTGGGCGCGCCGATCGCGGGCCGCACCGACGAGGCGCTGGACGACCTGGTCGGGTTCTTCGTCAACACGCTCGTGCTGCGGGCCGACCTGTCCGGCGACCCGGGCTTCACCGAGCTGGTGGCGCGGGTGAAGGAGACGTCGCTGGCCGCGTTCTCGCACCAGGACGTGCCGTTCGAGGCCGTGGTGGACCGGGTCAACCCGACCCGGTCGGCGGCGCGCAACCCGCTGTTCCAGGTCATGGTCGGCTACCACAGCCGCGGCGGTGACGCCGGGTCGTTCGACGGGCTGCCGGTGACGTGGGTGGGCCACGAGACCACGACCGCGAAGTTCGACCTGGTGTTCAGCTTCACCGAGGTGGTGGACGGGCCGGTGACGTGCCGGCTGGAGTACGCGACCGACCTGTTCGACCGGGTGACCGCGCAGCGGCTCGGCGAGCGGCTGACCGCGCTGGTGGCCGCGGTGCTGGCCGAGCCGACCGCGCCGGTGAGCGCGGTGGACCTGCTCGCGCCCGACGAGCGCCGGCGGGTGGTGGACGAGTTCAACCGCACCGCCCGGGAGGTGCCGGAGGAGACGTTCACGGCGCTGCTCGCGCGGTGCGTGGCGGCGAAGCCGGACGCGGTGGCCGTGGTGGACCGCACCCGGTCGGTCAGCTACGCCTGGCTGGACGACCGGTCCGACCGGATCGCCCGGCTCCTCGCGGCCCGCGGTGTCGGCCACGAGTCGGTGGTGGGCATCGCCGTGCCCAAGTCGGCGGACATGGTCGCCACCGTGCTCGCGGTGCTCAAGCTCGGCGCGGCCTACCTGCCGCTGGACCTCTCGCACCCGGCCGACCGGATCGCGTACATGATCCGGGATTCCGCGGCCGAGCTCGTCGTGACCACGCAGGACGCGCCCGTGCCCGACGTCGCCGAGGTCCTGCTGCTGGACTCGGACGCGGTCCGCGGTGAGCTGTCCGCCGCGTCGGGCGGTGCGCCGGCGAGCGGGCCGAGGTCGTTGGACTCGGCGATGTACGTGATCTACACGTCGGGCTCGACCGGTCGGCCCAAGGGTGTCGTGGTGCCGCACGAGGGCATCGCCAGCCTCGCCGCGACCGCCCTCGACCGGATGGGGCTCACCGACGAGAGCCGGGTGCTCCAGTTCGCGTCCGTCGGCTTCGACGTGGCCGTGTTCGAGCTGACCATGGCGCTGTGCGTGGGCGGGCGGCTGGTGTTCGCGCCCGACGAGGTGCGGGTCGCCGGTCCCGAGCTGACCGACTTCCTGCGCGACCGGCGGATCACGCACATGATCCTGCCGCCGTCGCTGGTGTCCGCGCTGCCCGCCGACTGCGAGCTGCCCGAGGGCTCCACCATCCTGGTGGGCACCGAGACCGTGCCGCCGGACGTGATCGGGCGCTGGGCCGGTCGCCTCAACCTGCTGGCCGCGTACGGCCTCACCGAGGCCACGGTCAACTCCACCCTGTGGAAAGCCGTGCCCGAGTGGGACTCGGCCGTGCCGATCGGCGTCCCCGACCCGAACACCACCGTGTACGTGCTGGACGACCGGCTGCGGCCGGTGCCGCCCGGCGTGGTCGGCGAGCTGTACGTGTCCGGCCGCGGCCTGGCCCGCGGCTACATCGGCCAGGCCGCGCTGACCGCGTCCCGGTTCGTCGCGTCGCCGTTCGGCCCGCCCGGGGCCCGCATGTACCGCACCGGCGACCGCGCGCGGTGGCGCGCCGACGGCAACCTGGACTTCCTCGGCCGCGTCGACACCCAGGTCAAGATCCGGGGCTTCCGGATCGAGCTGGGCGAGATCGAGGCCGCCCTGGCCCGGCACCCGGACGTGGCGCAGGCGGCCGTCGTCGCCGACCGCGCCGGCGACGTGACCAGGCTCGTCGGGTACGTCGTCGGCGCGACGGAGGACGACCTGCGGGCGTTCGTCGCCGAACGGCTCCCCGAGTACATGGTCCCGGCGACGGTGGTCTTCCTGGACGGCCCGCTGCCGCTGACGCCCAACGGCAAGCTCGACCGGCGTGCCCTGCCGCAGCCCGACTGGTCCGCGCTGACCGGTGACGACCGGCCGGTGACGCCGGAGCAGAAGGCCATCGCGGAGCTGTTCGCCGAAATTTTGGGCGTCTCACCGGGCATCCACGACAACTTCTTCGGCCTCGGTGGCCACTCGATGGCGTCCATGCGGCTGGTAGGCAAGATCCGGTCGGTGTTCGGCGTCGACATCGCGCTGCGCGACGTGTTCGACTCGCCCACCGTCGCCGGGCTGGCCGGGCGGCTGACCGGCGCCACCTCGGCCCGCCCGCCGCTGCGCCGCTTCGACCGGCCGGTGGACCTGCCCCTGGCACCCGTGCAGCGGGGGCCGGCGGTGTGGGACCACGCGCTGGCGCTGCGCGCCCGGACCCCGTTCGACGTGCCCGCCCTCATCGCCGCGCACGCCGACGTCGTGGCACGGCACGAGCCGCTGCGCACCGTCCTGGACGGCGACGTGCAGCGCGCCGTCGCGGTGCCGCCGCTGGAGGTGGAACCGGTGGTGGCGCTGGACGAGGCGCTGACCGCGTTCGCCGCCGAGCCGGTGGACCCCGGCCGCCCGCCCGTCCGCGCCCGGCTGGTCGTGGACGGGTCCGGCGCGCAGGCGCTGCTGCTGACCATGAGCTACCTCGCGGTGGACGAGTGGTCGGTCGTGCCGCTGTTCCGCGACCTCCAGCACGCCTACGCGGCCCGTCGGCGCGGCGAGGCTCCACAGTGGACCGAGCTGCCTGTGACGTACGCGGACTACGCGTTGTGGTCGCTGGAGGTCGTGGAGTCGGTGGGGGAGCAGCAGCGCGCGTTCTGGCGCGACGCGCTGCGCGACCTGCCTGTGCTCGACCTGCCGTACTCGGGGGAGCGGCGACCCGGTCGCCACCCCGCCGGCGTGGTCCCGTTCACGCTGCCCGCCTCGCTGCACGCGGCGATCGACCGGCTGGCCGCCCGCACCGGCACCAGCATGTTCATGGTCGTGCAGGCCGCCGTGGCCGCGGCCCTGACCCCGTACGGCACGGACGTGCCGATCGGCACGATGGTGGCCGGCCGGACCGAGGAGGCGCTGTCCGACCTGGTCGGCTGCTTCTTCAACCGGGTCGTGCTGCGCACCGACACCGCCGGCGACCCCACCTACGCCGAGCTGCTGGCCCGCGTCCGCGCCACCGACCTGGCCGCGTTCGAGCACGCGGACGTGCCGGTGCCGGTCGAGCCGCAGGTCATGATCGTGCACCACGAGAAGGCGGTCCTGTCGGCGCTGGAGGGCGACACCGGGTCACTGGTCGCCGTCCCCACCGGCACGACACCCGCCGAGCTGACCGTCAGCTTCTACGAACCGCAGGACGACGGCCCGGTGCCGTGCTACCTCGTCCACGCGACCGACCTGTTCACCCCCACCACCGCCCACCACCTGGTCGACGCCGTGCTGGCGCACCTGCACCACGCGACGACCGACCCCGACCGGAGGATCGCGCCGTGACCAACCCGTTCGAAGACCCCGAAGGCCGCTTCCACGTCCTGGTGAACGACGAGGGCCAGCACTCCCTGTGGCCGTCGTTCGCCGACATCCCGGCCGGCTGGACCACCCGCTTCGGCCCCGACACCCGTGACGCCTGCGTCGCCTACGTGGAGGAGCACTGGACCGACCTGCGCCCCCTCTCCCTGCGCTGAGGGCTCACCGCTCCAGCAGGACGTGCAGCAGCCGTCGGGCGTCGTCGCGGAACACCTCGCTCCACCGGGCGAGGTTCCGCGCGGCGCGAACCCTGACGTGCTTCGGCAGACGTTCGTCGCCCGCCACCTCCCGTGCCGCGATCACGGCGGACTCGCGGTGCTCCCGATGGTTGACGACGAGCGCTTCGGCACTGCGCAACCGCACGAGCGGAGGCAGCTCGCGATCCCGCGTCATCGCGCGCAACGGACGCGTCGCCTCCAACGGCGCGAACACCGCCATCGCCTGCAACGCCCGCAGCCGGTGCACCGGCTTCTCCGCCGTGCCCAACTCCCGCAGAATCCCCAACACTTCCAGCCGCCTGCTCCGCGCCGCCTCCGCCAACACTCCGGCCGCGTGAATCCGGCTGGTCGTCGGCAGTTCCACGTCCACGGCCATCGCGCGTGCGATCTCCGCAGCCTGTTCGCGCCCGGGCTTGCCGAACCGCACCAGGTCGGATGCCGCCGCACACCGCAACGCCGGTCGCTGAGCGGGGTCGGCGGCGATCTCGTGGAGCAGCTCGGCTCCCTTGACGCGGTCTTCCGGCCGGTAGTCGACCAACTTCGTCGCGGCGAGCCGTCGGATGGCGGCCGGAACGCGCTCGTCGTCCCGCATGGCCCGAACACCGTCCAACCCGTCCACATGACGAAGCCTGAACATCGCATCGAGCCGCCACCGCAAGGACGTCCGCTCGTCTGCGGCAACCCGCCGCAGGAACTCCACCACTTCGGCCGGTAGTACTCGGAGGAGATCGGTGATCAGCTCAACGGCCCGGAACCTGGTGTGCACGGGCTCGGCTTCGTCTCCAACCACGCCAAGGGCCCTGGCAAGCACCTCCCGCCGGTACGACGTGCCGCAATCGGCCAAGGCACGCCAAGCGCCGAATCGGGTGTGGTGGGCGGCGGCGATCAGCGCGTCGATCGCCTCGGGTAAGAACCGGTTCGAGGACCCGACCAACGCGACCACCGCCGAGACACGGTCGGCAGGCGTCGACTCGATCGCGGTCATCACGTCCCGCGCGGCCTTGACGACCGCTTCGGTCAACGACGGATCGACGTGAGCCGGGAGGCGCACGGAGACCGGTGTGGCAGCGTCCGCGACTGTCTCTTCGAAGAGAGCCGCTCTCGTCTGATCAGTGACACGGTAGAGGGCGTCTCGTCGAGTGGACGTGGAGGCACTCGGGTGGTGCACGACCGCGAGGTTGAGCCTGTTGATCTCGCCTTGGTGGAGCGCGTTGAGCTCGCTCAACCACCTGATCAGGTCCAGCTGCTCGTCGAGTGTCGCCATCGGCTCGATGAGGATCCGCCGCAGCGTTGCGACGCACCTGTGCCATCGGGACCGGTCAAGTCGAACCAGGTCGTGCGCGGCCCGGCCCCGCTCGTCCACCGGTGCGGCCTTGTCGTCCACCACCGATTCCAGGTAACCGAGGGCGTTGGGTGCGGGCGTCTTGAACCGTGACAGGGTCAGGAGGGCGTCGCTGCGCGTGGCGAAAGCGAGGTGAACGTCAGTCGCCAGCCGCCGGAGCTCACCGATCACCTCGTGATCGGGCTGCCCGTGCAGGTCGATCGCCAGTTCAGCGCTTGCCTGCCACAGCTCACAGTGGCCGTCGCGGCTCGACCGGGTGCCCAGGTGTGCTGACACGTCAGCGCCCAATCGCGCTAGTTCGAGCAGCGTTCTCCTCGATTTCAGAGGTGATGCGTGCGCGGCCGGCCCGGCGACCAAGTCGACGGCTTCCCCGAGGTGACGAGGGTCGAGGCGGGCCAGAATCGTCGCCGCTCTCGTGCGTGTGTGGAACGGGATCAGGTGGTCGAGCACCACCGCACGCACCGATGACGCGGTCGAGTCGTCGTGATGGCCCAGCGCGATCAGCAATTCCGCGCCTGCGATGACTGCGTCGGCGTCATCGCTCCCGCCGATCGTGCGGTGGATGTGGTCCGCCAACCGAGCCCTCACCTGCCGTGCTGTTGTCGTGAAGCGGGATGCCAGTAATCTCGCGGCTTTCGTCGGATCGGTATTCCACAGCTCGATGGCGGTGGTCACCAGGGGGAGGTGGAACCTGCGGTGGAGCTGCTCGAGCTGATAGCACGCTTGGTACCGGGCGCGCCAGGAGAGCCTGGCGTCCGTGACGGTGTCGAGCAGTTTTTCGGCCGCTGCATCCAAGTTCCCCGCAGTAATCGGGAGTCGTTCGATGATGAAGAACCTGTAACCGTCCTCGTTCGTCCTGGGGGCGAGGAGGTCCACTTGCGCCTCGGCCGCTGCCTCCGCGTGCCGGGTGTCGAGGGAGGCGAGCAATCGCCAAGCACGCGAGGCGTCGTAGGCGCGGAGGTCACCCGCGAGGATGTCGTGCAGGTGCTCGACCACCTCACCGTGGAACTCCGGTCCGAGGCGGCTCAACTCGGCGGCTGCGCCGCACCGCATGCTCGATTCCGTGTCAGGGTCGGCGAGATGGTGGCGCAACCGGCTGATGGCGTTGGCCCGGTGGGGTTCGCCGAACTCTGCCAGTCGACCAAGAGCGGCTTCCCGTTCGTGACCGGTCACCAGCGGATCTTCGGAGATGCGCAGAAGGTACCGTGCCGCCTCGTCGTGGTATTCCGGTCCGAGGTCGGCGAGCGTTCGAACGGCCGGGTAGTACGTGTTCGCGCTTGCCTGCTGATCGTCGATGGTCCTGCGCAGGTGAATCGCCGCTTCGCGCCGGTCGCACGCATCGAGATCCAACAAGGCCATGAGAACGATGCGCTGATCGGAGTGCTCCAGGCCGTGTTCCACCATCATCGCTCGCAGGTGCTCTGCGGCGATGGTGCGGTGCTTCGGTCCCAGCTCGGCAAGTGTTGTCGCTGCGGCGACCCGTTCGAAGTGGTGGATCCGCTTCGTTCCGATCAGGTCGAGCAGGGCATCAGCGGCTTGGTCGAGGCGGTGGGGGCCCAGTGTGGCCAGGGCGACGGCCGCGTCATGGCGGCCGGTCATCGAGTCGACCGGGTCGCGCAGCACGGCCAGGAAGACCTCGGCGCACCTCTCGTGGAACTCGACGCCGATCTCCACCAGGCCGGTCGCGATCTCGACCAGGTCGCCGTTCGGCATGAGCGGGTCGTCCAGGTAGTCCAGCAGGGCCTTCGTGGCGAAGGAGCGGCCTTCGGGGCTGAGGCCGGCCAACACCACAGCGGCGGTGCGGCAGTCCGACATCTCGGCGTTGCGGTCGGTCAGCACGGCCCGCAGGCCGCGTTCGGCCGCACCGTGCTCGGCACCCCCGCACTGCGACAACGCCTCGGCGGCGGACAGGCGGTCCGTCACCGAGATGGTCGTGTCCTCGGTGACGGCCCGGAGCAGGGTGACGGCTTCCGGGGTGTCGGAGGTGCGCAGGCGGGTGGCCAGGGCGGTCGCCGCTTCGATCCGGGACTGCCAGGGCGCGTGACCGTCGCGCATCAGGTCGAGCAGCCACGACACGAGCGCGGGGTGGTGGGCGGCACGGCTCGCGTGGCGCAGCACCTCCGCGCCCAGGTACTCCGTGGTCATCGCCCACGCCCTGGTGGTGGCCAGGAAGTCGTCCACGACCGCCGGACCGGCCGGCAGGTGCTGGGCGAGCAGCTTCGCGGCCAGGACGTGGTGGCTCGCGCCGCCCGCGTGCAGCGACCGCACCACGTGGTCGGCCTGGTCGGGGTGCAGGCGCGTGTAGTGCAGCAGCACGGCCCGCGCGTGCCGCCCCTGCTCGCCCTGCAACGCCGTGTGCAGCAACGACTTGAACTCGTGGTGCCCGTCGTCGAACGCGGTGGGCAGCTCGCGGGCCGCGGCGGTGGCGGCCAGGTGCTCGGCGAAGCTGTGGTGCAGGAAGCGCAGGTCGTCGCCGCGCTGGACCAGCGGTCCCGCGGCGGTGAGGAACGTCGTCAGCTCGTCGGTCCAGCCGACCCGCACGGGCACGCGGTCGCCGACCCAGGCGCGGGCGGCGGTCATCAGGGACGTGTCGGTGCGCAGGCGGACGCGGCCCAGGTGTTGCAGCAGGTCCTCGCGCAGGTGGTCGAACGGGCCGGGAGCGGTCGGGTGGGCGGTGAGCAGGTAGCCCAGGTACGCCTCGTACAGCTCGTACTGGTTGTCCGGCAGCGGCCGGCCGCCGGACTGCTCGAAGATGATCGCCGCGATGGTCGCCAGCAGGGGAACGCGGACCAGCTCGTCCAGGTGGGCGGCCCGGAGCTGGCGGACGAACCGGTCGGCCTGTCCGGGGCTGCCGTCGAACCAGTTGGCCGCGAAGCGGCGCAACGCCTCCTCGTCGAACGGCTGGAGCTCGTACCGGGCGGCGGACGCGCGCTGGAGCGGTGCGAGAATCGAGCCCTCGATGGGCCTGGTGGTCACCACGACGCGGTACGGGGTCCCTGGCGCGGCGCACCTCTCCAGCACGTGCAGCAACCGGCTCTGGTCGGCCGGGTCGGCGACCTCGTCCAGGCCGTCGACCAGCAGCAACCACCGGCAGCCGGCTACGCGTTCGGCCACCTGACCGGGCCCGACCTCCGACCACAGCAGCGAGCCGTACTCGGCGGCGATGCTCTCCACCAGCGCCTTCGGGAACGGCAGGTCGAGACGGGTGGCCAGCTCGCGCGCCGTGAGCCGCAGCGGGACGACCGGTTCGGCCAGCGGTGGCGGGGCGTCGCCGCCGGACCACCGCGCGGCGATCTCGCCCGCCAGGCGCAGTGAGAGGGTCGACTTGCCCTGTCCGGGACCGCCGGTGACCAGGACGTGCTCGTCGTCGTCCAACGCCTGCTGCACCGTGCGGGCGGGCGGCCGGACGGTCAGCCGCGGCTTGGGCGCGGCACGTTCGCGCAGCAGGCCGCGCTCGTCCAGCTCCGGTTCCGTGCGCGGCTGCTCGTCGTGGGCCTCCTCCGTGCCGGTCCCCAGGTCCTGGCGGACGTAGACGGTGTCCAGCGACGGCTTGCGCGCGCCGGGCAACCGGTACGGCAGGTCACGGGCGGCGACCTCCTGCGCCCGCAGCAGCGAACGCACCTCGACCGGCAGCGCGGGCAACGAGGTCCAGTCGTCGGGAGGCTCCTGCCGGTTCGCCCGCTCGGCCCTGCGCCGCTCCTCGCGCGCCTCCCACGCGGCCTTCCACAGCGCGACCGCGCGTTCCCGGTCCAGGGCCAGCGCGGTGATCAGCGCGTCCAGCGCCTGCCGGCTCGGCAGGTAACGGCCACCGCACACCTCGGAGACCTTGGCGCGGGACAGGCCGACGCGCTGCGCGACCCAGTCCTGCGTGACGCGGGCGGCGGCGCGGTGGCGCTCGACCTCGGCGGCGAAGGCTCGTTCCGGCGCGGACGGCTCCACTCGTCACCCCTCGGCGTGTCCCCGGCGATGTCCCGGGAACGTCCCTCCGCTGTCGGGACGCCCACCGGTCGTCCCACGCTAGCGGCAACCGGGAGCACCGGAGGGGTGGAAAGGGGACGACATGGCGAACGCGCTGTCGATCACCGCAATCATGTGGTTCGCGGGGTGCGCGATCCTGTCAGGGCAGGCGGTCCTGCTCGTGCTGCTGTGGCGGGTCTTGCGCACCCGCACGCCGCCGGTCACCGTGAACGTCGTGGCCGGGACCGCGGGAGGTGTCGTGCAGGCGGGCAGCGTCGGACCGGGGTAGCCGCACCACGCCGTCGTCCAGGTCGAGCCGCAGCGGTGGCGCGCCCTGCGACTCCTCCTCGCGCATCACGGCCACCGAGTCGCGGTGGTCGAGTTCCATGCGCTTGGAGCCGTAGAACATCGCGGTGATCTCGTTGACGGTCGTCGTGGCCAGCGGGGTGCCCTTGCGCTTGCGCTTCCCCCGGCGCAGCAGCTCGAACACCGCGACCCCCACCACGGACAACGTCCCGCCGGGGATGCTCCAGGCCAGCACCGTCTCCACTGCGTCCACGCCACCCGAACGAGCGGGGGCGGGCCGTGGTTCCGGGTGCCTCGTGGGGCCGAGGACGGCCCCACGAGGCACTACCGTGCCGATCAGTAGACGAAGCACTCCGTGCTGCTGCCGGTGTAGCCCGCCGCGCGCACGTCCACCGCGGCCAGGGAGCCGGCGAACCGGCGCTCCACCTCGGCGCGCTCGGCGGCGTTCGGCAGGTCGTTCTGGCAGGACACGGGCGCGCTGGAGCCCGACATCAGGTCGGCGCACAGGCCGGTCCGCCGGTCCGGCAGACCGAGGATGTGCCCGATCTCGTGGGTCGAGATCCGCGGCCGGTAGTAGCCCTGCTGCACGGCCTGGCGTCCCATGTAGACGGTGCCGTTGCCGAGCGAGCTCACGTAGGCCCGGGGCCAGCCGTTGTCGGCCAGGATCCGGATGTTGACACCCGACGTGGAGGTCCGGCGGGCCAGCTTGACGTTGGACACCGAGTTGTTCCAGTTCGTCGCGGCGCGGTCCCAGTCCGCCACGAACTCCTGGGCCTGGCTCACGTCGTAGTACAGGGTGCGCACCAGAGCCTGCGGCTCCGCCGACGCGCTCGGCGCGGCCACCGCGACCAGCGGCAGCATCAGGCCCAGCACGCCGGCGAGGATGCCGACGGCCTTTCGTACGAGCATGGTGGTCTCCTTGGGGTACAGGGATCGGGAGCCGTGTGACAGGGGAGGCTCCCGCCACCCAACGAACCAGTCCGTAGCCGTTCGTCACCAGCCCCATACGTAGGGTTGTGCGGTTGTGATCGGGGCCGCCGGCCGTGTGAGGCTGCCGCCATGACAGTCGAGATCACCGTGTCGAAGTGGCGTGACCAGGCGCTCGCGCCCCTCCTGCTCGCCTACCACCTGCGGACGGAGGCGGAGAAGGGCGTCGCGGTGTCCGCCGTCGGGGAACTGCCGCCGCGCTACCGGGCCGAGGTGCTCGACCCGCGGACCGCGTTCGCCGCCGACACCGTGTGGGTGGCCGAGACCGGCGGTGCCGCAGTGGGCTGCGTGGCCGCGTCCGCGTCGCCCGACGGCTCGCTGGAGGTCAAGCGGCTGTGGGTGGACCCGGCCTGCCGGGGTCGGGGAGCGGCGAAGGCGCTGCTCGGCGCGGTGCTCGCGCACGCGGTGGACACCGGTGCGGGCTCCGTGCGGCTGTCGGTGTGGCACTGGCGGCGAGACGCCATCGGCCTCTACGAACGCCTCGGCTTCACCCGTGCCGACTCCTGGGACGACCGGCCCGGCCTGGTGTGCCTGCGCCGCCCGGTTAGTTGACTCTGACTAGTCGCTCGTGAATAGTCAGAGCTGACTAGGAGGTGGCGGTGGCGTCCAAGCGGAAGGTCGGCAACCTGCTCGGGTTGGCGGTGCTCGGCTACCTGGTGCGCGAGCCGATGCACCCCTACGAGCTCAGCCGGCTCATGCGCGCGCACGGCGACGACCGCAGCATCAAGTTCACCCACGGCTCGCTCTACATGGTGTTCGGCCAGCTCGCGAACGCCGGGTTCATCGTGGAGCACGAGACGTCCCGCGAGGGGCAGCGGCCGGAGCGGACGGTCTACGCGTTGACCGACGCCGGGCGGGCGGAGCTGAAGGACTGGATGCGCGAGCTCGTCGCCGAACCCCGGCACGAGCACCCGCACTTCGTCGCGGCCCTGTCCATGATCGCGGCGCTGCACCCGGACGAGGTGGTCGTCCTCCTGCGCGACCGGCTGGCCGGGCTGCGCGGGCGGCTGGACGAGGCCGAGGCGCTCGTCGCGGGGGCCGACGCGCACCCGTTGTTCCTGGTCGAGGAGGAGTACCGGATCGCGCTGCTGAACGCCGAGGTGGCGTTCGTCCGGCGCTTCCTGGAGCGGATCGACGACTGGCGCCCTCAGTGGGCGGCCTTCCACGAGGGGGAACGATGAGAGCGATCGTGATCGGCGGCGGCATCGGCGGGCCCGTCGCGGCGATGGCGTTGCGCAAGGCGGGCATCGACGCGAGCGTGCACGAGCGGTACGACCGGGTGGCCGACGGCTCGGGCGGCGCGCTGAGCATCGCCCCGAACGGCTTGCAGGCGTTGGAGGTCGTCGGCCTGGCCGACGCGGTGCGGGGGATCGGCACACCGATGACCGCGATGGAGCTGCAGACCTGGACGGGCCGCACGCTCGGCCGGTTCGGCGGCGAACCGCCCCAGCTGCTGGTGTGGCGCGCCGACCTGCACCGCGTGCTGCGCGAGGAAGCGGTCCGGCGGGGCGTCACCGTGGAGCACGGCCGGGAACTGGTCGACGCCGCGGACCACGGCCCGCACGTCACCGCGCGGTTCGCCGACGGCTCGGAGGTCGACGCGGACCTGCTCGTCGGCGCGGACGGCATCCGCTCGACCGTGCGGCGGATCATCGACCCGGACGCGCGGGGCCCGCGCTACGCCGGTCTGCTCGGCTTCGGCGCGCGGCTCGCGCGCACCGGCGAGCCGTCGACCGGCGGCGCGATGCGGCTGGTCTCGGGCAAGCGCGCGTTCTTCGGCTACCAGGTCCACGCCGACGGCTCCGGCGGCTGGTTCGCCAACCTGCCCCGCCGGATTCCGCTGACCACGGCGCAGGCCCGGGCCACCGGCCCGGGGGAGTGGCTGGCCGTGCTGCGCGCCGCGTTCACCCCCGACCGCACGCCCGCCGTGCGGCTGATCGACGCCACCGACCCGGCCGACCTGGTGGTGACGGGCGCGCTGGAGGACGTGCCGACCGTGCCGAGGTGGAGCCGCGGCCGGCTGGTCCTGGTCGGGGACGCCGCGCACGCCACCTCGCCGAGTTCCGGCCAGGGCGCGTCCCTGGCGTTCGAGAGCGCCGTGCAACTGGCCCGCTGCCTGCGCGACCTGCCGCACGACGCGGCTTTCCGGGTCTACGAGGCGCTGCGGCGGGACCGGGTCGAGCGGATCATCGCCCAGGCCGCCCGCACCAACCGCGACAAGGCCGCCGGCCCCGTGGGCCGCCTCCTGCGCGACACCCTGCTGCCCCTGGCGTTCAGGTTCACCGACCCGTCCCGGTTCACCTGGCAGTTCGACCACCGGATCGAGTGGGACGACACCCTGAGCCACGCCTGACGCCTCCGGCCGGTCCGCAGGATTGCGGACCACAGCGCGGCCCGATCGTCCGCGCACGGCCGGAGTTCCGCTCTTGGCGAGCTCCTCGCGCTCGCGCCGGTCGGCCTCGAACCGGGGCCGGCCCGCGTCCACGTGCCGACGCGCCCGCACGGCGAGCTGGCGGCACGCCGCCTCGGAACGCCCCACGGCCGACGCGACCTCGGGGAAGCCGAACCCGAACACCTCCCGCAGCACGAACACCGCGCGTTCGAGCGGGCTGAGGCGTTCCAGCAGGAGCAGCGCCGCCAGGGACAGCGAATCGGCCAGCTCCGCCGACCGCTCCGGGTCCTGGTAGGGGTCGGTCAACAGCGGTTCGGGAACCACGGCCCGACGTACTCCTCGCGCCGGACGCGGGCCGAGCGCAGCACGTCGATCGAGATCCGGGTGACCACCGCCGACAGGAACGACTTGGGCGACTCGGGCGTGGTCGGCGAGGCGTCGTAGCGCAGCCACGTCTCCTGCACGGCGTCCTCGGCCTCGCCGACGCTGCCCAGGATCCGGTAGGCGACGGAGAACAGCAGCGGCCGAAGCCGTTCGAACTCCTCGACCCGGGTCACCACGGCACCGGGCCGTCCTCGGCGAAGAACCCGGCCGTCGGCCCGTCCGCGCCGAGCGTGGCCAGGCGCACCACGACCGCGGCCCCCTGGGCGACGGTGAGGAACCCGGTGTGGTTGTTGCTGTCGGTGGCGACGAAACCGGGCGCGACCGCGTTGACCAGGATGCCGTCCGCCCGCAGCTCGTTGGCGTACTGCACGGTCAGCGCGTTCAGCGCGGACTTGGACGGCGAGTAGGCGGCCGAGGGCACCAGCGCCGCGAAGGGACCGTCCGGGTCGCTGGTGAGGGCCAGCGACGCGGCGTGGCTGCTGACGTTGACGATGCGCGCCGCCGGGGACCGCCGCAGCAGCGGCAGCACGGCGTTGGTCACCGCGATCACCCCGAACACGTTGGTCTCGAACACCTCCCGCACCATGTCGAGGTCGACCGAGCCGGGCACCTGGTCGTGCGCGTCCCGGGGCGAGACCTGCCCGGAGCCGGTGATGCCCGCGTTGTTCACCAGCACGTCGAGGCGGCCGAACCGCTCCTCGACCAGCCGCGCGGCCGCGCGGACCGCGCCCTGGTCGGTGACGTCCAGCGCGATCGCGTGCACGTCACCACCGGACGCGCGCAACGAGGCGGCGGCCTCCTCGCCGCGCCGGACGTCCCTGGCCCCGACCAGCACCGTCATGCCCAGCCCCGCCAACCGCTCGGCCACGCCGCGGCCGATGCCCTTGTTCGCGCCGGTGACCAGCGCGACCCGTCCGTGTTCGGTGTGCTCGCTCATGCCCACGAGACGACGCAGCCCGGCCCGCTGTGACATCCGGGCGGCACACCGTTCAGGAGAACCGGCTCAGCAGCAGGTCGAGGCGGGCGCGGTGGTGGGTGGGGCGCAGGCGTCGGCCCTGGTGGAGGGTGGCTTGGCCGTGCAGGGCGCTCCAGAGGACTTCGGTGAGCGTCTCCACGTCGTCGTCACCGGCGAGGGGCTGGACGACGGCCACGAACTCGGTGAACGCGGCGACCAGCTCCGGCGGCGAGTCGGCCGTGCCGAACGCCAGGTCGACCTCCCGGACGAACATGGCGTCGTAGAGCGCGGGCCGGGTGGCGGCGAAGTCCAGGTAGGTCTCCGCCACCGCGCGCAGCGCCGCCGCGGGCGAGCGGTGGGCCGTGCGGGCAGCGCGCAGGAGTTCGGCCAGGTCCGCGCATCCCTGCACGGCCACGGCGCGCACGATCGCGTCCTTGCCCTTGAAGTGGCTGTAGAGCACCGGCTGGCTGTACTCGACCCGCTCGGCCAGGCGGCGGGTGGTGACCGCGTCCCACCCCTCCGCCTCGGCCAGCTCGCGGGCCGCGTCGACGATCAGCCGGTGGCGTTCGGCGCGTTCGCGCTCACGGCGCTGCTGGATGGACACAGCCCGATGCTAGCAGTGCTAGACATTCGAGCGCCTCTAGAGCTAGTGTCGCTCTCGCACCTAGCACTGCTAGCAACCGGAGTCGGAACATGACCCACCACCGCGTCAACACGGTCCTCGGCGTGCTCGTCGTCCTCGCCGGCCTCTACTTCGGCCTCGGCTTCCTGCTCGACGGGCAGGGCGCGGCGGCGGGCTTCGGCATCAACCCGTGGCCCGAGAACGACGGGTACTTCGTGGTCAAGGGCGTGCGTGACCTCGCCTACGCGCTGACCGCGCTGGTCCTGCTCCTGCTGCGACACCGCCGCGCCCTCGGCTGGGTGGTGCTGGTCGACGCGATCATCCCCATCGGCGACTTCTTCGCCGTGGTCACCAACGGCGGCACGGTGGCCTACGCGCTGGCCGTGCACGGCTCGGCGGCCGTGCTCGTGCTCATCGTGGCGGCGTCGCTGCTGTGGGAGACCCGGAAGCGGTCAGCAGGAACGCCGGGGACCACCAGTAGTCGTGCAGCCGCGTCACCCGCACATCGGTGAACCCGGCCCGCTCGACCTGCTCCGCCCACCTCGACGCGGGCTGCTCCCACGTGGCCCGCGTCGCGCCCGGCACCAGCTGCCCGGTCAGCACCGGCATCAGGAAGCCCTGCGCCACCAGGTCCCGGTCGGCGTCGTACTCGGCCAGCCCGCGCTCGTAGACCTCGGCCAGGAACCGGCGGTGCTCGGGGCTCGCGTGGGGCAGGTCCGGCACGTCGAACTCGACCACGGCGAGCACGCCGACGTGCCCCACCAGGTCGGCCAGCACGGTGTCGCGCACCTCGTGCGGCAACGTGTGCAGCGCGAACGTCGACTGCGCCACGTCGAACACCGCGTCCGCGGGCAGCCCCGCCGCGAACAGCTCCACCCTGGTGTGCCGGGCGTCCACGTCGTACCCCTCCAACGCGCGCACCGCCGCGTCGAGCAACGCCGTGGACGGCTCGACCAGCGTCACCGAGGCGGGCGCGTGCTCCGAGGTCAGCGCCGGCCGCAGCGCCCGCCCGTCACCGCACCCGATGTCGAGCAGGCTCGTCGGCCCGACGTCGGCGTAGACCCGCCCCAACGCCTCGGTGACCGCCCGGTAGAGCCCCACGTTCCCGCCGCCGTCGATGAACGCCTCGAACGCCGCGGGCTGGTCGTACACCGACCCCTCCCGCGTCGCCGCCAGGTGTTCCGCCAACGCCGCCGCCAACGGCGTGGTCCCGCCGCGCAACGCCTCCCCGGCCGCGCCGATGTCGCCGTCCGCCAGCGCTCGCAGAGCTTCGTCGATGTGGTTCGTCACCGCACGAGCATCCCAAACACGGGTGGTCACCCGGAGTTGGCCGGACGTTGGCCCGTCGTTGGCGCGGGGCGGTCCACTGTCATTCGGATTCATCCGAGCAGGGGGAGAGATTTCCGTGGTGGCACGAGGGCACGGCGGCCGTGCGGCCGGCTGGCGGTGGTGGGGATGACCGACCAGTGGACCGGGGCCGGGATCTTCGAGAGCTACGCCAGTTTCGTCAAGACGATCGAGGGGGACGCGCAGAGCGAGACCGAACGCGTCCTGGACATCACGTTCGGCGCGATCGACGCGGTCGCCTCCACCGTGGCGCTGGTGGTCGACCCGATCGGCACGCTGCTCGCGGCCGGGATCGGGTGGTTGATCGAGCACGTCAGCTTCCTGCGCGAGCCGCTGGACATGCTGATGGGCGACCGCGACGCCATCCAGGCGCACATCGAGCAGGTCAAGGCCGACGCCAAGGCGATCCGCGACCAGGCCGAGGTGCACAAGACCGCCATGGCGCAGTTCACCGGCTGGGAGGGCAAGGCGGGCGAGGCGTTCAAGCAGAGCATGGACCGGCTGGGCGGCGAGCTGGACTCGCTGGCCGAGGTCGTGGACGGCACGGCCCGCGTGACGGCGGTGACCGGCACGCTGATCATCATCCTGCGCGACATCGTGCGCGACCTGATCGCGGGCCTGCTCGCCCAGCTCGTCAAGGGCGCGCTGATCGCGGCCGCCGCCGCGGTGTTCACGCTGGGCGCGTCGATCGTCGGGTTCATCGGCTACGCGGTCGGCGCGGCCACCGCGCTGGCGGTGCAGATCGGCGCCCGGATCGCCAAGCTGATCGCCGCGCTGGGCAGGCAGGCCGCGCGGCTGGGCAAGCTCGGCGGGTCGATGGGCACGCTGGGGCAGAACTTCTCCCGGTTCGGCGACGCGGGCGGCATCGTGCACGAGGGCGTCAAGGCAGGCGGCGGGTACGGCGACTTCTACGGCGACAAGGGCAGCGGCGCGCCGCAGAGCGGTGACCCGACGAAGGCGGCCGTCTGATGGCCCGCCACGGAGGGGGCGGCAGCTCCTCGTCCACGGGCGGGGACTCGCCGCCCAGCAGCCCGGACAGCACCACGAGCACGACCAGCAACCCGTTCAGCGACCGCTACGAGGTCAGTCCGCCGCCGTCGCCGCAGAACCCGTTCTCGGACTTCTACCAGGTCAGCGATAACGGCAGCGCGATGAGCCTGGACAACCTGGACTGGGCGGCGCAGAACCTGGACAACGTCGGCCACGGCCTCACCACGGCCGGCCAGAACCTGGGCTCGCACCAGGCGACGGCCGACGCGTACGGCGCGTTCGGCAGCATGATCGCGTCACCGCTGAACACCACGATCAGCCAGGGCGCGGACACGACCAAGGCCGCCGCGGACGCCGCCGCCAACGCCGCGCAGAAGGTCCGCGACTCCGCCGAGACGATGAGCACGACCGACACCGACATCGCCGACAACCTCGGCAACATCGGTCGGGACAACGACGTCTACCAGGGCCCGCCCGGCACCAGCCAGGGCGGCAACCAGGGTGGCGGCAACCAGGGCGGGAACAACCAGGGCGACACCACGAACCAGGGCGACACCGTGCCGCCGCCGCCCGAGGTGGCGGGCGACGGCCCGATGCCCTCGCCGCCGAACCCCACGCCGATGCCGAGCCCGGACACCAGGCCGATCGGCGACCGCATCGGTGACATCCGCCGGCAGCTCGGGGTCAACAATGACGTCGGCGCGGTCATCGTGCCCACGGGTAACCGGCCGGACGGCCGCCCGTACACGCTGGACACGCCGGTCATGGACCTGCCGCCGGAGAACCGCCACGGCCTCACGCCCGAGCAGCAGCGGATGACGCTGGGCGAGATGATGGGCTACCCGCCGGAGCTGATGGCCGACCCCGACTTCGCGGGCACCCCGGCGGCCGACGCCCTCGACATGCAGGGCGGCGGCGCCTACAACGGCGACAGCAACCTCCTCATGCTCGACGACAAGCACAACGACAACGCGACGTTGCTGCACGAGGTCGGGCACGCCCGGCAGAACGAGCACGGCTTCAACCACCACAACGCGCACAACACGTTGCTGGAGTACCAGAACGTGCTCGTCAACGAGAACGCCCACCACGGCGCGAACAACAACCCGCCGCGGTTGAGCTACCAGCTGCCGCCGGGCACGGCCGCGCACACCGACTGGAACGGCCTGCGCGACTACATCCAGGGCAACCCGGTGACGGTCAACGGCCAGCAGCTCACGATGAACCCCGCGATGCGGGACCAGAGCCTGGCCCTGTTCCAGCAGATCGACCAGCTCACCGGTCCCGGCGGGCCGTACGCGGCCAACGGCGCCCAGGTCCGCGACAACCTCATCAAGGAGTTCTTCGCCAAGGAGAAGCAGCTCCAGGGCTGACGCGGGCGCGAGCCCGGCCCCCGGCTCAGGGGGCCGGGCTGCGCATCACGACGAGGTCGCCGTGCCCGCCGTACCCGAGCACCGGCTCGGCGTACTGCGTGCCGTCGAACGTGATCATCCACCACTCGCGGCCGACCGGCAGCAGCATCGGGTGCGGGATGTTGGTGCCGTAGGGCGCGTCGAGCGTGCCCAGCTTGCGCATGGCCAGGTCGTACACCGGGTACTGCCGGGCATCGCCGTCGCTGGCGAAGAGGTACCACTGGCGGCCGACCTTCTGGATGATCGTGCCCTCGGTCTGGTCCACGGCGGTGTCCGCGCCGACCAGCCGGGTCGCGGTGTAGTCCGCGCCGGGGGCCGCGACCGCGAGCGCCGGGTGGAACACGAACGCCGGCTGCTGCGCCTCGCTCTCCACGAACGCCAGGTGCCAGCGGTCGTCGACGCGGGTCAGCGCCGGGTCCCACGAGCTGACCGCGGTCGGCAGCGGCAGCTTCTCGGTGCGCAGCACGTGCACGCCGCGCAGCACGTTCGCGGTGGTCGTGGTGTGCCGGATGTGCACGCCCCGGAACGCGAAGTCGCCCCACGAGCTCATCAGCAGGATGAACCGGCCGGTGCGGTCGTCGTACACGATCTGCCCGGCGTGGTCGCCCAGCACGACGCCGTCGCGCTCGAAGAACAGGATCGCGACCTGCTCCAGCCGCGACGGGTCGGCCAGGTCGATCGTCCACACCGCCCAGTGCGCCTGCTGGAAGAAGCCCAGCCCGGCGTTGGTCATGGTCAGGTACAGCTTGCCGTCGCGGAGGAACGGCCGGCCGTCGGCGTGCTGCACGACGTGCGGGTCGCGGACGCCCGCCTGCCCGAAGTAGCCCGCCCGCACCCGGCCCAGCCGCACGTCGCCGCCGCGCCCGCCGTAGGCGTACTCCAGGCCGCCCAGCACCGCGGGCACCCGCAGGTCGACCAGCGCGCGCACGCCGTCCCGCTCGGTCAGCACCGGCTGCCAGCCCGTGCCGGTGCCGGTGGTGTCGACCAGGACGGTGACCGCGTTCTCGTTGACGACCACGGCGAACCGGAACGCGCCGGTCACGCGCACGTCGGCGGTCTTGACGACGGTGGTCGCGCCGCCGGCGGTCACCTCGATCGACGCCTTGCCGGTGGTGGTGTCGAGGGTGCCGAGCACGGACGTCGCGCCGCCCGCCAGGCCCGCCACCACCACGCCGTCGGCGCGCTGCACCTCCACCAGCACGGACCCGAACGGCGCGCGGGGGCGCACACCGGTGCCGACCAGCGTGCCGGAGGCGGCCGACGGCGGGGTGATCGCGCTGTCGTACTGCACGAACCGCGGCGCGACCAGGTCGAACGGGCGGTGCTTGTGGGTCACCGCGAAGTGCAGGTCGAACGGGGTCGTGGCGGGTCGGGCCATCGCGGGCACGCTACCGAACAGCGCCGAGAGCGCCCCGACCGCACCCGCCGCCCCGGCGTGGCGCAACACCGCGCGTCGATCCATGTCCCGTGCCGCCATCGGACCTCCTCGGACTCCTGCCGGTACTTGTCAACCATGTGTTACAGGCAGCCGTGAGCAAGTGTCCAGAGGGGGTTCGGGGTCAGGCGGCTCCGGACAACGCGTAGCGCACGCGGTGGGTGAGGAAGAGCGACGCGTCCGGCACGTGCTCGAAGACCGTGACCACCACGTCGTCGTCCCGCAGCTCGACCGAACCGTGGCAGCGCGAGCTGTTCCCGCCCACGTCCACGACTTCGGCCAGGACCGTCGCGCGGAGGTCGCGCCCGACCGCGAGCAGCACGCCGGCGTCCAGCACCAGGACCGCGCCGCCGGGCAGCACGACCGGGGCCGACGCCCGCCCGTCCCGCAACCGGTCGCCGCGGTCGAGCGCGCCGTCGGGCCGCAGCCGCACCAGCCGGGACGAGGTCGGCGCCCGCCGGTCGCACTCGACCACCAGCACCCCGTCGGCGTCCGGCACGTAGTGGCCGTACGTGGGCCACGTGGTGAGCAGCGCGCCGTCCCGGTCGTGCAGCCGGGTCTCGAAGGTCCCGTACCCCTCCAGCCCGAGCACGAACCGACCGCCACCGACCGCCGCCGCGCGCTGACCCCGCAGCTCGGCCAGCCGGTCGCCGGTGTCCGGGCGGAGCAGCAGCGCCGGCCCGAGGTGGCCCCACGCGTGGTAGTCGGGGGTCTCGGTCAGCACCGGCAGCCGGTCGCCGCTCACGTGGACGGCCCGGGGGAGCGCACCGCACCGGTGCCACCAGACCCGCGTGCGACCGCGCCAGGCCGCGAGCTCGACCCCGGACGCGACCAGGCGCAGCCCGTCGACCTCGCCGAGGTCGCGGCGGGGTGGTGGCGCAACCCAGCCCTCGGACGTCGTCCGGTCGAGTTCGACGGCGGACAGCGGGCTCACGCGGTCGGCACCACTCTGCCGAGCCGGTGGTCCGCGGCCGGGGTCACGAGGTCCCGCCTTGCCGCGTCCGTGGTCGGCGGTGTGCCCCGGTGGTTTCACCCGACGAGTTCACGGGATCAGCACGACCTTGCCGGGCCCGTGGCCCCCGGCGATCAGGCGGTGCGCCTCGGCGGCCTCGGCCAGCGGGAACGTGGCGGCCACCGAGGTCCGCAGCTCGCCCTTCGCGGCCGGCTCCGCCAGGTCGGCGAGGCGGTCGGCGGACCGCTCCTCCGGGCCGTGGGTGAACACCACTCCGAGCTCGCCGGCGGCGGGGTCGGCGATCGTGACGATGCGGTCCGTGCCGCCGCGCAGCTCGATCGCGGCCGGCAGCGCGCCCCGGCCCGCCACGTCGAACACCGCGTCGACCCCGTCGGGCGCCACCGCGCGCACCCGCTCGACCAGGCCGTCGCCGTACGTCGTGGGCGTCGCGCCGAGCGAGGCGACGTACTCCTGGTCGGCCGGCCCGGCGGTGCCGACGACCCGCAGCCCGGCCAGCACACCGAGCTGCACGGCCATCGTGCCCACCCCGCCCGCCGCGCCGTTGACCAGCACCGTCTCACCCGCCTCGACGCCGAGCAGCCGCAGCGCCCGGTCGGAGGTCTCGACCGCCACGGGCAGCGTCACGGCCCGCTCCCACGACAGCCCCTCGGGCTTGCGCGCGACCGTGGTGGCCAGCGCGTGCTCGGCGTACGCGCCGGTGTCGGACCAGCCGAACACCTCGTCGCCGACCGACAGCCCGGTGACGCCCGGGCCGACCGCGTCGACCTCGCCCGCGACCTCGAGGCCCAGGACCGTCGGCAGCGGTGTGGTGAAGGCGGACTCCATGGCGCCCGCGCGGACCTTCGCGTCGAACGGGTTCACGCCGACCGCCCGCACCCGCAGGCGCACCTGGCCGGGACCGGGCTCGGGCCGGTCGACCTCGCCGAGGCGCAGCTCCTCCGGGCCGCCGAAGCGGGTGAGCACAACGGCTTTCACGATGTCTCCTCAGTGGACGCCCGATGGGCGATCGCGTGTTCCACCGCGCCGGCGAGGCGGGTGAAGGCGTCGATGTCGGCCGCGGTCAGGCCGCGGGTGCAGGCGCGTTCCAGCGTGGCCCACAGGTCGGTCAGCGGTTCCCGCATGGCACGGCCCCTGTCGGTGAGCCACACGTGCAGCACCCGCCGGTCGCGGTCGCTCGGCGCGCGGGTGAGCAACCCGGCCTCCTGCATGCGCCGCAACGACTTCGACACCGTCGAGTGGTCCAGGTCGACGCTGTCGAGCAGCTCCGACTGGGTCTGCCCGTCGCGTTCGAGCAGCTGCATCAGCAGCAGCTCCTGGCCGGGGTGCAGGTCCAGGTCGCGCAGCAGGGCGGCGGCGAAGCCGCGGTGGGCCCGGGCCAGCGTGAAGATCGCGTAGCTCAGCCTGCCGGCGTCGGCGGTGCTCGGCCGTCCCACGGTCGCCTCCTCGCGCCGGACACCGTGGCCGACCGCGTGACGCTAGCACCGTTACGTGGCCAGCCACATGGTCATGGCGGTCCCGTCACCCCGACGAGTGGTCCTCGGGCCGCAGCTTGGCCACCAGCTCACCCCGGCTGCGCACGTCGACCTTGCCGAACACCGACTTCAGGTGGTCCTGCACCGTGTTGGCGGAGATCGCGAGCCGGGCCGCGATGTCCGAGGTGGACCGCCCGGCGATGACCTCGTGGCACACCTCGCGCTCCCGGGCGGTGAGGCCGTACGCGGCCAGCAGCAGGCCGAGCAGCTCGCCGCCGGACGCCCGTTCGAAGGTGACCGCGGTGTCGAGGTCGTCCTCCCCGACCAACCGGGTGGCCCGCACCAGGACCCAGCCGCCGGACGCGTCGCGCACCCTGGCCCGGAACGCCCCGGACGCGGACGCCCGCGCACCCGTCACCACGGCGCGCACCATCACCGCGAACCGACCCGGCGCGATGGCGTCCAGCTCCTCCCGCCACGTCCGGGCGGCGGCCGTGGCGGCGCGCGGCACGCCGTCCGGGCCGACCACCACGAGCGCCGGGTCGCCGCCCGCCCGGGAGGTCCCGCACCGCGCCGCCACCCGCGTCGCGGCGGCCAGGGCGGGCGTCACGGACGCGACGAACTCGGCCTCGCGGGCGGAGAACTCGCCGCGCCGCACCATGCCCGCCGCACCCCAGCACGTGCCGTCCACCCGGAACACCGCGCGCAGCTCGTGGCTCAGGCCGAGCGGCCGCCACACCTCGTTGAACCGGCCGCTGCGGGCGACGTCGCGGCGCGGCACGTCCGACAGCCGCGCCACCGGCTCCGGTCGGCGGGCCAGCTCGGCGAACGTGTGCGGCTCCGCGCCGCTGTACTCGCACTGCGCCAGCACCGGCTCGTACCGGGCCGGGACGAGGGTGCGACCGCTGGTCATCGTGCTGATCACGGCGGTGTCCGGGTCCAGCGACGCCCAGCAGGTCAGGTCGGTCGGCACGACCCGCTCGACCACCTCGATCGCGGCCCGGTGCAGCTCGGCGACCCCGAGGCCCGCCGCCGCCAGTGCCGCGATCTCCCGTCGCGCGCCGATCGCCCGACCTTCCCACATGCTCGGAGTATGCGCCCGCCCGCGCCGGCCCTCCATCCCACATTTCCGGGATGGGGAGCGGCCACGGCGCGCTCCTAGCGTCGGGCCATGAAGACGCACGTGAGCAGCGCCGGCGAGGGCTTCGAGCTGACCTCCCCGGACGCGCAGATCACCATCAAGGTGGACGCCGCGCACACCGACGGCGCCTACGAGCTGTTCGAGGTCGAAGCGCCGCGCGGACCCGCCGTGCCGCCGCACGTGACGCCGTGGGCCAAGGCGTACTACGTGCTGCACGGCCGGATGGCGGTGCTGGTCGACGGCGAGGTGCACGACCTGGGGCCGGGGTCGTCCATCGCCATCCCGCCGGAGGCGGCGCACACGTTCACCGTGCACTCGCCGTCGGCGCGGTTCCTGGCGATCAGCCTGACCGACGCGATGGGCCGGTTCTTCCGCGACGTCGACCAGGCCGTGCCGGCGGGCACGCCGTCGGCCGAGGCCGGGCCGCTGCTGCGGGACGTCGTGGCGCGGCACGGGATCACGATGGGGGAGTGGTCGTCGTGAACGTCGTCGCGCAGGTCGCCGCCGGGGTGGCGGCCGGGATCCACGTGGTGGTGTTCGTGTGGGAGACGCTGCTCTTCCGCCGCCCCGCCGTGCACTGGGGCGTGTTCAAGGTGCCCGCCCAGGACGTCGAGCCGGTGCGGCTGTGGTCGTTCAACGTCGGCCTCTACAACCTGTTCCTGGGCTCCGGCACCGTCCTGGGCCTGATCGCGCTCAACACGGGCCACGAACCCGTCGGCCGCGCGCTGGTGTTCTACACGTGCGGGTTCATGGTGCTGGCCGGCATCGGCCTCGCCGTGTCCGACCGGCTCGCGATGAGCAGGCCCAGGGGCACCGGGATCGGCGGCGCTCTCGCCCAGATCACCCCGGCGCTGGTGGCGATCGTCGCCTTGGCGGTGGCCTGACCGCCACGATGGCGTCGTGGCCGACGCGTGACATCCGCACGGCCACGCGCTACCGCCGGTACCTCCGAGCGCGGCCGGTCGGCGTGACCCCGACCCGGGCCGACCGGCGCCGACCGGACGATCGACGTGCCTCCTGCGTCGGTTAGCCTTACCTAAACTTCCGGGAGGTGCGGGTGTCGCGCGAAGCGGTGCGAGGGGTCGGCCTGCTCGTGTCGATCGGCGTGCTGGGCCTGATCGTGCTGCTCAGCCTGTGGATCGGCACCAAGAGCATCCCGTTCGCCGACACCTTCGCCCTGCTCCTGGCCGACGACGGCACCGGTGACGCGGCGATCGTGCGCGACGTCCGCGTGCCGCGGGCCGTGCTCGGCCTGCTGGTCGGCGCGGCGCTCGGCCTGTCCGGCGCGGTGATGCAGGCGCTGACCCGCAACCCGCTCGCCGACCCCGGCCTGCTCGGCGTGAACATGGGCGCGGCGGCGGCGATCGTGTCCGCCATCGCGTTCTTCGGCATCACCAGCCCCACCGGGTACGTCTGGTTCGCGCTGCTCGGCGCGGCGGGCACGGCGACCGTCGTCTACGTGCTGGGCGCGGCCGGGCGCGGGGCGGCCACGCCGGACCGGCTGGTGCTCAGCGGCGCGGCGCTGACCGCGGTGCTGTACGCCTACGTCTCGGCGATCCTGCTGCTGTTCACCCACACGTTCGACTCGTTCCGGTTCTGGAACGTCGGCTCGCTGGCGGGCCGCGACTTCGAGCTGGTCGGCCAGATCTCGCCGTTCGTGCTGCCCGGCATCCTCATCGCGTTCCTGCTCGCGCGGAACCTCAACGTGCTGGCGCTGGGCGACCACACCGGCAAGGCGCTGGGCGCGAACGTCCACCGCACCCGCGCGTTCGGCGTCCTCGCCGTCACGCTCATGGCGGGCGCGGCGACCGCCGCCGCCGGGCCGATCGCGTTCGTCGGCCTGACCGTGCCGCACGTGGCCCGCATGATCGGCGGCAGCGACCAGCGCTGGGTGCTGGCCTACTCGGCGGTGCTCTCGCCGATCCTGCTGCTCGGCTCGGACGTCGTCGGCCGGGTGGTCATCGCACCGCAGGAGATGGAGGTCGGCATCATCACCGCGTTCATCGGCGCGCCCGTGTTCATCGCGCTGTGCCGGCGGCGGAAGCTGGCCACGCTGTGAGGACCCTGCGCACGCCCGCCGTCTCGCTGCGCATCAGCGAACGCGCCCTGCTCGTCAGCACGGCGATCGCCGCGCTGACCGCGGTCGCCGCCGTGGCCACCATGGTCACCGGCGACTTCCCGCTCACCGTCGGCGAGGTGCTGGCCACCTTCGCCGGCCAGGGCGACGGCTACGCCGACTTCGTCGTCTTCACGCTGCGCCTGCCCCGGCTGATCACCGGCGTGCTGGTCGGCGCGGCGCTCGCGCTCAGCGGCGCGATCCTCCAGAGCCTGTCCCGCAACCCGTTGGCCAGCCCCGACATCATCGGCTTCACCCAGGGCGCGGCCACCGGCGCGATCGCGGTCCTCGTGCTGGCGCAGGGCAGCATGGCGGCCACCGCGCTCGGCGCGACCGTCGCGGGCCTGCTCACCTCCACCGCCGTGTACCTGCTGGCGCTCAAGCAGGGCGTGCAGGGCTTCCGGCTGGTGCTCATCGGCATCGGCGTGAGCGCCATGATGCTCGCGGTCAACTCCTACCTGATCACGCGGGCCACCCTGGAGAGCGCGCTGGCCGCGCAGACGTGGCTGGTCGGCGGCCTGAACAACCGGGGCTGGGACCAGGCGCAGGTGGTCGCGGTGGTGCTGGCGGTGCTGCTGCCGTGCGCGTTGGCGCTCGGCCGCCGGCTGGCGCTGCTGGAGATGGGCGACAGCGCGGCGACCGGCTTGGGCGTGCCCGCCGAGCGCACCCGGCTGGCGCTGCTCGCGGTCAGCGTCGGCTTGGCCGCCGTCGCGACGGCCGCCGCCGGGCCGATCAGCTTCGTGGCGCTGGCCGCGCCGCAGGTCGCCCGCCGGCTCACCGGCGCGTCCGGGCCCGGCCTGGCCGCGTCGGCGCTGATGGGCGGCCTGCTGCTGGTCGTGAGCGACTTCGCGGTGCAACGGCTGTTCCCGACGACCCAGTTGCCGGTGGGCATCGCCACCGGTGCGATCGGCGGGCTCTACCTGGTGTGGTTGCTGGCCCACGAGTGGCGGAAGGGGAGCAGGGCATGACGAGGCTCCGGGGGTCGGACCTGACGCTGTCCTACGACGAGCGCGTGGTCGCGTCCGGGTTGGACGTGGAGATCCCGGACGGCTCGTTCACCGTCATCGTGGGTCCCAACGCGTGCGGCAAGTCGACCGTGCTCAAGGCGTTGGCGCGCATGCTCAAACCGCGCGCCGGCGCGGTCTACCTCGACGGCGAGGTGATCTCGGCGTACCGGTCGAAGGAGGTCGCCCGGCGGCTCGGGCTGCTCCCGCAGTCCTCCATCGCGCCCGGCGGCATCACCGTCGGCGAGCTGGTGGCGCGCGGCCGGTACCCGCACCAGCGGCTGCTGCGGCAGTGGTCGGTCGAGGACGAGGAGGTGACCGCCGCCGCGATGCGGATGACCGGCGTGCACGACCTGGCCGACCGCCTGGTGGACGAGCTGTCCGGCGGCCAGCGGCAACGCGTGTGGCTCGCGATGGTGCTGGCGCAGCAGACGTCGATCCTGCTGCTGGACGAGCCGACCACGTTCCTCGACATCGCGCACCAGGTCGAGGTGCTCGACCTGTGCGCGAACCTGCACGAGGACGGCAACCACACGCTCGTCGCCGTCCTGCACGACCTGAACCAGGCGTGCCGCTACGCCACCCACCTGATCGCCATGAAGCCCGGTGTGGGCGTGGTCGCGCAGGGCAGGCCGGCCGACATCGTCACCGCGGAGCTGGTGGAGGACGTCTTCGGCCTGCCGTGCCGGGTGATCGCCGACCCGGAGACCGACACGCCCCTGATCGTGCCGCTGCGCCGGCAGCGCGTCACCGCGTAGCGGTCACCTCGGCAGGGGGTAGGCGCCTGCGGCGATGTCGGCGAACAGCGTCGGCCCGGTCGGCGTCCAGCCGAGCAGCTCCCGGGTGCGGGCGCTGCTCGCCGCGAGGTCCAGGCCGTAGAACGCCCCGATCCAGCCGAAGTGCCGTTCGGCGTCCTCGGGCGCGATCGAGGCGGTCGGCAGGCCCAGGTGGTCGCCGAGGGCGGCGGCGAGGTCGCGGGTCGGGACGCCCTCCTCGGCCGCGGCGTGCACCCGCGACCCGGCGGGCGCCTGCTCCAGCGCGAGCCGCACCAGCCGGGCCGCGTCGGACCGGTGCACGGCCGACCAGCGGGTGGAGCCGTCGCCGAGGTAGCCGACCACGCCCTGCCGCGCCGCGACGGCCACCAGCTCCGAGACGAAACCGCGGTCGCCCGCGCCGTGCACGACCGGGGGGAAGCGCAGCGCGACCGACCGGACCCCGCGCTCGGCGTGCTCCAGAGCGAGGTTCTCGCTGCCGCCGCGCATCGAGTCAGGGCCGTGGTGCGGTGACGCGTCGTCCTCGGTGAGCGGTCGCCCGACGACGCCCGCGGCCATGCCGGAGGCGAGCAGGAACGGCCGGCCGCTGCCCTCCAGGGCGTCGAGCACCCGCGTGACGGCGGCGTGTTCGGTGCGGCCCGCGCCCGCGTAGTCGCTGAAGTCGTGGTTGAAGGCCAGGTGGATGACGCCGTCGGCGGTGGCGGCGGCCTTGGCGAGGCTGTCGGGGTCTTCCAGGCTGCCGCGGTGGGCGGTGGCGCCCTTGGCCTCCAGCGCGGCGGCGGCCTCGTCGGAGCGGGCGAGGCCGACGACCTCGTGCGAGTGGGTGAGCAGTTCGTCGGTGACGGCCGAGCCGATCCAGCCGGAGGCGCCGGTGACGAAAACGCGCATGACGTGCCCTCACTTCGTTATGTCAGTGACTGACATCGACGGTAGCACGCGATGTCAGAGACTGTCATCACTACACTCGCGCCCATGAGCCGCTGGGAACCGGACGCGCGGGGACGGATGACCCGTGCCGCGCTGGACCTGTTCACCGAACGCGGCTACGAGCGAACCACCGCGGGCGACATCGCCGAACGCGCCGGCGTGACGGAACGGACGTTCTTCCGCCACTTCGCCGACAAGCGGGAAGTCCTGTTCGACGGCTCGGAGGGCCTCGCCCGGACCGTCGCCGACGCGGTCCGGACCGCCCCGCCCGACCTGGCGCCGCTGGACGTCGCCGCCGTCGGCCTGACCGCCGCGGCCGCCCTGCTGGAGGGCGGCCACGACCAGTCCGCCCGCCGCCACCGGGTCATCGAGGCCAACCCGGCCCTGCGGGAGCGGGAACTGCTCAAGCTCGCGTCCCTGGTCGACACGACGGCGGAAGCGCTGCGGTCGCGCGCCGCCGACCCCCTCACCGCCGCCCTGGCCGCCCACAGCGCCGTCACGGCGTTCCAGGTCGCCTTCGCCCGCTGGGTCACCGAGGACCAGCCACCCGCCCTCGCCGCCTGCATCGCGGAGACCGTGGCGGCACTGCGCGCCCTCTAGTGCTGCCGGCGCCGACTACGTGCGTGATGCGGTCCACGCGTTCAACGAGCGAGGACGATCGGTGAGGCGGTCCGGCGACGGATCTGCCTGATCGCCCGAACGGCACCCGCCCCACGGGGCATCACGGCGTTTTCCGGTGGTCCAGTTCGAAGTCCCGGTGGTCGTCGGGGTCGACCATCGCGACGAGCCTGTCCCCGGGCTTCAAGCCGTGGTGCGGGGTGTCGTGCTCGATCTCGAACTCGGGCACGTCCGGGCCGCTGATCCGGAGCCGGACGCGGATGGTGGGGTCCTCGCTGATCGGCCCGACGGACAGGACCTCGGCGGTCGCCCGCAAGCCCACTTCGTCCAGGCGCAGCAATCGCCGCCTGGCGCGTGCGACACCGCGCCACACGGCGATGCCGAACGGCAGCAGCACCGCGGTGAGCACGATGCCGACGGTGCCGCCGTCGTTGGCCGCGTAGACGACCGGTCCGGTGACCATCAGCGCCACGGCGAAGAGGTGCAGGATGACGTTGTTGCCCCGGTTGGCCCCGTGTACGTCCACGAACCCGTCCTCCGCCATCCCGTCACCTTAAGCGGGTCGTGGGTGCCGTGGGCCGGAAACCCGCGATGGCATCAGCGGTGCCGGACCCGGTAGCGGATCTTCCCCGTGGCGACGTCGAGGGCGGCGAGCGAGCAACGAGGTCCTGGTGACCACAGGCTGACCGATCGACCCACGGGACCGATCACCACCGCCACCAGACCCCGCTCCGGTGTTCACAACAGCCGGTCCGCCAACGCCGCGACCGCCCGCGCGTCGCCGTCGCGGAGCAGCGCCCGGAGGTTCGCCGCCACGCCGCGATCGGAGTGGGCGAACCCGAGCCTGGCGATCGTCGCGCCCCACCGGACGTCGTCGTCGACCGCGCGGGCCAGGTCCGCCCAGCCGCCGCGCAGCCGGTGGAGGTAGGCCGGCCACCGGGTGGCGATTTCGGCGACCGCGACCAGGTGGCACGCCTGCCCGACGTCGACCGAGCCCAGCACCCGCAGGTGGAACTGCCACACGTTGAGCAGCCGCTTCTCCTCGCGCACCGACTGCTCGGGCTGGGCCTTGAGCCGGCGGCGGAGGTGGTCCCGCACCTCCGCGTGCCGCTCGACCGCCACGACGATCCGGTCCACGTCCTGCGCGCCCCGCGACTCCGCGAACACCGACTCCGCGCCCACCGACTCCGCGAACACCGCCGAGTCCGCGGAGAGCGTGGCCTCGGCGTGGACGTCACGCCAGTGGTCCTCGTGCACCGGACCGAGTTGCGCGAGCAGGACGTGGTCGACGGAGTCCGCGGTCGTGCGGGGCAGCCGCACCGGGAGCTGGACCAGCTTGCGCAGGAACGTCCACCCCGGGCTCGGGTCGTCGGGGTGCGCGACGACTTCCGCGTCGGCGAGCTCCTTGTAGGCGTGGTCGACGTGCGACGCGACCACCGACGAGTCGAGCCCGAGCACGAACCGGGTGGCCGGGAAGTCCTCGGACAGGAACACGTTGATCGCTTCGAACACCTGGGCCGTCGTGCGCGGTGTGCACCGGTCGAGGTCGTCGATCAGCAGGACGAGCCGGTACCCGTGCGCCGCGAGGTCTTCCAGCAACGCCTGGACGTCGTGCTGCACGAGGTACAGGTACCCGGAACGGGCGTGGTAGTACGGATCGCGGATCGCCGGGTCCGTCGCGGTGCCGTGGAAGGCGTTGCTCGCCACCGGTCCCGTGAACAGCTCACCCGGCAGGAACGCGGACGCCCGGTCCCGGAAGTACCGCTTCGCGGTGTGCAGCAGGCCCAGTCCGGCGAGCCCGGCGGTCACCCACCACGCCCAACCGAGGTTCAGCTTGGTCAGCGCGCCCAGCGCGGAGAGCCCGAACCCGAGCCCCGCGAACGACAGCAGCGGCGAGTGGACCCGCTTCCACAACTGCCGCTGGAGGTGCCGCCGGTCCACCCGGTGGACGTTCGCCGCGAACCAGTACCGCTCCCGGGTGTCCGGGTGCGGCATGATCGCCGACTGGACCGCGTCGGTCACGGCCTTCGCCAGTCCCGCCCACACCTGCTCGCTCGACTGGTGCCGCCACGGGTTGAACGACACGACCAGCGGCTTGACCACCGCGTGGGTCGTCGGGGTCTCGGGCGCCGGTGGCGTCGCCCCCGCCGGCGGCCGGGACAGCAGGCGGTCCGCGCGGAACACGGTCAGCCTGCGCCCGGGCGGCACCGCGGTGGCCGGAGCGGACATCCGGTTCTTGACGAGTTCCAGCACCGTGCTCTTGCCGGAGCCCCACGTGCCCTCCACGGTGATCACCACCGGTCCGTCGTCCTCCCCGGGCCGGAGCACCTCGGTGAGCGCGTCCACCAGGGCGCCGAGGTCGAGCAGGTCCTCCCGCGCGACGCGGTCGCTGAAACCGCGGGTGGACACCGGGCCGATCCGCGGCACGGGTGGCAGCAGCGGGTCCCAGATCTTCACGTCGCCACCGTCGTCACCGGAGGCGATGCGCGGGGTCCCGTCCGGCCCGATCCAGCTGACCAGGTGGTCCGCGCGGACGAGGGCGAGGCCGATGCGCTGCTGCTCGCCGCTGCGCGGGTCCCAGAGCCGGATCGAGCCGCCCGCGCTCGCCGACACGACCAGCGGCCCGTCCGGGGACGGGCACGTGGTGACCGTGGTGACCGGCGTGGTGTGCCCGCGCAGCGTGCGCCACTCGCCCGTGTCACCGGTGGTGCGGACCAGGACGTCCGTGCCGTCGACCCGCACCTGGAGGCCGTCGGGCAGGGAGAACCCCGCGAGGTTGTCGGCCGCGAGTCGCCAGGAGGTCCGTTCCCCGCCCTGGTAGCGCTCGCCGGTGTTCGCGTGCACGACCTCGCGGACCCGGTGCCCGTGCACCTGGAGCAGCGGGTCCGCCGGGACCTCGGTGTCGACCGCGAGACGGGTGATCGGCTCGCCGCACTCGATGATGCGGTCGAGGGTCATCCGCGTCACCGCGTCCGTCGTCCTCACGCGGGAAAAGTACCGGGATCCGTTCCCGGGAGTGGGCGTTCGGCCGCGGTTCGGCGGTCGTCGGCGCGCAACGCCGGGTCACACCCGCCAGCGGGCCGGGCCCGGGGGTTCGGCGGTCAGGTCCGAGGAGAACGCGGCGGCGATGGCGTCCACGTCCCACGACTCGCGGGTCAGGACCGGCTGCTTGACCGCGTACTGGGAGATCACGTGCAGCTTGTCCGGCAGGAAGCGGATCAGCCGGCTGGTGACGTGCGCGGAACGGTCGCTGAGCAGGTACGTCACCAGAGGGGCCATCCGGTCCGGGGTCTGGTCGGGAGAGCTGATCTCGTCGGCGCGCGGGTCGTGGTCCATCATCGGGGTCCACGCGAGCGGCGCGACGGCGTTCACGCGGACGCCGCGCGCGGCCAGGGCGCCCGCCCACGACAAGGTCAGCGAGGCGACCGCGCCCTTCGACGCCGAGTAGGCCGCCGCGTTCGCGCGGCCCAGCATCGCGCCGGACACGACGTTCACGATCGACCCGCCGCGCAGCACCTTCGCCGCCGCGGTGCCGCAGTACATCGTACCGAGCACGTTCACCTCGACCACGGAGCGCAGCACGTCCGGCTCGTCGTCCCACGGGTCGCCGAAGTGGGTGATGCCCGCGTTGTTCACCAGGCCGTCGACCTGCCCGAACGCCGACGCGCACAGCTCCACGAGCGCCGTCGCGGTCGCCGGGTCGGCCACCGACCCGGTGTGCGCCACCGCCTCGCCGCCCGCGTCCGCGATCGAGGCCGCGACCCGTTCCGCGCCCTCGACGTCGTTCACCACGACCCGCGCGCCCGCCGCGGCCGCGTGCCGCGCGTACGCCTCGCCCAACCCGCGACCGGCACCGGTCACGATCACGGCCTTGCCGTCCAGGTCGCCCACGCCTACCCCCGGTACCCCGCCGTGGCGTCCGCCGCGCGCAGCCGGTCGAGCTCGGCGCGCTCCAGCCGTGCCGTCACCACCCGCGGACCCGCGCCGGCTTCGACCAGCCGCCGCCCGTCCGGGTGCCACACCCCGCTGCCGCCGCACGACCGCCACCCCGGCCCCGCGCCCGCCAGGTTCGCCACCAGCGCGTACATCCGGTGGTCCATCGCGCGGGCCGCGGGGTGCACGTCCAGCCGCCGCTCCTGGCCGTCGGTGTAGAGCGCGGACACCGCGTAGACGTCCGCGCCGCGCCGCGCCATCTCCAGGGCGTGCTCGGGTGCCGCGGCGTCGAAGCACACGGCCAGCGCGACCCGCCAGCCCCGCACGTCCAGCAGGGGCGCGGGTTCGCCCGGCTCGAACAGGTCCCGCTCGGCGCGGCTGAGGTACTGCTTGCCGGCGACCTCGACCCCGCCGTCCGGGCACAGCGCCACCGAGGCGAGCAACCGGCGGCCGTCCGGCGCGGACCAGGCGGCCCCGACGACCGTCGTCACGCCGTGGGCCCGGCTCGCCTCGCGCACCACGTCCAGCCGCGGGTCGTCCGGGGTCGCCCAGGCCGCCGGCTCGGCGAGGCGGCGCAGGTCGTAGCCGGTCAACGACAGCAGGGGGAACAGCAGCAGGTCCGCGTCCGCCGCGTCGGCCACCGCCGCGGCGGCGCGGCGCGCGTTCTCCGCGACGTCACCGGGCACGGGCGCGTGCTGCGCGACGGCGACCACCAACTCGTCGGATTCCACGACGGGGATCATTTCACGCGATCGGGCGATGCGGAGCCGGTCCGGTGAAAAGGGCCGGGGAATGTGGTACACCTGAAGGTTGATTTCGCCGATGAATGGCGGAATGAAGCTGATCCCAGTATATCACAGGGGGCAAGCGTGACAACCGGGGAATTGTCCGCGGAACAACGGCGGATCGCCTTCCTGCACGACCGGCTGGCGGTGGAGCGGGCCGCCGCCCAGGCCGGGCTCGACGCCGCGCTCAAGGACGGCCACGAGCAGCGCTGGCACCGCGAAGTAGCCGTGCGGACGCTGTCCGAGCAGGTCAGCCGCTTGAGCCTGGCCGGCGAGAACCTGTGCTTCGGCCGCATCGACGTCCACGGCGATCGCGTCTACGTCGGCCGCGTCGGCTTGTTCGACGCCGAACACGATTACGAACCGCTGCTGACCGACTGGCGCGCTCCGGCCGCCCGCCCGTTCTACACGGCGACCGCCGCGAACCCGGAGGGCGTGACGCTGCGCCGCCATTTCCGGACCCGGGGGAGGCTCTTGGAGAGCTTCCACGACGACGAACTCCAGCTCACCTCGAAAGCGCTGCTGGACGCGTTGGAAGCACCGCGTTCGGACACCATGCGCGACATCGTGGCCACCATCCAGGCCGAGCAGGACGAGGTGATCCGCCTGCCGCACCGGGGCGTGGTGGTGATCGAGGGCGGTCCGGGCACCGGCAAGACCGCGGTCGCGCTGCACCGCGTGGCCTACCTGCTCTACACGCAGCGTGAGCGGCTGTCCCGCCAGGGCGTGCTCGTCGTCGGCCCGAACCCCGGGTTCCTGGAGTACATCGGCGACGTGCTGCCGTCCCTGGGTGAGACCGACGTCGTGTTCGCCACGCCGGGCGAGCTGTTCCCCGGCGTGCGGACCGAGCGCGAGGACACCCCGGAGGTGCAGGCGCTCAAGGGTGGTCTGTCGGCGCTGGACCTGCTGGCGGAGGCCGTCGCGGACCGGCAGGAGCTGCCCGCCGACCCGATCGGGGTCGAGCTGGAGGACGTCACGGTCCCGGTGACCGCCGCGATCGCCGCCCGGGCCAGGCAGCGGGCGCGGGACGCCGGGCTGCCGCACAACGAGGCCCGGCCCGTGTTCGAGCGGGCCCTGGTGGACGCCCTGGTCGCGCCCGCGCTGGACCTCATCGGCCTGGACTGGCCGGAGCTGGCGGCCGACGTGCGCCGCGAGCTCACCGGGCACCCGGACGTGCGCCGGGCGGTCGACGCGCTGTGGCCGCTGCTCACCCCGCAGGAGCTGCTGGCCGACCTCTACGCGGGTCGGTGCTTCGCCCTCGGCCACCCGGAACTGCACCGGGACGACCCGACCGCGTGGACGGTCTCGGACGTGCCGCTGCTGGACGAGGCCGCCGAGCTGCTGGGTTCCGACGGCACGGCCGAGCGCCGCGCGGCCGAGGAGCGCAGGCGGGCCGTGGAGTACGCGCAGGGCGTGCTGCACGTCATCGACTCCGACGCCGAGATGTACGAGGAGGACCTGCGGGCCGTCGACCTGGTCCACGCCGAGTGGCTGGCCGACCGCCACACCGCCCCCGACCACCGGGTGCTCGCCGAGCGCGCCGCCGTCGACCGCGAGTGGACCTACGGCCACATCGTGGTGGACGAGGCGCAGGAGTTGTCCGAGATGGACTGGCGGGTGCTGGCCCGGCGCGGGCCGAACCGGTCCATGACGATCGTCGGCGACCTGGCCCAGCGGCAATCCGCGGCGGGCGCCCGCGACTGGCGCACGGTGCTGCGACCGCTGGCGGGCGACCGCTGGCAGCACCGCGGCCTCACGGTCAACTACCGCACGCCCGCCGAGATCATGGCCTACGCGGCCGGCGCGCTGGCCGAGGTGGACCCGACCGCCGTGCCGCCGACGTCCGTGCGGCACGGCGAGCCACCGCTGGAGGTCGTCGGCGCCGACCCGGAGTCGTTCCGCCCGGACACCGGCACGTTCGCGGTGATCACACCGACCGGCCCGCTCACGCCCCGCGCGGCCAAGGGGCTGGAGTTCGACACGGTCGTGGTGGTCGACCCCGAGCGCATGTCACCGGCGGAGCGGTACGTCGCCCTGACCCGCGCCACCCGGCGGCTGGTCGTCGTGCGCCGCTGAACGCCCGTGCGCCGGGGACGCGGGCTGCCGCGTCCCCGGCGCACCCCGATCAGGCCGCCGGTTGTGCGGGGCTCTCCCGCCGGCGGGAGCACCGCGCCGCGAACCGCGCGCCCTGATCGCCTGGGTGCACGGCCACGCGCGCCCCTCGAACCGTCACCGGTTGGGCGGCTGCTCGTTCGGCGCGGGCTTGTTGGGCGCCGGTGGCTCGGGCGTGGGCGGGATCGGCGGCTCCGTGGCGGGCGACGGCTCGCGAGGCGGCTGGGGCACCGGCTCCGGCACGGGCACGGGCCTCGGGTCGGGCGGTTGGGGCTGAACCATGGTGACCTCCTTCCCCGCCGGTGTACCCAGAACGCGCGAGTTCTACGTATATGGCCGGAACAATCCGTTGCCGCCATTGTTCGGGACACCCGGGATAGCTGTCGGGCGGAATGGGCGACCACTGTTCGTCATCGGCCGGGAAATGCGGCGCGATATCGTTCTCCGGTTCGCTCGCGACACCGTGATGTGCGCGCGTGCCAGTCGGAAGAGGCTCGGCAAACCGCCTGGCAGCCGGTCCGCGGCGGGTCGTGCCGGGGATTTCCGGCACGACCGCGCCGGCCGCACGGAAGGGGGTGCCGCGGCACCGGGCAGCGCGTTGTGTCCGAGCGAGCGCGGCGCGTCACCGCCGAATTGCGCTCAGCAGGCGCGCGGCGGGTCGGTGACGCGGGCCGGCGCCGGGGTCAGGTTCGGCAGGACCTCCCGGCCGAACAGGCGGATCGCGTCCAGCACGGCGTGGTGGGGGAGACCCCCTATGTCGACCATCACCAGTTGCGCGTCCAGGTGCAGCAGCTCGGTCAACCGGTTCAGCCGCCCGGTCACCTCGGCCGGGTCACCGCACACCGCCGCGCCCTCCATCAGCACGTCCACGTCGACGCCACCGTCACCGCGCCACGGGTCGGCGAACTCCGCGTACGCCGCCAGGTGGGGCCGCCACACCGCACGCGCCTCCGCCGACGTCGGCGCGACGAACACGTGACTGGGCAGCGCCACCCGCCCGCGCCCGCCCATCGCCGCCCGGTAGCGCTCCACCACCGGCCGGTGCGTGCTCGGGTCGCGCAACGTGCTGGGCAGCATCAGCGGCAGCCCCAGCTCCACCGCCAGGTCCGCCGACACCGCCGACCCACTGCCCATCCACACCGACGGGCGCGGCTGCTGCACCGGGCGCGGCCTCGTCGTGACGTCCACCAGCGGGGTGCGGTACTTGCCCTCCCAGGTGACGTGCCGCTCCTCCAGCAGCCGCAGCAGCAGCCGCAGGTTCTCGTCGAACCGCGCCCGCAGGTCGTCCTGCACCCCGAACGCCACGTCCGTGCGCTGCGACACACCCCGCGCCACGATCAGCTCCGCCCGACCCCGCGACAGCACGTCGAGCGTGGCCAGGTTCTCCGCCACCCGCACCGGGTCGTGGTGCGCGAGCAGCGTCACGCCCGTGGACAGCCGCAACGTCGACGTGCGCTCCGCGATGGTCGCCAGCAGCAGCTCCGGCGCGGACACGATGTACCGGGTGAAGTGGTGCTCGCCGATCGCCACCCCGGCGAAACCGGCCTCCTCCGCCACGACGGCCTGCTCCACCACGGCCCGCAGCCGGTCGCACTCGGTGACCTCCCGACCCGTGTACGGGTTGGGCAGGTGGTCGCCCAGGATCAGCAGATACACGTCCATCAGACAATCTTGCACGCTGCGACTACCGTGGCACGCGCCCAGCCCGACCCCGGAGGAGCAGCGGTGACCTCAGCGTTCGTGTCCGACAACCCCGAGCAGTCCCGCTACGAGGTGCGCCTGGACGGCGAGCTGGGCGGCTTCGCCGAGTACACCTCCGCCGACGGCGTGGTCACGTTCACCCACACCGAGGTCGCGATCGAGGGCAAGGGGCTGGGCAGCACCCTGGTCCGGCACGCGCTGGAGGACGTGCGCGCGAAGGGCCTGACCGTCGTGGCGCGGTGCCCGTTCGTGCGCGGCTACCTGGAGAAGCACCCCGAGCTCGCGACCGGCTGACGATCCCCGCGCACCGCCGGGGTTGCCCGTCCGTGTGAATCGTCACAAAGCGGGGTAACAACACGGCTAAGTAGGCGGCTTTTGGTCAACAGTGGTAGCTGATCGTGTCAACATTGCTGATCGTGGCCTCATTCGTCTCTGATCCCCGCCATGATGGTGATGTCGTCGGCAGCAGACACGGTCGACGGGGACGAGGACCGAACACGAGACCGATGAGGTGGGCCTGGCTGTGACCGCTGAGGTGAGCGGAAGTGGCGCGCGGACGGACGGCCCGGCTCGGCAGGCCGGCACGTGGGCGACGGTTCTCCGGCAGGTTCCCCCGGGGGTGTTGCGGCTCGGCGCGCTCGGCGGGCTGCTGATCACGGTCGGCGGCATCGGCGCCGGCTCGGTGCTGCGGCGCGACCCGCTGCTCAGCGGCACGATCCTCAACGCGGTGCGGTACGGCCACGGCCGCGACCTCGCCACCGCCGTGGTGTTCGCCGGCGTGGCGCTGCTGGTCTACTCGTGGGTGCGGCTGGGCCGGATGGTGCGCGCGGGCGAGGTCGGCGGGCGCGGCGTGGTGCTGGCCGCCGCCGCCTGGACCGCACCCATGATCATCGCGCCGCCGCTGTACAGCCGCGACGTCTACAGCTACCTGGCGCAGGGCGCGGTCCTGCTGCGCGGGTACGACCCGTACACGACCGGCGCGTCCGTGCTGCCCCTGCCGCTGGGCGGGAACGTGGCCTCGCTGTGGCAGGACACACCGTCGCCGTACGGTCCGCTGTTCCTCATGCTGGCCAAGTACACGGTCGCGATCACGGGCGACAACGTGATCATCGGCGCGGTCCTCATGCGACTCGCCGTGCTCGGCGGGCTGGTGCTGCTCGCGTGGGCGATGCCCGGCCTGGCCCGGCACCTGGGCGGGCGCACGTCGATCGCGCTGTGGCTGACCGTGGCGAACCCGTTCGTGCTCGCCGTCGGCATCGGCGGCGCGCACAACGACATCCTGATGGTCGGCCTGATGGCGGTCGGCGTGCTGCTGGTGCTGGACGGCAAGCACGTGCGCGGCATCGCGGTGATCGCGCTGGCGGCCGCGGTGAAGGCGACCGCCGTCCTGGTGGTGCCGTTCCTGGTGTGGGTGTGGGTGGCGCGGCTGTCCGGCCCGGCCCGGCAGCGGTTCTTCCAGGCGTGCGCCGTGGGCGGCGTCGCGTTCGCGGGTGTCTTCGCGCTGTCCACGGTCGTCGCCGGGGTCGACCTCGGCTGGATCAACGTGCTGCAGAGCCAGACGCCGCTGCTGACCTGGATGTCGCTGCCCTGCGCCGTCGCCGAGCTGCTGTACCACTCGGTCGGGCGGCACGTGCCGGGCGCCACCTACGAGGGCTTCCTCGGCTTCTTCCGGTCGGCCGGCGTGTTCGTGCTGGCCGCCGTGCTCGTCCGCCAGTGGTGGCTCGCGCGGGCGGGCGGCGTGGACGCCGTGCGCCGCGCCGCCATCGCCCTGCTCGCCGCGTCCGTGCTCGCGCCGTCGGTGCTGCCGTGGTACTTCACCTGGGCCTTGGCGCTCGCCGCCGCGTTCGCCTGGAAGGACAGGTGGCTCGCCGCCGCGGCCGGCTTCTCGGTGTGGATGGTCCTCGTCACGCTCCCCGACGGCACGATCGTCGCCCGGTGGCACTATGGTTCGGCGAACCCCGTCATCTGGTGGTCCTACCTGGCCGTCACCGTCCTCGTCGGCGTGTGGGTGGGCCGCGCCCTCCTGGAGCGGCGACCGGTGTGGTCGCTGGTCAAGGAGCTGAAGGCGCGGGTGAACGAGGCCGATCGGCCGACGCGGGTCGTCGAGCAGGCGCCGCCCGAGGCCGGGCCGGTGCCGCAGGCCGAGGACGACGACGTGACGGACGAGCAGGACGCGTCCGGGAAGCAGCGCGGGAGCACGGGTGGTTGAGCGGTTCGAACAGCGGGTGCTGAGGTTCGCGCCGCTGGTGTTGTGCCTGTCGCTGGGCTGGTACCTCTGGCGGCTCGGCGCGCCGACCGGCTGGGGCATGATCGACCTCAAGGTCTACTGGACCCTCGCGCCGAACCTGCTGACCGACCAGCTCTACACGATCGACATGCCGTTCACGGCCGACTTCCCGCTGCCGTTCACCTACCCGCCGTTCGCGGCCGTGGTGTTCCTGCCGCTGTCGTGGCTGCCGTGGGTGGCCGCGCGGGTCGTGTGGCAGGTGCTGTCGCTGGTGTGCCTCTGGTGGCTGGTGCGCACGGCGCTGGCGCTGGTCGCGGCCAGGTCCGGGCAGCGGTTCGACGGCACGTGGTCGCGCCGCGCGCTGCTGTGGACGGCGCTGGCGCTGTGGTGCGAGCCGGTGCGCAAGACCCTCGACTTCGGGCAGATCAACCTGGTGCTGATCGCCGGCACGTTCGCCGCCGTGGTCGCCACCCGGCACCTGGTGGCGGGGTTCGGCGTCGGTGTCGCGGCGGGCCTGAAGCTGACCCCGGCGATCTCGGTGCTGTACTTCCTGGTGACGCGCCGGTTCAAGGCCGCGCTGTGGACGGCGGTCGGCTTCGCGTTCACCGTGGCCGTCGGGTTCGCCGCCTCCGCGTCGGACTCGTGGCGCTACTGGTTCGAGCTGCTCGGCGCGGCCGACCGGGTCGGCCCGGTGGGGTCGGCGATCAACCAGTCGCTGCGCGGCGCGCTGTCGCGGACGCTGGGCCACGACGTCGGGATGACGTGGCCGTGGCTGCTCGCGGTGGCGGTGTCGGCGGTGCTGACCGGGTTCGCGCTGCGGGTCGCCGTGCGCGCTGGGGACACGCTGGCCACGGTGGTCGCCGTGCAGCTGTTCGGGCTGCTGCTCTCCCCGATCTCGTGGAGCCACCACTGGGTGTGGGTGATCCCGCTGGTGCTGTGGGCCGTCCACGGCGCGCGCCGCACGTGGCCCGTGCTCGCCGTCGCCGCCGCGTGGGTCGTGGTGACCGGCGCGGACCTGATCACGTTCCTGATCGACCAGCAGCCGACCATCTGGGAGATCCCCCGGCCGTGGCCGCTGGCCGCGCTCGGCTGGTGCTACCCGCTGCTGGGGCTGCTGACCCTCGCGGTGATGCCGGCGGCGGTGCGCGCCGAGGGCCGCGAGCAGGCCGGCGCGCCGCTCACCACGACGTCGAAGGCCGAGCCCAGTGTCCCCTGAACCGTCGTCGCCCGTCGTGCGCCTGCTGGGCAACGCGGAGCGGTGGCTGCTGGTCGCCGCGCCGGTGCTGCTGGTGGTGTCGGTCCTGGGCCGCACCTGGACGATCGTCACCGGGTTCGGCAACGAGACGATCGACCTGTACGTGTACTGGGCGCTCGCGCCGCACGTGCTCTCCGGCGACCTCTACGACGTGACCTCGCCGAACTCGCCGCCGGACTTCCCGCTGCCGTTCACCTACCCGCCGTTCGGCGCGCTGGTGTTCCTGCCGATGACGTGGCTGCCGTGGGTCGCCGCGCAGTGGGTGCTGCGGCTGCTGTCGGGGCTGTGCCTGTACTGGATGGTGCGGGTCGCGCTGCGCCTGGTGGCGGGGGAGGGCTGGACGGCGGACGCGGCGCTGTGGCGGCGTCGGGCGCTGCTGTGGACGGCCGTGCTGCTGTGGTTGCAGCCCGTGGTGCACACCTTCGACTTCGGGCAGGTCAACCTGCTGCTGGCGGCGGTGGTGCTGGGTGCGATGACGGCCCGGGACTCGCGGCTCGCGGGCACCGGGATCGGGTTGGCGGCGGGCGTGAAGCTCGTGCCCGCGATCTCCGGGCTGTACTTCCTGGCCACGCGCCGGTTCGCGGCGGCGGTGTGGTCGGTCGTGGCGTTCGCGGTCAGCGTCGGGCTGGGCTTCCTGGCGGACCCGGCGCAGGCCAGGCACTACTGGTTCGAGCTGCTCGGCGCGGCCGACCGGGTCGGTCCGATCGCCACCGCGCACAACCAGTCGTTGCGCGGCGCGTTGTCGCGGACGTTGGGCTACGACGTCGAGATGACGTGGCCGTGGGTGCTCGCGGTGGTCGTGTCGGTCGTGCTCGCGGGGTTCGCGCTGCGGGCGGCGGTGCGCGCGGGCGACGTGCTGATCGGCGTGCTGGTCGTGCAAGTGCTGGGGCTGCTGCTCTCGCCGATCTCGTGGGACCACCACTGGGTGTGGATCGCGCCGCTGCTGATCTGGCTCGTGCACACCCGGATCGCGCCGTGGGCCAAGGGCGTGCTGCTGGTGCTGTGGTGCCCGGTCATGTTCTGGGACGTGATCGCCTTCCAGCTCGACCGGCAGCCCACGATCTGGACGATCCCGAGGCCGGGGTGGCTGTCCGCGATCGGCTGGGCGTACCCGGCGTTGGCGCTGCTCACGCTGGTGGTGGTGCCGTTCGTGGTGCAGGCGGCGGCCGGGCGCGAGCCCGCCGGCGCGACCCGGACCGGCCAAGCCGAGGTTACCGGCAAGTAGTATCCGGGGATGGAGTGGACCGAACCCGGAGTCTTCGAGGTCGCGCCCGGTGTGCACCGGATTCCGCTGCCCCTGCCGAACGACGGGCTGCACACCGTCAACGTGTACGCGATCGAGGACGGCGACGGCCTCGTCCTGATCGACTCCGGCTGGGCGCTGGAGGCCGGCGAGACGGCGCTGGAGTCGGCGCTGGGCGCTCTGGGACGCGGTTTCGAGGACGTCCGCCGCTTCCTGGTCACCCACGTTCACCGCGACCACTACACGATGGCGGTCGCGCTGCGCCGCCGGTTCGGCACGAAGATCGCGCTGGGCGCGGGTGAGCAGCCGTCGCTGGCCAAGGTCATCGGCCGCCGCCGCGACGGCTACCGCGACCTGACCACGTGGGGCGCGCCGCACCTGGCCGAGCGGTGGCGCGTCGTGGTGGAGTCGGTCGAGGAGGCCGAGCTGCGCGACTACGAGGAGCCCGACGAGTGGCTCCACGACTCCGAGCTGGCGCTGGAGAAGCGGGTGCTGCGGGTGCTGCCGACGCCCGGCCACACGCGCGGCCACGTCGTCTTCGTGGACGTCGACTCGTCGCTGCTGTTCGCGGGCGACCACGTGCTGCCGCACATCACCCCGTCGATCGGCTTCGAGCCCGCCCGGCCCGCGCTGCCGCTGGGCGACTACCTGGACTCGCTGCGCCTGGTGCGCGAGTTCCCGGACCTGCGGTTGCTGCCCGCCCACGGCCCCGTCACCGAGTCGAGCCACGCCAGGGTGGACGCGCTGCTCGCGCACCACGAAGACCGCCTGACGGCCACGCTGGACGCCGTGCGCGCGGGCACCGGCACCGCGTTCGAGACCGCGCGCAAGCTGGGCTGGACGCGCCGCAACCGGTCCTTCGCCGACCTCGACCTGTTCAACCAGGTGCTGGCCACCGGTGAGACGGCCGCGCACCTCGACGTGCTGGTGCACCGGGGTCTGCTGACGGCCACCGCGGCCGACGACGGCGTGGTGGCGTACTCGGTCAGCTGAAGTGCTCGGCCAGGGCGGCGGCGAGCACGTCGGGCGCGACGCCGTGCCAGTCGCCGTCCAGGGTGCGGCGGCGGGCGTTCGGCAGGCGTTCGGCCACGCCGTCGGCCCACCCGCGCAGCCGCTCGTCGCTGCCCCTGCTGTCCAGCACGAGCGCCGGCGCGGTGACCGAGGCGAGGTCCGGGGGAGTGCCGGTGATGGTCAGGTCGTAGGAGGTGGTGTGGGCCATCGCCTCCAGCGCGGGCCAGCCCGGTGACTGCCGGATGCCGGCGGTGAACTCCTCCGGTACGCCGCACGCGACCTGGAACCGGATCACCGCGTCACCGCGGCGACCGGCGGCCACCAGGGCGTCGATCTCCTCGCGCGGGTCGGGCCCGGTCGGCTCCTCGAACGACAGCGGCGGCTCCAGCAGCGTCAACGCCCGGATCGGCACCCCGGCCGCCGCCGCGTGCAGGGCCAGCACCGCGCCGGAGGAGAACCCGTGCACGAACGCCGAGCCGCCCGCCGCCTCCACGACCGCCGCCAGGTCCTCCACCTCGCGCTCGATCGCGTACGGGCCCCGGTCGGTGCTCTCGCCCCGGCCGCGCCGGTCGTAGGTGTAGGCCGTGTAGCCGGTCAGCGCCTCGGCGACCGCGGGCATCGGACCACCGCCCCGGAAGCAGCACGCGGCGTCCACCAGCACCACGGCCGGGCCCCCGCCGACCCGCGAGTACCCGATGGTCGTGCCGTCCTTCGAGGTCACCGTGCTCATCAAGACTCCTCCGCGCGGGGACCTGGACGGTACACCCGGCCGGTCTAGCGGGGCAGCTTCACCACGGTCACGAAGAAGTCGTCGATCTGCCGCACGACCTCGATGAACCGGTCGAAGTCGACCGGCTTGGTGACGTAGGCGTTGGCGTGCAGGTTGTAGCTGCGCAGGATGTCCTCCTCCGCCTCCGACGTGGTGAGCACCACCACCGGGATGGGCCGCAGCGTCTCGTCCGCCTTGATCTCGGCCAGCACCTCCCGGCCGTCCATCTTCGGCAGGTTGAGGTCGAGCAGGATCAGCCCCGGCCGCGGCGCGTCCTCGTACTGGCCCTCGCGGCGCAGGAACTCCAGCGCCTCCACGCCGTCGCGCACCACGTGCAGCTGGTTGCGGATCTTGTGGTGCTCGAACGCCTCCTGCGTCATCAACGCGTCGCCGGGGTCGTCTTCCACCAGCAGGACGTCGATCACGTTCAGCGGGTTGCTCATTGCTCGTCGTCCTCTACTGCCGGCAGCGTGAACTTGAAGGTGGTGCCGGGGCCGGTCCCGCTGGTGTCCAGCCAGATCGTGCCACCGTGGTACTCGATGATCTTCCGGCACATGGCCAGCCCGATGCCGGTCCCGGGGTAGTCGTCCTTGTGGTGCAGGCGCTGGAAGATCACGAAGATCCGTTCAGCGTACTCGGTGTCGATCCCGATCCCGTTGTCGCTCACCGTGAACGTCCAGAATTCCCCCGTCCGCTCCACGTCCACCCGCACGTGGGGCGCCTGCTCGCCGTGGAACTTCAGCGCGTTGCTGACCAGGTTGCCGAACACACCGCCCAGCAGCGACTCCTCGCCGCGCACCGTCGGCAGGTCGGCGACCTCGACGGTGGCGCCGGTCCGCTCGATCACCTCGGAGTAGTTGTCCAGCACCTGGGCGACCAGCTCGTCGCAGTCCACCAGGGTCTGCTCGCGGGTGATGCGGCCCACCCGGGAGAACGCCAGCAGGTCGTTGATCAGCACCTGCATCCGCTTCGCGCCGTCGACGGCGAACTTCAGGTACTGCTCGCCGCGCTCGTCGAGCTGGCCGGAGTAGCGCCGCTCCAGCAGCTGGCAGAAGCTCGCCACCTTGCGCAGCGGCTCCTGGAGGTCGTGCGAGGCGACGTAGGCGAACTGCTCCAGCTCGGAGTTGGACCGCCGAAGGTCCTCAAGGTCGGAGAGGATGCGCACGCGCATGGCCTCGACGTCGTCGCCGAGCATCACCGTCTCGCGCGGCCCGCCGGCCTCGACCGGGTGCGCGTAGTCGCCCGACGACACCTGCCGCACGTCCGCGGCCAGCCCGCTCAGCGGCGCGATGACGATCCGGTACAGCATCACCGCCACCCCGGCGATGATCAGCACGAGCAGCAGGCCGAGGCCGCCGAGCAGCCACAGCTGCCGCGCCGCGACCCGGTCCAGCTCGCGCCGCGCGTCGCCGGCCGCCTGCTCCAGCCGGTCGCCCAGCGCGTCGGCCGACGCCCGGACCCGGTCGAACAGCTCCTTGCCGCGGCCCGCGTCGGCCAGGCTCGTCTGCGGCACCCCGGAGCGCCGCACCTGCTCGATCAGCGGCTCGGCGTAGCTCTGCCGCCAGTCGGCGGCCAGCCGGGCCAGCTCGTCCAGGTCGTCCACGAGATCGGGCCGCACCGGGGCGAGCAGCTGCCGGGCGGAGTCGATGTCCCGCTCCTCGACCCGCTGCCCGTCGGTGTAGGGGGTGAGGAAGTCCTCGTTCGCGGTGAGCACGTACCCGCGCACGCCGCTCTCCTGGTCGATCAGCGCGGTGTCGACCTCGCGGACCAGGTTCTCGGCGGGCAGGATCTGGTCCAGCAGCAGCCAGCGTGCCTTCGTGAGACCGGTCATGGACACGCCCAGGCTGCCGATGGAGCCCGCGCACACGAGGATCAGGGTCGCGACGGCCGCGGCCAGCAGCCGGCTCGCGGGCCAGCGGGTGCGGTAGTCCATCAGGCGCGGTCCGAGATCAGCAGCACGGCCATGTCGTCGTCCAGCTCCCCGCCGTTGAGTTCCTTGACCCGGCTGATCAGGTCGTTGAGCAGCGTCTTCGGTGTGCGCGCCCACTCGGGTCTGGTCCGGGTGATCTCGCCGATGAGCCCGATCAGCCGTTCCGAGCCCAACCGCTCGGTGTCGCCGTGCACCCGGCCCTCGACCAGGCCGTCGGTGTAGAGCAGCATCGACCAGCCCGGCGGCAGCGGCACGTCCAGGCCGCTCCACGTGCTGTCGGGCAGCACGCCGAGCGGCAGCCCGGCCCGGTCGCGGGGCAGCTCCACCACCCGGTCGCCGACCAGCAGCATCGGTTCGGGGTGGCCGGCCAGGTACACCCGCGCCCACCGGCGGTCCGGCGAGATCGTGACCATGCACGCGGTGGTGAACAGGCCGGGCTGGTGGCGCTCGTGCTCGAGGATCTGGTGCAGCGTGCGCAGCACCCGCGACGGCTCCTGGTCGGCCAGCACCAGCGCCCGCCACGCGATGCGCAGCAGCACGCCGATCGCGGCCTCGTCCGGGCCGTGCCCGCACACGTCGCCGATCAGCAGTTGCAGCGTGCCGTCGGCGGTGCGGACCACGTCGTAGAAGTCGCCGCCGAGCTGCATCCGGCTGCCGCCGGGCCGGTAGCTGACCTCCCAGTGGATGTCGTCGCCGTGCATGATCGGCGACGGCAGCAGGCCGCGTTCCAGGCGGGTCTTCTCCGCCGCGAGCAGCTGCTCGTCGCGCAGTTGGCGCTGGGTCTCCTCGACCCGCTTGCGGCCGACCGCGTACCGGATGCTGCGGGCCAGGCCCACGCCGTCCACCTGGCCCTTGACCAGGTAGTCCTCCGCGCCCTGGGCCACCGCCTGGGTGCCCTGGTGCTCGTCGTTGAGGCCGGTGAGCACGATGATCGCGACCGGTGCCGGGTTGGCGAGCAGCCTGGTCAGGCCGTCGAGGCCGGTCGTGTCGGGCAGGCCGAGGTCGAGCAGCACGCAGTCCGCCCCGGCCAGCAGGCCCTCGGCTTCCCGCAGGGTCCGCGCCCGGTGCAGGGCGACGTCCGCCTCCCCCTCGTCCAGCAGGGCTTCGACCAGCACGGCGTCGCCCTCGTCGTCCTCGACGAGGAGCACGTTGATCCGGTTCACCGCGGCCCGCGGTGGGGGTAGCCCTGCCACGGGGGAGGAGATTAGTCGAACTCGATCAGGGCGGGGCGACGGCGGTGCGGTGGGGCGCGGTGACGGCCCCGCGGGGCATGACCGAAGATCCTGGCGTGACGTTCTCCCAGATGGTGGCGCTGACGACCCGCTTGCCCCGGCGGGGCCGCGGTTTCTGGTACTCCGTGGCGATCGACCTGCTGTGGCCGCTGGTGGTGCTGTTCGTGCGGATGCGGATGGCGGGCCGGACGAACATCCCCCGGGAGGGTGCGGTGCTGCTCGCGTCCAACCACCTGTCGTTCGCCGACCCGGTGACGTTGACCGCGTTCGCGCTGGCGTCGGGCCGGGTGCCGCGGTACCTGGCCAAGGCGAGCCTGTGGCGGGCGCCGGTCATCGGGTGGGTGATGGCGTCGGGCCGGCACATCCCGGTCGACCGCGACAGCGTGCGGGCCGGCAAGGCGCTGGACAGCGCGCGCACGTCGCTGGACGCGGGCGAGTGCGTGATCGTCTACCCCGAAGGTACCTTCACCAACGACCCCGACGGCTGGCCCATGCGCGGCAAGAACGGCGTCGCGCGGCTGGCGCTGACCACCCGCACGCCCGTCGTGCCGGTGGCGCAGTGGGGCACCCGGGAGCTGCTGCCGCCGGGGAAGTTCCTGCCGCGGCCGTGGCGGAAGGTGACCGTGGTGGCGGGCACGGAGGTCGACCTGTCCGACCTGTACGGGCTGGAGCCGACCAAGGCGGTGCTGGACGAGGCGACCGCGCGGATCATGGGCGCGGTGACCGCGCTGCTCACCGACGTGCGCGAGCTGCCGCACCCCGGCGTGCGGTGACGCGTCAGCGGGTCTTCCCGGCCTTGCCCGAGCGCTCGCGCTCCCACCGCAGGTACTGGCCGGTGACGGTGGAGACGCTGGTGAGCAGCCACACGGCCACGCCCGCGTCGTCGGTGACGCCGATCAGCGGCAGCAGCTCGGGCAGCAGGTCGACCGGGGAGACCAGGTAGACCACGGCGAACGCCCACGTGGCCAGGGTGGAGGTGGGCAGGCCGTAGGTCTTGCGCTCGCGCAGCAGCCGGGGCAGGGCCTTGGCCCGGTCGACGACGTTGCCGACCGGGCGGGGCTCGCCGTTGCGCTCCCAGCGACGCCGCCGGCGCACGACCCACAGCACGCCGGCCGCCACGCCGAGCACGACCAGGCCACCGCCGGCGACCGCGGGAGGCAGGCCGATCAGGTCGTCGTCGCGCCACAGCAGCGTGCTCAGCCCGAGCAGGGTGAAGACCACGCTGAGGAAGATCACACGTCCATGGTAGTGGCGGCGGGGTGCTCGTGCGGGCGGAGCGCACGCCGGGTCACGGCGCGGAAGCGCTCCGCGTCGAGCGGGGCGCGGCGCGAGGGCTTCGCTCAACCACGGTCGCGCCGTGTCCGAAACCCCGATCACCGGCGCCGTGGTCCGGCCGGACGGGCACGTGGCGACGGCGAGCCACAGCGTCCACATCGGACCGAAGGACGGCGTCGCGGTGTCCTCGACCTCGTTGACGCCGGCGTTCGGCCCGTCGGCGCGGGGCGATACCGTGACGATCGTGCGGGACGGGGGCGGGCCTGCCGTGCCGCCGGGGCCGTGACCGAGCAACCCGGTGAGGACCGATGCGCGCTGTGACCGCCGTCCGACGCAAGCCGCCGCGGCGCGGACCGGCGCTGCGGTTGCCCTTCGCCGCGCACATCGCGCTGTGGCTGGTCCTGGGCGTCGCGGTGGCCGCGCTGACCGCGTGGGTGCTGTGGCTGCTGCTGGGGCAACCGACCCTGCGCCCGGCGAACTCCGGACCCGCGACCAGCCAGGAGAAGTTCGACGGGCTCAAGATCGCGCTGACGGTCGTCGGCGGCATCGGCGGTGTCATCGCGCTGACCGTCGCGTACCGCAAGCAGCGGCTCGGCGAGGCCGCGGAGCGCCGTGAGGACACCAAGGCGCACACCGACCGCTTCTGCAAGGCATCGGAGCTGATCGGTTCGTCCCAGGCCGCCGTCCGCCTCGCCGGGATCTACGCCATGGCCGCCCTCGCCGACGACTGGGACGACCACCGGCAGATGTGCGTCGACGTCCTGTGCGCCTACCTCAGGATGCCGTGCGACCCGCCCGCCTCGGCGGCGCCGACACCCGGCAACCGGGGACTCGGGCTGCGCAAACCCCGTCCCGTCACCCGCGTCCCGGCACCTTCCGCCGCTGCGGCCGAGGACCCGCGCGAGGAGCAGCAGGTCCGCCACACCGTCATCCGCGTCATCGCCGCGCACCTGCGGCCCGACGCGCAGGTGCCGTGGCACGGGCGCACGTTCGACTTCACCGGCGCCACGTTCGACGGCGGCGACCTGAGCGGCATCCGGGTCGGGCCGGACACCCGGCTGATCTTCGACGGCGCGACGTTCGCCGGCGGGTACGTGGGCTTCACGGACGTGACCGTGGCCGGCGGGGAGATCGACTTCAAGGGCGCGGCGGTCTCCGCCGGGCACCTCGACTTCGGCGGCTCGTCGGTGTCCGCGGGCGAGGTGGACTTCGACGGCGCGACGATCTCCGGCGGCGAGGTCGACTTCGGGCACGTCGCGGTCAGCGGCGGGCGGTGCTACTTCGGGGACGTGACGGTCTCCGGCGGCCAAGTCCACTTCGCGGGTGGGCTGATCTCGGGCGGGGGGATCGACTTCGGCGGCGCGGTGATCTCCGGCGGTGACCTGCACTTCGCGACCGCCACGATCTCCGGCGGGCACGTCGACTTCGGCGGGGCGGTGATCTCGGGTGGCGAGGTCGACTTCCGCGACGTCACGTTCTCCGGTGGCACGGTGGACTTCGCGGACGCGACGGTCGCCGGCGGACAGGTGCTCTTCGACGGCGCGACGTTCTCCGGCGGCACGGTGAACGTGCCGGCCGGCGTGCGGCTGCCGTCACCGCCCGGCTCGGGCGCGCCCGGTCACTGAGGCGGCGAGGCGTTGCGGGCCTTGGCGGCGCGTTGCACCTCTGCCAGGTCCGCGGCGGTCACCAGGCGCACCTCCGCGGCACGGCGGGCGACCGCGAACCGCGTGTTCTGCAACCGGCCCGCGTGCGGTGACCGGAACGGGTCGTCCGCCGCGCCGAACGCGATCGCGGAGATCGCCCGGATCGCGTCGTCCACCCGTTGCGGCCGGTGCAGGTTCCACGCGTAGCCGTGCCACTCGCGGACCCGTTCGAAGATCTCCCGGTTCGACGGCGGCCGGGGGTAGTCGTCCGCGCCGACCAGCCACGGCTCGCACAGCGCCAGCGCGACGAACCAGTCCCGCCCGCCGCGCACCAGCCCCGGACCGGTCCGGGTGTCGTCGCCGCCCGCCCCGGACGGCACCTCCGGGGCCGCGGCCGCGTGCTCCACGTCGACGGTGAGCTGGAGGTCGGCGAACCCGTCGCCCGCGCCGGTGCGGCCCAGCAGCAGCACCAGCTGGTTCTCCCCGGCGTCCAGCAACGCCGACGCCGACCGGGTCAGGATCACCCGCCGTGCGCCGCCCGGCGCGTCGAACAGGCTGGACAGCTGCGCCTCGCCCGCGCCGAGCCACGTCAGCGACACCACGTCCGCGCCGACCGCCAGCTCGCCGACGAGCCGCGACACGTGCGGCGCGCAGTCCGGCAGCGCCACCACCACCCGTCCCGGCCGGGTCGGGCCGACCACGGCGTGCGGCGCGCGGCCGAACAGCAACGACTCGCCCGGCCCCAGCACCACCGAGGCCAGGCCCGCGCCGCGCACCACCACCCTCGGCACGGCGCTACTCCGGGCAGCCGGGCGGGTCGCCCCGGTCCGGCCCCAGCTCGCGCCACTCGTCGGCCAGCGACTCCCGGTCGAGCGCGCCGCACAGCACCTCGACCGCGTGGTCGGGTTCGAGGTCCCACAGGCGGGCGGTGCCGTCGACGCCGACCGACGCGACGCGCCCGCCGGCCGGGTCGAACGCGACGTCGTTGAGGTCGCCGCCGTGCCGGTCCAGCCGCGCCAGTTGCCGCGCCTCCCGGACGTCCCACACCCGCACCACGCTGTCCCGGCTCGCGGTGGCCAGCGTCCGGCCGTCCGGGCTCCACGCCACCTGCCGCACCGGCACGTCGTGGCCGGTGAGCGTGCCGATCGCGGCGCGGTCCCCGGTCCGCCACAGCCGCACCAGCCGGTCGCCGCCGCCGGTGGCCAGCACCGAGCCGTCCGGGCTGAACTCGGCGTGCGTCGCGATGCCGTCGTGGCCGGGCAGGAGGGTCCACGGCGCGCCGGGGTCCGCCAGGTCCCACAGCCCGATCCGGCCGCCCGCCAGCGCCACCGCGAGCGTGCGGCCGTCCGGGTGGAACGCCAGACCGGTCGGGTAGTTCGGCTCGACCCCGTTGACCGGGGTGTTGCGCGGTTCCCCGGCCGTCTCGCGGCGGTGCACCAGCTCCAGGTCCGCGGCGTCGAACAGGAGCACCTCGTCGCGGTCGCCCTTCGTCCCGGTCGGGTTGCGGCCGGCGACGGCGATCGTGCGGCCGTCCGGGCTGAACCGCACCGCGGTGAACTCGGTGCCGGGCCGGGCGACCCGCCGCGCCCGCGCGCCCGTCGCCGCGGTCCACACCACGAGCGTGCCGTCCTCGGCCACGGTGGCCAGCTCGGCGCCGTCCGGGCTGAACGCCACGTCGTACACGTCGTCGTCGTGGCCCTTCACCTCGTGCACCAGCCGCCCTGCGCGGTGGTCCCACAACCGCACCATGCCGTTGCCGCTGGTGGTGGCCAGCAGCCTGCCGCCGGGCTGGAACGCCGTGCCGAGCAGGACGGCGTCACGCGGGCCCAGGGTGGTGCCCTGGTAGGACCACACGGTGATCGCGCCGGTGGAGTCGGAGCTGAGCAGGGTGTGCCCGTCGGCGGCCATGGCCAGGGCGAACGTGGTCACCGACCCGGTCGCGTACTGGGTGATCACGTCCCCGGTCGCCAGGTCCCACGAGTAGACGCTCGTCCCCACCGCGCCCGCCACCACGGCCGAGCCGGACGGCGTGAACGCGACCGAGCTCATCCCCGTCTCGGGCGGCTCGAACACGGTGCGCGTGGTCCAGGTCGCGGTGTCCCACAACCGGATCGTCGCGTCCAACCCGGTGCCGGCCAGCAGCCCGCCGTCGGGCGCGAACGCGATCGACTGCACCTCGGCGGTGTGCCCGGTCAGGGTGGCGACCCGCGTGCCGTCGCCCACCCGGTACACGTGCACGTCGTCGCCCGCAGTGGCCGCGACCAGCTTCGCGTCCGGGGAGATCACCATCCGGATCGACGGTTCGGCGGTGAACACGGCCTGCTCGGTGAACCCCGCCGTCTCCCACACCACCACGCCGCGATCGGTGTAGGCGGCCAGCGCGCGGCCGTCCGGCGTGAGCGCCGCGTCGACCGCTTCGCCCGGCACGGTGAACACCCGCTTGCGCGCCGGCACGTCCCACAGCTCGACCTTCGCGGAGAGCGCGTCGGCCGTCGCGAGCAGCCGGCCGTCGGTGCTCATCACCGCCGTGCGGTACCAACTGCCCTTGTCGTCCAGCACGGCCGCTTCGCGGCGGGAGGGCAGGTCCCAGAGCCGCAGCGTGCCGTCGCGGCCCCCGGACACGGCGACCGAGCCGTCACCGCTGACCGCGAGCGCGTTGATCGCGCCGACGTGCCCCGTCATCCGGCCGCGGTAGGCGTCGGTGATCGCGGACAGCAGCGCGCTGCGGCCCTCGACGGTCGGGCTCGCCTGCCACGCGCCGAGCGCGGCCAGCGCGGCCCGCCGCGGGTTCACCGTCCGGGCCAGCGCCGCCTCCGCCGCCAACTGCCGCGACAGGTTCTGCTGCCGCCCGGTGTCGGCCCGGTCCCGCTCGGCCTGCGCCGTCCGCTGGGACCGGGTCGCCACGACGACCGCGACCGACGCGACCACGAGCAGCGCGCTCAACGCGACCGCGAGGCCGCGCAACCGGTTCGTGCGCCGCCGCGCCGCGACCTGGCCCGCGTGCTCGGCGGCCGTCGACCGGGCCAGGAACTCCCGCTCCACCGGCTGCAACCGCACCCGGTCCCGCGCGGAGTCCAGCCACGCGGTCAGCGACGCCAACCGCACGCCCCGGTACAGGTCGTCGTCGTGCCGCCCGGACTCCGCCCACGCCCGCACCGAGTCGGTGAACCGGCGGTGCTGCACCAGTCCCGCGCGGTCCTCCTCGATCCAGTCCCGCAGGCGGGGCCACGCGGTGAACAGCGCCTCGTGGCTCAGCCGCGCGCCCGACCCGTCCGCGGTGACCAGCCGGGCCGCGATCAGCCGGTCCAGCACGTGCCGCTGCGCGGCGAACTCCGCCGGGTCGACCCGCCGGCGGACCACCGCGCCGTCGTCCAGCACCGCGACCAGCCGCAGCAGGATCGCCCGCAACGCCTGCCGCCCCGCCGGGTCGAGCGCGGCGTGGATCTCCTCGGCGGTGCGCGACACCGCGCCGTCGATGCCGCCCGCGCGGCGGTAGGCGGCCAGCGTCAGCACCGGGCCGTCGCGGTGCAGCCACGACTCGCGCAGCGCGTGCGCCAGCCGGGGCAGCGCGCCGGGGTCGTAGCCGATCTCGCCGCGCACGCCCAGGTCGGCGATCATCCGCTCGGGCAGGCCCGGTTCGACCTCCACCCCGAAGTCCTGGGCGGGGCTGACGATCGCCTGCCGCAGCCCGGTCGCGTCCAGCGGGCCCAGCAGCACGGGCGCGGCCAGCGCGGGCCGCAGCGGCGCCAGCTCGATGCACCGGTCGACCAGGTCGGCCCGCACGGCCAGCACGACGAGCGCCGGCCGTGCCGCGGTCAGCGCGGCGGTGAACGCCAGCCGGTCCGCCTCGGGCGCGTTGAAGACCTCTTCGAACTGGTCGACCACGATCACCGGCCGGGTCGTGCCCTCGCACCGCTCGCCGAACCGCAGCGGTGACTCCCGGATCACCCGCGCCCACTCCGCAGCGTCGACGGCGGTGCGCGCGGCCATCGCGGCGGCGAGGTTGCCGACCGGGTCCACACCCGGCGTCAGCACGACCTGCGGCCACGTGTCGTCGTCGGCGCCGGCCAGGGCGGGCAGCAGGCCGGCCTTCAGCACGGACGACTTGCCCGCGCCCGAAGCGCCGACCAGCACCACGGGCTCGCCACCGCGCACCTGTTCGGCCAGCCGGACCAGCAGTTCGGTGACGACGTGCGCGCGGCCGTGGAACAGCGCCGCGTCGGCCTGCTCGAAGCCGCTCAGACCGGGGTACGGGCCGGCGGGCGGCCGGGGGTGCGCGTGCGGGGGCCTGGTGGTGGAGCGCAGGATCGCCCGCACCAGCCGGCCCTGGTCGTCGCCCGGACCGGGCGACGTGGGCGCGGCGGCCCGCGCGGTGTCCCCGGCGAACGCGGCGGCCCGCGCCGCCGCGATCAGCGCCGTCGCGGACTCGAACCGCCGGGCCGGGTCCTTCGCCAGGCCGCGCAGCACCACGGCGTCCAGCTCCGGGGTGATGGTGGGGCTGAACACCGACGGCGCGGGCGGCGGTTGCAGCAGGTGCGCGGCGACCTTGGCGGCCGGGTCGGCGGCGGGGTGCGGCAGCCGGCCGGTGAGGCACTCGAACAGCACGCACGCCAACGAGTACTGGTCCGCGCGGCCGTCGACCGGGCCACCGGACAGGCGTTCCGGCGCGAGGTAGTCCCACGAGCCGACGAGGTCGCCGGACCGGGTCAGGGCGGTGGCCTCGGGCGAGGTCTCCCGGGCGATGCCGAAGTCGGCCAGGTAGGCGTGGTCGTCGGCGGCGATCAGGATGTTGGACGGCTTGACGTCCCGGTGGACCAGGCCGTGCGCGTGGGCGGCGTCCAGCGCGGAGGCGACCTGCTCGAGGAGGTCCAGCGCCCGCACCGGGTCCATCCCGCCCGTGCCCAGCGCGCGGCGCAGGTCCGTGCCCTCGACCAGCATCATGTCGAGGAACAGGTGGCCGTCGACCTCGCCGAAGTCGTGGACCGGGATCACGTGGGGGTGGCTCAGCGCGGCGGCGATGCGCGACTCGCGCTGGAACCGCGCGCGGTACTGGTGGTCGGTCGCGGAGGGGGAGAGGCGCTTGAGGGCGACGACCCGGTCGTTGACGGTGTCGCGGGCGCGGTGCACGACGCCCATGCCGCCCTGCCCGAGCAGGTCGAGGACTTCGTAGCGCCCGAAGTTCGCTAAGCCCGACGCCGCCTCCATGACAGCCCCCTCACCTCGGCCGTCCAGCACCTTACTGGGCCGGGCTCGGCGGTCGGCCGGGTTCGCACCGCGGGCCGCGGGCGGGGTGTGGGAACCCGCCCGCGGCCCGCGGTCCTTTCCGGCGGATCCCGCCGCGTGAAGGGGTGGCGCCGCGGGATCCGGGGACCGGTCGCCCGCGGGTCGGGGGGTGCACCCGCGGGCGACCGGAGGAAGCGCCCTGGTGGATCGGTCAGATGCCGCAGGACGAGGCCGACCAGAAGCGGCTGCTCCGGTGGTCGACGTGGGTGTGGTCGCCGTGGCCCGGGTAGCCCGGCCCGAGGATGCCGTTGAAGCCGTGGTTGCGGGCCTGCTGCGCCATGCGGCACAGGGTGTGCGAGCCCGCGCCCAGGTCCACGCCGTCGCCGTACAGGTGCCGGGAGTCCGACGCGCCGCCGACGGCGTTGTTGCACGCGATGCTGCGGAACCCGCTCGTGACCCGGAGGGGCTGGTCGCCGAGCGCGTGCCGCATCGCCTGGAGCTTCCACATGGACACCAGGGCGTTGAACCTGGCCGTCGCGGCCGACACCTTGCCGCCGGACCAGTCGGAGTTGCAGTTGTTCAGCTCCGCGTAGGTGAAGTTGATCGGTGTGCAGTCGTCGTCTTGCAGGGCGTAGAGCCGTGAGTAGGTGGCGCTGCCCGCGACCCCGTCCGCCGACAGGCCGTAGGCTTGCTGGAAGCGCACGAGGGCCGATCGCGTGGCCGGGCCGAAGGAGCCGTCGAGGGCGAGCACGGCGCCGTAGCCGGGGTAGCCGGACAGGCGGATCTGCAACTGCCGCACGTCCTCACCGGACGCGCCCTGGGACAGGGTTCGGTTCCACGTGTAGCAGCCGTCGGCTTGCGCCGTGCCACCACCCGTCACGAGCACCACGGCGACGAGCGCGAGCGATGCCAGGTAGGAAACTAGTCGGAGCACAGGGACCTCCAGACCGGGTTGGGGGACGGGACTGGAGCCTGGCGGAGCGGTAAACTTGCGTCAATCTGTCGCGGATGTCTGAATATTTCACACCACGCGAACAGTTTGTGAACGACGGGGTGTCGAGCAGTCCCCGTACCTCATCACGGCGGGCGTCCGGAGCAGGTCCGCTTGCCTTCGGGGCCGCGAAGGCGCGTCTCAACGGGGTCTGGCCTTCGGTCCCGTGCGCACCAGCGACCGGCCCTGTCCCCGTGACCGCACGACCGGGGCGTGCGACGGCGGCAAGGGCAGCGGTTGGGACTCCTGCTGCTGACGCGGGACCCGCGCCGGCTCGACCGGGTCGGCGAACCGGGCGCGGCGGGGGTCGGACCGCGCGGACTCGGCGCGCGCCGCCTCGATCCGCACGGCCTCCTGGAGCAACGCGTTCTCCAACCGCAACGCCTCCGACCGCACGGCCGCGAACCGCAACGACTGCTCGGACCGCGTCGGTTGCGCCCTCGTGCGGTGGGGATCGAACAGCTGCGAGCTGTTGTGCAGGGCTTCCCGTGCCGCTGCTTCGCTGCGTGACGTTTCGTCCTGTGGCGGGGTGCCGCGCACGGAGTCGTATCGACTCGCCCCGCTGTGCGAGGTTTCCGACCTGGCCGCCCCGTTGCGCGATGCCGCCGCCCGCGCGGGTTGCGGACGTGGCGCTTCGAAGCGCACCGACTCCCGGACCCGCGGCCCGGCCCCCGTTCCGGCCCCGGTCGGGATCGCGTCCGGGCTTGCGGCTGGACTTGTGGCGGCCGGGAGCGGCGCGGGCGGTGCGGCGTTCCGGGGAGCGGGTTCCCGCTGGGGCGGCTGCTGCCGCGGACGGCGGTAGGGGCCGCTCGCGGTCACCCGGTTCTGCCGCCACAGCTCCGTCGACAGCTTGATCATCGCCGTCGGCGCGTCCAGCCCGACCATCCCGACCAGCCGCCCGTCGTCGATGAAGCCGGTGATGGTCCGGTGGTCCTTCTGCGACCCCGCCAACGTCGTGGTGTCCTTGCCCATCGCGGGCAGCCCCGACCCCTGGATGCGCATCCCGTACTGCTCGGTCCAGAACCTCGGAACAGGGGTGAACGGCCGCGAACTGTCCCTGCCCGCCAACAGGTTCTCCGCGGCCGCCCGCCCCATCTCCACCGCGTTGAGCCAGTGCTCCACCCGACGCGGTTGCCCTCCGAACCGGAGGTTCGGCCACCGCGCGACATCGCCCGCGGCCACGATGTCGGACCCGCCGACCACGTGGCACGTGGGGTCGCACAGCACCCCGTCCTCCAGCACCAGCCCCGAGCCGCGCAGCCAGGCCACCGACGGCGACGCCCCCACCGCGATCACCACGACCGCGGCGAAGAACACCTGCCCGTCGGACAGGTGGATCGCCACCCCGCCCGCCTGCCGCACCCAGTGCCGGATCTTCACGCCCATCGCCATCCGGACACCGCGCACCCGGTGCGCCTCGGTGACCGTGTCGGCGATGTTCTTGCCCACGGCGCTGCCCAGCAACGTCGACGACCGGCTCACGATCGCCACGTCACGACCCATCGTCTTCACCGACGCCGCCATCTCGCAGCCGATGAGGCCGCCGCCGATCACGACGACCAGGCCCTGCGTGGCGTTGATCGCCCGCTTGATCGCGATCGCGTCGTCCACGGTCCGCAGCACGTGGATGCGCGGGTCCTGCCGGGGCGCTCCCGCGAGGTGCCGCGGCTCGACGCCGGTCGCGATGACCAGCCCGTCGTAGCGCAGCTCCTCCCCGCCGGGCAGCCCCACCACGTGCCGGTCCGGCTCCAGGTGGGTCGCCGCCGTGCCCAACCGCCACACCGCGTTCAGCTCGCGGCTGATGGTCAACCGCAGGTCCGACGCCACCAGCTCGCCGTTGATGGCCTCCTTGGACAGCGCGGGCCGGTGGTAGGGCAGGTGCCGCTCCGCGCTCACGATGACGATCTCGCCGCGGAAACCCAACTCCCGCAACCGTTCGCCCGCGCGCAGGCCGGCCAGCCCGCCGCCCGCGATGACCACGCGTTCCTCGTTCTTCACCGGACACGCTCCCGCAGCTCGATCGCGCGCATCGGGCACGCCCGCGCGGCGGCCCGCGCTTGCGCGAACTGCTCCGGCGGCGGTCTGCGCTCGTACCGCAGGCGCTCGTCGTCGACCAGCTGGAACAGCCCCGGCGCCTCGGCCTGGCAGATGCCGTAGCGGTGGCAGCGCTCGTTGTCGACGCTGATGTCCAACGCGCTGCCGCCCGCGCCGTCCGGCTCGGGCTCGAACCCGGGCTCCGGCTCCAGCATGCCCAGCCTGACCAACCAGTCCGGCGGCAGGAAGCGGGCGATGGCGATGGTCGCCGTCGGCACCAGGATCGTGAGGCCGGCCAACCACAGCACGGCCAGGTTGCCGTTAGCGATCGCGCCGAACCACGAGTGGACCACGGTGGCGGTGACCGCGACGTAGGCGAGCTGGTGCAGCCGCAACCACTTGCGGTAGTAGACCTTCTTGCGCAACCCGGCGGTGATCGCGATGGTCAGCATGACCTCCAGGCCGAGGATGCCCAGCCCGTGCCGGAGCAGGCCGCCGTCGTAGAACGGCACCAGGATCTTCAAGTACGAGAACGCGCCGAGCTGCAACAGGGTGAACGCGAACGCGTGCAGCGACCCGAACGTCAGGGCCATGGTCGCCAGCACCATGTGGCTGTTGCGCAACCCCTGCCTGCCGGAGATCCTGTTGGCCCAGCCGGTGGCGATCAGGACGCCCCAGCACAGGGTGGCGCACGTGGTCGCGTAGGCCAGGCGCGCCGAGATCTGCGCCACGTGGCGCACTCCGGCGTCGTGGTCGCCGCCGGCCGCCTGGGCGATCAGCAGCGGAACCTGGGTGAGCACTGGTGTCTACCTCCGAGATGGCGGGAGAGAACTCGCAGGCGGTTGGGGGAAACGGGTCGGCGGTGGTCGACCCGCCCGGCCGGCCGCGCAGGAGTGGTCACGACCTGCCGGGCGGGCTCGAGGGTGTGGGAGGTCTCCGCGGTGGGAGACGCGCTGGTTCGGGTCCGATCGACCACCTCCTCTCACTTGACGTCGGCACGAGGCCGCAGCAGGCGCAGGATCGCGATCGTCACGACCGCGCCCACCAGGCACATCAGGAGCACCGACAGCGGGCTCGGCCCGCCCGAGGGGAGCTGGGCCGAGGCGCGCACCGGGTCGGTGCCCACCGCCGCCGCGGGCGCCGACCCGGCGGCCACCGGCTTGGACAACCCCATGTCGGTGACCATGTTGGTGCTCTCCAACAAGGTCATGTGCTTGAGCACGATCTGGTTGCACACCTGGGCGAACTGCCGGATCGCCTCGTTGCGGGTGGTGGCCCGCACGGTCGCGATGGCCGGGAAGATCGAGCCGTGCGCCGCCCGCAGCCGGTTGGCGAACGAGTCGTCGAACGCCGCGCCGGTCCGCGAGCGCATCTCCGCCATCCACGACTGCTGGTCGGCGTTGGCCTCGTCCGGCAGCGCGACGCCCATCTGGGACGCCAGCCGCACCACCCGCTCGTCGAGGAACGCGTGGTCGCTCGCCAACTGCGCGCCGACCTCCTTGACCCGGGTGCTCGCCGCGCGGGTCTGCGCCTCCTCGCCCATGGGCATCTCCCACAGGCCCGCGAGCCTCACCTTGACCAGGAGTTCCTTGTCCAGGGCGGTGATCGGGCCGAGCGGCGTCTGCTCCACCGGCCCCGCCGCGGGCGGGTCGTCGGCGTGCGCGACACCGGGCAGCACGGGAAGCACCAGCAGGTGCAGGGTCAGCACGACCGCCGCGAAACGCTTGCCTGACATGGGTTTCTCGTCCTAGTAGCCGTCGCCGGTGGACGGTTGGCCGGGCGCCGCGCCGTCGTCGGCCTGCGCCTTCTTGCCCTCGGGCGTCACCGCGAACCACGCGCCGCCCTTGCCCTGCCCGGTCAGGTCGCCCGCCTTCTTGTCACCCGAGTACCGGTACAGCGGCCACCCGGCCAGCGTCACCTGCTTGCGGCCGTCCGCCCGCGCCACCGAGCCGACCAGCGTCGGGTCCACACCGGAGGTCATGGTGTGGTCGCTGACCAGCACCGGCGGCCACATCGCCACGCACTCGGCGTCACAATTCGACTTCGGTGGTTTCGCGGTGTCCTTGTCGTAGCGGTACAGCGCGAAGCCGCCCGCGTCCGCCACGAACCACCCGACCTGCCTCGACTCGGTGGCCGAGAGCATCTGGTGCGGCTCCTTGCCGAATTCCGGCGGCTGTTGGAGAGTCGTCGAACCGGAACCGGCGCCACCCGCCGGGTTCTGGCTCGCAGCGTTGTCGACACCGGTCACGCCACACGCGCTGACCAGCATCGACACCGCTGCCGCCGGAACCAGCAGCAACGCCTTCCGGGTACGTCGACCGCGCATCATTGGTCCTTTCTCCTGCTGGCGGATCCGCCGAAAGGACCAGCGGACCGAGAGTCGGGTCCGTGCCTTTGAAGCGGATACCGGGGCATACGGACACGAAGCGATGACGGTTCACGAACAAATCGACGACTTTTTTTGCGGCCAAACCCTCGACGCGGCCGCCCCCGGCGCGCTTGGATGCTCGGCGTGGCGCGGCACAGACGCAGCACTTCCCCCCGAAGAGATCACGGCCGGCCGGACCTGAGTCTGGAAGACGAGCTGATCCGCAGGCTCTACCAGGAGTTCGGCAGCGCGCTGCTCGGACATGCCATGAGGCTGACGGGCAGCGACCGGCAGTGGGCAGAGGACATCGTCCAGGAGACGCTCGTGCGGGCGTGGCGCAACGCCGAGAAGCTGGAGCGGGACCCCGTCCTGCTGCGCTCCTGGCTGTTCACCGTGGCCCGGCGGCTGGTCATCGACGACCGTCGCAAGCGGAGCGTCCGACCGCAGGAGTCGGAGTTGACGCCGTCCGACGAGGCCCCGCAGCGGGACGAAGCGGACCGCACGCTGGCGGCCATAGTCGTAGCCGAAGCGATGAACGGACTGACGGAAGAACACCGGGAGGCTATTCTCGAGACGTACTTGAGGGATCGGACCGTCGGGGAAGCCGCAGCGGTGCTCGGGGTACCGCCCGGCACGGTGAAGTCCAGGGTGTACTACGCGCTTCGCGCCCTGCGGCGTGCGTTGCAGGATCGGGGCTGACAGGTGACTTCGCTGCCGAACCACGTCGACGTGGCGGCGTACGTCCTCGGAGTCCTCGACGAGGACGAGGTCGACGCGTTCGAGAACCACCTCGCCCAGTGCCGTCGATGTGCGCTCGACCTGCGCGATTTCGCCGAACTGCCCGACCTGCTCGACGAGGCCGACGCCAACGGCATGCTGCGCGCCAACGCGGGGGAGCGGCCCGACGGCCGTTCGGTGCGCGCGATGCTCGACTCGGTCTCGGACACCAGGGCGCGCAAGCGCCGCACCGTCGCGCTGCTGGCCGCCGCCGCCGCGGTGGTGCTCGTCGGGCTCACCGCGGTCGTGTCGGTGAACGTCGCCGCACCGTCCGACCCGGTCGCCGCACCGTCCACGCAGTCGGTGCCGCAGCAGTCCAACGTGGCGAAGGGCGCGCCGGACACGTCCGGCGCGATCACCCGCACCGACCCGGTGACCGGGGTGTTCGCCCGGCTCGCGGCCGGCCCCGAGCGGTGGGGCACGTCGGTGCAGCTCGAGGTGAAGGGCGTCAAGGGGCCGGCGCGGTGCGAGCTGGTGGCGAAGTCGCGCTCGGGCGAGGTGATCACCGTCGGCTCGTGGCTGGTGACCACGTCGGGCCCGGCCAAGGACCCGGTCACCGTCCAGTCGTCGGTGGGCCTGCGCTGGCACGACATCGAGGAGTTCGTCATCCGCGACACCGACGACGGCTCCACCCTGATCCGCCTCCCCACCTCCTGACCCCCGCGCGAGTCCTACGTTCGCAGCGCGTGAGTCCTACCTCCAGAACGCGTGAGTCCTACGTTCGGAACACCCGAGTTGAACGCTCGGGACACGCCGACCGCACCACCGTTCAAGACCGGCACCCCCGGCACGGCGTTGAATCCCACCCGGGAGGCGGCGCCGTGCCGTCGTGCGAGGAGGTCGTGGTGGAGGTCGGATTCATCGGTCTCGGCATCATGGGTCAGCCGATGGCGCTCAACCTGGCCCGGTCCGGCCGGCCGCTCGTGGTGTGGAACCGGTCGCCGCACCGCGCCGAGCCGCTGCGGGACGCGGGCGCACGGGTCGCCGCCACCTCGGCCGAGGTCTTCGCCGCCGCCGACGTCGTGATCCTCATGCTCGCCCACCAGGACGCCATCGACGACGTCCTGGCCCGCCGCACGGACCGCTTCAACGACTACGTCAACGGTCGCACGATCGTGCACATGGGCACCACGGCGCCGGGCTACTCGCGCGACCTCGCCGCCGACGTCCGCGCCGCCGGCGGCCACTACGTCGAAGCACCCGTCTCCGGCTCGCGCGGCCCCGCCGAGGCGGGCGAGCTCGTCGCCATGCTCGCGGGCGACCCCGACCCCGTGGCACGGGTCCGCGAGGTCATCGCGCCGATGTGCGCCGAGGTCGTCACCTGCGGCTCCGCCCCGAACGCCCTGCTGATGAAGCTGGCCGTGAACCTGTTCCTGATCACCATGACCACCGGCCTGTCCGAGGCGTTCCACTTCGCCGAACGGCACCGGCTCGACCTCGGCACGCTGGTCGAGGTGCTGGACAAGGGCCCGATGTCCAGCAAGGTGTCCCGCGCGAAGACCTCGAAGCTGCTCGCCGACGACTTCGACGCCCAGGCCGCGGCCCGCGACGTGCTCACGAACAACGAGCTGATCGCCGACGCCGCCCGCGCCGCCGGGGTCGCCTCACCGCTGCTGGACGCGTGCCTGGCCCTGTTCACCCGCGCGGTGGAGCTGGGGCACGGCAAAGAGGACATGATCGCCGTGATCCACGCGTTGCGGGAACGCTCAGATTCGGCGCAACCCCATCAGGACCCGTTCCATCAACTCCAGTGACGGCCGGCCCTTCTCGTCGATCGCGCGATCCTCGTGCACGTTGATCAGGCTCATGTCGGACATGTCGGCCAGCAGGACGCGCACCACCCCGAGCGGCAACCGCAACGTCGCCGCGACTTCCGCGACGGAATGCGGATTGCGGCACAGGTCGCTGATGATGCGGTGTTCCGCGGTCGACGTGAGGGCGTCTCTGGCCGCCCTTTCGTTCGTCGTCACGATGGTCTCGATGGCCAGCGTGGTCGCGGAGTGCGTGCGCCCGCCGGTTCTGGTGTAGGGACGCACCCGGAGGGTCGACACACCAGCTCCTCAAAGCCGTCGGCGTTGATCTTGGTCGTGCGGTGTCAGGGTCGCTGACGCCGGTAGACCCTACGAGTGATCACGGCTCCTGTCTCGGTTTTCCCGGCATGTGGGAGGACTTGCGTGTCGTCGCGACGGTCCGTGGCCGGTCGTGTCCGGGCGGTGTTCGACGCCGGGGGAGGGCTGTGTGCAGCCATCGGATGATCGGTCCGCTTCACCCTCCGTTGGTCTTGCGTTCGGCTCCGGATCGCCTGGGACAGCTCGTCCCAGGCGTCCGCCGGGGGTCTACCCGATGGGTGTGGGATTCGCGATCACGCTGACCTCGCAGAACACGTTGAGGTTTTCCGGTGTCCTGGCGATGAGCTCACCACCGAGCGGCTTGTGGCCGAAACCGAACGTAGTGACGGGTGGAGCGCTCTCACAACGGTTGTTGACCAAGGTTTGAGGTTCGGGTGTCCCGCACCGACCTCGGGGAATCACCCCGACCGCGATTCCGGGGTCATTCCCGACGCGCCGACGGCCGCCCGTCCGCCACATTTGCCACCGGTGGACGGCGAGCGCCGTCCGGGGTGAGGGGTGGAGGACCGGTGACGGGCAACGAGGGGGCCGCCGCGAGAGCGGTGGACGTGTGGAAGTCCTACGGCACGGGGGAAGCTGCGGTCACGGCGCTCGCGGGCGTGAGCGTCGAGTTCGACCGCGGCCGGTTCACCGCGATCATGGGACCGTCCGGGTCGGGCAAGTCGACGCTCATGCACTGCCTCGCCGGGCTGGACACGATCGACTCCGGCGAGGTCTGGATCGGCGACACCGCCGTCGGCGGCCTGCGCGACAAGGGCCTGACCGACCTGCGCCGCCGCCGGGTCGGCTTCATCTTCCAGCAGTTCAACCTGCTGCCGACGCTCACCGCCGAGGAGAACATCACCCTGCCGATGGCCATCGGCGGCCAGAAGGTCGACCGCGCCTGGTTCGACGCCGTCATCGACGCCGTCGGCCTGCGCGACCGGCTCACCCACCGGCCGACCCAGCTCTCCGGTGGCCAGCAGCAGCGCGTGGCCTGCGCCCGCGCCCTGGTAGCCCGGCCCGAGGTCGTGTTCGCCGACGAACCGACCGGCAACCTCGACTCCCGCTCCGGCGCGGAAGTCCTCGGCTTCCTGCGCCGCTCGGCCCGCGAGTTCGGCCAGACCGTCGTCATGGTCACCCACGACCCCAACGCCGCCTCGTACGCCGACCGGGTCATCTTCCTCGCCGACGGCCGGATCGTGCGCGAGCTGCACGAGCCGACCGCGGCGGCCGTGCTCGACACCATGAAGGTCCTCGACGGCGACGACCGGCTGGTCGTGGCGTGATGCTGAAGGCGACGCTCAAGAGCGTGCTCGCCCGCAAGCTCCGGCTGGTCCTGTCGGGCCTGGCCGTGGTGCTGGGCGTGATGTTCGTGGCCGGCTCCTTCGTGCTCACCGACACGCTGGACCGGTCGTTCAAGGACCTGTTCACCACCGTCTACTCCGAAGTGGACGTCCAGGTCGCCGTGCGGCCCAAGGTCGACCAGGACGACCCCGAGACCGCACTCGCCGGCACCCTGACCGCCGACGACGTCGAAGCCGTCGGATCGGTCGACGGCGTGCGCACGGCCGTCGGCGACGTCACCGGGTCGGCCCGACCCATCGGCGAGAACGGCAAGGTCCTCACCACCTCCGGCGCACCGCGCCTGGGCACCGCCTGGCGTGACGGCAGCCAGGAGGAGCTGCGCGAAGGCCGCGCGCCGAGCCGTGACGACGAGGTGGCCATCAGCGCCTACCTCGCCTCGACCGGCGGGTTCACCGTCGGTGAGCCGATCTCGGTGCTCACGCTGGAACCGAAGCGGACGTTCACCGTCGCGGGCATCTTCGGCTACCCCGGCGACCGCGACTCCCTCGGCGGCGAACTCACCACCGCGTTCACCGAGGCCACCGCCCAGCGGCTCCTGCTCGGCACGCCCGGCGCGTTCAGCGGGATCACCGTGCGAGCCGACGAAGGCGTGTCACAGACCGTGCTGCGCGACCGCGTCCAGGCACGGCTGGGTGATTCCTTCCAGGTGAAGACCGGTGAGCAGCTGGCCAAGGAGTCGGCCGACGAGATCAGCGAGGGCCTGGCGTTCTTCAACTACGTGCTGCTCGGCTTCGCGGGCATCGCCCTGTTCGTCGGCATCTTCATCATCCTCAACACGTTCTCCATCCTCGTCGCGCAACGCACCCGGGAACTCGCGCTGCTGCGGGCGATGGGCGCGAGCCGCAAGCAGATGGTCGGCTCGGTGGTGGTCGAGGCGGTCGTCATCGGCCTGATCGCCTCCGTCGTCGGGCTGGGCGCGGGCATCGGCGTCGGCGCGCTGCTGGCGACCCTGTTCAGCACGTTCGGCGGCGGCAGCCTGCGGCTCGCCGGCATCGCGGTGCCCCCGTCGGCGATCATCGCGTCGTTCGCGGTCGGGATCGTCGTCACCGTCCTGGCGGCGCTGCTGCCCGCCGTGCGCGCGTCCCGCATCGCACCGGTCGCGGCGCTGCGCGAGGCGGCCACCCCGGACCGGCCGCTGACCCGGTTGACCGCGTCCGGGGTCGCGTTGACCCTGGTGGGCGCCGGGGCGTTGGGCCTGGGGTTCACCGACGGCACGCTGTGGCTGATCATGTCCGGGCTGCTGGTGTCGTTCGTCGGGGTCGCGCTGCTCACGCCGGTGATCAGCAAGCCGGTGGTGTCCTTGATCGGCAAGCTGCTCGCGTGGTCCCTGCCCGGCACGCTCGGCCGGCGCAACTCGGCCCGCAACCCGCGCCGCACCGCCATCACGGCCGCCGCGCTGATGGTCGGCATCGCGCTGATCACCGGGGTCAGCGTGGTGCTCACGTCGGCGACGACCAGCATCACGAAGGTCGCGGACACGCAGATCAAGGCCGACCTGATCATCTCCGGTGAGTCGGTGAACGGCGAGACCAGCGGCGGGTTCACCCAGGACCGGATGGACGGCGTGCTCGCCACACCGGGCGTCGGGTCCGGGTTCGGCTGGTACAACGACGCCGTGCTGATCGACGGGCAGCGGAAGGTCGGCGCGGTGGTGACCGACGTGCCCGCGATGGAGCGGATCTTCGGGCTCCACGCGACCAGCGGCACGATCGGGGAGCTGGCGGAGGGCTCGATCGGGCTGGACGAGGCGACCGCGACCGCGTTGGACGTGCGCCAGGGCGACACGGCGACCGTGCAGACGACGAAGGGGGAGCAGCGCGCGTACACGGTGGCGTTCGTGCTGGCGAAGACGACCGTGGTGGCCGACTCGGTGTTCCTGCCGCGGTCGGCGGTGGACGAGTTCGCGGTGGCGCGGATCGGGAGCGCGTTCGTGAAGGCCGACGCCGGGGTGGACGTCGCCGGGCTGCGGACCCGCCTGGAGCCGCTGTTCGCCGACAACCCCGAGGTTTCGGTGCAGGACCTGAGCTCGTACGCGCGGCAGCAGGCGGCGCAGCTGGACACCGTGCTGCTGATGATCCAGATCCTGCTCGCGCTGGCGATCCTCATCGCGGTGCTCGGTGTGATCAACACGTTGGCGCTGTCGGTGATCGAGCGGACGCGCGAGCTGGGGCTGCTGCGGGCGATCGGGATGCGCCGGGCCCAGGTGATGCGGATGATCACCGTCGAGTCGGTGGTGATCTCGGTGTTCGGCGCGCTGCTCGGGCTGGTGGTGGGCGTGGCGCTGGGCGTCGCGGCCGTGCGGGCGCTCGAGGACCAGGGCTTCACCGACCTCGGCATCCCGTGGGCGCAACTGGGCGGCTACCTGCTGATCGCCGCGGGCGTCGGCGTGGTGGCCGCGATCCTGCCCGCCGTCCGCGCCGCCCGGCTGAACGTGCTGCGCGCGGTCTCCTACGAGTGATCTCCCGCGGTTGACGCGGCTCCCGACCCCGATCGGTCCACTCAGGACCGATCGGGGTCCTTCCCCGCGATCGGCGCCTTCTGCCCCTTCTGCCCCTTCCGCACCGCGGCGGGCAGGGTGAACTGGATCGTCTCCCGGGTCGTCTCGCGCACCTGGACGTCCCACGCGCCCAACGCCTCGATCACCTCGTCCACCAACCGCGGCGGTGCGGACGCCCCCGCGCTCACCCCGACGACCCGCGCGCCGTCCAGCCACTCCGCCCGGATGTCGGAAACGTGGTCGACCAGGTGCGCCGACGTGCCCATCCGACGCGCGGTCTCCACCAACCGCACGGAGTTCGACGAGTTCGGCGACCCCACCACCAGCACCAGATCCGCATCCCGCGCCACGTCCCGCACCGCTTCCTGCCGGTTCGTGGTGGCGTAGCAGATGTCCGCCGACGACGGCCCCCGCAACGCCGGGAACTTCTCCCGCAACGCCGCCAACACCTCCGCCGTCTCGTCCGCCGCGAGCGTGGTCTGCGTCAGGTACGACACCCTGCCCGGGTCCGGCACCTCCAACGCCTCCACGTCCGCGACCGTCTCCACCAGCACGGTCTGCCCGGGTGCTTCCCCGAGCGTGCCCTCGACCTCCTCGTGCCCGGCGTGCCCGATCAGCACCACCGTGTCCCCCCGCGCCGCGTACCGCTTCGCCTCCGCGTGCACCTTCGTCACCAACGGGCACGTCGCGTCGACCACCTCCAACCCCCGCCGCGCCGCCTCCTCCCGCACCGCCGGCGACACCCCGTGCGCGGAGAACACCACGGTCGCGCCGTCCGGCACGGCGTCCAGCTCGTCCACGAACACCGCGCCACGCGCCTCCAGCTCAGCGACCACGTGGGTGTTGTGCACGATCTGCTTGCGCACGTGGATCGGCCCACCGCGCTGGTCCAGCAGGCGGGCGACGATGTCGATGGCGCGTTCGACCCCGGCGCAGAACGACCGGGGCGACGCCAGCAGCACAACGGGAAGGGCCACGGCACGGCTCCTCGTCAGGTCGGATCAAGGTCGAGGTCAGGATCAAGGCCAGGGCCAGGGCCAGGGCCAGGGTCGGGGTCGGGGTCGGAGGGGTGGGGTGGCGCGTTGGCGAAGGGGGCGGTTGGTTGGCGGCCTCGTTGTTTCAACCGACGTTCGGAGCGGGGCATAACGGCGTTTCTGGAGAGTGGTCCCGCCGGATTCACCCGTTGGTGATTCTCAGTCCCGGGAAAACGCCAGGTCAGGCCAATACGGGTCAGTGGTCGCGGTGGGTGGCGAGGCGGGCCAGGGCGGTCAGTTCCCGGGCGGCGCGGTCGGTGGGGTCGGCGGCGCGCAGGTGGTCGTGGGCCGTTGCCAGGAGGTCGTCCGCCCGTCCCTGGCTCCACGCCCGCGCCCCCGAAGCCTCGATCAGGTCCGCGGCACGGGCCAGGTCGGCCTGCGTCAACGGCTGCTCCCGGTGGTACAGGGTGTGCAGCTCGCGAGCGGCCGGGGTGTCGGAGGTCAGGGCGGCGACGACGGGCAGGGACTTCTTGCGGTTCTGCAGGTCCGAGTAGACCGGTTTGCCGGTGACCTCGGAATCGCCCCAGATGCCCAGCAGGTCGTCGACGAACTGGAACGCCAGACCGACCCGATCGCCGAACGACCGCAGGTGCTCCACCTGGTCCGCCCGCCCACCGCCGTACAACGCGCCCAACGCGCACGACGCACCCAACAGCGCCCCGGTCTTGCACTCGGCCATCCGCACGCACTCCGCCAGCCGCACCTCGGTCCGCTCCTCGAACGCCAGGTCCGCGCTCTGCCCGTCCAACAACCGCTGCACCGCCCCCGACAGCACCCGGATCGCCTGCTGCGCCCGCGGGTGCCCGCTGCCCGCCAGCACGTCGAGCGCCAGCGTCAACAACGCGTCACCGGCCAGGATCGCCGGGTTGACCCCGAACACGTGCCACGCCGTCGGCCGGTGGCGGCGGGTCGTGTCACCGTCCATCACGTCGTCGTGCAGCAACGAGAAGTTGTGCACCAACTCCACCGCCACCGCCGCGGGCAGCGCCGCGTCCGCCGCGCCGCCGACGGCCTGCGCGCCCAGCAGCACCAGCGCCGGCCGGATCGCCTTGCCCGCGTCCGCGCCCGTCGGCCTGCCGTGCTCGTCCCACCACCCGAAGTGGTAGCCCGCGACCGCGCGCATCGAGTCCGGCAACCGGTCCACCGCGGACCGCAGCGCCGGGTCGAGCCCGGCCCGGCTCCAGTCCAGCACCTCGCGTGCGGACCGGTGGTCGAGGCTCACGTCCAGGTCGGTCATCGCCACAGCTCCTGTTCGGGGGAAGCGCCCGGCTACCGCGGGCAGGGGAGGAGGGGCAGCCGGGCGTGGCGGCCCGGCTGCCGTGCCGCGACACCGCGGTCAGGACCGACCGATCTCCACGTGCTCCAGCACACCCAACGCGTCGGGCACCAGCACGGCCACCGAGAAGTAGGCGCTGACCAGGTAGGACACGATCGCCTTCTCGTCGATGCCCATGAACCGGGCGTTCAGCCCGGGCTGCACCTCGTCCGGGATGCCCGGTTGGTGCAGCCCGATCACGCCGTTGTCCTCTTCCCCGACCCGCATGGCCAGGATCGAGGTCGTGTGCTGCGGCGTGATCGGGATCTTGTCCGACGGCAGCAGCGGCACGCCGCGCCAGGTGACGACGTGGGTGCCGTCGACGTTCGTCGTGCCGGGGTACACGCCGCGCTTGCTGGCCTCCCGGCCGAACGCGGCGATCGCGCGGGGGTGGGCCAGCATGAACGCCGTCTTGCGCCGCCGGGACACCAGTTCGTCCAGGTCGTCCGGCGTCGGCGGCCCGGTGCGGGTGTGGATGCGCTGCTTCAGGTCGGCGTTGTGCAGCAGCCCGATCCGCCGGTTGTTGAGCATCTCGTGCTCCTGGCGCTCGCGCAGGGCCTCGATGGTCAGCCGCAACTGCTGCTCGGTCTGGTTCATCGGGTGGTTGTAGAGGTCGGCCACGCGGCTGTGCACCCGCAGCACGGTCTGCGCCACTTCCAGCTCGTACTCGCGGGGCTTGAGCTCGTAGTCCACGTACGTCGCCGGCAGGTCCGGCTCGCCCTCGTGGCCGGAGGCGATCTCGATCTCCGCCTCGCCGTGCTTGTTCTGCGGCTTGCCCACCCTGAGCGCGACCGACGCGATGTGCGCCCGCAGCGCGTCCGCCCGGTCGTTCAGCTCCAGCACGGACCGCCACGGCAGCGCCAGCACGATCACCGGGGTGACCGCCTTGACGGTGAACTCCCACTCGGCCTCGCCGCCGAGCAGCACGTCGTCGCCGAAGTGGTCGCCGTCGGCCAGCGTGTCGAGCACGGTCTGGTCGCCGTACTTGCCCTGCCCGATCTTGTTCACCTTGCCGTGCGCGACGAGGAAGACCTCCTCGGCCCGGTCGCCCGCCGCGACCACGACGTCGCCCGGCTGGTACTCGCGCTGCCGGAACCGGTCCGCCAGCGCGACCAGCACCTCGTCGTCGGGGAAGTCGCGCAGCACGGGCAGCTCGCGCAGCTCCTGCGGGATGACCCGGACGTCGGCGCCGGTGCTGACGAAGCTCACGCGCCCGTCACCGAGCGCGTAGGTGAGGCGTCGGTTGACCCGGTAGGTGCCCGCCTGGGTGCTCACCCACGGCAGCTTGCGCAGCAGCCACCGGGGCGAGATGCCCTGCATCTGCGGCGTGGACTTGGTGGTGCTGGCCAGGTTCCGCGCGGCCGCGGTGCTGAGGCTGTGCCGCCGCTGCTCGGTCTCGTCGGGGACGAGACCGGGGTCTGTCACGGTCACTTCGAGTGCCCTATCTGGTCGAGGGGGACGGCTCAGTCTTCGCGGCCGAGTTCGACGTGCTCGAGCACGCCCACCGCGTCGGGCACGAGGATCGCGGTCGAGTAGTAGGCGCTGACGAGGTAGGAGATGATCGCCTTCTCGCTGATGCCCATGAACCGCACGTTCAGGCCGGGCTGGTACTCGTCGGGCAGGCCGGTCTGGTGCAGGCCGATGACGCCCTGGTTGTGCTCGCCGGCGCGCAGCAGCATCACCGAGCTGGTGCGGGTCTTGGTGATCGGGATCTTGTTGCACGGCAGCACGGGCACGCCGCGCCACGCGGGCACGTGGTGGCCGTTGAGGTCGATGGTGGCCGGGTAGATCCCGCGCTTGCTGCACTCGCGGCCGAACGCGGCGATGACCCGCGGGTGCGCCAGGAACGCGGTCGGCTCCTTCCACACCGTGGCCAGCAGGTCGTCCATGTCGTCCGGGGTGGGCGGGCCGGAGCGGGTGTGGATGCGCTGCTTGAGGTCGGCGCTGTTGAGCAGGCCGAAGTCGCGGTTGTTGACCATCTCGTGCTCCTGGCGCTCGCGCAGCGCCTCGATGGTCAGCCGCAACTGCTGCTCGACCTGGTCCATCGGGTGGTTGTAGAGGTCCGCGACGCGGGAGTGCACCCGCAGCACGGTCTGCGCGACGCTGAGCTCCAGCTCGCGCGGCGCGATCTCGTAGTCCACGAACGTGCCGGGCAGGTCGGGTTCGCCCTCGTGGCCGGAGGCGATGTCGATCTCGGCCTCGCCGTAGGCGTTGGACTTGCCGCCGCCGGCGGCGAACATCCGCTGGATGTGCGCGCGCAGCCCGCCCGCCTCGCCGTTGAGCCGCTCGAACACCTCCCACGGCAGCACCAGCGCGATCACCGGCGTGACGGCCTTGACGGTGAAGTCCCACTCGCCCTGCGGCCCGGCGAGGACGTCGCCGCCGAAGTGCTCGCCGTCGGCCAGCGCGCCGAGCACGGTCTGGTCGCCGTACTCGCCCCGGCCGATCCGGTTCACCTTGCCGTGCGCGATCAGGTAGACCGCGTCCTGGGGGCGGCCCTCCTCGACGATCACGGCGCCGGGCTCGTACTCGCGCTGCACGAACCGGTCGGCCAGCGCGTTGAGGGCCTCGACGTCCTCGAACCCGCGCAGCAGCGCCAGCTCGGTCAGCTCCTCCGGGATGACCCGGACGTCCGCGCCGATGTTGGTGAACGTCAACCGTCCGTCGCCGACCTCGTAGCTGAGCCTGCGGTTGACCCGGAAGGCACCGCCCTTCGCCTCCACCCAGGGCAGGATCTTCAGCAACCACCGCGAGGTGATGCCCTGCATCTGGGGAACGGACTTGGTCGTGGTCGCGAGATTTCGCGCCGCCGCCGTGCCCAGGCTCAACCGAGGCTGCTCGGTCTCCAAGTCCGAATCGGTCACAGTCACCGCATCACACCGCCAATCGGATTTCACTCAGTGGTCCGGAACGACGGTAGTGAGCCCGAATGCGCAACGGGAAGCGGCTGATGTGACGACACCCCTGAGGGTCAATCGGGCCTGTTGTGCCTACTCGCTGTGGACGTCTTCCACCTCGCAAGTAATCAACGGGTGATCTTGGCGCTCTTTGGTGGATCAATTCGTGGTGACGGGGAATAGCTGATTCGTTCGTACCAATGTTTTTCACCGGAACGTGTCGTTGACGGCGGTAATGAGAAACTGTCCGTCGCTGTGTCGCCGGCTTGCGGAGAAAAGTTCATTCGTCTGTGGGTACGCACAACGCGGTGCCGGCGTGGTGCCGGCACCGCGTTGTCGATCTCCGAGCGGACGGGTCAGACGCCGTGCGGGCAGGTGTCCCGGTAGTCCGAGATCAGCGAGCTGTCGGCCGGCGACGGGCAGAGGAACTGCTCGTAGCGGGTGTCGTTGTCGATGAACCGCTTGAGCCACGCGATGCTGTACTTCGCGATCGTCGTGTTCGAGCTGTTGGGCGCGAAGTGGCTGGCGCCGTTCAGCTCCAGGTAGGCCTTGTCCAGGGTGGACGGCAGCGATGTGTAGAACGGGATCGAGTGCGACGACACCGGCGCCACCGTGTCGTCCTCGGCGCCGACGACGAGGGTCGGCACCCGGTTGCTGCCCCAGGTCTTGTCGGTGTGCCACCCGGTCAGCGGGATCGCCGCCTGCAGGGACGGCCGCTGCTCCGCGGCGCGCATCGTGCCACCGCCACCCATCGAGTGGCCCATGACGCCCAGCCGCGTGGCGTCGATCCGGCCGCGGACGTCGCTGCGCTGGGTCAGGTAGTCGAGGGCCGCGAGGAGCTGGCTCGCCCGGCTGTCGGGCTGGTCGTAGAGGCTGTTGGTGGCGATCGTGATCACCACGAAGCCCTGCGACGCCAGGCGCGGGCCCAGCCACGAGATGGTGGACTCCGTGCCGGTGAAGCCGGGTGAGATCGCGACCGCGCCGAAGGTGCCCTCGGAGGTGCTGGTCGGGTAGTAGATCGTGCCGCCGCCGAAGCCGGAGACCAGCGAGGACACCGTGGTGGAGGAGGTGGAGAACGGGCCGCGGGACGCCTCGATGCTGGAGTTGGTCGGCGCGGGGCCGCGCCGGTACTCCTCCTCGGCGTGCGCCGGCGTGACGCCGGCCAGCGACAGGACCAGCGCGGGGATCAGCGCGGGGATGAGTTTGCGGAGTTGCACGTCGGTGTACACCTCGCTTGGCAGGGAACTACGGACAGCGATGACCCTGCGCCACCGGGTGAGCACTCCGCATCGGTGCAACCACCGGTCCGAGGCCGAAAACTAACACTGGTAGATAATTTTTGGCCGATCTCTTCCGCTCGCCGTGGACCTCCGGCCAGACTGGTCGCATGCTGCGCGGACGTGACCGGCAGCGCGTCGCCGTCGACGCGTTGCTCGCCCGCGCCCGCGCCGGTCACGGCGGGGCGCTGGTGCTGCGCGGCGGCCCCGGCTCGGGCAAGACCGCGATGCTCGCCGCCGCGCGGGAGGCCGCCGCCGGCGACCGCCAGGTGCTGCTGTGCGTTGACGACGCCCACCTCCTGGAAGACACCGACTGGCTCGTGGAGCTGGCCGCCGACGCCGCCGACGCGCCGGTGGCCGTGCTGATCGCCACGGACGGCGAGCCGCTGGGCCTGCCGTGGGTGCGGCTCGACCCGCTCGACCACGCCGACAGCCTGCGCGTGCTGCGCGACCTGCGGCCCGGACTCGCGTCCGGACTCGCCGACGACGTCGCCGACCTGGCCCGGGGCAACCCGCTCGCGCTCACCGAACTGGCCCGCGCGCTGACGTCGGAGCAGCTCGGCGGTACCGCGCCCGCACCGGACGCGCTGCCCGAGGACAGCTCGCTGCGCGCCCGGTTCAGCGCCCGCTTCCACGCCCTGCCGCCGCAGGCCCGGCACGCGGTGGCGCTGCGCGTGGTGGACGACGAGGTCGACGCCGACGCGCTGGCCCGGATGCCCGACCTGGACCTGGCCGCGGTGGAGGAGGCCGAGGCGCTGCTGGAGGGCGGCCCGCTGGTCCGCTCCGCGCTGCGCACCGAGATCCCGCTGGCCCTGCGCTACGCCGCCCACGCCGCGCTGGCCGAGAACCTGCCGCCCGGCCCGCGCCGCACGTGGCACGAGGCCGCCCGCGTGCCCGGCGTGCGCGACGCCTTCGCCGCCCGGCTGGCCGACGCGGCGAGCCGGGCCCGCCGGTGCGGCGACTACCCGGCCGCCGCCCGCGACCACGACCGCGCCGCCGCGCTCACCGCCGACCCGGACGCCCGGGCCCGCCACCTGATCGCCGCCGCCACCGACCACTGGGCGTCCGGCGCGCCCCGCCGCGCCCGGGTCGCGCTGCGCACCGCCGCCCGGCTGACCGACAGCAGCGAGCTGCGCGCCCGCGCCGAGCTGCTGCGCGGCGGCATCGACCTGGGCCACGGCCTGCCCGACGTCGCGGTGCGCCGGCTGCTGCACGCGGCCGGCGAACTCGTCGGCACGCACCGCTCGCTGGCCATCACCGCGCTCGGCTTCGCGGGCGAGGCGGCCAGCATCGCGGGTGACCACGCCCGCTACGCCGAGACGGCCGCGTTCGCCGCGCGCCTGCGCCGCCCCGACGAGCCCGCCGAGACCCGGATCACCCTGGACCACCTCGCGGGCATGGCCGCCACCTTCGCCGGGCGGCACGAGCAGGCGCTGCCCGTGCTGCAATCGGTGATCGAGCTGGCCGAACGGGTGCCGCACCCGCAGGCCAAGATCTGGGGCGGCCAGGCCGCCTACACCCTCGGCGACGCGTCCCGGGCGCACCAGCTGGCCACCAGCGCGGTCACCGCCGCGCACGAGCACGGGCTGACCGCGCTGGTGCCGTGGGCGCTGGTCTACCGCGCGCTGTCGGCGCTGCTGCTGGACCAGCACTCGGCGGCGCTGTCGGCCGCGTTCGAGGGCGTGCACGCGGCCACCGCCATCGGCCAGCACAACGCCGTGGTCGACCACCTGACGATCCTCGCGCTGGTCGCCGCCCTGCGCGGCGACACCGACACCGCGATGCACCGCATCGACGCCGCCGCCGAGCAGATCGCCGAACGCGGCCTGGGCCGCTCCGGCACGTTCGGCGCGTGGGCGTTCGCGTGCGTGGACCTGGCGCTGGACCGCCCGGCCGACGCGCTGGACCGGTTGCGGCTGATGGCGGCCGGGGCGGGCGGCGTGCACACCGGCATCAAGGTGATGGCCGCGCCGCACGTCGTGGAGGCCGCGGTCGGGTGCGGCCGCCCGTCCACCGCGGACCGGGCGCTGCGCCGGTACGAGAAGTGGGTGGGCACCACGGGCAGCGCGGCCCGGCTGGCGCTGTCGCACCGCTGCCGCGGCCTGCTCGCCGAGGGCCCGCGCGCCGACGAGCACTTCCGCGAGGCGATCCGGCTGCACCGGGCCAGCGGCACCGCCATGGAACTGGCCAAGACCGAGCTGTTCTACGGCCACCGGCTGCGCCGCGACCGCAAGCCGCGCGCCGCGCGGGACCTGCTGCGCGACGCGGTGAAGATCTTCCAGCGCTACGAGGCCGACCGCTGGGTCGCCCGCGCCCGCGCCGAGCTGCGCGCGGCCGGTGAGGCGGTCGGGCCGACCCAGGCCGACCGGACCGCCGACCGCGCCGCCAACCGGGCCGCGGGCCGCGCCGACGTGGACCCGACCGCGACCCTGACCCCGCAGCAGGCGCAGATCGCCCGCCTGGTCGCCGAGGGCGCGACCAACCGGGAGGTCGCCGCGCGGCTGTTCCTGAGCCACCGCACCGTCGAGCACCACCTGCGCAACATCTTCGCCAGGCTCGAGGTGCGGTCCCGCGTCGAGCTGACCCGGATGCTCGACTGAACCAGGAGGTTGGGTGCGCCCCAGGATGTTGCATGCGTAACGACTACCGGCACTGGCAGCGGATACCGACCCGGTGGCACGACAACGACGTGTACGGGCACGTCAACAACGTCGTGCACTACGCCTTCATGGACACGGTGATCAACACCTGGTTGATCACCGAGGGCGGGTTGGACATCCACCACGGGCAGGGGATCGGGCTGTGCGTGGAATCCCACTGCAACTACCGCGCGTCCATCGCGTTCCCGGAGGCGGTCGACGCGGGCCTGCGGATCGGCCACCTCGGTCGCTCCAGCGTCCGCTACGAGGTCGGCTTCTACCCGGAGGGGCGGGACGACGTGGTCGCCGAAGGGCACTTCGTGCACGTGTTCACCGACCGCGGGACCCGCAAGCCGGTGGCCATCCCGGCCGGGCTGCGCGCCGCGATGGAAGGGCTGGTGGTCGCGTGAGGACCAGGGGAGCGGTGCTGACCGAGGTCGGCGGGCCCTTGCGGGTGCTCGACCTGGAGCTCGACCCGCCGGGGCCGGGTGAGCTGCTGGTCAAGGTGGGCGCCACCGGGCTGTGTCACTCGGACCTGTCGGTGATCGACGGCTCGCGCGTGCGGCCGCTGCCCATGGTGCTCGGCCACGAGGCCGCGGGCGAGGTGGTCGAGACCGGGCCGGGCGCGGCGGACTTCGCCGTCGGCGACCGGGTGGTGCTGTCGTTCGTGCCCGCCTGCGGGTCGTGCCGCCGGTGCGTGTCCGGCAGGCAGGCGCTGTGCGAACCGGGTGCGGCGGCCAACCGCGAGGGCACGCTGCTCGGCGGCGAACGGCGGCTGCGCCTGCCCGACGGCACGCGCCCGCACCACCACCTGGGCGTGTCCGGGTTCGCCGAGTACGCCGTGGTGTCGGAGAAGTCGGCCACGCTCGTGCCCGCCGACCTGCCGTTCGAGATCGCGGCCCTGTTCGGCTGCGCGGTGCTCACCGGCGCGGGCGCGGCGTTCCACAGCGCGGCCGTCACGCCGGGGGACCGGGTCGCGGTGTTCGGGCTCGGCGGTGTGGGGCTGGCCGCGCTGCTCGCCGCACGGGCCGCCGGCGCGTCGCGGATCATCGCCGTGGACGTGGTGGCGCACAAGCGGGAGCTGGCGCGCAAGCTCGGCGCGACCGACGAGGTGGCCGGCGGTCCGGACGCGGTGGAGGAGATCCGCGCGCTGACCGGAGGCGGCGTCGACAAGGTCATCGACACCACCGGTGTCGCGGCCGTGCTGGAGCAGGCTTACCGGGCCACCGCCGCGGGCGGTGTCACGGTCACCGTCGGCCTGCCGCACCCCGACCGCACGATCACGCTGCCCGCGCTGAGCCTGGTCGCCGAGGAGCGGACGCTGAAGGGCAGCTACCTGGGGTCGTGCGTGCCGCGGCGGGACGTGCCGCGGTTCGTCGACCTGTACCGGGCCGGGCAGCTGCCGGTGCAGGAGCTGCTGTCGGGGCGCCTCGCGCTGGACGACATCAACACCGGGTTCACCCGTTTGGGCTCGGGAGAAGCCGTCCGGCAGGTCGTCGTCTTGTGATCACCCAGCCGGTACCGTTGCCCGGATCGGGTGACGGCTAGGCAGAGGAGTGGTCCGCGGTGCGCAGACGGTCGATGCTCGCGGGTGTGGCGACAGCGATGGGTGGCGTGCTCGCGGGCGGCGGTTCGGCGGGCGCGTCCGGCCGGCCGCGGGGTCTCGCGGACTACCGGCTGGTGAACCTGGCGCACGTCAACGACCCGGACCGGACCAACGTCTACCCGGGCGACCCGGCGTTCACCCTGACCACCGTCACGACCGTGCCGGAGCACGGGTTCTACCTGCGGTACGCGCAGCAGGGCGAGCACACCGGCACGCACTGGGGCGCGCCCGCGCACTTCAACGACGACCAGCCCCACGCCGACGAGCTCGACGCGGAGGACCTGTTCCTGCCCGCCGTGAAGATCGACGTGCGGGACCGGGCCGCGCGGGACGCGGACCACGAGGTGAGCGTCGCCGACCTCAAGCAGTGGGAGAAGCGGCACGGCCGCATCCCGAACGAGGCGGCGGTCGTGCTGTGGACCGGGTGGGAGGAGCGCTGGGGCACCCCGGCGTTCTTCAACTACGACGCCGACGGCGCGATGCACCAGCCGGGCTTCTCGCTGGCCGCCGTCCAGTGGCTGGTCGACACCGGCCGCCTGGGCCGCCGCGGCGCGCTGGGCACGGACACGTTCAGCCCCGAGTCCGCGCTCGACGCGGAGTACCGGGTCTCCAAGCTGCTCTACCGCGAGCACCGGATCAGCCTGGAAATCCTGGCGAACCTGGCCGAGCTGCCCGAGCAGGGCGCCCACATCCTGGTGGGCGGCACGATCAACCGCCACGGTTCCGGCTCGCCGGCCAGCGTCTACGCGTTCGTGCCCAGGCGCTGACTCACCCCCGGGCGGGTGGTCGTCGGGGGTGAGGCGCAGGCGGCTGGCGAGCAGGGCGGCTGGGACGCGGTTGTCCAGGCGCAGTTTCGCCAGGGTGCGGGAGACGTAGGTCTTGACCGTGGAGACGCTCATGAAGAGGCGTTGGGCGATCCCGGCGTTGTTCAGGCCGAGCCCCACCTGGCCGAGCACCTCGCGTTCCCGCTCGCCGAGCAGGTCGACGCGGCCGGCGGCGTCCGGGAACGCGGTCGGCGTGGTGGCCCGGCCCGAGATGCGCCGCAGGATGCGCCTGCTCAGCTCGGTGCTCAGCACCGACGCGCCGCCGTTGACCGCGCGCACCGCGCTGATCAGGTCCCGGGGCGTGAGCTGCTTGAGCAGGAACCCGTCCGCGCCCGCGGTCAGCGCGTCGATCATCAGCTGGTCGTCGTCGAACGTGGTCAGCGCCAGCACCAGCGGCGGGGTCGGGTCCTTCTTCAGCTGGGCGGTGGCGGTCCCGCCGTCCACGTGCGGATCACCGGCGACACCACCGTCGAGTCCGTGCGCCACCGGCTCATGGCCGGGCGCGACCGGCTGGCCGTGCTGCGCTCGTGGGGTCTCGCCCCCGACCGGTACGTGCTGGCCACGCTCAGCCACCCGGACAACGTCGACGACGAGGAAGCGCTGTTCTCGATCACCAACCAGCTGGCGGGCGTGGCCGACGCGGGCCACCCGGTCGTGCTGCCCGCCGACCCGCGCACCAAGGCGGCCGTGACCCGGGCCGGCGTGCTGTCGTCCGGGATGGACCTGCGCGTGGTCGACCGGTTGTGGCACTCGGAGTTCCTCGCGCCGGCCAGGCACGCCGGGGTGCTGGTCACCGACTCCGGCGCGGTGCAGGAGGAGGCGACCGCGCTGAAGCGGCCGGTGCTGGTCGTGCGGCGGTCGACGGAACGGCCGGAGGTGCTGCGGGAGTTCGGCCGGCTCGTCGGGCCGCACGACGACCTCACCGCGCTCGCGCTGGACTGGCTGGTCGACGGTGACGCCCGCCGGGCCGCGCTGGCCGGGGTCCCGTCGCCGTTCGGTGACGGGCGCAGCGGCGAGCGGATCGCGGCCGCCGTCCGCGACGTGGTCGCTCAGGTCCCGCAGAACGTCTGGTAGGCGGCGGCGAAGTGCTCCGGCGCGGGTTCGGCGTAGCGGTCCAGCCCGGGGCGCTCGTCGTAGGGCGCCCGGACCACGTCGAGGAGCCGTTCGACGGGCTCCGGGTCGCCCTCGGTGGCGGCGGCGAGCGCCTCTTCCACCAGGTGGTTGCGGGGGATGTAGACGGGGTTGACCCGCCGCATCGCGTCGCCGTCCGGCCCCAGGGCGCGCCAGCGGTCCAGCCAGGCGTCGATCCCGGCGAGGTCCAGGAACAGCTCGCGCGCGGGTCCGGTGTCGCCGTCGGCCGCCGCGCCCAGGCGGCGGTGGAACGACGTGTGGTCGACGCGGTTGTCCTTGAGCAGGGGCAGCAGGTCGTCCACCAGCGCCGAGGCGTCCGCGTCGGCGGGCAGGCCGAGCTTGGCCCGCACGCCGGCCGACCAGGCTTCCTCGTACCGTTCGCGGAACGTGCCCAGCGCCTCGACGGCCTGCGCGACCGCCTGCTCCTCGTCGTCGGCGAACAGCGGCAGCAGCGCTTCGGCGAGCCGCGCCAGGTTCCACTCGGCCACCCGCGGCTGGTTGCCGTAGGCGTACCGGCCGGCGTCGTCGATCGAGCTGTAGACCGTCGCCGGGTCGAACGCCTCCAGGAACGCGCACGGCCCGTAGTCGATCGTCTCCCCGGAGATCGTCATGTTGTCGGTGTTCATCACCCCGTGGATGAAGCCCACCAGCATCCACCGCGCCACCAGCGACGCCTGCGCCGCCACCACCGCCCGGAACAGCCCGAGCGCGTCGCCCGCGTCGGGGTGGTGCCGGGCGACGGCGTGGTCGGCCAGGCGGCGCAGCAGCTCGACGTCCCCGGTGGCGCGGGCGAACTGGAAGCTGCCGACGCGCAGGTGGCTGCTCGCCACCCGGGCCAGCACCGCCCCCGGCAGCACGGTCTCCCGCCGCACCGGCCGCCCGGTCGCCACCACGGCCAGCGACCGGGTCGTCGGGATGCCGAGCGCGTGCATCGCCTCGCTCACGACGTACTCGCGCAGCATCGGGCCCACCGCCGCCAAGCCGTCGCCGCCCCGCGCGAACGGGGTGCGGCCCGAGCCCTTGAGGTGCAGATCGCGGGGCTTGCCATCGGCGTGGACGACCTCGCCCAGCAGCAACGCGCGCCCGTCGCCCAGCCGCGGCGCGTAGTGCCCGAACTGGTGCCCGGCGTACGCCTGGGCGACCGGGGTCACGCCTTCGGGGACGTGCTCGCCGACGAGCAGCCGCACGCCCTCCGGGCTCCGCAACCAGTCGACGTCGAGCCCCAGCTCGGCGGCCAGCCGCTCGTTCAGCACGAGCAGGCGCGGCGCGGGAGCGGGCTCGGCCTGCCAGGGGAGGGCCAGCTCCGGGAGCGTCCGGGCGAAGTGGTCGCTCAGGGTGACGGTTGCCGGTGCGATGCTCACCCGAACCACGGTACGGCGTTGTCCCGGTCGGGGGCACATCCCGACCGGGACCCGCGGCGCCACCGCTCAGCGGTACAGGCGCACGTCGGCGACGCTCCACCAGTTGCCCGCCGAAGCGGTGGTGTCGACCCGCAGGTAGCGGGCCCGGGTGCGCGGCACGTCGACGGTGGTCAACTGGCCGACGCCCGTGCCGGACGCCACCGTCCGCCAGGTCGTGCCGTCGTCGCTCACCGACAACCGCCAGCCGCGGGCGTAGTCGCCGAGGTTGCCGCCGCTGTCGATCGCGACCCGCCGGAACGCCGTGACGCGACCCAGGTCGACCCGCAGGTGCTGACCCGGTTCCTGCGCCTGGCCGCTGCTCCACCGGGTCGAGGCGTCACCGTCCACGGCCGCGGCCGCGTTGTCGCCGGTCGGCGTGGTGGACGCGGTGGCGTCGTCCAGGGGGACGCGGTCGAGCCTGCTGTCCAACGCCTTGCTCCGCGGCCACGTGAAGGTCGCCAGCGCGCCACCGGGCAACGCGTACTCGAAGATCCGCTCGCCGACGCTCACCGCGAACGTGCGCGGGTCGTCGTTCTGGTTGTGCACCACGAGCGCGGTGGAGCCGTCGGGGTTGCGGAACGCGACGTCCATGACCTGGCCGTTCCAGCCGGTCGTGCCGAACGACGTGCTCTCGACGCGCCGCGCGCCCGGCTTCACGAACTTCGCCAGGTGGCCGATCGTGTAGTACTCGGCGTCGGTGGACACCGTGCCGTCCGGGTGGGCGGTGACCAGGCCGGTGCACGTGCCGCAGCCGCCGTTGTGCGGGCCGTTGTCGCTGTCCAGCGCGATGTTCCAGTTGACCGCCGACTTCGCCCGGTTGCGGGTGGTGCCGATGACGACGTTGCGGGCGTGCCACTTGAGCGTGTCGCGGAACACCTGCGCGGGCGGGTCGCCGGGGCCGTGCGAGCCGGAGCACTCGGTGAACCAGATGCCCTTGTCGGGGTGCGCCTCGTGCAACGCGGTCTGCGCCGCCGGGTCGCCCGAGTAGCAGTGGTACGCCGTGCCCGCGACCCACCGCGCGGCCGGGCTCTCCAGGATGCGGTGCGGGTAGTCAGTCTCCGGGTCCTCGCCGGGCGGCGTGGTGGCGACGTCGTTCGGGTGGGTGCTCCAGTTGTGGTCGTAGGCCAGGATCTTGGTGCGCGGGCTCGCCCTGCGCAGCAGGGGACCCAGCGCCTCGATCACCTTCACCTGCTGCGCCACCGGCATGTCCGTGCCCGGGTAGGCGTCGGGCACGCGGTTCTGCGGCTCGTTCTGCAAGGACAGGTAGTCCACGGGGACGCCCGAGGCGGCGTAAGCCTGGACGAACTTCACCAGGTAGCGCGCGTAGGCGTCGTAGATCGCCGGGTCGTCCTTCAGCCGGCCGCCCACCAGCGAGTCGGTGGTCTTCATCCACGCCGGCGGGCTCCACGGCGTGCCCATCACCTTCAACGCCGGGTTGAGCTGCTTCGCCCGGCGCAGCAGCGGCAGGATCTCCGCCTGGTCGTGGGCGACGGTGAAGTGGCGCAGGGCGAAGTCGGTGTGACCGGGCGGCACGTCGTCGTAGGTGTAGTGCTCGGCTTCGGCGGTGAAGTCCGAGGAGCCGATCGGCTGGCGCAGGAAGCTCACGCCGATGCCCCGCACCGGGTCGAACAGCTTTCGCATCGTCTCCTCGCGCACCGCGGGCGTGAGCCGGTGCAGCACGTCGGCCGACGAGTCGGTGATCGACGCGCCGAAGCCGTCGACCTCCTGGTGGGCCACGTCCGGGTCGACCACGATGGTCTGGTGCGGCGACGTGCCGGTCCGGAACGGCACGGACGGGCGCTCGGCCAGCAGCTCGGCCCGGTCCACCGTCGTGACCCACACCCGGGCGGAGGTCGTGTCGTGGCCCGCCGCCTGCACGGCGCCGGTCAGTCCGACCGTGAGCACCACGGTCGCGGTCAGGGCGGTCGCCCGGGATCTGGTCATCGCTCCCCTTCGAGCGCGCATGTAACAACTGGCGGCGAGATGTGTTTCGTGATGGAACACCTGACGCGCTCGACGAGTCAAGGTGCAAGACGCGGTTAAGATGCCCAGGTGAACAGGCGTGCGAGGGTGCGCGACATCGCCGCGGCGGCCGGGGTCTCCATCGCCACCGTCTCCCGGGTGCTCAACGACCACGTCAACGTGGCGCCGCGGACGCGTGAGCTCGTGCTCCAGGCCATGGCGCGCAGCGGCGCCGACGCGCCCGGCCGGACCGGCCGCCGCACGGTCCACGTCCGCTGCCCCTACCTGCTCACCGACTACTTCGGCCTGATCGTCTCCTCGATCGCCGAGACGCTGCGGCTGCACGGCGTGCGGATGGTCCTCGACGCGGGCGTGACCTCGCAGCACGACGACGTGCTGAGCACCCTGCCCGACGAGCCCGACCTCGACGCCGCGATCCTGATCCTGCCGCCGGAGGACGGCGACCGGCTGGTCGAGCTGGCCCGGCGCGGTTTCCCGTTCGTCGTGGTCGACCCGCGCACCGCGCCGCCGCCCGACGTCGCCTCGGTGTCCGCGGCCCACCTGGCGGGGGCGCGGGCGCTCACCTCGCACCTGGTCGGGCTGGGTCACCGCGACATCGGCGTCATCGCCGGCCCGCTCGAGTGGCTGGCGGGCGACGCCCGCACCGCTGGACACCACGCCGCCCTGGCGCAGGCCGGCGTGCTGCCCGCCCGCCACCGCGTGCACCACGTCGAACCCACCGCGGCCGAAGGCGTGCGGGCCGCATCCGCGCTGCTGGACGAGCCGCGGCGCCCGACCGCGATCGTCTGCTTCAACGACAAGCTGGCCGTGGGCGCGCTCCAGGCCGCGCACGACCGGGGGCTGCGGGTGCCCGAGGACCTCTCCGTCGCGGGCTTCGACGACATCGACCTCAGCCGCGCCACCCGGCCCGCGTTGACCACGGTCCGCCAGCCGTTGCAGGAGATGGGCCGCATCGCCGTCACGCAGCTCATGCGCGTGCTCGAAGGCCACCAGCCGGAAGCCCTCCACCTGGAGCTGTCCACGACGTTGGTCGTGCGCGACTCCACCGGCCCGGTGCCCCTCCGTTGAGACGCTGTTACACACGTTTGTTCCATTTGTTCCAACGGTGGAGCGCGTCGCCGGAACCGCGATGAACGGAAGCGGCGGGACCCCGGGGATGCGAGGATCGGGCTCGTGGCTTTCGGCATGGGCGTGGACCGGGCCGTCCCGTTCGGCTCCCGGTGCTGGTGGCTCGCGGTCACCTCGCCCGACGCGGCCACCGCCGCCGACGTGCTGGGGCTGATCCGGCGCAAGCGGGCGACCTGGGCGCACGGCGTCGGGCTGGCCTACGACGGCGCGGTGTTCGTCGCACCGCCCATCGGCCCCTGGGTGCTGGTGCCGGGCCGCGGCCTGCCCGACGCCGCCAGCCCCGGTTTCCTGGAGTGGGTCGTCGGGTTGAGCACGCGGCTCGGGCACGTGCAGTTCTTCGAGACCCACCGCTCCACCGGCACGTGCGCCTGGGTGCTGGCGGTCGGCGGGAGGGTGCGCCGGGCCTACCACTTCGACGGCGCGGGCGTGCCGCTGTTCGAGGGCGAGGTGACGGTGGACGAGGCCGCGCTGGGCGTCGGGACCAGGCCGGAGTCGGACGACGACGAGACCTGGTGGGACACCGTTCCGGGGGAGGGTGACGTCCTGGCCCTGGCCCACCGGTGGAGCGTGGACCCGATGACGATCGAGGGCGTGGCGACCGACGGCGACGGCATCACCGGTCGACTGCGCCACTGAGTCCACAGTGGACTCGTGGAACGCGGTTCGCCCGGCACGTGTGGGGTCGGCGTCGCCGGGTAACCGGTGGGCACGGTCCGAGCCCGGAGGGAGAGCCATGAGCGACACGACGACGGTGGGCAGGCTGCGCACCGTGCTGGGAGACGTCGGTTACCCGGCTGACAAGGGGCAGCTGGTCGACCACGCCTCGCGCAACAACGCCGACGAGGACACCGTGCACGCGCTGCACGCGATCCCGGAGCGCCGTTACGAGTCCTTCGACGAGGTGCTCGACGCGGTCGCGATCGACCAGGGGCGCGAAGCCTGAAGCAGTCCACAGTAGACAGACGATTCACCCGACGTTCGGAGGGCTGACACCGCACGTCCGGAGGAGCAGCATCAACGGGGTCACCATCCCTGCTCCTCACGTGAGGTGAACCAGTGCGGAGAACCCTGCAACTCCTCGCTGCCGCCCTCCTCGTGGTACCGCTGTTAGGCGGAACCGCGGGCGCGGCACCGGACATCGGCGCGGCACCACAGTTCGTCGACCAGACCCAGAAGGTCGGCGAGGACGAGGTCGTCTCGGTCGTCCTCGGCGGCAAGACCGCGTCCACGACCCTCGAACGCCCCGGCTCGTGGTACCTCAAGACGCACTTCACCGGCCTGCGCCTGGTCGCGGGCGACGTGCTCACCGTGTCCGACCCGACCGGCGCGGAGACCCACCGCTACACCGCGGACGTCACCGCGTCGGGCACGGCCACCGTGGACGGCACCGGCTTCTGGGCCATGTCGGTCACCGGCGACGAGGCCGTGATCAGCCTCCGGGGCCGGGACGGCGGTCCGGCGCACCCGGCCAGCCGGGTCCGGCTGGACAAGATCACCCGCGGCTACACCGAGGCCGAACTGGCCCGCGCGGCGGAGCTGGCGCCGAAGAGCATCTGCGGCACCAACGACTACCGCGACGTCGTCTGCTACCAGTCCAGCAACCCCACCGAGTTCGGCCGCACGCCGGCGGTGGCCAAGCTGCTGCGCAACGGCGGGTCGCTGTGCACGGCGTGGCGGGTCGGCCCGAACAACCGGATGCTGACCAACAACCACTGCTTCACCAGCGGCACGGGCATCGAGGTGTGGTTCAACTACCAGTGCCCGACCTGCGGCGGCACGGCGAGCGCGACCGTCACCAAGGTGCTGGTCTCGTCGGTGCTCAAGACCAGCGCCGCGCTGGACTACACGCTGTTCAGCGTCACGAACTTCGCGACGCTGGCGTCGTTCGGCTACCTGGAGCTGGACGCGCGGGTGCCCGCGGTCGGCGAGGAGATGTACGTCATCGGCCACCCGGCGGGCAAGCTCAAGAAGCTGTCCCTGCGCGACGACCAGAACGGCGGCGGCTACTGCGCCGTCTCGGGGGTCAGGGTGGACGGCAGCTCGTCGCAGTCCGACATCGCCTACCGGTGCGACACCGAGGGCGGCTCGTCCGGCTCGCCGGTGCTGTCCCGGCGCACGAACAAGGTGATCGGCCTGCACCACTACGGTGGCTGCCCGAACCAGGGCGTCCGGATCGACCTGGTCGCCGCCCAGATCGGCTCGCTGCTGTAGCGGTTCCGCGCGGGCCGCGCCCGGCGGGGGCGCGGCCCGCGTTTCACCGCGCGGCGGCCGGGTACGTCGATCCCGTGGAGACCGTGCTGGACATCGCCGACCTGTTCCCCGGCCTGCGCGTGGACGACCTCGTGGTGGACTACGACGACGGGGACGACCCGGTGCTGCGCCACCCCGACGGCACGGAGATCGACACCTGGCGGGAGAACTACCCGTACCCGACGCGGCTGACCCGCGAGGAGTACGAGCTGTCCAAGCGCATGCTGCAGATCGAGCTGCTCAAGCTCCAGTACTGGATCAAGGACACCGGCGGGCGGATGGTCGTGGTGTTCGAGGGGCGTGACGCGGCGGGCAAGGGCGGCACCATCAAGCGGTTCACCGAGCACCTCAACCCGCGTGGCGCGCGCGTGGTGGCGCTGGGCAAGCCGACCGACCGCGAGCAGGGCGAGTGGTACTTCCAGCGGTACGTCAACCACCTGCCGACCGCGGGGGAGATCGTGCTGTTCGACCGGTCCTGGTACAACCGCGCCGGCGTCGAACGGGTGATGGGCTACTGCACCGACGAGCAGTACGAGCGGTTCACGCGGCAGGCCCCGACGTTCGAGCGGATGCTGGTGGACGACGGGATCGTGCTGGTCAAGCTGTGGTTCTCGGTGTCGCGGGCGGAGCAGCGGACGCGGTTCCTGATCCGCCAGGTCGACCCGGTGCGGCAGTGGAAGCTCAGCCCGAACGACATCAAGTCGCTGGACCTGTGGGACGCCTACACCGAGGCGAAGGTGGCCATGTTCCGCGCCACCGACACCGAGGCCGCCCCGTGGACCGTGGTGAAGAGCAACGACAAGAAGCGGGCCCGGATCGAGGCCATGCGCAGCGTGCTGGCCCGCGTGGACTACGCCGACAAGGACCCCGAGGTGGTCGGCGAGCCGGACCCGCGGGTGGTCGGCCCGGCCGCCACCCTGCTGGAGGAGGGCGAGGACGAGTCGTCGTTGAGCCCGACCCCCATCGCGCCCGCGGACGACGCCGACCACGGTCCGGGCATCCACCCCTGACCGGGCCACACCGACCCGGGTCGCACCGAACCGGCGTCACACCGGCACGCCCTCCACGACCGACAACCGCGTGCCGGTCGGGAGCACCCGCCCCAGCCGGAAGCCGGCCCGGGAGAACAGCTCGGCGAACTCGGCCCGAGTGCGCTCGCGACCGGTGAGCGAGCCCATCATCAGGATGTCGATGACCTTGCCCGGGTCGGGGTCGTTGCCCGGCGGCACCACCGCGTCGACGACCAGCACGCGCCCGCGCCCGGAGACCGCCCGCCGGCAGTGCCGCAGGATGCGCACGCACTGCTCGTCGTCCCAGTCGTGCAGGATGCGCTTGACCAGGTAGACGTCTCCGGGCGGCGCGTCGCCGAAGAAGTCGCCCGGTGCGAGCTCCCAGCGGTCGTCCGCGCCGAGCTCGCCCAGCCGGTGCTCCCGCAGCACGTGCGGCTGGTCGAAGAGCACGCCGCGCACGTCGGGGTGCTCGCGCAGCACGGCCAGCAGCAGCCCGCCGTGCCCACCGCCGAGGTCCACCACCACCGCGTCCGGCGGGAACTCGCAGGCCCGCGCCACGAGCGGGTTCTCCGGGTCGGACATCGCCGCCATGCCGACGTGGAAGACCGCCGCCGTCTCGGCGTCGCGGGCGAAGTGCTCGAAGAACGGCATCCCGAACAGTCGCTCGAACGGCGGGATCCCGGTCCGGACGGCCTCCTCCAGCTCGCCGGCGGGCAGCCAGAACGTCCGGTCGGTGAGCATCAGGACCGCCGAGCGGAACGACGACGGCACGTCACCGCGCAACAGCTCCGCCGCCGGGGTCAGCGCGAACCGGCCGTCCTCGTCCTCGACGAAGACCTCGCGCGTGGCGAGCAGCCGCAACGTCCGGTGCAGGTTGCGCGGATCGGCGCCGACCGCCTCGGCCAGCTCGGCCACCGATCGCGGCCCGCCGGTCAGGTGGTCCGCCACCCCCAACGCCGCCGCGGCGCGCAGGGCGGCCGGGAAGAGGTAACCCATCGCGTGGTCCATGAGGGCGAAGCGGGGATCCGTCTCCGCCGGGGACTTCTCAGCGTCAGCCACTCAACGCACACTAACGATGACTGTCAGTCATCGCCAGGGCTTCGGTTCCCGTCCTCGGAGGGCTGGGCGCCTTCGGTGGGCTGGGCGGACGGCTCGGGTTCGGGAGCGGGGGTCGACGTCTCGACCGGCGTGGTCGGCGCGTCCGTCGTGGGCTGCGCCGTCGTGGTCACGGCCGGCGCGGTCGTCGTGCCCGCCACCGGTTCCGGCGCCTCGCCCGCCGCCGGCTCCACCGCTTCCGCCGCCGCCGTCGGCTGCACCGAGGTCGGGGCGGCGGTCGTGCCCTGCGCCTGCGGCGTGCGGATGAACCGGGGCTCGGCCGCGTCCTGCGGCGCGTCGGACGACCCCGCCTGCTCCGGCGGCACCTGGTGCGTCGAGGTTCCCGCCGGCGGGGCGGACGTCGCCGGGGTGTCCCCGGACGTCGCGGCCATCGTGATGGCGAAGGCCCCGACCAGCGCGCCCGCCGACGCGACGAGCGCCTTCCAGGTCTGCCGCGCCACCGGCTGCCGCAGCTCCTCGGTCTTCGCCTCGGCGAGGGCGGTGCCCTGCAGGACCTGCGCGCAGTCGTGCGCGGTCGGCCGCTCGTCCGGCGCGGAAGCCGTCATCTTCGCCAGCAGGTCGCGGACGTCGGCAGGCAGGTCGTCGGGGATCACGGGTGGCCGGTGCAGCCGGGCCACCGCGGCCTCCACCTCGCTGCCGTCGTACTCGCGCCGCCCGGTCAGGCACTCCAGCAGCACCAGGCCCAGCGCGTAGACGTCGGTCGGCGTGCCGATGTCCTGCCCGAGCACCTGCTCCGGCGCGAGGTAGGCGGCCGTGCCGACGAGCTGGTTCGTGCGGGTCAACCGCGTCGCGCCGGTCAGGTGCGCCAGGCCGAAGTCCGCCAGGTAGGCGTTGTCCTCCCGGTCCAGCAGGATGTTCGCCGGCTTCACGTCGCGGTGCACCAGGTCGTGCGCGTGCACGTGCGCCAACGCGTCGGCCAACCGCGCGCCGTGACGACGCGCCTCGTCCAGGGGCAGCGGTCCGAGCACCAGGCGGTCGTGCAGCGTCCGCCCCTCGATCAGCCGCAGCACGACGAAGGGCGGGTCCGCCGTGGTGTCCGCGTCGTACACCGACACCAGAGCCGGGTGGGACAACCCGGCCAGCACGCGCACCTCGTTGTCGAAGCGCTGGGCCGCCGCGGGGTCGAACCCGGGCTGGAACACCTTGATCGCGACGTGCCGCCGCAAGACGGTGTCCCAGGCGCGGTGCACCTCGGCCATGCCGCCGATCCCGATCGGCTCGATGAGCTGGTAGCGGTCGGCCAGCACGTTGTCGCTTACCGAGGGTGACACCGTCATACCTCCGGTCGCGTGAGCAGGACACTTCCGAGTGCCCTGATCCGACTTCCGGCAAACAGGTGAGCCACCCTCGAATCACCTGCCGTCGCGCCCCGACGCCGGAACGCCACGCTGGGTCACCCGTGCCGCGCGCGTCTCCGACCGCGTTCCCCGAAATCCCGGCGAGCTGATCCGATCACGGTCGCTCCAGGTTCGCGAACCACGCCTACGAGTGGATGACCAGACCCCGCCCACCGTCGCGCTTGGCCTCGTACATGGTCTTGTCGGCCCGTCCGAGGACGGACGCGGCGGTGGCCTCGGGGTCGGGGGCCGCGCAGACCACCACGCCGACGGACGCGCTGATCTCCTCGCCGAGCGCGTCGAGGACGCGGAACGCCACCTTCTCCGGCTCGTCGACGCCCTCCACCAGCACCCCGAACTCGTCCCCGCCCAGCCGGGCCACCACGTCGGTGCCGCGGACGCACTGCCGCAGCCGCTGCGCCACCCGTTCGAGCAACGCGTCGCCGTGCGCGTGGCCGGAGACGTCGTTGACCGCCTTGAAGTCGTCCAGGTCCACGAACAACAGCCCGAACGGGGTGCCGTCGCGGTGGTGGGCGTCCATCGCCTCGTCCAGCCGGCGCTCGAACAGCGCCCGGTTGGCCAGCCCGGTCAACGGGTCGTGGTGCGCCTGGTGCGTCAGGGTCCGCTCCGACTCGCGCAGCAGCAGCACGAGCTTCGTGTTGTCCACAAGGGTCACGAGCTGCCGCAGGATCACCGCGACGAACACGGTGAACCCGCAGCCGATCTCCACCCCGTCCAGCGGACCCAGGTCGCCGATGACCGTGCGCCGCAGCACCAGGACGCTGCTGACCAGTAACGGCACGTACGGCATCAGCAGGTAGGCCCAGCCCCACCGCCGCCGGTCGCGGCTCGGGCCGGTCGACAGCGAGGGCAGCGGCGCGAGCGCGGCCAGGCCGATCAGCGCGGGGCCGACCACGAACCCGGCGTTGGCCAGCGGCGGCACCTCGGGCGCCTGGACGCTCACCAGGTAGGCGAACGCGAAGTCCGACGCGGCCAGCCCGGCCAGGCCGAGCCCGAGCAGCCGCAGCTGGGGCCGGAGCACGACCTTGCGGTCCGCGCTCAGCACCACCACGATCACCAGCAGCACCAGGTCGGTCACCGGGTAGGCGATGGCCACCAGGAACGCCGCCGAGCCCGGGTTGCCCGCCGCGACCAGCCCGCCGAGCGACGTGGTCCAGGTCAGCCCGAACAGCGACCCGACCACGATCAGGCCGTCCAGCAGCAGCACCAGCCGGGCGCTGGGGGAGCGGCGGTCCAGCAGCGCGTCGGGCGTGTCCGACCGGCGGTAGTTGCCGATCACCAGCAGCGCGGCGAACGCGAACGGCACGACGCTCAGGTACCCGGCGTCCGCGAGCGACGGTGACGGCACGGCACGGCGCTCGACCAGCTGGTACCAGGTCCACAACGCCTGGCCGGCGGACCAGCCCGCCATGCCGAACCCCGTCGCGAGCCGCCACCGGCGGTCCGGCCCGGTCGCCCGGCGCGCCGTCCACCAGCAGCAAGCGGTCGCGAACAGGCCGGTGGCGAGCTGGGCGAGGTCGTCGAGGGCCACCGCGGCGTCGCCCTCGACCACGTCGAAGCTCGCGGCCACGGACGCGGCGGTGGCGAGCACCAGCACGACCGCGGCCGTGATGGCGAACCGCCTCGTCCCGATCACGCCGGTAGTGTGCCGCATTCAGGTCCCGTCGGCCGGGTAGCCCTGGGAGGATCAGCGGGTGGCAGAGCAGGAGGTTCCCGTCGCCGGCGACGTGGCGACGGAGCAGGAGTACGAGCGGTTCGCCCGGCACCGGATCGCCGAGATCGGCGGCGACGCGGACGCGTTCGGCCTGTCTTACAACGTGTTGCACCTGGCGTACATGATGATCACCGACTACGAGGCGCTGGTGCACCGCGAGCAGGGGTGGACCATGCCCGGGTTCCGGCTGATGTTCAAGCTGTGGATCCTGGGGCCCACCCAGCCCGCGCGGCTGGCCGACCTGTCCGGCACGACCAGGTCGGCGATGTCGAACCTGATCAACACGCTGGAGCGGGCCGGGCTGGTCGAGCGGACCCGGGACGGCCACGACCGGCGCGTCGTGTTCGTCGCGCTCACCGAGTCGGGCCGCGCGGCGGTCGCGGGGGTGTTCCCCCGGCAGAACGGCCGCGAGGCGCGCTGGTTCGCCGTGCTGGACGCCGAGGAGCGCGCGCAGATGGTGCAATTGATCCGACGAGTGGTCGCCGCCCGGCCGAGGTGACCGGTCGAGACGCGATATTTCGCAATCTCGTCGCGTATTCAACGAACGGCGTCCGGTAACGCGCCGAAAGGCTTGCTATTTCGACCGGAAAACATATTTCCCATCTTCTGGGAGCGGTTCCACTCCAATGGGGGAACGGGGTGTCGACGGCATTGCGCTACGGTCCTGTAACCGCCGTCACACCGAACGTCCACCAGTAGGAGAAAGGCCGTTCATGCTGACCTTAGTGGCCGCGGCCGCATTGACCATGTCCGCGCTCGTCCCATCAAGTGACCCGGCGGTCGACGCCCCGCCCGATTACGTCACGGTCCCAGGTGAGGACCGTGAACGGGTCCGGTTGCCCGGCCGGCACCGCCGCGGTCGCCACCTCGCCCGACCGCACCGCGTTCACCGTCACCTACAGCCGGTTCCTGGCCCAGGCGGGCGGCGAGTCCGACCCGACCGACTTCCGGAAGAACTGCCAGCTCGCGCTGGAGCTGGGCTACCCGCAGGGCTTCACCTACGGCATCGCCCAGGCCGACTACCGCGGGTTCGCGCACCTCCAGCGCGGCGCCACGGGCATGGAACAGGGCAGCTACTACATCCAGGGCACCTCGCCCACCGCGCGCAAGAGCCATTCCTACACCGGACCTTTCAGTGACAACTGGCAGGCCACCGACGCCACGGAATGGGACGCCATCGTCTACGCGCCTTGTGGTGAACAGCGGATGTTCAACGTCAACACCGAACTCCGCGTCACCGCGGGCACGTCCACCGGCACCGGTTTCATGGTGATGGACTCGACCGACAGCAGCGTGGGCATTACGTACCACTTCTCGTGGAAGCGGTGCTAGGCGGCACCCGCCGGTGGTCCGCTCTCGGACTTGCGTCAATTCGCCGCCGAAACCGTGCTCGACGACGAGTCGGAAGGTGCTGCATGTTCAATTTCGTGGCGGCCGTCACCATGGCGGCGGCGGTGATCATTCCTCCGGGCGGGGCCCCGAACACCACTCCGCCCCCGGATTACATGACCATCGACGTGGTGACCGTCAACGGCTCCGGATGCCCGGCCGGTACCGCGGCCGTGGCGGTTTCACCGGACAACAAGGCGTTCACCGTCACCTACAGCCAGTTCCTGGCGCAGGTGGGCGTCGGCGCGCTGCCCACCGACTTCCGGAAGAACTGCCAGCTCAACCTCAGGATGAACATCCCACAGGGGTTCACCTACGGCATCGCCCAGACCGACTACCGCGGCTTCGCCCACCTCGAGCAGGGCGCGACCGGTCTGGAGCGGGCCAACTACTACTTCCAGGGCATGTCGCCGACCGCGTACCGCAGCCACGGCTACACGGGACCGTTCAGCGACGACTGGCAGGCCACCGACACCACCGAACTCGCCGCGATCGTCTACCACCCGTGCGGTGAGCAGCGGCTGTTCAACATCAACACGGAGCTGCGGGTGAGCGCGGGCTCGTCGGACACGGCGACGACCACGAGCTTCATGTCCATGGACTCCACCGACGGGAGCGTCGAGACGACCTACCACTTCGCCTGGAAGACCTGCCCCTGAGCGAACCGGCCCGGTGAGTGGTGGTCCCCACGCACCGGACCGGCCCGCCCGAGCGCGTGCGCGAAAGGCTCGACCGGCGAGCGCACGCGGTGATCTGACAACCCACGTGGCGGACCACGCTGTCCACCACCCTATGGGAAGGCCGTCCCCGGCCGCACGTCGTCGTGCGGCCGGGGACGCCGGTCACACGAGCGGCCGGTCGGTGGGCTCGATCGGCCGGGGCAGCACGGCGCGCCCGGTCAGGTAGGCGTCCACGCCGGCGGCGGCCGAGCGGCCCTCGGCGATGGCCCACACGATCAGCGACTGGCCGCGGCCCATGTCGCCGGCCACGAACACGCCGTCGACCGAGGTCGCGAACGACTCGTCGCGCGCCACGTTGCCGCGCGCGTCGAGCTCGACGCCCAGCTCGGTGAGCAGGCCGTCCTTCTCCGGGCCGACGAAGCCCATCGCCAGCGTCACCAGCTGCGCCGGGATCTCCCGCTCGCTGCCCGGCACCGGCTCGAACCGGCCGCCCGACGCCTCGACCTCGACCAGCTTCAACGCCCGCACGGCGCCCTGGTCGTCGCCCAGGAACTCCACCGTGGACACGGAGTACAGCCGCTCGCCGCCCTCCTCGTGCGCCGACGTGACCCGGTACAGCATCGGGTAGGTCGGCCACGGGTGGGCCTCGGCGCGCTTCTCCGGCGGCCTCGGCATGATCTCCAGCTGCGTCACCGACAGCGCGCCCTGCCGGTGGGCCGTGCCCACGCAGTCAGCGCCGGTGTCGCCGCCGCCGATGACGACGACGTGCTTGCCCTCGGCGGTGATGGGCGGCGCGTCCAGCTCGCCGCGCGCCACCTTGTTCGCCCCCGGCAGGTACTCCATCGCCTGGTGCACGCCGGACAGCTCCCGGCCCGGCACCGGCAGGTCGCGCCACGCCGTCGCGCCGCCGGCCAGCACCACCGCGTCGTAGGACTCGCGCAGCTGCTCGACCGTGACGTCCACGCCGACGTTCACGTTCGTCTCGAACCGCGTGCCCTCGGCGCGCATCTGCTCCAGCCGGCGGTCCAGCCGCCACTTCTCCATCTTGAACTCGGGGATGCCGTAGCGCAGCAGCCCGCCGATGGCGTCGGCCCGCTCCAGGACGGTCACGTCGTGCCCGGCGCGGGTCAGCTGCTGGGCGGCGGCCAGGCCCGCGGGCCCGGAGCCCACCACGGCCACCGAGCGGCCGGTGCGCGTCGGCGGCGCCTGGGGCGTCACCCAGCCCTCGTCCCACGCCCGGTCGATGATGGAGATCTCCACCCGCTTGATGGTGACGGGATCGCCGTTGATCCCCACCACGCACGCGGCCTCGCACGGCGCCGGGCACAACGTCCCGGTGAACTCCGGGAAGTTGTTCGTGGCGTGCAGCCGCTCCGACGCCTTGCGCCAGTCGTCGCTCCACACCAGGTTGTTCCACTCGGGGATCAGGTTCCCCAGCGGACAGCCCTGGTGGCAGAACGGGATGCCGCAGTCCATGCACCGACCGGCCTGCTTCTCCAGCTTGGGCCGCTCGAACTCCTCGTAGACCTCGCGCCAGTCGCGCAGGCGCAGGAACACGGGACGGCTGCGCGGTGTCTCACGCTCGGTGGTGAGGAACCCACGAGGGTCAGCCATGAGACGCCTCCATGATCGCTTCGTTGACGTCGCGGCCTTCGAGCTCGGCCCGCGCCTGCGCCGCCAGCACCCGCTTGTAGTCCTTCGGCATGACCTTGGTGAACCGGTCCACCGCCAGGTCCCAGTCGGCCAGCAGCGCGTGCGCCACCGCCGAGTCCGTCTCCAGGTAGTGCTTCTCCACCGCGCCGCGGAGGAACTCGCGGTCCGCCGGGGTGAGCGGGTCCAGGTCCACCATCTCCGGGTTGACCCGCTGCGGTGCCGCGTCCAGCACGTAGGCGATGCCGCCGGACATGCCCGCGGCGAAGTTGCGCCCGGTCGGGCCGAGCACGACCACCCGACCGCCGGTCATGTACTCGCACCCGTGGTCGCCCACGCCCTCGACCACGGCCAGCGCGCCCGAGTTGCGCACGCAGAACCGCTCGCCGACCTTGCCGCGCAGGAAGATCTCGCCGCCGGTCGCGCCGTAGCCGATCACGTTGCCCGCGATGATGTGCTGCTCGGCGGCGAACTGCGCGTCGGGCACCGGTCGGACCACGATCCGCCCGCCGGACAACCCCTTGGCCACGTAGTCGTTCGCGTCGCCGATGAGCCGCAACGTGATGCCGCGCGGCACGAACGCGCCGAACGACTGCCCGGCCGTGCCGGTGAACGTGATGTCGATGGTGTCGTCGGGCAGGCCCTCGCCGCCCCACCGCTTGGTCACCTCGGAGCCGAGCATGGTGCCGACGGTGCGGTTGACGTTGCGCACCGGCAGCTCCAGCCGGACCCGGTCACCGGAGGCGATCGCGCCCTCGGCGAGCTGGATCAGCGTGTTGTCCAGCGCCTTGTCCAACCCGTGGTCCTGGTCGGTGGTGCGGCGCCGCGCCGCGCCCTCGGGCAGCTCGGGCACGTGGAAGATCGGCGACAGGTCGAGCCCGGCCGCCTTCCAGTGGTCCACCGCGGCCCGCGTGTCGAGCAGGTCGGCGTGCCCGACGGCCTCGGCCAGCGTGCGGAAACCGAGCTGCGCCAGCAGCTCCCGCACCTCCTGCGCGACGAACTCGAAGAAGTTCACCACGTACTCCGCCTTGCCCGCGAACTTCGCCCGCAGCACCGGGTTCTGCGTGGCCACGCCCACCGGGCAGGTGTCCAGGTGGCAGACCCGCATCATGATGCAGCCCGACACCACCATGGGCGCGGTGGCGAAGCCGAACTCCTCCGCGCCCAGCAGCGCCGCGATCACCACGTCCCGGCCGGTCTTGAGCTGGCCGTCGGCCTGCACCACGATCCGGTCGCGCAACCGGTTGGCCAGCAGCGTCTGCTGCGTCTCGGCCAGGCCGAGCTCCCAGGGGCCGCCCGCGTGCTTGATGGACGACAAGGGGGAGGCGCCGGTGCCGCCGTCGTGGCCGGAGATCAGCACGACGTCCGCGTGGGCCTTGGAGACGCCCGCCGCGACCGTGCCGACGCCGACCTCGGAGACGAGCTTCACGTGGATGCGCGCCGCCGGGTTGGCGTTCTTCAGGTCGTGGATGAGCTGCGCCAGGTCCTCGATCGAGTAGATGTCGTGGTGCGGCGGCGGCGAGATCAGGCCGACACCGGGCGTGGAGTGCCGCGTCTTGGCGACCCACGGGTACACCTTCGCGCCCGGCAGCTGACCGCCCTCGCCCGGCTTCGCGCCCTGCGCCATCTTGATCTGGATGTCGTCGGCGTTGACCAGGTACTCGCTCGTCACGCCGAACCGGCCCGACGCCACCTGCTTGATCGCCGAACGGCGCGAGTCGCCGTTGGGGTCCGGGGTGAACCGCTCGGCGTCCTCGCCGCCCTCACCGGTGTTGGAGCGCGCGCCCAACCGGTTCATCGCGATCGCCAGGACCTCGTGCATCTCCTGCGAGATGGACCCGTAGGACATGGCGCCGGTGGCGAACCGCTTGACGATGGACGAGACCGGCTCGACCTCGTCGATCGGCACGGGCTCGCGCACGCCCTCCTTGAACGCGAACAGCCCGCGCAGCGTCATCAGCCGCTTGGCCTGCTCGTCCACCGAGCGCGTGTACTCCTTGAAGATGTCGTAGCGCCCGGTGCGGGTGGAGTGCTGGAGCTTGAACACGGTCTGCGGGTTGAACAGGTGCGCCTCGCCCTCGCGGCGCCACTGGTAGTCGCCGCCGACCTCCAGCTCGCGGTGGTGCGGCCGGAAGCCGTCGGGCGGGAACGCCGTCCGGTGCCGCCGCGCCACCTCCTCCGCGATGACGTCGAAGCCGATCCCGCCCAGCCGTGACGTGGTGCCGGTGAAGCAGGTGTCCACGACCTCGTCGCCGAGGCCGATCGCCTCGAAGATCTGCGCGCCGGTGTAGGAGGCCACGGTCGAGACGCCCATCTTGGACATCGTCTTGCGCACGCCCTTGCCCAGCGCCTTGATCAGGTTGCGGGTGGCCACCTCGGGCTCGACGTCCGGCAGCTCCTCCACCGACGCCATCGCCAGGTACGGGTTGACCGCCTTCGCGCCGTAGCCGATGAGCAGCGCGATGTGGTGCACCTCGCGGGCGTCGCCCGCCTCCACGATCAGGTCCACCTGGGTGCGGGTCTTCTCGCGCACCAGGTGGTGGTGCACCGCGCCGGTCAGCAGCAGCGACGGGATCGGCGCGTGGGTGGCGTCGACGCCCCGGTCGGACAGCACGACGAGCCGCGCGCCGTCCTCGATGGCCTGCGACACCTCGGCCCGGATCTCGTCCAGCCGCCGCACGAGCGCCTCGCCGCCGCCCGCCACCTCGTACAGGCCCCGCACGGTGAACGTGCGGAACTCCGGCAGCGTGCCGTCGTCGTCCACGTGCACGAGCTTGGCCAGCTCGTCGTTGTCCACCACCGGGAACGGCAGCGAGATCCGCCGGCACGACGTGCCGTCGACCGACAGCAGGTTCGGCTCCGCTCCCAGGGTGGCGTGCAGCGAGGTCACCAGCTCCTCGCGGATCGCGTCCAGCGGCGGGTTGGTCACCTGGGCGAACAGCTGGCTGAAGTAGTCGAACAGCTGCCGCGGCCGGTCCGACAGCGGCGCGAACGGCGCGTCGTTGCCCATCGAGCCGATCGGTTCGGCGCCGGTGCGGGCCATCGGCCGCAGCAGCAGCGCCATCTCCTCTTCCGTGTAGCCGAACGCCTGCTGACGGCGCACCAGGGACGAGTGCGTCGGCACCTCGCGCTCACGCGCCGGGAGGTCGGACAGGTGCAGGATGCCCTCGGTGACCCACTCCTGGTACGGGTGCTCGGCCGCGAGCTGCCCCTTGATCTCCTCGTCGTCGATGATCCGCCCCTCGGCGGTGTCGACCAGGAACATCCGGCCCGGCTCCAGCCGGCCCTTGCGCACGATGGTGGCCGGGTCGAACTCCAGCACGCCCGCCTCGCTGCCGAGCACGACCAGGCCGTCCTCGGTGACCCAGTACCGGGCCGGCCGCAGGCCGTTGCGGTCCAGCACCGCGCCGATCAGCGTGCCGTCGGTGAACGCCACCAGCGCCGGGCCGTCCCACGGCTCCATGAGCGTGGAGTGGAACTCGTAGAACGCGCGCCGCTGCGCGTCCATCTCGGCGTGGTTCTCCCACGCCTCGGGGATCATCATCAGCACCGCGTGCGGCAGGCTGCGCCCGCCCAGGTGCAGCAGTTCCAGCACCTCGTCGAACGTCGCCGAGTCGCTGGCGCCGCGGGTGATGACCGGGAAGACCCGGGACAGGTCGCCGGGGATCAGGTCGGTGGCGAGCACCGACTCGCGCGCGTCCATCCAGTTCCGGTTGCCGCGCAGCGTGTTGATCTCGCCGTTGTGCGCCACGTACCGGTACGGGTGGGCCAGCGGCCACGACGGGAACGTGTTGGTGGAGAACCGGGAGTGCACCAGGCCGATCGAGCTGGTGACCCGCTCGTCGGTCAAGTCGGGGAAGAACTTCTCGACCTGGGGCTCGGTGAGCATGCCCTTGTAGACGATCGTCCGCCCCGACAGGCTCGGGAAGTACACGTCGGTCGCGTGCTCGACGCGCTTGCGCACCACGAACGCCAGCCGCTCCAGCTCCAGCCCTTCCGCTCCGCTGAGGAAGAGCTGGCTGAACGCGGGCATGGTGGTCTTCGCGGTCGGGCCGACGTGGTCGGCGTCCACCGGCAGCTCGCGCCACCCGAGGACGGTCGCGCCCTCTTCGGCGGCGATGCGCTCGATGTCGGCCTTGACCCGGTCCTGCCCCTCCCGGGGGAGGAACGCGGTGCCGACCGCGTAGCCGCCGGGCTCGGGCAGCGGGAAGCCGACGACCTCGCGGTAGAACGCGTCCGGGACCTGGATCAGGATTCCCGCGCCGTCACCGGTTTCGGGCTCCGCGCCGCGGGCACCCCGGTGTTCGAGGTTGCGCAGCGCGACCAGGGCCTGGCTCACGATCGCGTGGTTTCTACGCCCGGCCAGGTCGGCGACGAACGCGACGCCACAGGCGTCGTGCTCGTACTGCGGGTCGTAGAGGCCGCCTTGCGGCTGGTGGTGGTGGGTCACAACGGGCCCTCCCGTGGCGTCGTCCGGGCATACGGAGACGGCCGAACGCCCGCGCGCGGCTTTACGCGGACAGCTTCGGCCTGGGGTACTGGCTGTGGATCCACGCCCGAGAGATCGTCGGCGTGGGACCGCACTCCGTTGTGCGGGAGAACTGCACTAGCTCGTGCGCGCGCCTCGCGGCCGGATGGGGCCGCTCGGGAGCGCTTGGCGGTGCACCGGGGTTGCCGGGGTCTTGTGACGATAGTGTGAATTCGCGGTTATGGCTCTAGTCCGACAGGGCGTCGTGGTGAATCACACGCCGACTTGACGCCGTTCCGACCAGCGGGGTACACCCGGTCGGACCAGAGTTTCGCTCACTTTCGTGATTTCAGTGCGTCCTGAGATCAGTTTGCGGCTCTCTTGGACTGCCTCGCGCAGGCCACCGCGACGACGAGGCACAGCGCCGCGACGGCGCCCTGCCACCAGGCGGCCTCGCTCACCGCGAGGATCACGTTGACGCCCGAGACCAGCGCGAACAGCGCTGCCAGCAGCGTCCAGAGCCGGCGCTCGGCCTTCTCGCCGCGCAGCACGAGCAGGGAAGTGGGCGGGTGGGTCACGGCGGGCACCTCCAGTCCGGGCCTGTCGCGCTCGACGACGACAAGTCGGCTGCGAGTACCCGCACTTTGCGTACCTCACACCTCCGAGTGGCAACTTTTTTCGATCGATCCGGGAGGGTGTGTGCGCTGCGTGATCACGGTCAGCCGACCGTTACTCCGAACAGGAGACCGACGTAGTACGTGACGATCATCGTCAGCGACCCGACGACCACGTTGCGGCGCACCGCGCGGCCCACCCGGCTCGACCCGAGCCGGGCGCTGACCACCCCGGTGAGCACCAGACCGACCAGCACGGCCCCCGCGCACGCCCACACCCGCCACTGGACCGGCGGCAGCACGATCGCGACCAGCGGGATCACCGCGCCGGCCGCGAACGCCACCAGCGACGCCCACGCGGCCTGCCACGGGCTGGTCAGGTTGTCCGGGTCGATCTGGAGCTCGGCCTCGGCGTGCGCGCGCAGGGCGTCCTGCTCGGTCAGCTCGCGGGCGACCTGCGCGGCCAGCTCCTCGGACAGCCCCTTGTCCTGGTAGATCCCGGCGAGCTCCCGTTCCTCCTCCTCGGGCATCTCGCGCAGCTCGCGCTCCTCCAGCCGCAGCGCGGCCCGCTCGGTGTCGCGCTGGGTGCTGACCGACACGTACTCGCCGCCCGCCATGGACAGCGATCCCGCCACGAGCCCGGCGACGCCCGCCGCCAGGATCGCGGTGCGGTCGGTCGTGGCGCCCGCGACGCCGACGACGAGGCCCGCGGTGGACACGATGCCGTCGTTGGCTCCCAGGACCCCGGCGCGCAGCCGGTTGAGCCTGCCGGAGAGGTCGTCGCGGTGCGGTTCACCGGGGTGCGTCATGACCGTGATCGAACCACCACTCGGCTATCGGGTGGAGGTCCGGCCGCGAACGGGTGAAAGACTGGACAGCGCGGGGGTTCCCCCTCTTGGGGTCGGTGTGATCTTCTCCGCGCTGACGAATCAGGGGGAGCGGTGCTCAGCAGGCGCGCGGTCGTGCTCGGGGTGGGCGCGGTGGTCGGGATGGGCGCGTCGACGCTGCCTCCCCGTCCCGCTCGTCGGCGCATCGAGCGGTGCGCCGAGTGGGGTGCCCGGACGCCGGTCGAACGGCCCGCGCCGGTGGGCCGGGGACCGGAGCGGATCCTGGTGCACCACACGGCGACGGAGAACGTGGCCGACGGGTCGCGGCGGCACGCGCACGAGCTGGCCCGGTTCTTCCAGTCGTTGCACATGGACGCCAACGGCTGGGGTGACACCGGGCAGCACTTCACCATCACGCGCGGCGGCGTGGTGCTGGAAGGGCGGCACGGCAGCGTGGACGCGTTGCCGGCGGGTGACCGGATGGTGGAGGGCGCGCACGCGTTCGGGCAGAACCGGAACTCGATCGGCATCGAGAACGAGGGCACCTACGTCGACGGGGTGCCGCCCGCCGTCCAGTGGGACGCGCTGGTGTGGCTGTGCGCGGTGGTCTGCCGGCAGTACTCGATCCGCCCGTCGGAGATCCACGGGCACCGCGACTTCTGGGACGGCACCGTGTGCCCGGGTGACGCTCTCCACGCGTTGCTGCCCCGGTTGCGCGCGGAAGTCGCCCTGGCGGTCTAGGTCGCGGGGGCGGTCCAGGTCGCGGGGCGGTCAGCCGGCTTCGACGATCCGCCACTGCGGTCCGTTGACCCAGGTGGCTTCCAGGCGGGAGCGGTGGCCGGGGCTGGTGAACTCGACGACGACGGCGTCCGCGGGTTGTTCGACGGTGGCGGCGAAGCCCTGGCGCGGGGTGGCGGAGATGGGTTCCATGTCCCGCGCGGAGAAGCTGATCGCAGCGACGCCGCCTTGCAGCTGGAAGCTGCGCAGGTAGACCGGTTGGCCGTCGCGCTCGGTCCAGGTGCCGTTCTCGGACGGCAGGGGTTGCGCGGTGGTCGTGGTGGTGGTCGGCGGGACCGTCGTCGTGGTCGGGGCGATGGTCGCGATCGCCGCGACCGTGGTGGTGGTCGTGGTGGCGGGTGCGGTGGTGGTGGTCGTGGTGGTGGTCCTGGCGATCGCGGACGACTGGGTCGGTCCGGCGACGACGCGGGGCCGTTCGGGTACTCCGGCGTCCAGCACGAACCGGATGCCCAGCCACGACAGCACCACCGCGACCGCCGTCGACGCCGACCACGCGGCGAAGTACTGCAGACCCCTGGTCACGCGGACATCCTGCCGGCGGGACCGGTGTCGCGGACCCCCGTGGTCAGCACCCGGCGCCCGGCTTGCCGGACGCGGTGACGTGGCCGCCGACGTCGTCCCGGTCGGCGGCGTCCAGCACGGTGTCGAGCAGGTCGGGGAAGCGGGCGTCGATGTCGTCGCGGCGGAGCCGGATGAAGCAGCGGGTGCCCTCTTCGCGGCGCCACGTCAGGCCGGCGGAGTTGAGCACCTTGAGGTGGTGGCTGAGGGTGGACTTGGCGACGGGGACGGCGATCTCGCCGAAGTTGATCTCCTCGCCGTGGGCCAGACGTGCACGGTGAACTGCTCCTGACCGACGGCGGCCGCACCATCGGCTGACCCGCGAGTCCTACCTCCAGCACGCGTGAGTCGAACGCTCAGCACGCGAGAGTCCTACGTTCAGGTACCACGAATTCAACGCTCAGGACGGCGGGCCGCGTTCTGAGCGTTGAATTCGGGTGCTCCGAACGTAGGACTCACGCGACGCGAACGTAGGACTCACGCGACGCGAACGTAGGACTCTCGCGACGCGAACGTTCGACTCTCGCGTGCTGGAGGTAGGACTCGCGAGGGTTGAGAGGTGGCCGAGGTCAGGAGGTGGCCGAGTTCAGGAGGGGGAGGTAGCCCTGGGCGTAGCCGGTGGCGTTGGGGTGGAACGACTCGACCAGGCGGAACAGGGAGAACGAGTTGATCCACGGTGAGCGGCCGCACGCGCCGTGGCCCGCGAAGTGGGCGCGGGCGTCGACGTAGCGGACGCCGGCGGCCGAGGCGCGGGCGGAGATCACGGCGTGCAGCTCGTCGGAGCCGCGGTTGAGGGCCGCGCGCTTGGTGGCGCTCATGCACGTGCCGTCCGGCTCGACCAGGTGCGGGTAGCCCAGCACGACCACGGTGGCGTTCGGGGCGCGGGTGCGGATCGTGGCGTAGGTGGCGTCGAGCCGTCCGGGCAACGTGGTGCGCGCGGTCTCGATGCCGGTGTTCACGGCGTTGACGCAGCTCGCGTCGCTGCCGGTGACGCAGGTGACCATCGTGTTGGCGAACCCGACGTCGTTGCCGCCGATGGTGATCGACACCAGGTCCGTGCCCGCGTCCAGCGCCGCGAACTGGTCGGTCATGCTTTGCGTGGTCGCACCGCCGCAGGCCGCGTACTTGAACGACGACACCTCGTGCGTGTCCGCCCACAGCTGGGCGTACCCGCGGGAACTGCGGTAGCACGAGCCGCTCTGGTACGGCGGCGCGCCGGTGCCGGAGGAGTACGAGTCGCCGAGGGCGACGTAGTCGACCGGGGCGGCGGCCTGCGCCCCGGCCGGGCTGAGCACGACGGCCAGGGCGGCGGGCAGCACCGCGCACACGACCCGGAGTAGACGTCCGCGCACGTCGAGTCCTTCCTCGAAGGTGACCTGGGTGAAGGCGGCGGGTCTCCGACGTTACGAAGGCGTTCCGAGGGATCACAGCCGGTGCTATTCTCATTACCTGCGAGTAACCTCCGTCCGTTCCGCCGGGGTGCCGCCATGACCGTTCCGCGCCGCAGCGACGCCCTGAGGAACCGGGCGGCGATCATCCGCGCGGCCGAGGAGCTGGTGGTCGGCGGCACGACGCCGTCACCCGCGCGCATCGCCCACCTCACCGGCCTCGGCCAGGCCACGGTCTACCGGCACTTCCCGGACCGGCGCGCGTTGCTGCTCACGGTGGCGCGCAAGCACCTGGGGCTGCTGGCGGAGGCCGCCGAGCGCACCGCGCACGACCCCGCCGCGTTCCGCGTGCTGCTGCACGCCGTGATGGCCTACCAGGTGTCGATGCGCCCGCTGGTCGACGAGCTGCGCCGGTTCCCCGAACCCGACCGGCGCGGGCACGTGCGCCGGCTGCTGGACGCGCTGCGCGGCCCGTTCGACCGGTCGCGGGCGGCGGGCCACCTGCGGCACGACGTCGTGCTGGACGACGTGCTCGTGGTGCTGACCATGCTCCAGGCCGCGGTCGACCGGACGCCCGACCCGCAGCGCGCGATCCCCGTGCTGCTGGACGGGTTGTTCCACCCGGAACCGGGACGCGTGCCGGGGTAGCGCCGGGGGAGTCGACCACCCTGTCACCCGATCGCGTTACGGTGCGCGCCATGGTCTCGGTGCTGCTCGTCGAGGACGACCCGGTGGTGCGGTCGGCGGTGAGCCGGGCGCTGACCGGGCTCGGGCACGCGGTGCTGCCGGTCGGCACGGCGTTGGAGGCGTTGCGCGAGATCACCGGCGGCGCGTTCGACCTGGTGGTGCTCGACCTCGGCCTGCCCGACATGGACGGCGCGGACGCCCTGCGCATGATGCGCGGCGTGTGCGACGTGCCGGTCATCGTGGCCACCGCGCGCGACGACGAGACCGAGATCGTGCGGCTGCTCAACGCCGGCGCGGACGACTACGTGGTCAAGCCGTTCTCCAGCGAGCACCTCGCCGCGCGGCTGTCGGCCGTGCTGCGTCGCGCGCGCAAGGACACCGCGCCCGCCACGTTCCGGATCGGCCGCCTCACCGTGGACCCGGACCGCCGCGAGGCGCGCCTGGACGGCCGCGAGCTCAACCTGACCCGCAAGGAGTTCGACCTGCTGGCCTACCTCGCCGCGCGCGAGGGCAAGGTGGTGCCGCGCGCCGAGCTGCTGGCGAACCTGTGGAACCTGCCCGGCAGGCACGACGACCAGACGCTGGACGTGCACCTGTCCTGGCTGCGCCGCAAGCTCGGGGAACGCGCCGCCCAGCCCCGCTACCTGCACACCGTGCGCGGTGTCGGGTTCAAGCTCACGGCGGCCGAGTGAGGAGGTCGCTCGCGCTCGTCTCGCTGGCCGTCACGTCGATGGTCGCGCTGGCGTTCCTGATCCCGCTCGCCCTGGTGGTGCGCCAGCTCGCCGAGGACCGCGCCCGCGGTGACGCCGAACGCCTCGCCGGCGCGCTCACGCCCGTCCTGGTGATCACGTCCGACCCGGCGTCGGTCGGGCAGGCCCTCACCAGCACCGCCGGCCGGGTCGCGGTGCACCTGGCCGACGGCGAGGTCGTCGGCGTGCCCGTGGCGACCGACGAGCAGCTGCGCACCGCGCGCGAGCAGGGTCTGGCGTTCACCGAGCCCATCCCCGCCGGTCTCGTGCACCTGCAACCCGTGCTGCTGGGCGAGGGCAGGGTGGCGGTGGTGGAGGCGTTCGTGCCGCGGGCCGAGCTGTCGCGGGGCGTGGAGCAGGCGTGGCTCGCGCTCAGCGGTGTCGCGGTCGTCCTCGTGCTCGGTTCGGTGCTGGTCGCCGACCGCCTCGGCGCGCGGGTCGTGCGGGCCTCCGCCGCGCTGGCCGACGGCGCGCGGAAAATGGGTCAGGGCGATCTCACCACCCGGGTCACGCCGAGCGGACCGCCGGAATTGCTCGACGCGGGCGTGGCGTTCAACCGGATGGCCGATCGGATCGGCCAACTGGTGGCGGGCGAACGCGAAATCCTGGCCGACCTCTCGCACCGGCTGCGCACCCCGCTCACCGCGTTGCGGCTCGATTCGGAAATCCTCGGCCAGGACCCGAACGCCAACCGCGTCCGGCAGGCCGTGCACGCCCTCGAACGCGAGGTCAACGAGCTCATCCGGGCCGCCCGCCGAGAGCTCGACGACCCGGACGGCGGCCGGTGCGACGCCGCCCAGGTCGTGCACGACCGGCTGGTCTTCTGGTCCGCGCTCGCCGACGACCAGCAGCGGCTGTGGAACCTGCGCGGCACCGAGCGGCGCGCCCTCGTCCCGCTCACCCGCAGCGACCTCGCCGCGGCCATGGACGCCGTGCTGGGCAACGTCTTCCGGCACACCCCGGAGGGCGTCGGGTTCGTCGTCGCGCTGTTCCACCAGCCCGACCGGGTGGTGATCGTGATCGAGGACGCCGGGCCCGGCATCGACGACCTGGAGGCGGCGCTGCGGCGGGGGAGCAGCGGCGCGGGCTCGACCGGCCTCGGCCTCGACATCGCCCGCCGGGCGGCCGAGTCCACCGGCGGCTCGCTCGTGGTCGACCGCGGACCGCTGGGCGGCACGCGGGTCCAGCTCCGGCTGGGCCGCGCGGAAGAGCCAGCCTGACCCGAGGTCCCTTTTCCGCGCCTGATGCGACCTTTAAATGTTCCTTAAATAAATAGTTGTTGACAGTTCCGGCTGTCGCGATAAAGTCATTAACGGAATCAGGGTCGACCGCAGCGCTCTCCCCCTTGCCCGGTCCACCCGATTCTCCCTCCGGTGCGGCGACCGCGTGCGCTTACCCTGCGAAGAAGCGCTCGCCGGTCGCCGCGCCCGAAATACCGCCGAATGCAGATTGAGGTTTTCCGCGTGTCGCGCAAGAGCAGTGTGCTGCCCGTCGCCGTCGTCCTCGCCGCCGGGTTGGCCCTGGCCGGGTGCGAGCACCCGGACGGCATGGCCCTGATCGCCGCGAGCGCCACGACCACGATCCGCACCGCGCCCCAACCGGACGCCTTCGCGCCGACCACCGCGCCGGCCACCTCGGGCACCACGTCCTCCGCACCGGGCACCACGACGTCCGCGCCGGCTCCGACGACGACCACCACGACGGCGCCGACCACCACGACGCAGCCGCCCGCGCAGCAGCCCCGGACCCGGGCCGAGCCGCCCGCGCCGACCCCCGCGCCCGCCACGCCGACCAGGACCGAGGTCGAGCTGGCCGAGGCGAAGGTGGTCGAGCTGACCAACGCCGAACGCGCCGCCAACGGCTGCCCCGCCCTGACCGCCGACGACCGGCTCGCCGCCGCCGCACGCGCGCACAGCGCCGACATGGCCGCCAACAACTACTTCGACCACGTCTCCCAGGACGGCCGCAGCTTCGTCGACCGGGTCAAGGCCGCCGGCTACCCCTCGCCCGGCGCGGAGAACATCGCCGCGGGCCAGCGCACCGCCGAAGCCGTGGTCAAGGGCTGGATGGACTCGCCGGGGCACCGGGCGAACATCCTCAACTGCAAGCTCAAGGCGCTCGGCGTCGGCATGGCCCGCGGCGGTTCGTACGGCATCTACTGGACTCAGAACTTCGGCTGGTGACCGTCGCGGTCGTGCGCACCCGCCGGCAGCTCGTCCAGCACGAGCACGGTGTGGCTGGAGGTCACGTCCGGCATCGTCTGCAACCGTGACAGCACCAGGTCGCGCAGGCTGTGCGCGTCGGGGGCGCGCACCAGCAGCACCAGGTCGTAGTCGCCGGACACCAGCGCGCCGTGCCACACCTCCGGGATCTCCATGACCCGCTGCCGCACGGCCTTCCACGAGTGCTGGCTGATCTTGAGGTAGACGTAGGCGGAGATGCCGAAGCCGTAGCGCTCCGGGTCGACCACCGCCGAGTACCCGGTGATCACGCCGTCGCGGTGCAGCCGCTCCACCCGCGAGTACGCGCTCGCCCGCGAGATGTGCAGCTTCTCGGCCAGCGACCGCATCGACAGCCGCCCGTCCGCGCGCAGCTCCTCCACGATGCGCCGGTCCAGCGCGTCCAGGGGTGCCGAATGTCCAGTCCGTGCCGTCATGTGGCCGACCATAACCCGCGTGCGCGGCCATTCGTCCGGATTCGAGGCCCGGATCTGGAACTTTGGCCGGTGTGAGCTGGACCATGCCCTCCATCTCGCCCCTTGAGACACCGGAGGAGCCCATGGCCCGCACCCGCGCGCCCGAGCGGACGTTGCTGCCCAGCGACGAACCGCTGTCGCTGCTGCGCAAGGACGGCACGCCGGTGGACGACTCGCCGCTGTCCATGCCCGACGACGACGTGCTGGTCGAGCTGCACCGCCGGATGGTCGTCGGCCGCCGCTTCGACACCCAGGCCACCGCCCTGACCAAGCAGGGCCGGCTCGCGGTCTACCCGTCCTCGCGCGGCCAGGAGGCGTGCGAGGTCGGCTCGGTGCTCGCGCTGCGCCCCACCGACTGGCTGTTCCCGACCTACCGCGACTCGGTCGCCCTCGTGACGCGGGGCGTCGACCCGGCCGAGACGCTGACCCTGCTGCAAGGCGGCTGGCACCTCGGCTACGACCCGTACGAGCACCGCGTCGGACCCCAGTGCACGCCGCTGGCGACCAACACGCTGCACGCCGTCGGCTTCGCGCACGCCGCCCGGCTCAAGGGCGAGGACACCGCGGCGCTCGTGCTGCTCGGCGACGGCGCCACGTCCGAGGGCGACACGCACGAGGCGCTGAACTTCGCCGGTGTGTGGAAGGCGCCGGTGGTGTTCCTGGTGCAGAACAACGGCTACGCGATCAGCGTGCCCATGTCCAAGCAGAACGCCGCGCCGTCGCTGGCGCACAAGGGCGTCGGGTACGGCGTGCCGTCCGTGCTGGTGGACGGCAACGACGTGGCCGCCGTGTACGCGGTCGTGCGCGAGGCGCTGGAATCGGGTGGACCGACGCTGATCGAGGCGCTGACCTACCGGATCGAGGCGCACACCAACGCCGACGACGCCACCCGCTACCGCACGTCCGACGAGGTCGCGGCGTGGCTGGACCGCGACCCGGTCGACCGGCTGGAGGCGTACCTGACCGCGCGCGGGCTGCTCGACCCCGCGCGCCGCGCCGCGGTGGCGGCCGAGGCGGAGGAGTTCGCGGCCTCCGTGCGGGCGAAGTTGAACGTCGACGTCGTGCCCTCACCCGACGAGCTGTTCGAGCACGTCTACGCGACCACGCCGCGCCACCTGCGCGAGCAGGCCGCGCTGCTGCGGGAGGAACTGGCATGACCGCGGTCGTCGCACAAGAGGCGCAGCTGTCCATGGCGGGCGCGCTCAACCGGGCGCTGGCCGACGCACTGGCCGCCGACCCGACCGTGCTGGTGTTCGGCGAGGACGTCGGCGCGCTCGGCGGCGTGTTCCGGGTGACCGACGGGCTGGCCGCGCGGTTCGGCGAGCAGCGCGTGTTCGACACGCCGCTGGCCGAGTCCGGCATCGTCGGCACCGCCATCGGCATGGCGATGAACGGGCTGCGGCCCGTGGTGGAGATGCAGTTCGACGCGTTCGCCTACCCGGCGTTCGAGCAGATCACCAGCCACCTGGCCAAGCTGCGCAACCGCACGCGCGGCCGGGTCGAGCTGCCGGTGGTGATCCGGGTGCCGTACGGCGGCGGCATCGGCGGGGTCGAGCACCACTGCGACTCGTCGGAGGCTTACTACACGCACACGCCGGGGCTGCGGGTCGTCACGCCCGGCACCCCGGACGACGCCTACCGGCTGCTGCGCGACTCGATCGACTCTCCCGACCCGGTGATCTTCCTGGAGCCGAAGCGGCGGTACTGGGCCAAGGGACCGCTGTCGGACGAGCGGATCGGGTTCGACCGGGCCGTGGTGCGGCGCGCCGGGCGCGACGTCACGCTGATCGCGTACGGGCCGATGGTCGCGACGGCGCTGGAGACGGCCGAGGCGGCGACCGAGGAGGGCTGGGACGTCGAGGTCGTCGACCTGCGGTCGCTGGCCCCGTTCGACGACGAGACGGTGTGCGCCTCGGTGGTGAAGACCGGGCGCGCGGTGGTCGTGCACGAGGCGTCCGGGTTCGGCGGGTACGGCGCGGAGGTCGTGGCGCGGGTGACCGAGCGGTGCTTCCACCACCTGCACGCGCCGGTGCTGCGGGTGACCGGGTTCGACATCCCCTACCCGCCGCCGAAGCTGGAGGAGCACCACCTGCCGAGCGTGGACCGCATCCTGGACGCGATCGGCCGGTTGCAGTGGGACGACGAGGTCGTGGGGAGCTACGGTGCCTGACTTCCGGCTGCCCGACCTGGGCGAGGGGTTGACCGAGGGCGAGATCGTCACCTGGCTGGTGTCGGTGGGCGACCAGGTGTCCGTCGACCAGCCCGTGGTCGAGGTGGAGACGGCGAAGGCCGTGGTCGAGGTGCCGTGCCCGTTCGAGGGCGTGGTGAGCGCGCGGTTCGGCGAGCCGGGGGAGAAGCTGGCCGTCGGCTCCGTGCTGCTGACCGTGGGCGACCCGGAGCCGGAGTCCTCCGAGTACTCCGGCAACGTCCTCATCGGTTACGGCACGTCCCAGACCGCGCGCCGACGCCGCCGCCCCCGCGAGTCCAATGCCCGGAACGCGGGTGTCCGGCGTTCGGAACACCCGGGTACACCACTCACCACACCCGAACCGGCCGCCATCCCGACCGCTCGTGCTGCCGCCGCGCCCGCTGACGAGATCCCTGCCGGCGCTTCCGGCACCGCGTCCCGCCCCGCGGTGAACGGGTCCGCCCCGGCGGTCATCTCCCCGCTCGTGCGGCAGCTGGCCCGGGAGAACGGCCTCGCGCTCGACCGGATCCACGGCACCGGACCCGGCGGCGTCATCCGGCGCGCCGACGTGGAACGCGAGCTGGCCGCCCGCGCCACCCCGGCCCCGGCCACCCCGGCCCCGGCCGCACCCGGCCGTCGCATCCCGTTGCGCGGCCTGCGCGGCGCGGTGGCGGAGAAGCTCGCCACGTCACGCCGGGAGATCCCCGAGGCCACCGTCTGGGTGGACGTCGACGCCACCGACTTCCTCGCCGCGCGGGCCGCGATGCCGTCGGTGTCGCTGCTCGCGCTGCTGGCCCGGTTCACCGTGCTGGGCCTGAAGAAGTTCCCCGAGCTGAACTCCCGCGTCGAGGGCGACGAGGTCGTGGTCCTCGACCAGGTGCACCTCGGCTTCGCCGCCCAGACCGACCGCGGCCTGGTGGTGCCGGTGGTGCGCGACGCGCACACCCGCACCACCGCCGAACTCGCCTCCGCCATCGCCGCGCACACCGCGTCGGCGCGGGAGGGCAGGCTCACCCCGGCCGACATGACCGGGGGCACCTTCACGGTCAACAACTACGGCGTGTTCGGCGTCGACGGCTCGGCCGCGATCATCAACCACCCGGAGGCCGCGATCCTCGGCATCGGTCGCATCATGGACCGGCCGTGGGCCGTGGACGGGCAACTGGCCGTGCGCAAGGTCGCCCAGCTGACGCTCGCGTTCGACCACCGGGTGTGCGACGGCGGCACGGCGGGCGGGTTCCTGCGGTTCGTCGCCGACTGCGTGGAGTCCCCGATCACCGCCCTGGCCGACCTCTAGCCTGCGGGCGTGACCGACGCGACGCGGCAGTGGCGGGCGTGGCAGCGAGCCCCGTGGGGCCGGCTGCGCTACGCGCAGGCGAACGCCAACCTCCCCCGCCACCTGCCGCCCCCGCCCACGACCGTGCTCGACCTCGCCGGCGGGGACGGCGCGGACGCCCTGCGGCTGGCCCGCCAGGGCCACCACGTGACGGTGGTCGACCGGTCGGCCGAGATGCCGGCCGAGGCCGAGCGCGCGTTCGCGGAGGCCGGGCTGCCGGTCCGGCTGGTCCGGTCGGACCTCGCCGACCTGCCCGGATCCGTGCCCGGCCCGTACGACGTGGTGCTGACGCACAACGTGATCCAGTACCTGCCCGACCCGGCGGCGACCCTGCGCGCGGCCGTCGACCTCGTCGCGCCCGGCGGTCTGCTGTCGGTCATCGCGCTCAACCGGAACGCCGAACCGCTGCGGCACGCCACCCGGCACCTCGACCCGGCCGCCGCGTTGGCCGCGCTGGACACCGACCAGGCGCACACGCAGACGTTCGACACCACCCTCACCCTCTACACGGCCGACCAGGTCACGGCGTGGCTGCCCGACTGCGACCTCGTCGGCCACCACGGCATCCGCGCGGTCACCGACTACGTCGCCGACGACGACCGCAAGCACGACCCGGCGTTCTTCGCCGACCTCGAACGGCTGGAGCTCGCCCTGGCCGACCGCATGCCGTACCCGCTGCTCGCCCGCTTCTTCCACCTCGTGCTCCGGCGCGGAAACCCGGACGACGGCGAGGCCGGGATTTCGTAGATTGACCGGCGTGACCAAGCCCGACTACCCCGTTCGGACCCGGCGCCTGACCCTGCGCCCGTTCACCCCGGCCGACCACGCCGCACTGCACTCGTGGATGTCGCGCCCCGACGTCGTCCGCCACCTCTACGGCGAAGCCCGCACCCCGGAGCAGACCGCCGAGAGCCTCGCGCTCAAGGTCGCGGTGCCGTGGCCGCGGAAGGAGGGCGACCACCTCGCGCTGGCGGTCGAGGTGAACGGCGAGGTCATCGGCGAGGCCGTGCTCAAGTGGCTCAGCGAGGAGCACCGGCAGGGCGAGGTCGGCTACATCCTGCACCCCGACCACCACGGCCGGGGCTACGCCACCGAGGCCGCCGCCGCCATGCTGGACCTCGGCTTCACCCACCTCGGGCTGCACCGCGTCGTCGCCTCCTGCGACGCATTCAACGAGGCGTCGTGGCGCGTGATGGAACGGCTCGGCATGCGCCGCGAAGCCCACTTCCGGCACAACGAGATCTTCAAGGGCGCCTGGGGCGAGGAGTTGATCTACGCGATCCTGGAGGACGAGTGGCACCGGATGGCGGACAGCCGGTGGCGGCCGAGCGGCGCATGATGGCCCGATGCAGAGGTTCATGGAGGACAGCGGCGCCTACGAGCACTGGCTGGCGGACAACCAGCACCAGTACGTCATCAACGCCGAACGCAGCCTGAACCCGGGCAACCTCGTCCTGCACCGCGCCTCGTGCCGCACGATCAACGGCACCCCGGCCCGCGGCACCACGTGGGTGGGCAGCTACGTCAAGCTCGTGGGCGCCCGCGCCGAGCTGGAGACCGAACACCCGACCGCCCGCCCGTGCCGCCTGTGCCTGTGAGCCGTCGGTCATGACGAGCCGGTTGGTCTGGTACGTCGGCTACGGGTCGAACATGCACGCCGAGAGGTTCGCCTGCTACCTCGCCGGAGGCACGCCGGCCGGGGCGACGCGCGGGTACCCGGGGTGCCGGGACGGCAGCCCGCCGTTGGACACCAGGCCCCTGGAGGTGCCCGGTGGCATCTACTTCGCCACCGAGTCGCCCGTCTGGCTCGGCGGGCGGGCGTTCTACGACCCCGACCTGCCGGGCGTCACGGCCGCCCGCGGGTACCTGGTCACGACCGCGCAGTTCGCCGACGTGGCCGCGCAGGAGATGTACCGCGAGCCCGGCGTCGACCTCGACCTGAGCGTGGTCATGGCCGACGGCAGGCACGCGCTCGGGCCCGGCCGCTACGAGACCCTGCTCCACCTCGGCGAGCACGACGGGCACCCGGCGCTGACGTTCACCGCGCCGTGGCACGCGGCCGACGTGGAGCACACCAAGCCCTCGGCCAACTACCTGACCATGCTCGCGACCGGCCTGGCCGAGGCGCACGGCTGGACCGTCGAGCGGATCGCCGACTACCTGGCCGGTCGCACGCCGTTCTGGACCGCCGCCGACGTGGCCGCCCTGATCACGCCGCGGGCACCCACTCGTACGTGCTGACCAGGCAGCACTCCCGGAACCCCAGCCGCCGGTAGGTGCCGATGCCCAGCGGCGAGGCGGTGAGGACCGCGACCCGGTACCCGGCGGAGGCCGCCTCGTCGACCGCGGCGAGCGTCATGGCCGCGCCGATGCCCCGGCGGCGGTACCCGGGCAGGGTCACCACGTAGTGCACGGCGGCGACGCCGGCGGCCAGGAACACGTACGAGGTGGCCACCGGGCGTCCGTCCAGGTGGCCGACGAACATCCGCAACGGGCCGCCCGGCCCCCACGGCAGCGCCGAGTACACCCCGGACCAGCGGTCGGTGACGTCCGCCGGCGCTCCGCAACCCCACACCCGCACCCACTCGCGCACCGCCTCGCGGTCGGTCACCGGGCGGATCGACAACCCGGGCACCGGCGGCGGTTCCCGGCGCGGCCCGGTCAGGTCCAGCCACATGCCCGGCTCGTCCTCGACGTGCCGCAGCCCGTGGCGGATCAGGGTCGCGGCGCTGTCCGGCGGTTCGGGGCGCAACCCCGTCTCCCAGTGGAACGGCACCCCGCGCGCCGCGAAGTGCGCCCGCACCAGGGCGACCGACTCGGCGAACCCCTCGGCGGCGACGTGGTGCACGCCGTTGAACACGCTGTCGTGCACCCCGGTGTCCACCCAGCGCACTCCCGGGCGTTCGTGCGAGGTCGCCGCGGGCAGCGCGCCCAGCAGCGCGGCGAACGCCGCCTTGCTCGCGTCCAGCGCCGCCGTCGCGGTCGACGCGTCCGCGTCCCGGACGACCCCGGCCATCAGTCCTTCGCCACCACCGCGTCGAGGTTGCCGTCCGAGCCGGCCACGCACGACGCCTCACGCGCCGTCGTGGCCAGGAACTCCGACATGCACCGGCCGAACTGCTCGTAGCCCCGGTCGTTGGGGTGGAACGACTCCTGCAACGCGTGCCGGGCCCGCGCCTCGTCCCGCAGACCGTCGAAGTCGACCGTGAGCCGGGTGAACCACTCCCGGTCCGCCGTCTCCCCGCCCATGCACGCCTCGCGCTTCTCGCCCGCCTCCGCCAGGTCGAGGAACCGCGCCTGCGCCGCCTGCGCCGCCGTCCGCAGCCCCTCCGACAGCTGCTCGACCGCCCGGTCCCGGACCCACTCCAGGTCACCCGTGCGCAACGGGCACCCGGCCAGGTTCTGCAGGTCGAACGGCAGCCCCGGCGCGACCGGCGCGGCGTAGGACTGGAGCACCAGCGTGTAGGAACGCGGCGTGTAGCCCTCGTCCTGCAAGACCCGGCGGACGTCGCGCAGCGCGCGCTCCACCTTCGGCGTCATCCGCTCGACGCGGGCCTTCCACTCGTCGGCCATGGCCTTCGCGCAGTCGGCGCGGCGCTCGATCCACGCCCGCAGGCACGCGCCCAGCACGTCGGCGAAGCGCGGGTCGTCGTTCGCGCCGACCGCCACCACGACCACGGACACCCGGTACTCGCGCGCGATCGCGGCCAACTGCCTGGCCTGCGAGCCCTCGGTGTTGCGCACCTGGTCGGTGAGGCCGACCTGCTCGGAGTTCGCGCCCGAGCATGCCAGGTTGAACACCCTGTCCACGCCCGGCACGTGCGTGTGGTGCACCGACGCCTTCGTCGACCGGTGGCACCAGTTGCCGTTCTCGCCGTTCGTGCCCGGCTCGTAGGAGCCCGCGCCCTCACCGGCCATCGTGCTGTCGCCGAGCGCCACGATCGCGCGCGGCGCGTCCCGCTTCGGCCCCGGCAGCGCCGGGTACGGCGAGTCGCTGACCAGCAGCAACAGGGCGAGCAACGGGAGGACAAGGACGAGGGAGACGGATCGGCGCGACATCGGCCCCTATCCTACGGAGATCCGCCCGCCGCTGAGCACCAGCGTCCGGTCGGCGGCCCGGTGCACCTCGTCGTGGTGGGTGGCTACCAGCACCGCCGACCCCGCGTCGGCCGCCCGCCGCAGCACCCGCACCGCCGTCGGCCCGGTGCGCTGGTCGAGGTGCGCGGTCGGCTCGTCGGCCAGCAGCACCGCCGGCTCGCCGACCACGGCCCGCGCCAGCGCGGCCCGCTGCTGCTGCCCGAACGACACCTCGGCCGGGTACCGGTCGGCCAGCTCGTCGACACCCAGCTCCGCCAGCAACTCGGTCACCCGGTCGAGCGAACCGCCGGTGCGGCCGAGCCGCAGCGGCAGCGCGACGTTCTCCGCCAGCGTCAGCTCACCGGCCAGGCCCAGCGCCTGCGGCAGCAGCGCGCACACCTTCCACGACGGCGGCGACGTCAGCACCTCGCCCGCCATCTCCACCGTGCCCGCGTCCGCCCGGTCGAAGCCCGCCAGCACGGCCAGCAACGCGCTCTTGCCCGACCCGGACGGCCCGGACAGCGTCACCAGCTCGCCCGGCGCCACCTCCAGGTCCACGCCGCGCAGCACGTGCACCGGCCCGCTCGCGTGCCGGAACGTCCGCTCGATCCCCTTCGCCCGCAACGCCGTCATGCCGCCAACGCCCCGTTCCGCAGGTCGAACCTCGTGTCGGCCAACGCGATCAGCCTCGGGTCGTGCGAGGCCACCACGACCGGCACGCCGCCGCGCGCCAGGTCGGCCAACGTCTCCAGCACCGAGTCCGCCGACGTGGCGTCCAACTGGGACGTCGGCTCGTCGGCGAGCACGACCGTCGCCTGCCGCGCCAACGCGCACCCGAACGCCAGCCGCTGCTGCTGTCCGCCCGACATCGCCGACACCTTCCACGTGGCCGTGCCCGGCAGCCCCAGCCGCTCCAGCAGCTCGTCCACCCGCACCACCCGACCCGCGGCCTGCGCCGCCGCACGCAGGTTGTCGCCCACGTCGAGGTGGCCGACGAGGTTGTCCGCGGGGTTCTGGAACACCAGCGCGATGTCACGCCGCCGCAGCGCGCGCCGGGCCTTGGACGACAGCCGCGCCGTGCCCATGCCGCGCAGCTCGACCCCGCCGCGCGTGGGCCGCTCCACCAGGCTCAACACCCGCAGCAGCGTCGACTTGCCCGACCCGGACGGCCCGGCCAGCACCGTCATGCCCGTCGCGGGCACGTCCAGCGTCACGTCCGACACCGCGGTCACCGCCCCGGCGGGCGTGCGGTACTCCACGCCCACCTCGCGCAGCCGCAACACGTGCTCACCCACGGATCAGCTCCCCGATCTTCGCCGAGCGCACCGAGCGCACCGCGATCCACGCCGCCACCAGCACCACCAGCACGCTCCCCGCCACCGTCCCCACCAGCATTGGCAGGGCGTCCGGCACCTGCGGCGCCGGGGTCAGGCGCGGCGCGGGGTCCAGCTTCGGCACGGTGAAGCCGCTGCTCGCCGCGCTCGCGGCCAGGCCGACGACCACCGCCCCGGCGGCCACCGCGCCCAGTTCGAGCAGGTGGCTGCGCAGCATCGCGGCCGGCGCCAGCCCCATCCGGGTGCTGAACGCGCCGGACAGCGCGTTCTGCCGCCGCCGCACCTCCACCGCCAGCAGCAGCGCGATCGACGCGACCACCGCCAGCACCGCGCCCAGCGCCGTGACGAAGGCGAACGTCCACTGGATCGTCAGGAACGGCAGCCCCTGGACGGCCTTCTTCTTCTCGCCGGAGTTGCGCGACAGCTTCACGCCGTCCGCCGACAGGGCCGCGGTCACCTCCGCCAACGGCCTGGTGGACCACACGTACCAGGAACCGACGTCGTCACGGTCCTCGATCCGGTCGACCGGCATCACCCAGCCCGACGTGCCGAGCTTCGGGAACGAGGGCACCCACGCGTCCGGCTTGAGCCGCGGCAGCCCGGGCAGGTCGACCTCCCGGCGCGGTACGTTGCCCACCCGCAGCGGCTGGGTCAGCAGCGCCGGGTCGACGTCGACCGGGAACGCGCCGTCGCGGAACGTCCTCGGGTCCACCACCAGCGCGGTGCGGTCGTACTGCTTGACGAAGCCGACGATGGTGGAGTTGCCGCGCAGCGCCTGCGGCAGCTCGGTGACCTCCGACGGGATCTGGGCGTAGCTGTTCGCGCCCGTGTACATGCCGGACTTCACGTCCAGCGCGGTCTCCTGCGACCCGGCGATGGCCGTGCCGACGGCCATGGTGCCGACCGCCAGCACCCCGATCAGCAGCACGCCGGTCACCGGACCGGCACCCGCCGCGAGCCGCCGGATCGCCAGTTGCGCGGCGGGCTTGGACCACAGCTTCGCCCGGTGCGACGAGGCCAGCGCCCACTTCGCCAGCCGGGCCGTCAGCAGCGCCGCGGTGAGCACGACCAGCAGCGGGAACGCCAGCGCGGCGGCGTCGATGCGCGGCAGCCCGCCGATCTTCGTCGTGGTCGCCAGGCCGCTGTGCTGCACCCGGTTCCACGCCCACACCGCCAGCGCGGCGGTGGCCAGCTCCCACGGCAGCACGGTCAGCACCTTGCGCAGCCGGTTGCCGCGGCCGGAGACCTGGAACATCCGGTGCGCGCGCAGGGCCCCGGTGGCCAGCGTGACCACGAGGCTCAGCACCACCACCACGACCACCGCCAGCGCCGCGGTCGTCACCGTGCCCGGCGGCAGCTGCTCGGACGGCGCGTACACGGGCAGCAGCAGCCGGGCCGTGCCCAGCCCGAGCACGCCGCCGACCACCAGCGGAAGGCCCAGTTCCAGCACCCCGCGCCCGCCCAGCGCGAACGGCCCGGCGCCGCGCACCCACAGCAGCCGCAGCTCGGCTTGGCGGCGCTGCGCCCACTGGACGGTCACCGTGGCGACGCCCGCCAACCCGATGAGCAGGCTGATCAGGGTCAGCCCGAGCACCGCGGACCGCACGTTGGTCACCGTCTGCCGGGCGTTCTCCACCGGCAGGACCAGGGGCGACACCGTGCGGACCGACCCGCCGCCGAGCGGCGCGATCCGCTCGGTGCCCTCGGTGAGCAGGGCCGCGGCCTCGTCCACCGTGCGCGGCACGTCGGCGGGGAAGCGCACGGTCACGTCGGTGGTGCCGGCGACCTCGGGCGGCAGCGCGGCGAACGCCTCGGCGCTGGGCAGCCACACCACGGCCGTGGCCAGCTCGTCGCGGTCGAGCACGTTGGGCACCACGAAGTGGCGTTCCGAGCACCACCACGGGGGCAGCGGGTCGAGCAGGTCGGCGTAGATCGCGGTCACCGGGGGCAGCCGACCGCCCAGGCCGCGCCCGCCCAGTCGCACGCCGACGGTGTCGGCGATGCTCTTCGGCACCCACAGGCCGTCCTTGCCGCCGCCTTCGAGCACCTCCAGGTGGTCGGTCGCGCCCGGCCGGTACCCGAACTTGGCGTCGGTCGGCGGGCCGCCGAAGTCCGCCCGCTGCTCCCGGACGTACGTACCGACCAACGCGTCCCGGTCGGGCGACAACTCTCCGATCACCCGCGGCGCGTCGGCGGCCTGCTGGTGCGACACCCCGATCGCCTCCAGCGACGGGTGCAGCGCCTCGGTGCACAGCCGGTCCTGCTGGTAGTCGATCGCCGCGCTGCCCGACGCGGCCGAGTGCATCACGGCGGCGGCCACCACGAAGCTCAGCAGCAGGGCGGTGACCACGCTGACCAGCAACGTCAGCGGACTTGACAGGGCCGCACGCGGTGCGGCTCGCCAGGGTATCTGCACCCGCGAACCGTAACCGGCGACGTTCGCGAGCAGGAGACTTTTCGGTAACGCGACCCCTCCTCCGGACAACGTCCGGACAACGTGTCCTTTTGTCCGGCGTCGGCCCGCCGAACCCGGACACCGATCTTGGTCCGGTTGGGGCGGACCCGTTCGGGGTACCGGGAGGGCATGACACGGAACGTGCTGAAGAAGTCACTCGTGGTGCTGGTCAGCGGCGCGGCGCTGTTCCTCACGCTCGGCGCCGGGTGCGAGAACGACGGCGACGGCGACGGCGACCGGCCGGGCGTCGAGCAGCAGGACGAGCAGCAGAACGAGCAGGACGACCAGAACGAGCAGGACGGCGATCAGGAGGACGGCAACTGACCGGTCGCGGCACGCCGGCGACGGCGTGCCGCGCCGACGTCACCGGCCGCGCCCGGTCTTCTCCTGCAAGCGGTCGATCAGCTGGGAAGCCTCGACCTTGGTCAGCCCGTCCGGCACCTCTTCGCCCGCCTCCTGCGCCAACGTGTGCAGGTAGGACTCCTGCGGCCCGGTCATCGGCTCGTCGCCGGTGGTCCAGTCCTGCGGGTCCTTCTCCGGGTTGCGGTCCACGTGCCTCTCCTTCCCTCGAACGCCCGTTCGAGGTACCCGCTGGGTCGTTCGGTCAACCACCTCCCGCGCGACCTTGACACCACCGAGTGTGGTCTAGTCCAATTCTTCCCACCTGGAGGCCGCCACCGCTGGGAGGAGACGTATGTCGCGAAGAGTCCTGTTCGCCAGGGTGGGGGCCGTCGCGGCGCTGGTGGTGGCAGCGGCGGCGGTCGGGTTCGCGCCCGCCTACGCCGCGTCGGTCACCGCGACCTTCGCCAAGACGTCGAGCTGGGAGACCGGCTACACCGCCCAGTTCTCGATCAAGAACGAGACGAGCGCGGCCCTGTCCGGGTGGAAGGTCGAGTTCGACCTGCCCGCCGGGACGACCGTCGGCGCCTACTGGGACGCGTTGCAGACCACCGCGTCCGGGCACTACACGTTCACGCACCGCGAGTACAACGGCAGCGTCGCGCCCGACGCCACGGTGACGTTCGGCTTCAACGCCTCGGGCACCGCGTCCCCGGTCAACTGCAAGATCAACGGGGCGTCGTGCGCGGGTGCGCCGACGACCACCACGACCACCACGACCACGACTACGACCAGCACCACTACGACGACCACGACCACCGGCCCGACGACGACCACCACCACGACCCCGCCTGTCACCGGGCTGCCCAAGCGGGTCCTGGTCGGCTACCTGCACGCCAGCTTCGCCAACGGCTCCGGCTACATCCGGATGAAGGACGTCTCCGACGACTGGGACGTCATCAACCTCTCCTTCGCCGAGCCGACCTCCGCCACCTCCGGCGACCTCCGCTTCGCCCAGTGCCCCGTGGCCGAGTGCCCGAACGTGGAGTCCGAGGCCGAGTTCATCGCGGGCATCCGCGACAAGCAGGCCAAGGGCAAGAAGGTGCTGATCTCCATCGGCGGCGCGAACGGCCAGGTGCAGCTGTCCACCACGGCCGCGCGCGACGCGTTCGTCCGCTCCGCCTCGGCGATCATCGACAAGTACGGCCTGGACGGCCTGGACGTGGACTTCGAGGGTCACTCGCTGTCGCTCAACGCCAACGACACCGACTTCCGCGCGCCCACCACGCCGGTGATCGTGAACCTCATCCAGGCGCTGAAGACGCTGAAGGCGCGCTACGGCGCGAAGTTCGTGCTCACCATGGCTCCGGAGACGTTCTTCGTCCAGGTCGGCTACCAGCACTACGGCGGCAGCGGCGGCGCGGACCCGCGGGCGGGCGCGTACCTGCCGGTGATCCACGCGCTGCGCGACGACCTGACATTGCTGCACGTCCAGCACTACAACTCCGGCCCGATCATGGGCCTGGACAACCAGTACCACTTCATGGGCGGCAGTGATTTCCACGTTTCCATGGCGGACATGGTGCTGGCCGGCTTCCCCGTGCGCGGTGACGCGACGAAGGTGTTCCCGGGCCTGCGGCCGGACCAGGTGGCCATCGGCCTGCCGGCCAGCGTCAACGCGGGCAACGGCTTCACGTCCGTCACCGAGGTGCACAAGGCGTTGGACTGCCTGATGAAGGGCGCGAACTGCGGTCCGTACCAGCCGCGGGCCACCTACCCGAACCTGCGGGGCCTGATGACGTGGTCGGTCAACTGGGACCGCTACAACGGTTTCGAGTTCTCGCGTTCGCACCGCGCCTACCTGCCGCGGTGACGGCTCGGGCCCGCCGGGGCGACACCTCGGCGGGCCCGCCGATCAGGGCGTCGGGTCGCCGTGGACGGTGAGCCGGTAGCCCTCGGGGCCGGTGAAGGTGAACATCGGTCCGAACGGGCTCTGCCGGACCGGCCCGGAGACCGGCACGCCCGCCGCCGTGAGCTGGTCGTGCAGCCGCGCGGCGTCGGTGGTGCGCAGCCACAGCGCCACACCCAGCCCTCGCGGCGCGGCGCCGCTCAAGTCGGTGCCCGGCAGCGGCTCGCGGACGGCCAGGGGGACGGGGCTGGTGGCGAACACCACCGCCCCGGGTGGCGAGACCGGTGTGCGGCGCAGCCCGAGGTGCTGCTCGAAGAAGGCCGCGGCGGCGGGCACGTCCTCGACCTGGAGCGCGATGAAGTCCGGGCCGTCGACGGTGGCGATCATGGGTCCTCCCGGGGAGTGAATGTCAGGACTTTGACATAGCGGACTGTAGGCGTCCTCCGTCACGGATGTCAAAATGCTGACATGGAAGACCGGTCGCCCGTCGCCCCGCCACACCCGGCCGAGGGCATCACCGAGCACGTCGGCTACCGCCTCAAGCGGGCGGCGGCCGCGCTGCGCTCCGCCATGGACAGGGCGTTGCGCGAGCACGGCCTGACCGTGCCCCAGTACTCCTGCCTGGAACTGCTCGACGAGCGCCCCGGCCTGTCCAACGCCGACCTCGCGCGTGGCACGTTCGTCACCCGGCAGTCGGCCAACGTCGTGCTGCGCGGCCTCAAGGACGCCGGGTTGATCAGCCGCCCGGACGACGTCGACCACGGTCGCGCGCTGCCCGTGCACCTCACGGCCGCCGGGCGGGAGCGCCTGCACGCCGTCCGGGCGGCGGTCTACGCCATCGAGCGGCGCATGATCGAGGCCATCCCCGCGGACCGCGTGGCGGCGCTGCTCGCCGACCTCGACACCATGGCCGAGGCCCTCGGCGAGTGACGCCCCCGCGCGGGCCGGGTCACAACCGGGGGAACAGCGGCTGCGGCCGGGGGAGCTCGCCCGACAGCGTCACGCACTGCTCGGAGACGCGGGCGGCCAGGGTCGGCACGAACGGCGTCAGCTCGCGCGCCAGGACGCGGCACGCGGTCAGCAGCGAGGTGATGGCCGCGTCCAGGCGCTCGCCCGCCTCGGCGTCACCGCCGCGCTCGGCGCGGGCCAGGTCCCACGGCCGCACCCGTTCCACGTAGCGGTTGGCCTCCTCCACGATCCGCCACACCGCCGCCGTGGCCCGGCGGAAGTCGAAGTCGTCGATGGCGGCGTGCACGAGGTCCGGCGCGTCCCGGCACGCCGCCGCCAACGTCCCGGCGTCGTCGTCCGGTGCGGCCACCGGCGGCGTGCCCGCCCGGTAGCGGTGGACCATCACCGTGACGCGGTTGACCAGGTTGCCCAGGCCGTTGGCCAGGTCCTCGTTCGCGCGGGCGACCAGGCGTGCCTCGGTGAAGTCGGCGTCGCCGACGCGCGGCACGTCGCGCAGCAGCCACCACCGCACCGCGTCGCAGCCGTACCGGTCGACCAGCGCCACCGGGTCGACCACCGCGCCCGACGACTTGCTGATCTTGCGGCCGTCGACGGTGAGGTAGTCGTGCACCAGGACGTCGGTCGGCAGCGGTTCGCCCGCCGACAGCAGCATCGCGAGCCAGTACACGGCGTGGAACCGGATCACGCCCTTGCCGATCACGTGCACCCGCCGGTCGCCCTCCACCCACCAGCGGCGGTGGTTCGAACCGTCGTCGCCATAGCCCAGGCTGGTGATGTAGTTGCCCAGCGCGTCCCACCACACGTAGACGACCTGGTCCGGGTCGCCCGGCACGGGGATGCCCCAGCCGTGCGCGCGGGCGCGGGACCGGGAGACGGAGAAGTCCCGCAGGCCGGCGTCGAGGAACGCCAGCACCTCGTTGCGGCGGGCCTCCGGCTCGATCCGGACCGCGCCGCCGCCGATCAGGTCGCGCAGCCGGTCGGTGTAGCGGGAGAGGCGGAAGAACCAGTTCTCCTCGGCCACCTGCTGCGGTTCGACGTCGTGCTCCGGGCACTTGCCGCCCACCAGCTCGGCGGGCGGGTAGAACTGGTCGCAGCCCACGCAGTACAGACCTTCGTAGTGCTCTCGGTAGAAGTCGTGCGCGCACGCCCGCCAGAGCCGTTCCACGCCGGCGCGGTGCCTGGCGTCGCGGCTGGTGCGGATGAAGTCGGTGAACGACAGCGCCAGCGGGTCGCGCAACGCCGCGAACGCCGCCGCGTTGCGGTCGACCAGCTCGTCGGTCGACAGGCCCTCCGCCCGCGCCGCGAGCACGTTCTTCAGCGAGTTGTCGTCCGTGCCGGTCAGGAACCGCACCTTGTCGCCGCGCAGCCGGTGATGGCGGGCCAGCACGTCGGCCTGCACGACCTCCAGCGCGAAACCCAGGTGAGGGCGCGCGTTCACGTACGGGATGGCGGTGGTCACGTAGAAACGGGGCATCGGAACCTCCAGGTGCGGGGGCTCCGGATCGGGCGAGACCCCCTGGGACGGGGGCCTCGGACTCGTCATCCGCGCAGCATCGGCAGCCCCGGGTGGCGGGGCATCAGGGTGGCGGGCGAGGTGGCCATGGCGGCGACGCTAGCAGCCCCACCGCCCGTCCCACTCACGGTTTTTCCGGCGCGGGGGCGCCTCACACGTCCGCTCAAGGGCCGGGAACGGCCGTCGCGCCCTGGCACCGCACGTCGCCCGGCTCGACCCCGCGCAGGAGGAAGTCCTCGACCGGCCGGGCGACGCAGTCCCGGCCGGGGCGTGCTCGATCGCGGCGTCGTAGGCGCCGTGCCCGAACCCGTTGAAGGTGATCAGCGGGGCGGAGGCGGCGGTCGCGAGCTGCCGGGCCCAGACGTGGGGCGTGGCGCTGTCGTACCGCATCGACACCACCAGCAACGGCACCGTCGTCGGGAACGGGCCGGGACGCCACCGGCCGAGGTCGGTCCCGAGGCAGCTCCGCACCCACTTCCAGTGCCGGGTCGAGGTGCGCACGATCGGCGCCACCCCGCGGCTGCTCCGCCACAGCTCGGACCACTGGTCCCCGGTCGTGATCGTCCGGTCGAAGAAGTCGTTGCAGCGCAGCAGCGTCTGCGAGTCCGCGCTGGGTTCGCCCGCCGTCCCTGGCGCGATCTCGTCCCGCTGCCGCGGCCTCCACCCGGCCAGGGTGCGGGCCTGACCTTCCAGCCACGCGGGACTGTCCTTGCCGGGGTACAGGAAGGAGAACGCGTTCGTGAGGTCGTCGGGCGTCACGGGTGTCCCCCCGGCGTCGCGGAGCCGCCCGGCCTCGGCCGGCAAGCGCAGCCTCCCCAGGTGGAGCAGCACCTGTTGGGCGGTGATCGGGGTGCTCCTCCCGATCACCCGGGCGAGGGCGCGGCACGACCCCTGCCCGGGTGGTGCCGCCTGGTGGGCCTGGCACCAGGCGGCGAACCCGTGCGCGGTGTCCTCCGTGCCCGCCGCGGCGGTGAGGAGGTAGTCCCGGGTGCTCAGCCTCGAGAGCTGCGGGCTGTCGAGGACCATCGACCGGACGGTGCCGGGGAAGAGCTCGACGAGCGCCTGCCCGGTGACGGTCCCGTAGGACACGCCGTAGAAGTCGACCGCGTCGACGCGCAGGCCCCGGCGCAGCGCGTCCAGGTCCCTGGCCCGATCCGGCGAGTCGATCGTCCGCATGCCGGCGGGTGCGCAAGCAGGTACTTCTACTGCCAGAAGAACTGGGGTGAGGGTTACCGGGAGACCCTGAAGCACTCCACCGGCAAGACCTGCACCAACACCTGGTGGGCGTTGACCGACGTGCCGGGCGCGGCGAACGTGTGGGTCAACGTCGTCTACCTCAAGGGCGGCAACAACAACCAGCCCGAACCCGGTCTGCCCCAGGGCACCTGGCACCCACGCCCGGCGGGGACGGGTCTCCCGAAGGGACCCGTCCCCGCGCGACTAGCAGCCGATGCGCTGGGTGCCCAGCGCGATGTCGTCCAGCCAGACGTCGTAGCTGCCCCCGTTGGGCTGGTAGAGCTGCCACCCGAGCTTGACCGTGTCGAACTCCGGGAACAGGAAGTCGACCTGGTTGCCGCCGTGCTCGCGGGTCGACACGGTGAGGTCCGGGTTCGGCACGCCGTCGAACCACAGCGTGATCCGGTTGTCCGAGGCGTCCATCCGCCACTCCACGCACTGCCACGCGCCGGCCTTCGACGGCGCCGACTCGCGCCAGTTCGTCCAGTCGCCGGTCGGGCCGCCGTCCGCGCCGACGCCCCACAGCGCCTTGTCCAGCGTGGGCACGTACTGGCCGCCGAGCGGGCGCACCACCTCCGGCCCGTCGCCCGTGGCCTCGATCAGCGTGTAGTGCGCCCAGTCCGGCGCGTCCGGGAACGCGCGCACGCGCACCCGGACCCGGCCGTAGAAGCTGTTGCCCGGCGCGGCGAAGTCGTCCACCTTGAGGAACGCGCGGCCGTTGCCCTCGGCCCGCACGTGCAGCACCTTCTGGCCGCGCCGGTCCCGTTCGACCTCCAGCGAGCCGTTGCGGGTGTCCACGCCCCACTTGAGGCTGGTGCCCGCGCCGGTGGGCACCTGCTGGAAGTCCTCGCAGAACAGCAGGTCGGCGCGGGCGCAGCTCTTCAGCCGGTGATCGGCGTGGTCGGGGCCCGCGGCGTCCGCGACCGGGAGGGCGACGACCGACAGCAGGGCGGCGAGGACCGCCGTGGACAACCGTTTCCGCACGGGTAGCTCCTTCTGCGCTGAGGGGGCAGAGGGAAGCTATCGGCTCTGGGAACGCTCCCATACCTCTGACCGGCGCAAAACCGCTGATCCGTTCGCGCGCGGTTACTCGAAGCGGGAGGGGTCGCCCGCGCCGTGCCGGACGATCTCGGGCTCGCCCTGCGAGAAGTCCACCACGGTCGTCGGCTCGGTGCCGCAGTCGCCCGCGTCCAGCACCGCGTCGACCACGTGGTCCAGCCGCTCCTTGATGTCCCAGCCGTGCACCAGCGGTTCTTCCTGGTCGGGCAGCAGCAGCGTGCTGGACAGCAGCGGCTCGCCGAGCCGGTCGAGCAGGGCCTGTGCCACCGGGTGGTCCGGGATGCGCGCCCCCACCGTCTTCTTCTTCGGGTGCATCAGCCGGCGCGGCACTTCGGTGGTCGCCGGGAGGATGAACGTGTAGCTGCCCGGCGTCGCCGCCTTGATGGCCCGGAAGACCGCGTTGTCCACGTGCACGAACTGCCCGAGCTGGGAGAAGTCGCGGCACATGAGGGTGAAGTGGTGCCGGTCGTCCAGGTGCCGGATCTGCCTGATCCGGTCCAGCCCGGCCTTGTTGCCGAGCCGGCAGCCGAGCGCGTAGCAGGAGTCGGTCGGGTAGGCGATCAAACCGTCCGACTTGATCAGCTCCACCGCCTGGTCGATCGACCTCCGCTGGGGGTTGACCGGGTGCACGTCGAAGTACCTCGCCATGCGGGGAGCCTAGTCCCCGCGTGCCCTCCCTTCAGGACACCGACCTCGGCAGGGGGTTCACGTGAGCGCGAGCACGGCGCCGAGCGCGACGAACGCCCCCGCGAAAGCCCGTCGCAGCCACGTCTGCACGGCGGGCCGCGCCACCACGTGGTCGCGGACGGCGGCGGCGAACCAGCCGTAGCCGACGAAGACCACGAACGTGAGCGCCATGAACACCGCGCTCAGCTCGACCATGCTCACGACGGCGTCGCCGGGGCGGGCGAACCGGGGGAGGAAGGCGAAGAAGAAGATCGTGAGCTTGGGGTTGAGCAGGTTCACCATGATCCCGGACGCCACCACCCGCGCCGGGGAGCGGTGGGGAGCGGCCGGGTCGACGGCCAGGGCGGTCTTGTCGCGGAGCGTGACCCACGCCAGGTGGAAGAGGTAGGCGACGCCGAGGTACTTGAGGACCTGGAACGCCGGTGTGCTCGCGTGCAGCAGGGCGGCCAGGCCGGTGAGCGCGGCGAGCACGTGCGGCACGGTCCCCAGCGTGCAGCCGACGGCGGCGATCGCGGCGGCGCGCACGCCACCGGTGAGGCCGGCCGCGGTCGTGTAGAGCACGCCGGTGCCCGGTGTGGCGACGATGACGAGGGACGTCAGCAGGAACTCGACGGTCACCGGAAGTGGTCCTTGATGGTCATGACGTCCACCTTCGGTGCCAGACTGGCCCGGTGCACAGGTCCAAACCAGGCCGGGTCGACAGGTCCACAACGGCCGGGTCGGACTTCCTCCAGCTCGACGTCGGCGACGCGCCGGTGGGTGGTCGGGCCGACTGGCTGACCCGCAGGCTCCGGGAGGCGATCGCGGACGGACGGCTGCCGGTCGGCGGCCGGCTGCCCGCGACCCGCGTGCTGGCGGCCGAGCTGGGAGTCTCGCGCGGCGTGGTGACCGAGGCGTACCAACGGCTCGCGGAGGACGGGCACGTCGTCGGCCGGGGTCGTGCGGGCACGGTGGTCGTGGCCGCCCCGCTGACCGGTGAGGTGGCCGGCGAGGTGTCCGCGGGAGGGGTGGCCGGCGGGGCGTTGGCTGGACGGTCGGCTGACGGGAAGTTCGCGGGTCCTCCGGCCGGTGCGGCATCCGCGGTTCCTTCGGTCGGCGGAGGTTCGGCGGAACCGTTGGTCGGCGGGGTGTCGGCGGGCCGGGCGGCTCGTCTGGTGCCGGCGGACTCCGTGGGTGTTGGGGTGCCGGGGGGATCGGCGGTCGGTGGCGTGTTCGCGGGGCCGCCCGGTGCGGACGCGTTCGACGCGTTGCGGGCGGTTCCCGGGCGGATCGACCTGTCGCCCGGGGTGCCGGACCTGGGAGCGTTCCCCCGTGCCGCCTGGCTCCGTGCCGAACGGGCCGTCCTCCGCACGTTGTCCGCGTCGGACTTCGGGTACGGCGACCCGAGTGGGGCGCCCGCGCTGCGGCGGGCGGTGGCGCGGTGGTTGGCCCGGTACCGGGGCGTCCGGGTCGACCCGCGCGAGATCGTGGTCGTCGCGGGTGTCGCGCAGGCGCTCGGGTTGCTCACCCGGGTGCTCGGCCGCGCCGGCATCACCTCGGTCGCGGTGGAGGACCCCGGGTCGCTCGGCGCTCGTCAGCACCTGCGCGACGGGGGACTCGACACCCCGCCCGTACCGGTGGACGCCGAAGGCGTGCGGGTGGACGCGCTGCGCGACGGGGGAGCGGCGGCCGTGCTGCTGACGCCGGCGCACCAGTTCCCGACCGGTGTCGTGCTCAGCGGTGGGCGGCGGCGCGAGCTGATGCGGTGGGCGGACGCGGGCGGGCTCGTGATCGAGGACGACTACGACGCGGAACACCGCTACGACAGACGGCCCGTGCCCGCCTTGCGCGCGATGCTCCCCGAACGGGTTTGCTACGCCGGCAGCGTGTCCAAGGTGCTCGCACCGGCGTTGCGGGTCGGCTGGCTGATCGTGCCGGGGGCGTACCGGGACGCCGTGGTCGAGGCGAAGCGGTACGCCGACCTCGGCAACGCCGTGCTGCCGCAACTGGTGCTGGCCGAGCTGATGGAGTCCGGTGACCTGGAACGGCACCTGCGGTTCGTCCGCCGCCGCCACCGCCGCAGGCGGGACGCCATGGTGGAGGCCATCGCCCGGCACCTGCCCGACGCGGTGGTGCACGGCGCGGCTGCCGGGCTCCACCTGCTGATCACGTTCGATGACAGCGTTTCCGACACCGACCTCGCCGCCGCGGCCCTCGCCCGGGGCGTGAAGGTCCAGCCGTTGTCCTGGCACGCGCAGGAACCCGGCCGCCCCGGGCTGGTGCTGGGCTACGGCGCGAGCGGGCCGAGCGACATCGCCGAGGGCGTCGCGGTCATCGCGGAGGTTCGCCGCCGCGAATCATGATTGTCGTTCCCGTTTGGACGATCACTCACATTGTGGTTGCCCGGCAGGGAGTTCACACTATCGCGTGGATGATGTGCCCGGTCGGATCCGGTTGATCATCCTAAGTGGACACCGCAGGCCGGTGCGGTCACGATGGTTCCGACGCCGGGAAGTGGGGCGCGGAGATCCTGCGGCACTCCCGGGCACTTCACGCTCTTCGCCCTGAAAGCAGAACGACACTCATGACCACACACGCCCCCATGAAGACCGTTGACCGAGGGCACGACCGCCGACCGCTGCCCGTCCACCTCGTCGGCTCGCTGCCGCGCCCGCTGTGCGAGGACCCCGCCACCGCGATGGGCTGGTTCCTCCGCCACCGCGACGACGCCGAGCTGACCGCCCTGCCGTCCGACCGCGACCCGCGGTGGATCATCGACTGGCTCACCCACCACATGTCCACCGTGCCCGCGCTCGAACAGGTGCGCGCCGGGGAGAGCCGCGGCTACGACGACATGCCGTACTACCGCGTCCGGCCCGGTGAGCGCCTGTGCGCGGAGGACATCGGGCTGTCCCGCGTCGAGCAGGCCGAGGCGGCGTTCGCGGCGCTGGACCGGTTGCCCGTCACCGGAACCGGTGATGCGCCACGCGTGCAGGTGGGCATCCCGAACGCCCTTGACCTCTCCGTGTTCGCGTTCGGCTCGATCGAGGCGGCCCGCGAGTGGCTGCCCACCATGCAGACCGCGGTGGTGCACGAGGTGACCGAACTCGTCGCCCGGTGGGGCGACCGGCTGCAACTGCAGCTGGAGACGCCCGCCGTGCTGGTGGCCTACCACCTCACCCCGCGGGAGGCGTGGCCCGCGCTGACCGCCGACCTCACCCGCCAGGTCGCCGGCGTGCTGTCCGCCGCCACGGTCTCCCGGTGGGTGCTGCACCTGTGCTACGGCGACCTGGAGCACGTGCCGGTGTTCACCCCGACCGACCTCGTGCCCGCGGTGCTGTTCCTCAACGGGCTGGCCGACGTGCTGGCCGAGCGGCGCGCCCCGATGCCGACCGTGCACCTGCCCGTGACGAGCGGCGACAGCCCGCCGCCCACCGATCCCGCGTTCTACGCCGGGCTGCGGGACCTGCACCCCGGGGTGGAGGTCATCGCGGGCGTGGTGGCCGAGGACCACCCGGACCAGACCCGCGAGGCGCTGCGGCTGGTCGCGGGGGCGCTCGGCAGGCCGCTGGCCGGGGTCGCCGCCGCCTGCGGGTACGGGCGGCGCACCGAGGAGGCCGCCGCGGCGAACCTAAGCCTGGCCGCCCGGCTCGCGCGGGAGTGGAGCGTGCGCTGACGGCGCGGGCGGTGGGACGCGCCGTCGTCCCACCGCCCGCGCGGCACCGGGGCGGGGGCCGGGCGGAAGCCGGTCCCCGCCCGCGGGATCACCCGAACGTGACGTCGCTGCAGAAGTAGTACGACTGGTCCAGGTGGCTGGCCTGCCACACCGTGTAGAGGACGTGGTGGCCGGTGCGCCCCGGCGCGTTCACGCTGACCTTCGTGGTGGTGCCGGTGGGGATCTTGCCGGTCTGACCGACCAGCTCCAGGTCGCTCCACCGCAGTCGTTGCGTGGTCGGGTCGAAGCCCTGCTTGGTGGCGTAGACGCGGATGTAGTCCGCGCCGTGCGAGGACTGGTCGAGCAGGTTGAGCGTGAAGCTCGCCGGGCGGCTCACCGTCTTCCAGCGGCCCGGCACGTCGAACGCGGCGTAGCGCCCGCCCTGCGTCATCCCGGCGCTGCACAGCTGGCCGTCCGGGATCGCGGCCTGGTGGTTGCCCTTCACGCCCTCGCGGAACAGGCCGTTCCAGTTCCACATGGCGTTCGGGTCCTTCTGCCACGCCTGGTAGCACATCGGGTCCTGGGTGGCCATGTCCGGCGACTGCCAGTTGCTCGCCCACCGCTGGTAGCACCCGTAGTGCCGGGCGGGCGGGTCGCTGACCGCGCCGTGCGCCGAGGCGGTGCCGGTGATCAGGGTGGTCAGCAGCGCGAGGGTCGCGCCCAGCACGGCGCCGACCCGTCGAGCGGTGGTTTTGCCAATGGAGAGCATATGTACCGCCACATCTTCGTTGACAGACGACATAGGAACTCTTACTGGCTGTGATGAGGGGGAACGCCCGTTCTGGGAGCGCTCCCAGCACCGCACCGTAACAAAGCCGGTGCGCTGTGTGAAGACCGGCGGTCTCCGCCGGGCGCGCCGGGTCGGCACGTACGGTGAGAGGTGGTTGCGCCGTTGGAATCACCGAGGAGTACCCGACATGGCCGAACGGTCCCGTGGTGGCAGGAGCGGGCGCGTGCTGCGCACCGAGCGGATCGCGCCGCAGATGGTCCGCGTGGTGCTCGGCGGTGAGGGGCTCGCGGACTTCGCCGTCGGCCCCTACACCGACAGCTACGTCAAGCTCGCCTTCCCGCTGGACGACGTGCTCTACCCCGAGCCGTTCGACCTCGGCGCGATCCGGGCGTCGATGCCCCGCGACCAGTGGCCGCGCACCCGCACGTACACCGTGCGCAAGTGGGACGCCGAGGCGGGCGAGCTGTGGATCGACTTCGTCACGCACGGCGACTCCGGCGTGGCCGGCCCGTGGGCGGCCAAGGCCCAGCCGGGGGACGTGCTGCACTTCGCCGGTCCCGGCGGCGGGTACGCACCGGACCCCGACGTCGCCTGGCACCTGATGGCCGGGGACGAGAGCGCGTGGCCCGCCATCGCGGCGGCGCTGGAGGCGTTGCCCGAGGGCGCGCGGGCGGAGGTGTTCGTCGAGGTCGACGGGCCGGAGGACGAGCAGCCGGTGCGGTCGGCGGGCCGGGTGGACCTGCGGTGGCTGCACCGGGGCGGCGGGCCGCGCGGGCGGCTGGTCGTGGACGCGGTCAAGGCGTTGGCGTTCCCGGAGGGCGTGGTCCAGGTCTTCGTGCACGGCGAGGCGACCATGGTCAAGGACCTGCGCGGGCACCTGAAGCTGGAACGGGGTGTGCCGCGCGAGCAGATGTCGATCTCCGGCTACTGGCGGATCGGCGCCGACGAGGACGGCTGGCAGTCGTCCAAGGGCGAGTGGAACCGGCGGGTCGAGCAGGAGCAGGGGTAGCGCGGGCCGGGGCAGTGCGGGCCGGGGTAGCGCGGGGGCCGGGTCAGCCGAGCGCGTCGCGCAGGCCGAGGCGGACCGGCGGCGGCAGCGGGTCGCGGGCCCGGAACGCCTGGAGGAAGTAGGCGGCCAGGCGGCGCGAGGCGGCCACCGCCGCGTCCACCGAGTCGGTGACCAGGCCGTTGTTGGCCATCAGCACGAGGGTCAGGTCGTCGGCGGTGAAGTCCGGCCGCAGCGCCCCGATGCCCTGGGCCCGCTCCACCACGCCGGCGAACGCCTCCTCGGCCCGCGCGCGCATCTCGTCCACCGGCACGGCGTCGGGGAACGCGCTGAGGAACGCCGCGCTGAACCCCCGGTCGCGGGCCTGCATCTCGCACAGCTTCTCCACCACGCGGCAGAAGCCGCGCCACGGGTCGGGGTCCGCCGCGGCCCGGTGCACCTCGCCGGTGCACGCCTCCAGCTGCTCCGCGAACACCTCGCGGACCAGTGCCTCCTTGGTGGGGAAGCGGCGGTAGAGGGTCGCCACCCCCACCCCGGCACGGCGTGCGATCCCGGTCATCGACACGTCCAGCCCTTCGGCGGCGAACGCCTCCCGCGCCGCGGTGACGATGCGGTCGCGGTTCTGCTGCGCGTCCACGCGCAGGTGAGTCGACTCGGCGGGCACGTCTCTCACTTTAGCTCAAGTGGAAGGATCGTTCCGCTTACCGTGTTACGGTCGAAGTGGAGGGGTTCTTCCACTTACGCGAGAGGTGTGGGATGCGCGCAGCGCTGTTCGACCGGTACGGGCCGCCGGAGGTCCTGTACGAGGGCGTCGTGCCCGAGCCGGAAGTCCGCCCGGGGCACGTGCTGGTGCGGGTGCACGCGGCCAGCGTCAACGGCGGCGAGCGGATGGGTCGCTCCGGTGCGCTGAAGCTCCTGCTCGGCCGTCGGTTCCCCAAGCGGGTGGGCATCGACTTCGCCGGCGAGGTCGTGTCCGGGCCCGGCTTCGCGCCCGGCGCGCACGTGTGGGGCGGCCTGCCGCGCGGCCGGTTCGGCAGCGCCGCCGAGTACGTGGCCGTGCACCCGCGCCAGCTCGCGCCCAGCCCGGCGGGCCTCGACCTGGTCCGGGCCGCCGCGCTGCCGGGCGTCGGCACGACCGCCATCACCGCGCTGCGCGACAAGGCGCGGCTGCGCCGGGGCGAACGGCTCCTCGTGCGCGGCGCGAGCGGGGGAGTGGGCAGCGTCGCCGTCCAGCTCGGCAAGTCCTACGGCGCGCACGTCACCGCGTTGACCGGCAGGAGCACGTTCGACTTCGTCCGCGAACTGGGCGCGGACGAAGTGGTCGACTACCGCGCCGACCCGGCCGGGCTGGGCCGGTACGACGTCGTCCTGGACACCTACGGCGGCACGCCCGGCGCGTACCGCCGCCTGCTCGCGCCCGGTGGCCGCATGGTCGCCATCGCGTTCCGCTCCGCCGCGGACGTCGGCTACCTCCTGGCGTCCGCGGTGTTCGGCGCGCGCCGCGCCCGCTTCTTCAGCGGCAACCCCAAGTCCGCGCTGTTCGCCGACCTCACCGCGCTGGTCGAGAGCGGCGCGATCCGGCCCGTGGTCGACACCGTCCACCCGCTCGCCGACATCGCCGCGGCGCACCGCGCGCTGGAAGCCGGTGGCGTGCGCGGCAAGCACGTGATCCGGGTGATCACAGGAACGGGCTGACGGTGTTCTCCGCGCCCACCAGCGCCGCGCCGTAGAGCTCCAGGTTGACCTGGGGGAGCAGCATGCCGTGGCGGGCGGCCACGTTGGCGTCGCGCCAGATCCGCTGCAACGGGCTCGCGTCCGCGAAACCCCGCGAACCGTGCGCGTACATCAGCGTTTCCAGGGCGCGGGTGACGTTCCGGACGGCCACCGACGCGTCCGCGCGGCACCGGGCCCGCACCAGCTCCGGCGGGTAGGTCGCCTCGGCGGCGTGCCGGTCCAGGGCGTCCGCGGCGCGGTAGGCGTGCAGTTCCGCGCCGTCCACCGCGGCGGCGGCCTCGGCGACCTGGAGCTGGAAGGCGGCCGAGTCGCGCTGCCGGGCGAAGCCGGTGTAGGCGACGCCCTTGTCCGCGGCGGCGCCGACCACGTGCGCCAGCGCCGCGCGGCCCAGTCCCAGCAGCGGCCCGCTGACCATCGTGACCAGCGAAGCCACGAACGCGGCGCGGTGCGTGGCGGTGGTGGCGGACGTGACGTTGTCGCCCGCCACCATCCGCTCCAGCCGCAGCACGCGGTGGTCGGGCACGAGCGCGTCCCGCACCACGAAGCGGTTGCTGCCGGTCGACCTCATCCCGGCCACGTGCCACTCGTCCACGACCTCGAAGTCCGCGCTCGGCACCAGCAGCCACCCCAGGCCGTCCTCCAGCACGGCCGCCGCGAGACCCCACGACGCGTGCCCGATGCCGGAGGCGTAGTTCCAGGAACCGCTGAGCCGGTAGCCGCCGGCCACGCGCTCGGCCGTGCCGCTGGGCATCAGCGTGCCGCTGACCAGGGCTTCGGGCTCGGCGCCCCACACGTCCTGCTGCGCCTGGTCCGGGTACAGGCCGGTGATCCAGTTGCCGCCGTTCCACAGCGCCGTGCACCAGCCCGCGCCGCCGTCGATCGCGGCCACCGCCGAGGACAGGTCGAGGTGCGTGCGGATCGACGCGTCCCCACCGCCGAACCGCGCGGGCCTCGTGACGCGGAACGTGCCCGCGTCCCGCAGCGCCGCCACGGTCTCGTCGGCCAGCCGCCGTTCCTCGTCGGCCCGCGCGGCGGCGTCGCGCAGGCGTGGGGAGAGCGCTTGGACGGCGTTGAGGACGTCGGAATCCATCGCGGAACCCCCTGGAACTCGGCCACTACGGTGAGTGATCGATCGTCCCACTCAAGGTGACCGCGGCGGCACGTCCATTCGCGTGGCCGTGACCGCGCCGCGAGAGGTCAGGGCACGCGCTGGTCGGCGAGGGAGCGGAAGCCCGCGGCGTGGAGGCGGCGGGTGCCGCGGTCGTCGATGCTGGTCCGGGACGGTGATCCCGGTGGTGAGCCGCCGGCGAGCGAGCCGACCGCGACCGAGGCGACCAGCAGCGGCAGCAGCACCGTCCGGACCGCCATCGCCCACGGTGCGGGCAGTCCGATCCGGCCGCCGGTGGACAGCCGCACGAGTCGGGTGCCGGTCACCACGGCGCCCAGCGCGCGGCCGTTGCCGTAGCACAGGCCGTAGAGCGGGGCGGCCAGGAGAAGCACCGCGATCGCGCCCACGGCCAACTCGCCGTCGTCGACTTTCCCGGAGCTGTACGGCACGCTCAGGGCGACCAGCCCGACGGCGACCACGAGCAGGTACACCGCGAAGTCGACCAGCCACGCCAGGAACCGCCGCGCTTCCCCGGCGCGGACGTGCAGCGTGCCGTCGGGGAACGCGTCGACGCGCGCGGCGGTCCGCGGTCCGAGGACGTGCGCCGCGTCGGCCCGGACGACGTCCAGCCTGGTCGGCCGGTCGACACCGGGAGCGGCCATGGAGTCCTCCAGTCGGTTCGCGATCGGCGACATTCTGCATCACGGCGAGCGCGCGTCCCCGGCCGCGCCGAGGCGTCGCGACCCGGCAGTGAGGTCGGGTCACGCTCGGTCACGGCCGTCAGGAGGTCGCGGCTAAGGTCCGGGTGTGCCGACCGAACTCAGCCCCACCGCCCGAGCCCTGCGCGCCATGGAGATCCTCCAGGCACGCCCCGGCGTCACGGCGGGCGAGCTCGCCGAGGGGCTGGGCGTGACGGAACGCGCCGTGCGCCGGTACGTCGGGATCCTGCGTGACGCCGGCATCCCCGTCGAGTCGACCCGCGGTCCCTACGGCGGGTACCGGCTCGGGCGCGGCACCCGGTTGCCGCCGGTCGTGTTCACCGAACCCGAGGCGCTGAGCCTGGTCATGGCGGTGCTCGACAGCCACGCCGACGACGTCGTGGACGCCGCCCTGGGCAAGGTCATCCGGGCGCTGCCCGAGAACGTGGGCAGGCAGGCCGCGGTGCTGCGGGCGCACGCGTCGGCCGCGCCCGACCGGAACTCGGCCCGCCCGGACCCGGCCACGACCAGCGCGCTCGTCGCGGCCGTGGCGGCCCGCCGCCGCGCGGTGATCTCCTACCGCACCGACTCCGGCGGCGAGTGGGAGTCCGAGGTGGACCCGTGGGCGGTCGTGGTCCGGCACGGGCGCTGGTACCTGCTGTGCCACTCGCACCGCGCGGACGCGATCCGCACCTACCGGGTCGACCGGGTGCGCGCGGTGCGGCAGACCGCGCACGGGTTCGAGCCGCCCGCCGACCTCGACCCGGTCGCGGCGGTGGAGCAGAACCTCGGCACCGGCTGGGAGTTCGCCACCCGCGTGGTGTTCCACGCGCCGCCGGAGAAGGTGGGGCCGTGGATCCGGCCGCCGATGGGACGCCTCGAACCGCTGGGCGCCGGGTGCGTGCTCGTCGGCAGCACCGGCAACCCGGCCATGTACGCGCAGGAGTGGTTGGCGACCGTGCCGTTCAGCTTCCGCGTCGACGGCGGGCCGGAACTGCGGGCCGCCGTCGCGGCGGTCGCGGCCCGCTTCGCCGCCGCGGTGGCCCAACCCTGACCACGACCGCGGCCGCCGCGGCGCACAGCACCGCCGTCCACGCCAGGGTCGCGTCGGTCGAGGTGCGGTCGGCGACGAGCCCGGCCAGCCAGGGCCCGGCGGTCTGGCCGGCCGCGAACACCGTGGTGAACGCGGCCAGCGTCGCGGTCCAGTCGGCGGGCGCGACGGTGGCGCGGATGAGCGCGGTGATCGCGGCGGGCACGCCCATGAACGTCGCGCCGTAGACGACGGCGGAGCCGAGGATGACCACCGGCGTCGGGGCCGCGAGCGCCAGCCCGGCTCCCGCGCCCAGGACGACCAGCACCGCGGCCAGCGCGCGGGTGCCGGGCCAGGAGCCGATCGGACGGCTCCACAACGCGGGCGCGGCGACCACCGCCGCACCCAGCGCCGCCCACGTCAGCACCACCTGCCAGGTCGGCGCCGCGTGGTCGTCCAGGTACGCCGACAGGAACGTGATGTAGGTGATGTACCCGAGCGCGAACAGCAGGTAGGCCACCGCGGCCCGCCACAGCGCGCGCACCCGCGCCCGGCCGGCCGTGGCGGCGGGCGGTTCCGCGCCGGCAGTCGCGGCGGTCCAGCCGACCAGCGCCGCCACGCCCGCCGCGACACCCAGGACCACCCACGCCACGCGCCAGTCGCTGCCCAGCAGCGGGATCGTGACGCCGCCGAAGACGATGCCCAGCCCCGCTCCCGCGAAGTAGACCGTGATCGGCGTGCCCGAACCGACCCGGTTCGCCACGCGGGACGCGATCACCCCGCCGGAGATGAACACCACCGCGCCCGCCACGCCCGCCGCCGCGCGCAGGACCAGCAGCACGACGAAGTCGCCGCTGATCGCGGTGGCGGCCAACGCGACCGCGGTCAGGACCATGCCCCAGCGGAACGCGGCGGCGACGCCCACGCGGCGGACCACGAAGGCGGTGAGCAGCGCCCCGACGAGGTAACCGAGCCCGTTCGCGGTGCTCATCGCACCCGCTTCGGCCAACGTCCAGCGCAGGTCCTCGCGCATGGCGGGCACGAGCAGCCCGTACGCGAAGCGGGACAGCCCGAGCGCGGACGCCGTGCCGAGCGCGAGCCGTGCGGCCGGTCCCATGGACGCCCCCGTAGATCGAACCGATCGGTACGATCCGGCACGCTAACACCCGATCGAACCGATCGGTACCATCTGCGCCATGCCGGTGGCCAAGGGCTCCACGATCGACCCGGGGCGCACCCGTGCCGCGATCCTCGAAGCGGCCACGCCCGTGCTGTACGAACGCGGGCTGGACGGCATCGGCGTCGCCGAGCTGTGCGCTCGTCTCGGCGTCTCCAAGGAAACGCTCTACCGGCACTTCGGCACCAAGGACGGCCTGGTGCGGGCCGTGCTGGAGGCCCGCAGCGACCGGGTGACGCGAGCGCTGGCCGAGGCCGTCGCCGCCGCCGGGCCCGACCCCGCCGACCAGCTCGCCGTGGTGTTCGAGGTCTTCCAGCAGACCTACGACGAGCCGCGCTTCCGCGGCTGCGCCATGCTCAACGCCGCCGCCCAGCACCACGTCGAGCCGGTGCGCGCCCTCACCGCCCGGCACCTCGACCGGTACCTCGACACGCTCACCGGGATCGCCGAACGCGCGGGCGCCGCCGATCCGGCCCTCCTCGGGCGGCAACTGCTGATGCTGGTCGAAGGCGCGACCGTGGTCGCCACCCACCACGGCCCGACCGGGGTCGGCGCACAGGCCCTGAGCGCCGCGCTCACCCTGCTCGCCGCCGCGTCCTGACACCGAACCCGTTCGGCGGAGTGGCGCGCCGCGCGGCAGGGGGACCATGGGCAGGGGGTAGTGCTCATGGAATTCGGTCGCAGAACCTTCATGCAGGCCACCGGACTCGTCGCGCTGGGCGCGGCGGAGCGCGACTGGGACCGGCTGCGCCGGGCGCTCACCGGCAGGCTGGTCCTGCCCGGTGACGACGTCTACGACACCGTGCGCCGGCCGTACAACACGGTGTACGCGCACCGCAGGCCCGCGGCCGTGGCGCTGTGCGCGAACGAGTCCGACGTCTCGCGGTGCCTGGAGTTCGCCGCGCGGGAGCGCATCCCGGTCGCCGCGCGCAGCGGCGGGCACAGCTACGCCGGGTACTCGGTGCCCGAGCACGGGCTCGTCATCGACCTGGCCGCGCTGAACGCCATCCGGGTGGACGAGCGCGGCCGGGTCGAGGTCGGCGCGGGCGTCCGGATGATCGACCTGTACGACGAGCTGGCGCGCGCGGGCCGATTGCTGCCCGCCGGGTCGTGCCCGACGGTCGGCATCGGCGGCCTCGCGCTGGGCGGCGGGATCAGCGTGGTGGGGCGCGCGTACGGCCTCACGTGCGACCACCTGCTGGGCGCGCGGGTCGTGCCGCCGGGCAGTGGGCTGCGCCGGGTCGACGCGCACACCGAGCCGGACCTGTTCTGGGCGCTGCGCGGCGGCGGTGGCGGCAACTTCGGCGTCGTCACGTCGTTCACGTTCGACACCGCGCCCGCGCGGGACGTGACCGCGTTCGTGCTCACGTTCCCGGCGGGAGCGGCGGCCGACGTGCTCGGTGCGTGGCAGGAGTGGGGGGTGGGTGCCCCGGACGGCCTGTGGTCCGCCTGCAACGTGGGTGCGGGCAGCCCGCCGTCGTCCACCGTCGTGGGCAGCTGGATCGGACACCAGCGGGAGCTGGCGCGGCGCCTCGACCGGCTCGCCGCGCGGGTCGCGCCGGCGAGTCGCACGGTCCAGCCGATGGACTACGGCAGCGCGATGCGGTTCTTCGCCGGCTGCCTGCCCGCGTGCCAACCGGACGACGGCTCGCCGTTCGTGGCGTCCTCCCGGATGCTCTACCGGCCGATCGACCCGGGGCCGGTGGTCGCCCTGCTGGACGGCGCGCGGACCGGGCGGGCCCAGTTCGACACGTTCGGCGGCGCGATCGCGCGGGTGCGGCCGGACGCCACCGCGTTCCCGCACCGGCACGCCGTCGCCAGCGCCCAGGCGTACGTCGACGTGGTCGGCGTCAGCGAGGCCGAAGCCCGCCGCACCATGGTCGCCCTGCGCGACGCGATCGGGCACGGCACCGGCTACGTCAACTACATCGACCCCGACATGCCGGACTGGCCGACCGCGTACTACGGCCGCAACCTGCCGCGCCTGCGCCGCGTGGCCCGTCGCTACGACCCGGACCGCGTCCTCGCGTTTCCCCAAGGGCTCGCCTGACGACCTCGCGCTCCGATTTGTCCCCGGTGTGACCTAATGCGCCCGGAGGACTTCCGAGTTACTCTGGGAGCGCTCCCAGGAGATCCCCGCCGTCGTGGACCCTTCGGAAGGAGTTCCATGCGAAAGACCGTCCGCGCCCTCGTGCTGGCCGGGTTGATGGCCGCCACCGCGGTCGTCGCCGCAGCCGGGCCGGCCCAGGCCGACACCACGATCTGCGAGCAGTACGGCTCGACCACCATCCAGGGCCGCTACGTGGTCCAGAACAACCGCTGGGGCACGTCGGCCACCCAGTGCATCAACGTCACCTCGACCGGTTTCCGGATCACCCAGCAGCAGGGCTCCGCGCCGACCAACGGCGCACCGCTGTCGTACCCGTCGGTGTACTTCGGCTGCCACTACTCCAACTGCTCGCCGGGCTCCACCCTGCCCATGCAGGTCAGCCGGATCCGCAGCGCGTCGTCCTCGATCAACTACAGCTACGTGGGCGGCACGTACAACGCCTCCTACGACATCTGGCTCGACCCGACGCCGAAGACCAACGGGGTCAACCAGATGGAGATCATGATCTGGTTCAACCGCCAGGGCTCGATCCAGCCGATCGGCAGCGCCGTCGGCAACACCACCATCGGCGGCCGCAGCTGGCAGGTCTGGCGCGGCAGCAACGGCGCGAACAACGTGATCTCCTACGTGGCGCCGTCGCCGATCACGTCGTGGTCGTTCAACGTGATGGACTTCGTCAACGACGTCCGCAACCGCGGCGCGATCACCACGTCCTGGTACCTGACCAGCATCCAGGCCGGTTTCGAGCCGTGGAACGGCGGCGTCGGCCTGGCGGTCAACAACTTCTCGGCCTCCGTCAGCGGCTGACGCACCGGGCCGGTCCGGGCGTTACCCGGACCGGCCTGCCGCCTCACCGCCCGAACGCGACCTCCGCCGCCGCGACGAGCCGCACCGTCCCGCCCGGGTGGACGGCTGTGCTGAGCAGACGGTTGTGCCGCTCGACGACCTGCGCCGCGGTCAGGCCCGCCACGGGATCGCCGTCGGCGGCGGGGGAGTGGCCGTCGCGCACCAGCAGCACGTCCAGCCCGTGGCTCAACGCCGACCGCGCCGTGGCGTCCACGCAGTAGTCCGTGGCCAGCCCGGTCAGCACGACGGTGTCCACGTCCCGTTCGGCGAGCAGCGCCGCGAGGTCGGTGCGGTAGAACGCGTCGGTCGCCGTCTTCGGCACCACCAGGTCCGCGGGTTCGAGGCCGAGGCGGTCGCTGATCCGCGTGCCCGGCTCGTCGGGGTCGAACTCCGTGCCCGCGGGCCCGATCTGGCGCAACGCCACCACCGGCGCACCGTGCCGCCGGGCTTCGCGTGCGAGCGCGGCGATGCGGTCGGCCAGCTCTTCACCCCGCCAGACGAGCGGGACCAGCATCTCCTGCACGTCGACTATCAGCAGTGCCGCGGTCATGCCGGCACAGCCTATCCGCGGCCACCGGCGCTGCCGCGGAGTTCGTCGGGCGGTGCGTCACTCCAAGGTGACCATGACTTCGTCACCGACGTACTGGGACTGGTCGGTCACGATCGCCCGCGCCTGTCCGGACCGGAACTGCTCCGGTTCCCTCAGGGTGGTCCGCCAGGGCACGGCCCGGTCGTCATGGCACTCCACGCCTTCGCGCCAACTCGCGTCGACATCGCCCTGGACCACCAGGAATTCGAGGGAAGTTCGCCCGTCGTGGCGCTCGTCGCACTGGATCCAGCCGGTCAGCGCCCACGTTCCGGCCACTCGCTCGGCCCGGCCGTCGAGGGTGACCCACGCGCGGTCGTTCTGGGCGTGGGCCACCGGCGCCGGTCCGGTCAGCACCGCGGTGGCGAGCCCCGTCACGAGCAGTGCCGTCGCCTTCGTGCTCATGTTGTCGTCCTCCCGGGTCGCGGCCGCGGGCACGGCCGACCAAGGGGCGAGTTGCACGGGCGCGGCCGGGCAACGGAACGCACCCGACCGGATGACGACGACCACCCGGGCACGCGGGCGCCTCCCCGGTGGGCCGTCCGGTTGCGTGGCGGCACCTGTAACCGATATAACCGGTTACATGGCATTGAGCTGGAAGTTGGTCATCGACAGCAGCAACGCGCCCGCGCTCGCGGACTTCTGGGCCGCCGCCCTGGAGTACGAGGTGGAGGACCCCAGTGCGCTCATCGAGCAGCTGCTGGCCGCCGGTCACCTCCCCGAGCAAGCGGTCGTGGAGCACAACGGGCGCAAGAACTTCCGGGGTTACGCGGGCATCCGCCACCCGGACGACCCGTTCGACCCGGTCAGCGGCGTCGGGCGCGGGCGACGGGTGTTGTTCCAGGACGTGCCCGAGGCCAAGTCCGGCAAGAACCGCCTGCACATCGACGTCCACAGCGAGCCCGGCGGGTTGGAGCGGCTCGTGGCCCGGTTGGAGGGCCTGGGCGCGACGCGCGTCCGCGAGCACGACGAGGGTCCGGTCGGGCACTGGTGGGTCATGCGGGACCCCGAGGGCAACGAGTTCTGCGCGGCGTAGCGGCGCGCGGGCGGTGATCACGCGCCGGAGCCTGACTCCCCGTTCACGTGCCGGGGGGTTAGGCTTCGGCGCATGTCCCGATGGCGCGGCCGGACGGCGGCCCCCGCCGTGGCGCTGGCGGCCGGCCTGGTCGCCCTCCTCGGGCTCCTCGTGCAGTCACGCGGCATCGACACCCCCGCCGAGTGGGCCGCGCTGCTCGCCGTCGTGACCTCCTCGGCCGCCCTGTGCGTGCGCCGCCGGCACCCGGTCCCGGTGGGCGTGGTGGCACTGGCCGCGGTCAGCGCGTACGGGGTGCTGCTGCACCAGCCCGGCCCGATCATGGTCGTGTTCGTCGTCGCGCTCTACACCGTCGTGGACGAAGGCCACCTCGCCGTCGCCGTCACGCTCGGCGTCGCGTCGGTGCTCGCGTTCGCCTTCGCCGACAGCTTCCACAAGGCCGACAACGGCGCGACGTTCCTGCACGCGGGCTGGCTCGTCGCGGTCATCGTCGGCGTGACCCGCAACCGCCGCGCCTACCTCGCCGAAGCGCGGGCGCGGGCGGTCGTCGCCGAGCAGCGGATGGAGGAGGAAGCACGGCGGCGGGCCACCGAGGAACGCCTGCGCATCGCCCGCGAGCTGCACGACGCGCTCGGCCACCACCTCTCGCTGATCAACGTGCAGGCCGGCGCCGCGCTGCACCGCCCCGACCCGGACCGCACCGAGCAGGCGCTCACCGCGATCAAGCAGACCAGCAAGGAGACGCTGCGCGAGCTGCGCACCGCGCTGGACGCGCTGCGCCGGGAGGGCGACGTGCCGCCGGGCCTGGACCGCCTCGGCGACCTGGTCACCACGGCGGGCCGGTCCGGGCTGGAGATCCGCGTCGACCTCGCCGGGACACCGCCGCTGCCACCGGAGGTCGACCTGGCCGCGTACCGGATCGTGCAGGAAGCGCTCACCAACGTGACCCGGCACGCGGCGGCCACCGCAGCCGTGGTCCGGGTCCGACCGGAGGACGGCGACGTGGTCGTGGAGGTGGAGGACGACGGCACCGGCACGCCGGGCGCACCCGGCAACGGCATCCTCGGCATGCGGGAACGGGCGCAGGCGCTGGGCGGCACGGTCACCGCGGGCCCGCGCCCGGACGGCGGCTTCCGCGTGCACGCCCGCCTGCCGCTGCGCGCGGACCGGGTGCCCGCGTGATCCGCCTGCTGCTGGCCGACGACCAGACCCTCGTGCGCGCCGGCTTCCGGTCCATCCTGGACGGTGAGGACGGCATCGAGGTGGTCGGCGAGGCCGCCGACGGCGCCGAGGCGGTGCGGCTCGCCCGGAGCCTGCGGCCCGACGTCGCCCTGGTGGACATCCGGATGCCGGGACAGGACGGCCTGGCCGCCACCCGGGAGATCACCGCGAGCCCGGACGTCCGCGTGATCATCCTGACCACGTTCGACCTGGACGACTACGTCTACGGCGCGCTGCGCGCGGGCGCGAGCGGCTTCCTGGTCAAGGACACCGAGCCGGCCGAGCTGATCCACGCGGTGCGGGTGGTGGCGCGCGGTGACGCGCTCATCGCGCCGTCGATCACCCGCCGGCTGATCGCCGAGTTCGCCACCCGCGCCACCCACCCCGACCCCGGCCCGCGGCTGACCGCGCTCACCGACCGGGAGCGAGAGGTGATGGCGCTGGTCGCGGCCGGCCTGTCCAACGACGAGATCGCCGCGCGGTTGGTGCTGAGCCCGGCCACGGCCAAGACCCACGTCAGCCGCATCATGACCAAGACGCGGGTCCGGGACCGGGCCCAGTTGGTGATCCTCGCCTACGAGTCGGGCCTGACCGTGCCGACCTGGCTGACCCGCTCCTGACTCAGGCGCGCACGCGGCGGGCCCGCGCCGCGGCCACCCCGCCGAGCACCACCGCGACCAGCCCGACCACGAGGGCCAGGTAGGCCCCGCCGCGGCCGTTGCCGGTGCCGATCCCACTGTCCGAAGTGGCCACGACCAGCGTGCCGAGCGCCAGCCCGAGCACACCGCACGCCAGCGACACGACGACGCCGCGCCTGCCGGTCGAGATGCCGAACCGGCCGGTGGGACGGGTCAGCGCCAGCGTGCCGACGACGACGCCGAGCACCCCCAGCAGCGCGCCCGACGCGGCGCCGAGCCGCCCGGGTCCGAACGAGTAGACACTGGCCGCGGCCAGCACGTTTGCGACGTCCATCGAGGTTTCCTCCGCTCGCCCAACAGCTACGGGCGAAGCCTAGGAACGCCGACCTCCCAGGTCGTCCGGCGGCGGTTGTCGATCTCCGTACCACCGGGGTGGTACGCCCGCGGCCGGACGTACCACCCCGGTGGCGGATCACGGTTCGTCGGAGGCGTGCACCTCGATGATGTTCCTGGTGTCCAGCACCGACAGCGTGCCGTCGGGCAGCAGGACCGGGACCCACGCGTGCTCGGTCCGGGGGTCGACCACGTGGGCGCCGACGACGATGCCGCACAGGAAGGCGGCCGGGTCGTGCACGTCCGGGTTGAGGTAGGTGACGATCGCACCGTGCCCGGGGTGGGGTGTCGCGTCCATGGCGGAGTCCAGTGGGTTCCAAGCCCGGCGGCCGTCCCGGCCGCCGCGGGCTGCGGGTCGCCGACTGCTTGACGTACGGGTCGAGTACCCGCGCCGGGACGGCGGAACCACCCGTCGGAGCAGGATTCGCGCTCACCCGGAGGTGGTATTCCGGGGCCCGCGCGGTGGTTCGGGACGAAGTCACGCGGTGTGATGTCGGCCGGTCGCGGTGTGGTTTCGCGGCCGGCGGGCAACCCTGTCCCACACGGCCGCGCGACCGGAGTCGCCGTGGCCGTCCGAGCGTCCGCCGGGGTAGGCGGTGGGCGGCACGAACGAGGAGGCGGGTGATGGGTGGCGGGCAGCGGGTCGCGGCGGGTGACCACGTCGTCGAAACGCTGGTCCGGCGGTTGGACGTGGTCACCGGCGCGGTGCGGGGGTTGACCGAGGTCCTGGACCGGGAGGAGGACCTGGCGGTCATCCTGGACCGGATCTGCCGGCAGGTCACGCACGCCGTGCCCGGCGCCGACATGGTCAGCGTCACGCTGCTGTCCGAGTCCGGTCCGGTGACCGGTGCGGCGACCCGGCAGGACGCCCTGGAGATCGACCTCGTGCAGTACCGGACGGACGAGGGGCCGTGCTTGCAGGCCGCCCGGACCGGGCAGGTCGTGCACGCGGCGGTCGCCGAGCTGCCGGACCTGTGGCCCGACTTCGCCGAGGGGACCCGGGCGTTCGACGTCGCCGGCTTCCTGTCCGCGCCGCTGTGCGTCGAGGAGGACACCCCCGGCTCGCTCAACCTCTACAGCGGGCGCCCGGACGGTTTCCGGGCGCTCGACGCGGCGCTGCTGGAGCTGTACTGCGCCGCCGCGGAGGGCGCGTTGCGCCACGCCCGCCGCTCCCTGCGCGCCCGCGAGCAGGCCGACCAGCTGCGCCACGCGCTGACCTCGCGCGCCGTCATCGACCAGGCGAAGGGCGTGGTCATGGCGGTGCACCGGGTGAGCGCGGACGAGGCGTTCGCGATGCTCGTGGACCGGTCCCAGCGCGAGAACGTCAAGCTCCGCGACTTCGCGGAGCGGTTCGTCAACGACATCCTCGACGGCCGGAACTGAGCCGGCGCGGGCGCTGCGTCAGCGGTCCAGGACGGCCCGCGCCAGGTCGTCGGCCACGGCACGCCGGTAGGGGTTGGTGGCCGGGCCGGCCGCGGTCGGGTGCACCCGGTTGGTCAGCAGCAGCACGAACGACCGGCTGCCCGGGTCGATGACCAGGGACGTGCCGGTGTAGCCGGTGTGCCCGACGGTGTGCGGCGTGGTGAGCATGCCCATGAACGCGGGCTTGTTCACGTCCAGGCCCAGGCCCCGGTCCGCGCCCGGGATGGCCGCGTTCCAGTTCGTCGTCATCGCCCGGACGCTGTCCTCGCGCAGGACGCGCCGGTCGCCGTACCGGCCGCCGTTGAGCAGCATCTGGGCGAACACGGCGAGGTCGCGCGCGGTGGAGAACACGCCGGCGTGCCCGGCCGTGCCGCCCAGGTACCACGAGGTCGAGTCGTGCACCTGGCCCCAGATCAGGCCGCGCGTGCCGCCCGCGTACTGGGTCGGCGCGATCCGCGGCCGCAGCTCGGCCGGCGGGTTGTACCGGGTGTCGCGCAGCCCGAGCGGCTCGGCGACCTCCGCGGCCACGAGGTCGGGCAACGACCGGCCCGTGACGCGTTCCAGCACCTTGCCGACCACGATGAGGCTCAGGTCGGAGTAGACGTACCGCGTCCCCGGAGACGACCGCGGTGCCACCGCGTAGACCGCGGCCAGCCGCTGCTCGACCGTCGGGTACGAGCCGAGCGCCAGCCCGGCCGGCAGCCCGGACGTGTGGGTCAGCAACTGGCGGAGCGTGACGTCCTGCTTGCCGTTCTGGGCGAACTCGGGCAGGTAGCGGGCGGCGGGGACGTCCAGGTCGATCAGGTCGCGCTCCACCAGTCGCATGGCCACGACGGTGGTGAACAGCTTCGAGATGGACGCCACGTCGAAGATGGTGTCCTCGCGCATCGGTATCCGCTGGTCGGGCGGCAGCTCCGCGCCGTCGGGCCCGTAGCGCAACGCGTCCCCGACCGCCGCGTGCCGCGCGATCACGCCGTTGCGCGCGACCAGCACCACACCGCCCGGGAACGCCTGCGGTGACGCGAGCACACCCGCCTCGACGTCGGGCACGAGCCGGTCGACGTGCCCGTCGGCCAACCCGGCCTGCCGGGCCGTGCCGTAGCGCAGCCGCTGGTCGGGCAGCGGCCCGTCCCAAGGCGAGCCGGGCCGGCGCGTGACGGCCAGCTCGGCCAGCACCGGCAGGTGGTCCGACGCGCCGGTGGTGATCACCCGCGTGGCGCGCACCCGGGCCGGGTAGCCGACGGCGACGAAGTCGATCCGCTTCACGGGCGCCGACGCCGGGTAGGTCAGGCCGGGGGACGAGGCGTTGGTCAACGCCCACGCGTCGAGCAGCTCCGTCCACAGAGGAGCCAGTTCCGGGGCGTCCGGTGGCGCGTTGAAGTCGCCGAGCAGCACCCGTGCCGCGCCCCGGTCCTCGGCCATGACGGCCAGCATGTCGGCGACCTGCGCCTGGCGCACGGCCGGGTCGGCGCGGTAGTCCAGGTGCGTGTTGTAGACGTGCACGCGTTCGCCGCGCACGTTCAGCACCACCTCGGGGAACCCCGGCGCGGGTGCGGGCGCGGGGTTCGGCGCCTGCGTGGACAGGCGGGTGATCCAGTGGTTCTCCGCCTCCACGATCGGGTGACGGCTGAGCACCGCCACGCCGTACTGCCGCCGCGGCGCGCCCGGTTCGGCCGGGTCCAGGTCGTAGATGGGCGCGAAGTAGACGTGCATGCCCACCGCGCTCGCCAGGTCCGCCGCCTGGTCCCGCCACTCGCTGCGGGCCATCCAGTGGACGTCCACCTCCTGCAACCCGACGACGTCCGCGCCGGACGCGGTGATGTCGGCGGCCACCCGCGCCAGGTCGAGCCGGCCGTCCACGCCGATGCCGGTGTGGATGTTGTACGACAGCACGGTCAGCGGCACGGTCGGGGCGGCCGGTTCGGCCGCCGCGGTCGGCACCGCCACGAGCAGCCCGCACAGGGCGGCGGTCAGCAGTCGGCGCACCGGGTCACCCCTCCCAGGTCAGGCCGTGGCCGAACGGGTGCAGCGCGGTCGACGGGTCGCCCGCGACCGGGATCGTCACGGGCAGCTTCCCGACCGGCGCGTTCTCCCCGTACAGCACCCGCACCGCCGACTCCACCGACACCTCGGTGTAGGAGTAGGTCGCGAGGTACGTCTGCGCCTGCGGGAAGTACGCGATGTCGTACGGGTCGCGGACGGCGATGACGACGACGGGCTTGCCGGTGGCCAGCAGCGCCCGCACCAGGTTCTGCTGCCCGACGTCGGTCCACGCCTTGTTGGTCGCGACGATCGTCAGCTCGGCGGCCTGCGCGCCCGCGACGGCCTGCTCGATCGTCGCCTGGGTCGGGTTCGCCCCCGTGACCAGCGCGTTCGCCGTCGCCGAACGGCGGCCGGCGGCGGTGGCGAGCCGGTGCGGCACCGGGTCGGCGGTGGTGCCCCAGCCGGTGGCGAAGACCGAGGCCGGCGGCGTGCGCAGGGGCAGCAGCGCGTTGCGGACGAGCGTCGTGGTGCGGTCGGTGATCTCCTGCGCGGCCTGCCGGTGCTGCTCGGTGCCGACGACCTCGGGCAGCCTGGCCGGGTCGGCGAACTGCCCGCCGAACAGCCCGCGCTTGACCTTCATGCGCAGGATCCGGCGGACCGACTGGTCGATGCGGCGCTCGGTGAGCTCGCCGTCGTGCACGGCCTTCAGCACCGCGTTGTAGGCGAGGTCGATGTTCGGCGGCATGAGCAACTGGTCCACGCCCGCCTTCAGCGCCAGCACGGGCACGCGCTCGTCGCCGTACTTCTGCCGGACGCCGGCCATCCCGAGCGAGTCCGTGATCACCACGCCGTCGTAGCCGAGCCGGTCGCGCAGGATGCCGGTGATGATCGGCCGGGACAGCGTGGCCGGGTCGCCGGCCGGGTCGAGCGCGGGCACGACGATGTGCGCGGTCATGATCGAGTCGACGCCGGCCGCGATCGCGCGCTGGAACGGCGGCGCGTCGAGCCGTTCCCACTCCTCGCGGCTGTGGCCGATCACCGGCAGGCCGGTGTGGCTGTCCACGGCGGTGTCGCCGTGCCCCGGGAAGTGCTTCGCGGTGGCCGAGACACCGCCCTGCTCGTAGCCGCGCACCTGCGCTTCGACCAGCCGGGCCGTCAGCTCCGGGTCCTCGGCGAACGACCGGACGCCGATCACCGGGTTGAGCGCGTTGACGTTCACGTCGGCGACCGGCGCGAAGTCCTGGTTCACCCCCATGGCCCGCAGCTCCCGCCCGGCGATCCGGGCCGCGGTGGCAGCCGCGTCGGGGTCGCGGGCCGCGCCGAGCGCCATGTTGCCGGGGAACAGCGTGGCCGGCGCCCCGATCCGCGACACCACGCCGTGCTCCTGGTCGGTGCTGATCAGGGCGGGGACCGCGGACTCCCGCTGGATGCCGTTGGACAGCTCCGCGACCTGCGCCGGGTTGGCCGTGTTGCCCGACCAGGCGAAGTAGATGATGCCGCCGAGGTGGTACTTCCCGATCAGCTGCCGGGCGTTGTCCACCCCGTGCTGACGCCGGTTCGCGGCCACCGACGCCGGGTCGGACGCGTCGACCGTCGCCCCGTAGGCGTAGGTGACGAAGAGCTGGCCGACCTTCTCCTCCAGGCTCATCCGCCGCAGCGCGTCGACCACCACGTCACCGGTCCCGGCCACCGCCGGCGCACCCCCGAGCAGCACCGCCCCCACCGCGACCAGGACCGTCCACCTGTTGAAGATTTTCCTCATGGCCACTCCCGCAGTGAGGAAGTCACGTCCGCGTCGCAATGTACGCAGCCGTCGCCGGGCCCGACATCGTCCGATCGGGCGCTTTGGCGGCCACCGCCCTACGTGACGGGCACCAGTTCGTGCCACGTGCGCGCCGTGGCCACCGGGAAGTACGGCCACGTGTGCTCCAACGGCTGGTCCAGGCCGAGGTGGTGCTCCGAAGGAGTCCACCCGGGCGGCCACGAGGACCTCGCCGTGACCGGGTGGGCCACCACCGTCTCCTCGAAGTCGGCCGACTCGGCGAAGGTCGCCCCGCTGAAGTCGACCTCCGACGAGAACCTGGCCCGGAAGAACTCGGCACCGTCGCCGAAGCCGGCCCCGGCGAACACCGCGGACCCCGAGAACCCCGTCCCGAGGAACTGGACGCCCCGGTCGAACGCCGCCCTGGTGAAGTCGGCCCCGGCGGAGAACATCGTGTCGGAGAACGTGACCGGAGCGGCGAACCGCGTGTCGCGGAACCAGGCGAGCGCGGTGAAACCGGCGCCGGTGAACCTCGCCACCTCCTGGAACGTCGTGGCGGAGAACCCGGCGTCCTTCGCGAACCACGCCCGGGTGAAATCGGCGTCCCCGTCGAACCCGCCCTGGTCGAAGTGGACGCCCCTGGGGAACCTCGCCTGGTAGAACACCGCCCGTCCGGCGAACGTCGCGCGGACGAACGACGCCCCGTCCTCGAACTCGCTGCCGAAGAAGTTGGCGTACCCCACGAACCTGGCCTCGTCGAACCGACCGCGGCGCAGCACGCACCTGCTGAAGTCGAGGTCGATCAGCACCGCGCCCGTCAGGTCGACGTCCGTGTCCGCCCAGAACGCGTCGCCGGGGCGCAGGTGGGTGGCCAGGACGCGTTGGGCGGTGAGCCGCACCTCGCGCTCCTGGGCCCGCCCCCGGGTCTGCTGGTCGACGTCCTCGCCGGGCCGGTCGCCGGGCGGGTCGAACGGCATCCGCAGGTAGGCGCAGAGCACGCTGACCACGGTCTGCCGCTGGTGCTCGTTGTCCTGCGCGAGGCGTTCCAGCGCGTAGAGGCCGGCCAGCCGCACCGGTGCCTTGTCCGACCCCAGTTGGTCGGACGCCTTGGTGTAGAGATCGGTCACCCGTCTGGCCTCGGCGTCGCGCTCGGTCGCGGCGGCGACGCGTTCGGAGTGCAGCCGGGTGTGCTCGGCGACCTCGCGCTGCAGCTCGTAGGCGCGGGCCACGTCGTCCTGGTCGCGTTCCTTCTGCACCAAGCCGACCTCAGCGGCGTGCTGCCTGCGCCACGCCAGGTACAGCGCGAAGAGCCCGCCGCCGCCGAGGCCGATGCCCAACCCGGTGCGCACCGCGTCGAACCGCGCGCTCACCAGCGGAGCGCCGGAGATGCCCGCCGTGCCCGCCCACCACAACGCCACGACCACGCCTGCGGTGAGAACCGCGATCCCCGCCCCGACCGCCGCGACCACCCGGCCCCGCAACGGCCGCATCGGCGGTGTGCCCGGTCGAGTGCGCTCCGGCGTGGGGCGCGGTAACGGATCGGGGGCGGCGTGGTCGTCGGTCACGTCTCGATGATGCCGCCACGCGCGGGTCGGGCGGGGCGGAACGGGCGGGAAGTGGCGGAACGGGCGTAGGCGCCCGGTGCGGTGCCCAGCATGCGGCGGAAGTGGCGGGTCAGGTGGGACTGGTCGTAGAAGCCGACGGCCGGGGCGACCTGGGCCGGTGGCAGGCCGTCGAGCAGGAGGCGGCGGGCCAGGTCGACGCGGCGGCCGGTCAGGTAGCGGTGCGGGGGCAGGCCGAACTCGCGGGTGAACGCGCGGACCAGGCGTTCGGGGCCGGCGGTCAGGCGGGTGGCGGCGTCGGCCAGGGTGAGGGTGTCGGTCACGTGGGCGTCCAGCAGGTCCCGCAGCGCGTGGGCCAGGCCCGGTTCCGCGGTCGGGAGCCGGGGCGGGCGGCTGGTCAGGTGTGCGCGCAGCCGGTCGCGGACCAGCGCCAGCCGGGACTCGGCTTCCCACTCGTCGCCGCCGTGCAGCACGCCGTGCAGCTGGTGCACCCGCGACCGCAGCGCCGGGTCGGCGAACGCCGGGTGGTCGACCGCCGCGCCCACCAGGTCCGCGCCCAGCACCGACGTGTCCAGGTAGAGCACACGCTTGCGGAAACCCTCGGAGGTCGCGTTGCGGCCGTCGTGCGGGACGTGCGGCGGGAGCAGCGTGACCGACGCGGGCAGCGCGCCGTGCTCCCGGTGGTCCAGGCCGTAGGTCACGGTGCCGGTGTCGACCAGCAGCAGCGTCCACGCGTCGTGCGTGTGCGCTGGGTAGGCGTGGTCGGTGAAGCGCGCGTGCAGCACCTCCACGATGCCCGGCACGGCGGGCCGCCACGCGGCGATGTCGGGGCCCACGTCAAGAACGTACAAGACGCCGCCCGCCCGCACCGGCGACGGTGTCGGGGTGGAACGATTCGAGACGAAGTTCGCCGTCCTGCTCCGCGACGACCTGGCGCCGTGGCAGGCGCTGAACGTGACCGCTTTCCTGGCGAGCGGCCTCACCGCGGCCGTGCCCGAGGCAGTGGGCGAGCCGTACGAGGACGCGGACGGCACGCGATACCTGCCGATGCTGGGTCAGCCCGTGCTCGTGCTGGCGGGTGGCAAGGAGGTGCTGACCACCGCGCACGCCCGGGCCGTCGGACGCGGGCTGCCGGTGGCGGTGTTCACCTCCGACCTGTTCGCCACGGGCAACGACGTGGACAACCGCGCCGCCGTGCGCGCCGTGCCGCGGGACGACCTCGACCTGGTCGGCCTCGGCGTGCACGGTCCGCGCAACGCGGTGGACAAGGTGCTCAAGGGCGCCCGGATGCACCCGTAGGTCGACACGTGGAACGGGGCCGGACGAGCGCCACGATGCGCCCGCCCGGCCCCGGGATCGGGTTACGGCGTCACGGGCTTGCCGCCGAAGGTGACGGCCAGGCGGCCGTCGGAGGCGTACGACCACGCCAGCGCGCCGGTGTAGGAGGCGCAGCGGGAGCCGTTCGTGCCGCTCCAGAACTGGTTGGTGCTGTCGACGCTGCCGACGGTCTTGTCGTTCGTGCCGCTGCTGGTGCGGCACGACGTGTTGTAGCTGAAGACCGACGAGCCGCCGTCGAAGTTGAAGTTGCGCTCGTTGTTGTCGATGCTGATGTTGTTCGCCACGGTCATCGTGCCGAGGTTGCGGTTGTACGTGAAGCCGTGCTTGCCGTTGTCGTAGGCGATGTTGCGGCGGATCACGTGGTTGACGCCGATGTCCTCACCGCCGAGCTTGTAGCCGTTGCGGTCGCCGTTGCCCGCCTGGCCGCCGTTGCTCAACGTGCCGTTCTCGTAGGCCAGCGAGTCCTCGATGGTGACCGCGCCGATCGGACCGGTGTCGGTCTTGGTGTAGAGGTCCCACCCGTCGTCGATGTTGTTGTGCGCCACCGCGTAGCGGAACACGTTGCCCGGCCCCGAGGTCAGCTTCGCGGCGAACCCGTCGGCGTCCTCGCCGTCGGAGTCGGCGTTGTCGTGCGACTCGGCGCTCAGGATCAGGTTGTTCGACGGCCACTGGTCCTTCGGCGTCGTCGACAGCATCCGCGACAGTTGGAGGCCGGTGTCGCGGTTGAACCGCGTCACGGTCCGCTCGAAGATGTTGTTGCTGCCGCCGACGAAGATGCCGTTGTCGCCGGCCCGCTCGACCACGATCCCCTTGACGTGCCAGTAGTTGCCGTTCACCGCGAGGCCGCGGTTGGCCGGGTCCTCCGCCTGCGCGGAGAAGTTCAGCACCGGCGTCTCACCCGGCTGGGCGTACAGCTTCTTGAGGGCCCCGGAGGCGCCGTTGTTGCCCTGCGGGATGGTGACCGTCTGCGAGAACGCGTAGGTGCCGCCGCGCAGGTAGATCGTGCCGCCCTGGGCGACCCGGGAGATGGCCGAGGTGAGCGTGGTCGGGTCCGACTGGGTGCCGGTCGCCGTGTCGCGACCGCTGGGCGACGCGTACAAGGTGCCCGCGGGCGGGTTCGTGGTCGTCGTCGTAGTCGTGGTGGTCGTAGTCGTCGTGTCAGTGGTGGTGGTCGTGGTGGTGGTGCTGGTGGGCCCGCCGTTGGTCGGGGTGAACGTCCACTGCTTGGTGGCGGCGTTGTCGCACGAGTTCGTCTGCACGAGCGCGCCGGCGGCGGTGGAGTTGTCCTTGGTGTTGGCGCACTTGCCGCCGTTGGCGTTGACCACGCGGTAGTTGGCGCCGCTCGCGGTCAGCGACCAGGTCTGGCTCGCCGCCCCCGTGCACGCCTCCTGCTGGATCGCTTTGCCGGCGCTGGTGGACGCGCCCTGCACGCCCACGCACAGCCCGCTGGAGACCGACGTGATCCGGAAGCCGCCGCTGACCGCGGTGAGGGTCCACCGCTGGCTGCCGGTGTCGGCGCAGGCCGCCTGCTGGAGCTGCACGCCGCTCGTCGCACTGGCGCCGGGCACGACGAGGCACTGGCCGCTGCCCGCGTTCTTGATCGTGTAGGTGCCCGCGCCGACCGCGGCGTCGGCGGGCGTGGCACCCGGCCAGGCCAGCAGGCCGGCGGCCAGCGCCGTGGCGCCCGCGGCCGCGAGCAGGCTCAGGCGCCAACGAGCGCCCCGCGGCCCTGACGACCGCGTGGACGGGGGTCGAACCGTCATGACAACTCCACTTCCGACTTCTCGGGTTGGCCCGCGCCGGCGGTGACCACGGCGGGAACGGCCTGGCAGGGCGGCGGCTGGTGGCGGGGGCGGTCGGCGTGACGGCGCCGCCGGTCCGCGGTCCGCCGGGATCGGCGAAGCGGTCGTGCGAACCCCCGACTGTGGAACCCGCGAGCGCGCGAACCCATGGCCTCGCCTCCTCGCGAGCGGGAACAATCGGAAGTCGTGCCCGAATCGGACCGTGCGGAACTATTGTCCGAGATCCTTCCGGGAACGTGCCAGAACGTAGCGCAGCGGTTGTCGGACCAGCAAGAAGATTCATATTCTTGAATCCCCGCAATTGTTCACGTGGATGAACCCGAACAGTCGCGCTAATAGTTCTTCGACGCACTCGACGGTCATTCGGAATGGTCCGGCGCGCGGGGAACGGGGCATCCGCGTGCCGTATCGCCCTGCTCCGTACGGCCGCCGCCGCCCGGTGATCGGCACCGGGAGAATCGGGGGTGTCGAGAGGGGGACCGGGGTGCCGCGTCTGGAACGCCCGCTGGTCGAGGAGGACACGCCGGTGCGGAAGTTCGCGGGCGACCTGAGGCGCCTGCGGCACGTGGCCGGGCTGCCGTCCTACCGCGAGCTGGGCCGGCTGGCCAACTACTCGCCCGCCGCGCTCTCCGAGGCGGTGGCCGGGCGCAGGTTGCCGAGCCTGGCCGTGACCAGGGCGTTCGTCCGCGCGTGCGGTGGTGACGTCGAGGAGTGGACGGCGCGCTGGCGCGAGCTGGCCGCCGAGGGCCCGGACGACGGGGACGCGCCGTACGTGGGGCTGGCCGCCTACCGCGTCACCGACGCCGACCGGTTCTTCGGCCGCGAGGCCGAGGTCGGCCGCCTGCTGGCCCTGGTGCGGGAACGCCCGTTCGTCGGGGTGTTCGGGGCGTCCGGCGCGGGCAAGTCGTCCCTGTTGCGCGCAGGGCTGGCGGCGCGGTGGGGCGAACACCTGGTCGTGACGCCCGGCGCCGACCCGATCACCGAGCTGGCGGCGGCGCTGGCCGACAGCCGGTCCGCGGTCGAGGTCCGCGCCGAGCTGGCCGCCGACCCGGAGCACCTGCGCGTGCTGCTGCGCCGGTCCGGCGACGACCTGCTGCTGGTCGTGGACCAGTTCGAGGAGGTCTTCACCCTCTGCCGGGAGGACGACCGCTCGTGGCTGGTGCGGGCGCTCACCCACGCCGCCGGCGCCGCCCGCGTCGTGATCGGCGTGCGCGCCGACTTCTACGGCCACTGCGCACGCCACCCCGAACTGCTCGACGCGCTGCACCGCTCGCAGGCGCTCGTCGGCCCGATGACCGCCGAGCAGTTGCGCCGCGCGGTCGTCGAACCCGCCGCACGCCGCGGCGCTTCGCTGGAGAACGCCCTGGTGGCCCGGCTGATCGCGGACGTCGCCGGTCGGCCCGGCGCGCTGCCGCTCGCCTCGCACGTGCTGGTCGAGACGTGGCGACGCCGTCGCGGCGCGGTCCTCACCGCGGCGGCGTACGAGGACGCGGGCGGCGTCGAACACGCCCTGGCCCGCACCGCCGAGCAGGTCTACGACGCGCTGCCCGAGCACGACCGGCACGCCGCGCGGCAGGTGTTCCAGCGCCTGGTCGCGCCCGGCGACGGCACCGAGGACACCCGCCGCCGCGTCGCCCGCGCCGAGCTCGACGTGGGCGACGCGCTGCTGGACCGGCTCGCCGCGGCCAGGCTGGTCACCGTCGACCGCGACACCGTCGAGCTGACCCACGAGGCGCTGCTGAGCGCGTGGCCGAGGCTCGTGACCTGGCTGGACGAGGACCGCGAGGCGCTGCGCGCCCACCGCAGGCTCACCGCCGCCGCCGAAGCCTGGCGCGCGCACGGTCGTGACTCCGATTCCCTGTACCGCGGCGTCCACCTCGACCAGGCGCGCCGCCTGGCGCCCCGGCTGAACGAGGCCGAGCGCGAGTTCGTCGACGCGGGCCTGGCCGCCGAGCGCGAGCGGGAGGCGCAGCGCCTGCGGGGGGTGCGCCGGCTGCGGCGGCTCGTCGCCTGCCTCGCCGCGCTGGCCCTGCTGCTCGCCACGACCGCCGGCTACGCGGTCACGGCCCAGCGCGACGCGACCCGTGAGCGCAACCAGGCGTTGTCGCTGCGCGCCGCCGACGCCGCCCTCGACCTGCTGGCCCGCCCGCGCGAGGCGGCGGCGCTCGCCCTGGCCGCGTACCGCGTCGCACCGACGCCACAAGCCCGGGACGCGCTCCTGCTCACCCGTGCCGCGGGCACCGCCACCACACTCGGCCAGGGGTACACGCGCGTGCCGGGCCACGTCGCGGTGACCCACGAGGTCGATTCCGACCCGGCGCTCTCGGGGCTCGACTACCGGCTCTGGGTCGGTCCGCGGTGGCGGCGGGCGGGGGTGGTGGAGGTGCCGCCCAACGGTTTCCTCAACCTGCTCAGCGCCGACGGGAGCACCGCGGTCGCGGTCCTCCGACCCGACGAGTTCGCCGTGTGGGACCTGCGCGACCCCGACGCGCCACGCCGGACCGCCACCCTGACCGGCTGGCCGTTCCCCCAGGGCATCGACGCGGCGGGCACCCTGCTCACCGCGGTCGAGAACGGCGGCGCGGTCCACTGGCGTCCCGACGAGACGACCCGGACCCGACTGCCGGCGGACGGCGTCGAGATCGCCGTGCCGCTGGACGACGGCACCGGCGTGGTCCTGTCGCGCCGTGACGGCAAGCGCCACCACGTGGAGGTGTGGTCGCTGGACGGGCGGGCCACCCCGCTGCTCAGCCGCGCCGGCCGGCTGGGGCTGACGACCGGTCCGGGTGGGCTGCTCGCGGTCTCCGACCTGGACTCCGGGCACCTCACCGTGCTCCGCGGCGCCGACGTGCTGCTGGAGGTGGACGCGATCCCGGAACGGGCCGTGGTCGAGTTCTCCCGCGACGGCACGGCGGTCACCGCGACGCACCGAGACTCGGTGTGGCTGTGGGACCTGCGGGGCGGGGAGGCGTTGGCGTTGCGCGCGCCGGGGGTCGAGTTCAGCTCGGTGCGCTACGAGCGGGGCGAGATCCTGATGGTGGAGACGCGCGGGTCGCTGTGGCGGCTCGCGGTGGACGTCGACCGCGTGATCGGCGACGTGTGCGCCGACCTGGTCGCCGTGGACTGGGCCGCGCACTTCCCCGGCGTGCCGCAACCACCCCTGTGCTCGTGACGGCGCTGTGCTCGTGACGGCGCTGTGCCCGTGGCGCCGCTGTGCACGTGACGCCGCCGCGGGCCGTCAGCCGAGCCGGTAGGCCCGGATCACGGTCTGCCTCAGCTCGCGGTCGCGGCCGTCGTCGGCCCGCACCCGCAGCGACGCGAACGCCCCCGGCCCGGCCCGGTTGCCCACCAGCGCCGCGCGGCCGAACACCGGCAGGCTCGTCCAGCTCACGCCGTCGTCGTAGGACACGTCGACCCGGAAGTGGCGCAGCGGCGGGTTGTCCACGCCGCGCTGCCGGTCCACCACCAGCGGCACGGTCAGCGGCCGGTACGCGGGTGCGCTGCCGGTGTGGTCCAGCTCCGGGGTGAACCGCACCACCGACATCGGCAACCGGCGCTCGCGCGTGGTCGTGTCCGAGCGGAACGTCCAGTCCACCTCGATGCGCGTGCTGAAGTCCGAGACCTCCGGCGCGCGCGTCACCTCGGCCCGCGCCCGCAACAGCGCCGGACCCGGCGGCACGGCGAACACCCCGTGCCCGGTGCTGTCGTTCTCGCCCACCAGCTCGCCGTCGCGGTACAGCGCCGTCCGCGCCGAGGTGGTCCGGGACCAGCCCTCGTTGCCGTCCCGGTCGCCGAACAGCGACAGCGACACCGCCACCTGGTCCCCGGTGCGCGCCAGGTTCGGGTAGGCGCCGGTGTACATCACCGGACCGATGACGGGCGCGCCGAACGACCGGTCGTAGGTCCGGCCCGCGCCGTACCGCTCCTCGTTCCCGCTCATCCGAGCTCCTCCTCGTCGGTGCGAGGAGCCCGTGCCGCGGGCGGTGTGCGCGGCACGGGCTCCTCGGTACCGAGTCAAGCGGGGGAGCGGGTGTTCGGCTTCGCCCGCGGCGCGCTGAACAACGAGGTGTGAACACGCCGGTCAGCTCGCCGTCCACGGCCGGAGCTTGTCCGGGTTGCGCACGGCCCAGATGCGGGTGATCCGGTCGCCCACGACCTCGAACGCGTACACCGACACGGTGACGCCGTCCTGCTGGGCGATCAACCCGGGCCGGCCGTTGACCGTGCGTTCCAGGATCGTCTGGTGCCGGACCCGGTCGCCGAACCGGAGCAGGGAGCGCACGATCCGCTCGACGCCCTCGATCGGGTGCAGCGCGGTGCGCACCACGCCGCCACCGTCGGCGACGGCGGTGACCTGCGGGTCGAGCAGGCTCACGAGCGCGTCGACGTCCCCGGTCTCCAGCGCCTGCTTGAACTCCCGGACGACCTGCGCCTGCCGGGCCACCGGCGGCACGGGGGCGTGCGCGGCCCGGATGCGGCGGCGGGCCGAGGAAGCGAGTTGGCGGCAGGCCGCCGGCGTGCGCCCGACGACGTCGGCGATCTCGGCGAAGGTGTAGCGGAAGACGTCGTGCAGGACGAACGCCACCCGTTCGGCCGGTGTCATCGCGTCGAGCACGACGAGGAAGGCCATCGAGACCGACTCGTCGAGGGTGACCCGGTCCGCGGGGTCGGCGGCGGGCGGGCCGGTGATCCACTCGTCCGGGACGGGCACCGGTTCGGGGAGCCACTCGCCCACGTACGTGACCCGCCGGACGCGGGCCGAGGACAGCACGTTGAGGCACAGCCGGCCGGCGACCTTGGTCAGCCACGCGCCGGGCGAGCGGATGTCCTCCCGCTCCTGGCGCGTCATCGCGTACCAGCGGGCGTAGGTCTCCTGCACCACGTCCTCGGCGTCGGCCAGGGAACCGAGGGCCGGTACGCCAGGTTGGTCAACTGCCGCCGCTCGCCCGCGATCGCGCTCGGCTCGGGGTCGAGCCGGTCGGGCCCCGGCTCGGACTGCGTGGTCATGGTCGTGCCCCTCCGTCGCGCCTTCTCCTACCACCTCCGACAAGACGGCCCGGCCGACTGTGAGGTGGGGCGCACCGCCTGACGTTCGGCCGCGGTGCCCGGTCGGACCGGTGAGGCGCCGTGACCGCCGGGGGGTGACCGCCCGGGGGTGAGCGGGCGCGGTCAGCTCGTGGCCGCCTCCAGCAGCCGGCCGTCCTGGAGCCGGAGCCTGCGGTCGATCCCGATCTCGGCCAGGAAGCGTTCGTCGTGGCTGACCACGACGAACGCGCCCTGGTAGGCGTTGAGCGCGCGTTCGAGCTGCCCGGTGCTGAGCAGGTCGAGGTTGTTCGTGGGCTCGTCCAGCAGCAGCAGTTGCGGCGCGGGTTCGGCGAACAGCACGCACGCCAGCGTGGCGCGCAGCCGTTCACCCCCGGACAGGACGCGGACCGGCAGGTGCGCCCGCGCACCGCGGAACAGGAAGCGCGCGAGCAGGTTCATCCGCTCCGCGGGCGGCATCGCCGGTGCGAACGCCTCCAGGTTCTCGGCGACGGTCAGGTCGCCGTCGAGCAGGTCCAGGCGCTGCGACAGGTAGGCGATCCGGCCGTCGGCCCGCTTGACCTCCCCGCCGTCGGGTTCCAGGTCGCCGTGGACGATCCGCAGCAGGGTGGACTTGCCGACGCCGTTGGGCCCGGTGAGCGCGATCCGCTCGGGGCCGCGGATGGCCAGGTCGGCGCCCTCGCCCGCGAACAGCTCCCGGTCGCCGTAGGCCGCGCGCAGTCGTTCGCCCAGGAACAGCGTCCGCCCGGCGGGCACGGCGGTCTGCGGCAGCTCCAAGGCGATCTTCTGCTCGTCCCGCAAGGCCCGCTCGGCCTCGTCCAGCTTGGCCTTGGCCGCGCCGACCCGGGCCGCGTGCGTGCCGCTCGCCTTGCCCGCCGACTCCTGCGCGTTGCGCTTCATGGTCCCGGCGAAGATCCTGGGCAGCCCCGCGTTGCCGAGGTTGCGCGCCGCGTTGCTCGCCCGGCGGGCGGCGCGTTCGCGGGCCTGCTGCATCTCCCGCTTCTCCCGCTTGAGCTCCTGCTCGACGTTGCGGACGTTCTTCTCGGCGACCTCACGCGCGGCCTCGACCGCGCGTTCGTACTCGGTGAAGTTCCCGCCGTAGTAGCGGACCTCGCCGCCGTCGATCTCGGCGACGCGGTCCACGCGATCGAGCAGGGCGCGGTCGTGGCTGACCACGAGCAGGCAGCCGTGCCAGTCGTCCAGCACCTCGTAGAGCTTGTGCCGCGCGTCGAGGTCGAGGTTGTTGGTCGGCTCGTCCAGCAGGAGCACGTCCGGCCGCTTGAGCAGTTGGGCCGCCAGGCCGAGGGAGACGACCTGGCCGCCGCTGAGCGTGTGCAGGCGGCGGTCCAGGGCCAGGTCGCCCAGGCCCAGCCGGTCGAGCTGGGCGCGGGTGCGCTCCTCGACGTCCCAGTCGTTGCCGATGGTGGTGAAGTGCTCCTCGGCGACGTCACCGGACTCGACCGCGGCCAGGGCGTGCAGCACGGGTGCCACGCCGAGGACCTCGGCGACGGTCGGCTCGCCGGTCAGCGGCAGGTCCTGGGGCAGGTGGCCGAGCACGCCGTCGACGGTGACGCTGCCCGCCGACGGCCGCAGCACGCCCGCGATCAGCTTGAGCAGGGTCGACTTGCCGGCGCCGTTGGGCGCGACGAGCCCGGTGCGGCCGCTCGGGACGGTGAAGGACAGCCCGTCGAACACGGGGGTGTCGTCGGGCCAGGAGAAGAACAGGCCGGAGACGACGACGCAGGTTTCGGACATGGTGGAGAGACCTCGGGTGTGGTGCGGGCAGAGCGCTGCCCAGCGGACAAGGCGGACGACTGGGACGGCCGCTGCGGCTGCGCCGCGGGCCGGTCACATCCGGGGCTCACCCGGAGATGTCGTCTTCACCTGCCACGTCGAGTCTCCCTCAAGACGGATACCTGCACTGATCTTAGCAGCCCGTGCGGCCACCCCGTCGGGTGACCTCGGTGACGGCCTCGGCGGGTGGACCGGACGCGGATCGTCCGGATGCGGGCCTACCGTGCCCCGACACCGACCAGATCCGACCGGAGGAAGACCTCATCGTGGACATCCTGCTCATCGCCGGCCTGTGGCTCGACGGTTCCGCGTGGGACGACGTCGTGCCCGCGCTGGCGGCCCTCGGCCACCGCCCCGTGCCGCTCACCCTGCCCGGCCAGGGCGACGGCGACGCGTCCGCCACGCTGGACGACCAGGTGGCCGCGGTGCTCGCCGCGGTGGACGCGGCGCCCGGTGACGTGCTGGTCGTCGGACACTCGGCCGCGTGCACCCTGGCCTGGCTGGCCGCCGACGCCCGGCCGGACCGGGTCGCCGGGCTCGTCCTCGTCGGCGGCTTCCCGGCGGGCGACGGCAAGCCCTACGCCGACTTCTTCGAGCTGCGCGACGGCGCGATGCCGTTCCCGGGCTGGGAGCCGTTCGCCGGGTCGGACTCCGCCGACCTGGACGACGAGGCCAAGTGCGCCTTCGCGGACGCCGCGATCCCCGTGCCCGCGGGGGTGGCCACGGGCGTCGTGCGGCTGACCGACCGACGCCGCTTCGACGTGCCCGTGCTGGTCGTCTGCCCCGAGTACACCCCGGACCAGGCCAAGGGGTGGATCGACGGCGGGGACGTGCCCGAGCTGGCCGCGGTGGAGCACCTCGACTACGTCGACCTCGACTCCGGCCACTGGCCCATGCTCACCCGGCCGGTCGAGCTGGCCCGGGTCGTCGCGACCGCGGCGAAGGGCTGACCCGCCCGCCGTCCCGCGCCGGGCGGGTCAGGCGAGGTGCTGGAACCCGGTCGCCGCGGCGACCAGGGCGTCCACGCAGGCCCGGATCGCGCCGCGGTCGTCGTCCTCGGCGCGGTTGATCGCGTAGATGGTGCGGTTCAGGGCCGGGCGGGTGGTGACGAACCGGACGCCCTCGGGCGCCGGGTCGCGGCCGAGGCGGGGGATCGCCGCCGCGCCCACGTTGCCCGCCACCAGGGCCAGTTGGGTCGGGTAGCTGCCCACGGTGCAGGTGATCCGCGTGCCGACGCCCTCCTGCCGCAGCACGTGCGTCAGCCAGTCGTGGCAGCTGGAGCCCGCGCTCCAGGCGATCCACGGCAGGTCGTCGACCTCGGTCAGGTCGACGACCTTGCGGTGCGCCAGGCGGTGCCCCGCGGGCAGGGCGAGGTCGGCGACGTCGGACAGCAGCGTGGTCCGCGAGGTCGACGGCGGCACGGCGGTCGGCCGGTGCTCCCAGCTCTCCAGCACCGCCACGTCCAGCCTGCCGTCGACCACCAGCGGCATGGTCTCCTCGGCCTCGCCCTCGTGCAGGGTCACCTCCAGGCCGGGGTGCCGGTCGCGCAGCGTCGCGAGCACGGGCGGCAGCAGGGCGTGCACCGTGGTCGGGATCGCGCCGATCCGCAGGGGACCGGTGACGTCCTCGCGCAGCAGCTCCAGGTCCGTCCGGGCCTGCTCGACCCGGGCCAGGATGGCCGCCGCGTGACCCGCCAGCACGTGCCCGGCGGTGGTGAGGCGGACCGTGCGGCCGTGCGGCTCCAGCAGGCGCTGACCGGCCTCGCGTTCCAGCTTGGCCAACTGCTGGGACACGCCGGACGGCGTCACGTGCAGCGCCGTCGCCGCCGCCGCGACCGTCCCGTGCGTCGCCACGGCGTGCAGGGCGCGCATCCGCTCCAGACCGAACACGGTAGCGATGCTACCGGGTTCTGCTCACGACAATTCGCTTGTCCTTGATGGTCGTGGGCCCGAGGGTGGAGCCGTGACCACGACCGACCTCCGTCCCGCCGGCGTGCCGCCGACGCGCACGAGGGTGAACCCCGCGCTGCTCGCGATGGCGGGCAGCTTCTGCATCGCGCTGTCGTCGGTGTTCATCAAGGTGTCCGGCACCAGCGGCAGCACCAGCGCGTTCTGGCGGTGCCTGTTCTCGTTGCCGGTGCTGGCCGCGCTGGTGTGGTGGGAACGGCGGCGCGGCGCGTCGCGGCGACGGGTGCTGCTGCCGCTGCTCGCGGGCGTGGGGCTCGGCGTGGACTTCGTGCTGTGGGGCGACGCCATCGCGCTGGTCGGCGCGGGCATCGCGACCGTGCTGCTGTCCGTGCAGGTGGTGATCGTGCCCGCGGTGGCCTACGCGCTGTTCCGGGAACGGCCGTCGAACCGGTTCCTGTACGCCGCCCCCGTGCTGCTGGGCGGGATCGTGCTCGCGGGCGGCCTGGCGGGCACGCCCGCGTTCGGCCCCGACCCGGTCCTCGGCGCGGTGCTCGCGCTGGGCGCGGGCGTGGGGTTCGCCGCCTACCTGGTGCTGATGCGCCGCAGCACGGGCCCCGGTGCCCGCGACCACACGCTGTTCCTGGCCACCGCGTCGGCGGGGGTCGTCGCGGTGGCGATCGGCGTGCCGACCGACCGGCTGGACCTGTCACCGGGGTGGCCCGCGCTGGGCTGGCTGGTCGCGCTGGCGCTGATCGGGCAGATCGTGGGCTGGCTGCTGATCTCCACCGCGCTGCCCCGGCTGTCCAGCGCCACGGGCGCGACGATGATGCTGCTGCAACCGGTCGGCGCGATCCTGATGGGCGTCGTGCTGCTGCACGAGCGGCCGAGCGCGCCGCAGCTCGTCGGCTGCCTGGTGGTGCTCGCCGCCGTCGCCTTCGTCAGCGTCCCCTCGCGTCGGTGACCGGGTTCCGCCCGGAGCGGAACCGCTGCCCCCGGCCGGCCGGCCTGCGTCAGGATGGCGGCATGGCCGACGTCCTCGCCTTCGACCGCACCCGCACCCCCGACCCCGAGCCGGAACCGCTGTGGCGCGAGGTGCTGGGCCGCAGCCTGCGCGCGGCCCGCGAGGAGCGGGGCAGCCGGCTGGTCGACGTCGCGCAGCGGGCCGGCATCTCGCCGCAGTACCTGTCGGAGATCGAACGCGGGCGCAAGGAGCCGTCCAGCGAGATGATCGCCGCGGTGACCGGCGCGCTCGGCCTCGGGCTGGGCGACCTGCTCGCCGACATCGCGGGCGACGTGCGGCGCGGCACGGGTCCCGCGGCCCGGCGTCGTCCGGCGGGACCCGTGCTCCTGGCCGCCTGAGGCTTCAGGCGCGGTGCTCCAGGACGTGGTCGGCCAGCCCGTAGGCGACCGCGCCCGCCGCGTCGAACACCCGGTCCCGGTCGGTGTCGTGCCGCAGTTCCTCGACGTCGCGACCCGTGTGCAGGGACAGGATCTCCTCCAACTGGGTGCGCACCCGGACCACCTCGTCGGCCTGGAGGATGAGGTCGGGGATGGTGCCGCGGCCCTGCGCCGCGGGCTGGTGCAGCACCACCCTCGTGTGGGGCAGCACGAAGCGGTGCCCGGCCCGTCCCGCCGCCAGCAGCACCGCGCCCGCCGCGACCGCCTGCCCGACGCACGTCGTCGCCACCGGGGCCTTGATGTAGCGCATGGTGTCGTACAGGGCGAGCATCGCGGACGGGTCGCCGCCCTCGCTGTTGATGTACAGGTTGATCTCGCGGTCCGGGTTGTCCGCCTCCAGGTGCAGCAGCTGCGCGATCAGCGCGTTGGCCACACCGGAGTCGATCGCGGTGCCGAGGTAGACGATCCGCTCGGACAGCAGGTGCGAGTACACGTCCATCACGCGCTCGCCGTTGACGCTGCGGGTGATGACGTTGGGGATCGTGTAGGTGCTCACGCGCGCGCTCCCGTCCGCGGGCCGAGGCCGAGTTCGTGCGTGCGCACCGGCACGACCTGGTCCAGGCTGTCCACCACGTGGTCGATGAAGCCGTAGTCGAGCGCCTGCGCGGTGGTGAACCAGCGGTCGTGCAGGGAGTCGGCGAAGATCCGGTCGACCGGCTGGCCGGTGTCCTGCGCGATGAGCCCGAGCACGGTGTCGCGGGTGTGCCGCAGGTCGTCGGCCTGCACCTGCACCTCGACCGCCGACCCGCCGATCCCCGCCGAGCCCTGGTGCATCAGGATGCGGGCGTGGGGGAGCGCGAAGCGCTTGCCGGGCGTGCCCGCCGACAGCAGGAACTGCCCCGCGCTGCACGCGAGTCCCAACGCGAGGGTGGACACGTCGCACGGCACGAGCCGCATGACGTCGCGGATGGCCAGCATGGCCGGCACCGAGCCGCCCGGCGAGTGGATCCACAGCGCCACGTCCTTGCCGGGGTCCTCGGCGGCCAGCGACAGCAGCTGGGTGGCCAGCACCGTGCCGTTGTCGTCGTCCAGCGGGCCGTCGAGGACGAGCACCCGTCGGGCGAAGAACCTCTCCCGGAGCCGGTGGTCGAACAAGGGCAGCTTCTCGTTGTCGCTCATGCCCTCGACGATGCCGACACACCGCGCCGATCCGGGTGTCGTGCTGCTGTGGGCGGATCAGCCCTCAGCAGGAGGGGCGTTCCCGGGTCGGGCGCCGGCGCACCCGACCCGGGGCGGGTCACCCGGTCACGGCCAACGGCACCTCGACGAAGTCCCCGCTCGCGGCGGCGGTGCGCGCCGCGGCGCCGCCCGGCTGGAAGCGCCGCAGCTTCGGGTCGCCGGCGGGGGTGCGGAAGGCGATCACCCACGTGTCGGCGGCCAGGGACAGCGTCGGGTCGACGGCCGACTCCTGCTCGTACTGCGTGATCTCGGTCCACGGCAGCCACGTGCTGCTACCGGGGTTGGCCTGTCCCGTGCGGTACACGAAACCGTCCGAGCCGCGCACCGCGACCTGGAGCGTGCCGTCCGGGGCCAAGATCGCGCTGGGCGCGCCGGCCGCCGTCACGCCCGCCGGGGTCGCGGCCGGCAGCACGGTCCACGCGGTGGCGCCGGTCCGCTTGGTCCAGACCTGGCCGTCGTCGGCACGGGTGAACCAGACCTCGCCGGCGCCGTCGGGCAGCACCACGTTCGTCGCCAGGGTGCCGGCCGGGTTGCCCAGCGAGCTCCACGGCGACGGCGGGACGTTCACGGTCACCTGGCCCTCGGCGGCGATCCAGTACGTGTAGGTCACGCCGTTCACACCCAGCGCGGCGAGCTCGATGCCGTTGCCGTCCGCGGTGGCCGTCAGCGGTCCGGCCGGCGCCACGGGCAGCGGGTTCTGGTAGGTGTTCCTGCGCCACGCGTGGATCGAGGCGTTGAGCACCCGCTGCGGCTTGGTCCAGATGTAGCCCTGCTCGTCCAGCGCGACGAACGTCACCAGGTTGTCGGACGTGCGCACGAGCCGCGGGCCGGTCTTCATCCGGCCGCCGAAGTACGACAACCCGTTCCACGCGCCGGGCGAGGTCTGCAGGGAGCCGCGGGCGTCGGAGTCCGTGCCGTGGGCGTACAGCCGGAGCTGACCGTTCTGGTTCTCGGCGTACGACGGCTTGCCGGTGAAGCCCGCGTACCCGGGCAGCGCGGCGAACCCGTTGGGGTTGACGTTGTAGAGGTCGCGGATCTCGCCGTGCACCAACCGGCCCTCGCCGTTGACGTAGCCGTACTGCAAGTAGCCGTTGCTCGTCTTGAGCAGCGCCGCCGGCGCGGACCGGTCCACCGCCACGGCCGGGCGCTGCGGTTCGCTCGTCGTGGTCAACCGGCAGTCGTCGGTCGACGCCACGGTGGCGAGGTCGGCGGCCCACCCGCCACTGCCGACCTCGCGGCCCGAACCGGTGGCCAGACCGGACCCGACCACGTAGCGGTACCAGAGCATCTGCCCGGTGGGCCGCACGGCGTACAGCACGTCACCGCCGGGGGAGAACAGCTTGACGAACCCGCCCCAGTCACCGCTGCCGACCGAGGTGGACCCGGACAGGCGTTGGGACGCGGCGTGGTACTCGTACCGGTACAGGAAACCGCTCGTGCTGCGGGCGTAGATGATCCCGTTGCCCGCCGCGGTGATCATGTCGTACCGGTCCCAGCCGGCGTCGAGCACGGCTTCCTGCCACGTGCCGGTGGTCTCGTTGTAGCTGCGCCAGCGCAGGAACCCGCTCGGGTCGACGGCGTAGAAGTGGCCGAGCGAGTCGACCGTGAACTTGTTGCGGTAAGCCGGGTTCCGGTAGGTGGTGAACCCGGTGCCGATCACGGTGTAGGCGCTGGGGCCGCCGCCCTCCCAGGCCCCGTTCGCCCACCGGCGCCGGTGCAGCTCACCGGTGTCGTTGACGGTGTAGATCCGGCCGTCGGGGCCGGCCCAGGTCGCGTTGCCCCACCCGGAACCGAGTTCCTGGCCGTACTGCCAGCTCGCCACGCCGGTCTCCGGCTCGTGGTGCCCCCACACGTACAGCCGGCTGTCGGACACGACGGTGAAGATCGAGGCGGTCGTCCTGCACTGCAACGAGTCCGCCGCCTGCGCGGCGGTCGGGCCGGTGACGGCGGAGGTCGCCGTCAGCGCGGCGGTCAACGCCAGCACGGAGGCCAGGAGCCTGCCGTGCGCGGGTCTGTGTCGCATCGCTCCCCCAAGGAAGTCGGGCAGCCCGGTCGCTGCCGCGCCGAAGCATGAGCGTCGGCGGCGGTCGGCGCAAGGAGCCGTAGTGCGGGCTGTCCCGCGGCGGGACAAACGCTTGCTGGGTGGCGAAACCGCCCCACATACTTGCGCCGACTCGCCACCGGTCCGAGGGGGATCGGGCTCTTCGGGCGATCCCTCAGGGGAAGGATCACGTGGTGAGACCACGTCGTGCTGCTCTGCGCATGTCCCGCCGCGGCGCCGTCCTGGCGCTCGTCGGCGCTCTGGTCATCGGTCTGATGGGCACGGCCCTGGCGGTCGTGTTCGTGGAACAGCGGGACCGGCGGGAAGCCGCCGCAGCCGCTCTGCCGGGGCACGGTCCGGCGCAGCAGTGGGGTGACGCGCAAGGGGGCGCGGACGCCCGAGCGGTGAACAAGGCCGAGCCGCGGTCGTTGCAGTCGCAGTTCCCGAAGATCGAGGGACAACCCGAACCCGTCCCGCCCGCCAACGAGGCGCGCGTGGGGGAGGCCGCGCCGCGCGAGGTGCGCGGGTTCGACGCGGCCACCAGCCGGGAACTGGCCGACCGTCGCACGGACCGGTCGCGCACCTTCGCCAACACCGACGGCACGTTGACCACCGAGGTGAGCCAGGACCCGTTGCACCACCGCGGGCCTGACGGCTCGTGGGCGCCGGTCGACCCGACCGCGGTGCGCGACGGCGGTGAGTGGCGCAACAAGTCCGACAGCGTGGACGTGCGGCTGGCCGACACCGCCGACGCCGCGCCGCTCGTGCGGATGGCGTTGGGGGACAAGAGCAGCTTCGGGTTCTCGCTCAAGGACGCGGCGCGCAGCACCGGCCGCGCCGAGGGCTCGCGCGTCACGTACCCGGCCGTGCGGCCGAACGTGGACCTGCGGCTCGACCTGCAGTCCGGCGGTGTCAAGGAGACGCTGGTCCTGCACTCCGCCGACACACCTCGTTCGTTCGACTTCCCGTTGCAGCTCGAGGGGTTGACCGCGAAGGTGGTCGACGGCGCGATCGAGCTGGTCGACGCCGGTGGCGAGCGGCGGGCGCTCGTGCCCGCCGGTCACATGGAGGACTCCCACGACGGCCCGGCCGGCCCGGCGTTCTCCGCGGGCGTGCGCTACGAGCTGGTGGGCGAGGTGCTGCGGGTCCACCTGGACCGCGACTGGCTGGCCGACCCGGCCCGCCGCTTCCCGGTGCTGGTCGACCCGACCGTGACCACGCTGGAGTCGCCCGCGAGCATGTACGTGCAGCGGCAGAGCAACAACCAGAACTTCAGCAACGCCGCCGGGCAGGAACTGCGGGTGGGCACCGTCCAGGACGGCGGCGTCACCATCACCACCGCGAGCTACCTGGCGTTCCCGGGCGTCGAGAACTCGTTGGCGCACCACAAGATCTTCGGCGCGTCGTTGGCCCTGACCAACTTCCACTCCTACTCCTGCAACCCGCGACCGGTGAGCGTGCACCCGGTCACCGCGCCGTGGACCGCCGGCACCGGCCAGACGTTCCCCGGTCCCGCGTACGGGGCCGAGCTGGACAGCGCGTCGTTCGCCTACGGCTACATCGCGCCCGGCGCGACCCGGTCCAACTGCCCGCGGGCGTCCCGCTCGGCGCCAAGGGCCGCGACCTCGTCCAGCGGTGGGTGAGCGGGCAGCAGGCCAACTACGGCCTGACCGTGCGCGCGTCGGAGACCGACCAGTACGGCTGGAAGAAGTTCTACGGCCACGGCACCGCGAACAAGCCGCGCCTGTTCATCACGCACACCCCGTACGACGCCTCGTACCGGATCGACCGGCCGACGCCGCAGCCCCCGCTGCTCAAGGGCGGCCAGCCGGGCAAGGTCGGCATCACGGTCACCAACCACGGCGCGACCACGTGGACGCCGGGCGAGTACGTGCTGTCCTACCGCCAGTTCTCCGCCAACGGCGCGCCCATGGTGCAGGTCAACGACTCGGCCGTGCTGCCGAACGAGGTGCCGCGCGGGCACTCGGTGTCGCTGGAGGCGGCGATCACCCCGCCCGCCGACTGGGGTCAGTACACCTTCGAGTTCAGCATGCACCGCAAGGGCCACGCGTACTTCGTGGACGAGCAGATCCCGCCCGCGGTGCTGTTGCTGGAGATGAAGAACGTGCCGCCGGTGCTGCGGGCCCAGTACCCGCCCAACGGCTACTCCGCGCCCACGTTGACCCCGACGCTGTGGGCCAACGGCCTCGACATCGACAACGGCGGCGCCGGCCTGCAGTACCGGTTCGTGGTGTGCGACAAGGCGAACCCGGCCGCGTGCGTCGACTCCGGCTTCCAGGGCAGTCCTTCGTGGACGGTTCCTGCCGGGTCGTTGCGGTGGAGCAAGACCTACACCTGGAACGCGTACGTGAAGGACTCCGGCGGCGCCGAGAGCGCGCCGGTGCAGGCCAGCGTGCTGCTGACCGCCGTACCGCAGCCGGAGATCACCGCGCACCTCGGCAACGCCCCGTACAGCGGCAAGGCGGGCGACGTGGACGCCCAGGTCGCGAACTACCGCACCAGCGCCATCGACGCGTCGGTGGGCAGCACCGGTCCGCCGCTGACCGTCACCCGCACCTACAACAGCCTCGACCCGCGCCGCGACCTGCTCTTCGGCGCGGGCTGGACCAGCCAGTTCGACATGCGCGCGGTCCAGGACCAGGACGGCACGGGCAACGTCGTCATCACCTACCCCGACGGCAGCCAGGTCCGCTTCGGCCACCACGGTGACGGCACCTACGCCCCGCCGCCCGGCCGGTACGCCACGCTGTTCCGCAACGCCGACAACGGCTGGACGCTGGTCGACAAGAACGCCACCGGCTACTACTTCCGCGCCGACGGCAAGCTGACCCGCATCACCGACAACGCGCTGCGCGCCGTCGAGCTGGTCCACGACGCGGCGGGCCGGCTCAGCCAGGCCCGCAGCCCCGTCACCGGCCGGTACCTGACCTTCACGTGGACCGGTGCGCACGTCACGTCGGTCGCCACGAACCCGGTCAACGGCACGACTCCGACGTGGCGCTACACCTACGACGGCGACAAGCTGACCAAGGTCTGCGACCCGAAGGACGGCTGCGCCACCTACGACTACACGACCGGGTCGCACTACCGCAGCGCCGTGCTCGACAGCAGGCCGTCGTCGTACTGGCCGCTGGGCGACTCCGGCGACAAGGCCGCCAGCCAGGTCGGCGTCAACCTCGGCAAGGACTTCGGCTCCTACGTCGACGTGCAGAGGGGACGGCCCGGCGCGCCGGCCGGCACCGCGGACACGGCCGCGGGCTTCGACGGCGTGAAGTCCCGGATCACCCTGCCCGACCACGCGATCAGCAAGAACCGCAACGCGAGCGTGGAGCTGTGGTTCCGCACCACCGCGTCCGGCCCGCTGGTCGCGTTCCAGAACAAGCCCTTCGACCAGACCGGCCACACCGCCACCGTGCCCGTGCTGTACGTCGGCACGGACGGCAAGCTGCGCGGCCTGTTCTGGACCGACCCCAACCCCACCTCGCCGCCGATCACCACGACCGGTGCGGTCAACGACGGCCAGTGGCACCACGTGGTGCTGGCGGCGGCGGTGGGCTCGCAGACGTTGTACCTCGACGGGGCGGTGGTCGGTGAGCGCGCGGGCGTGGTCGACAACCACGACCTGACGCACGGCCAGCTCGGCGCGGGCATCTCGTTCAGCCCGGCGAACGACTGGCCGGCCTGGAGCACCCAGTCCAAGTGGTTCTTCAAGGGCGACATCGACGAGGCGGCCGTCTACGCGCAACCGCTGGGCCTCAACCAGGTCCGCGCGCACCACTCCGCCCGGCTCGCCGCCGACCAGGTCGCCAAGGTGACCCTGCCGACCGGGCGGGTCGCGGCCGAGCTGCGCTACGACACCGTGCAGGACCGCGTGTCGGAGTACCTCGACGGCAACGGCGGCACCTGGAAGTTCGGCACGCCGGTCATCACCGGCAACGACACCAACCTGGTCCGCACCGTCCGGGTCACCGATCCCGGCAACCGCAACCACTTCTACGACTTCGACCCGCTGCGCGGGCGCATCCTGCGCCAGCTCTCCCCGCTGGGCATCTCCACCCGCCCCGAGGACACACCGCCGGACGACACGGCGCCGCCGACGTCGCCGACGACGTGCGCGCCGGTGCCGGGCGGCAACTTCTGCGACGTGCCGATCGGGGGTGGCGGAGGTTTCGTCGACGTCGAGTTCCAGGGCGTGCGCACGTTCGGCTACGACGAGTCCGGCTTCCAGACCACGATCACCGACGAGACCGGCCGGCAGATCGTGCTGGCCCACGACGAGCGCGGCAACGTGAAGTCCCGCAAGACCTGCCGCGGCATCTCCAACTGCCAGACCGCCCACTACGCCTACTACCTCAACCCCAACGACGCCACCGACCCGCGCAACGACCGCCTGCTCGAACACCGCGACGCCCGCTCGTCCGGCCCGACCGACAACCGCTACCGCACCTCCTACACCTACAACACCCGCGGCGACCTGGTCTCCCAGACCACCGCCGACAGCGGGGTGGTGTCCCACACCTACACCGACGGCGGCGAACCGGGTTTCGACGGCGGCAACCAACCGCCGGGCCTGGTCAAGACCAGCCGTGACGCCGAGGGCGGCGAGACCCGCTACTCGTACTACCGCACCGGCGACCTGGCCGAGGTGCGCGCCCCGTCCGGGCTGCGGACCGTGCACACCTACGACGCCTTGGGCCGGCTGCTGACCACCAAGGTGTTCTCGGACGCCCACCCGCAGGGCTTGACGGCCACCCACGTCTACGACGAGCTCTCACGCGTCGTGCGCGTCACCGAGCCGCCGACGGTCGACGCGATCACCGGCGTCACCCACACCCGGCGCACGGACGTCGAGTACGACGCCGACGGGCGCCAGGTCCGGCTGGAGGTCGGCGACGTGAGCGGCGGTGACGAGGCGCGGGTCAACCGGGTCACGTACGACGCGCACGGTCGGGTCGACCGGATCACCGACCCGCTCGGCGGCGAGACGAGCCACGGCTACGACGCGTTCGGCAACCTCACCTGGACCGTCAACGCCAACGGCGTGCGCCAGGAGTTCGCCTACACCGCGCGCAACGCCGTCTCGGAGGTCCGCCTGCGCGGCTGGAACGGCGACCCGGAAGGCGCGCCCGCCCTGCCGCAGGACTACCTGGTCCTGCGCGCCAACACCTACGACGGCGCGGGCCGGCTGGTGCGGACCACCGACGCGATGCAGCGCACGGAGGTGCGCGAGTACTACGACGACGACCTGCTCCGCTCGCGCAAGCTCCTCGGCTACGCCCCGGCCGGTGGCACCAGGCCGCAGATCGAGGTCGAGCGCAACACCTACGACGCCGCCGGCAACCTGACCGAGCAGCGCCTGGCCGGCGGCCTGGTCACGACCTACGAGTACGACGCCGTGGGCCGCAGGACGGTGTCCACCGCCGACCCGACCGGGTTGAACCGGCGCACGGCCGTGGAGTACGACCGCAACGGCAAGGTCAAGCGGGTCACCCGCACCGGCAACGACTCCAACACCGGCAGCACGGGCAGCGGCGAGGCGGAGGTCGTCGACTACACCTACGACATCGCGGGCCGGCGCACCACCGAGTCCACCCGCCTGGGCACGTCGTGGCTGGTGACGAAGTACGGCTACGACCAGCGCGGCCTGATCACCTCGGTGACCTCGCCGCGCGGCAACGAGACCGGGGCCGACCCGTCCGCGTACACGACCTCGTTCAGCTACGACACGGCGAGCCGGCTGGTCGGCGTCCAGCAGCCGCCGGTGGCGGTGGAGTCCGGCGGCGGCGACCCGGCCGTCACCCGTCCCGAGTCCAAGACCGGGTACAACGCGTTCGGCCAGGTCACCGCCAACCGTGACGCCAACGGCAACGTCACCCGGTTCGACGTGGACCGGCTCGGCCGCGTGGTGCGCACGCACAGCCCCGCCTACACCCCTCCGGGGCAGACCACCCCGATCACCCGCACCGGCGAGGTCGCCTACGACCCGGTGGGCAACGTGGTCCGCAGCACCGACGCCCGCGGTGCGGTCAGCACCTTCCGGTACGACCAGCTCGACCGGCTGGTCGAGCAGACGGTGCCGAAGGCCGACGCGCCGACCGAGTCCGCCGGTTCCTGGCTGTACTCCTACACCCGCACCGGCGAGCTGCTGTCCGCCGACGACCCGTCCGGCGGACGCACCGAGGCCACCTACGACGGGTTCGGCAGGCGGATCACCTCCAGCGTCCTGGAACGCCACCCGTCGACCACGCTGACCACCGACTACGAGCACGACGACGCGGGACGCCTGGTCAAGGCCACGTCACCGGGGCGCAACGCGGCGACGTGGGAGCACGACGCGGTGGGCCAGGTGGTCCGCTCCACCACGGCCGCGGGCGTCACCACCCAGTACGGCTACGACATGACCGACCGCCTGGTGCGCACCTCCGACGCGCTCGGCCGCACGTCGAGGTCGGGTTACGACAGCGCGGGACGGCTCACGTCCACCCGGCAGCTCGGCGCGAGCGGTGCGCTGATCGGCCGCAGCACGTTCGGCTACGACGCCGACGGCAACCTCACCACCTCCACCGACCCGTTCAACCGGCAGACCACCTACACCCACGACGCCCTCGGGCGGCTCGTCCGCCAGGTCGAACCGGTCGCCGACGGGAAGACGATCATCACCGGCTTCGGGTACGACGCGGCGGGCCACACCACCCGGTTCACCGACGGCCGCGGCAACAAGACCGTCTACACGGTGAACTCGCTGGGCCTGAGCGAGTCCGTGGTCGAGCCCGCCACGGCGGCCCACCCCGCCACGGCGGACCGCACGTGGACCACCACGTACAACGCGGCGGGCGATCCGGTGTCGATGCGGCTGCCCGGCGGCGTCACGCGGACGCGCACGTTCGACGCCCTGGGCAGGCTGACCCTCGAAACCGGCGCGGGCGCCGAGTCGGCCACCGCGGACCGCGTGCTCCGCTACGACGTGCTGAACCGCCTGGTCGGCGTGCGGGGCGTCGGTGGGGAGAACACCTACACCTACAACGACCGCGGTGCCCTGCTCACCGCGAGCGGGCCCGGCGGTGAGTCGGCGCGGCAGTACGACGCGGACGGCATGCCGACGTCCCGCACCGACGCGTCCGGCACCACCTCGACGACCTACGTCAAGGGACGTCCGGCCACCGTCACCGACAGCCTGACCGGTCTGACCCAGACCTACGGCTACAACGCCGCGAACCAGGTGGAGAAGATCGCCTTCGGCGCGGGACGCGAACGGGTCTTCGGCTACGACGACGCCGGTCGCCTCGCGTCCGACACCGTCGCCGGCGGCCAGACGACCTACGGCTACGACAAGAAGAACAGGCTGACCGCCAAGACCACCCCGGCCGGGGCGAACACCTACGACTACGACCACGCGAGCAGGCTGACGTCGTGGACCTCGGCCTCGGGCACGGTGGCCTACGAGTGGGACGCGGCGGGCAACCGCACCAAGGCGGGCGACCAGTCCTCGACCTACGACGAGCGCAACCGCCTGGTGACCGAGGGGTCGCAGACCTACACCCACAGCGCCCGGGGCACCCTGGCGTCGAAGGCGGGCGGCGAGACGTTCTCCTTCGACGCGTTCGACCGCATGACCGGGCAGGGCGCGCAGAACTACGCCTACGACGGCCTGGACCGCGTCGCCACCCGCAACAGCCAGGTCTTCACCTACGGCGGCCGGTCCAACGAACTGGTCTCCGACGGCACGTCGACCTACTCGCGCGGCGGGGGCGACCAACTCCTGGCCATCGGCCGGGGCGACGTCGAACGCCTGGCCGTGAGCGACGGGCACGGCGACCTCGTCGCCACGCTGGACCCGACCGGCCCGATGACCGCGCCCGCCGACACCGCGACCTTCGACCCGTTCGGCCGCGCGGTGGCCACCACGGGGACCAAGCGGTCCATCGGCTTCCAGGGCGACTGGACCGACCCGGACACGGGCCAGGTCAACATGACCGCCCGCTGGTACCGCCCCGGCAGCGGCACGTTCGCCTCCCGCGACGACTACCCGCTGCCCGGCACCCCGTCCGGCATGGCCAACCGCTACGCGTACGGCCTCGGCTCCCCGCTGAACTACTCCGACCCCAGCGGCCACCAGCCGGACGACTGGTGCTTGGGCGGACCAGGTGTGTGCGGTCCGCGGCCGGGGACCTGGGACCCCTGGGGCGACATCGGCGACTGGTTCTGCATGATCCTGCCCGACCTGTGCGGACCTCCGCCCCCGAACGCCGAGCCGCCGCCGGACGCGGCGACCAAGCCCGGGTTCGGCAACGTGCCGCCCAACGACCGGGGCAGGGACAGCGGGAGCACCAACGGCAACCGCTCGGGGTCGACCAGCAGGGGACCGAGCCCCACCGACATCGCCCGGGAGGAAGCCAGGGCGTTCGGCCGCAACAACCCCCTGCCGGTTCCCGAGGCACTGACCCAGCCGCTGTACGGCCCCGACAACGCACCGCCGGTGTCGTCGTCGCCGAACCTGCCGTCGCACCAGGCCGGCTTCTACGCCAACCCGGTCGGCGACGTGAACAACTCGTACTCGGCGGTGTACGCCAACCTGCTGGAGCAGGCCGGGTCCGTGATCCAGAACGTGTCGGCGACGCTCCAGTCGCCGACCTGGCTGACGCAGCAGTCGGGTGCGGACTGCTGGGCCTGGACCTGGGTCTGCGAGGCGGGCGGGGTCGTGGCCGGGCTCGGCCAGGCGGCCAAGGAAAGCGCCGGGGAGGCGTGGGACTCGGCGAAGGAGTGCGCCGGAGACCTGTTGGAGTGCGGTCTGGGAGCGGCGCGCACGGCCAAGGCGATCGCCGACGACCCGCTCGGCGCGGCCGGGCTGCTCTGGGGCGCCATGACCAAGCCCGTCGAGGAGGAGCTGGCGCAGGGCAACTACGGGCGGGCGATCGGGCGCAGCCTGTGGGCCGGGATCGAGATCGTCGGACTCGGCGGTCTCGCGGCCAAGCTCCCGAAGCTGGGGAAGCTCGGCAAGATCCCGACCGCGTCCGCCCACTGGGACGGTGCGGCGGAGGCGAAGGCGCTGCGCGATCGGCTCGCCAAGTCGCCGACCACCCTGTCCGGCAGGAAGAACGTCGCCGTGGCGTCCTACGAGATCGACGGAGCCACGGGGAAGATCGAGTCGCACAGCGGTGAGACGTCACTGGGCGGAACGGCGCCCGTCCCGGCCGACCGGCGGTTCGAGGCCACGTCGCCGGACGGCAAGACGGTCCGGCCGTACGACGCCGAGGTGAAGCTCCTCGAACAACTCGCGACCACGTTGTCGCCTTCGTCGAAGGGAACGGTCTACCTCTATTCGGAAAGGGATATCTGCGATTCCTGTAGTAGTGTGATCGACCAGTTCCGCAACGCCTATCCCGGGGTCCGCGTGGAGGTCACCCATGGCTGACGAGGTCGTCGAGGACATGAGGCGTTTCGCGGCGGCGCTGGTCGAGCTGGGAGTCGCGCGGCCGGGCGAGGTCGCGGGCTGCGACGAGGACGAGCTGCGAGCGGTCCACGACCTGGCGGGCGACTTCCCCCTGCCCGCGCACTACCTGGCGTTCCTGGAGGTCCTGGGCCGAAGGGCGGGCAGGTTGTTCAGGGGCACGGACATCTACTTCCCCGAACCGATCGAGGCCGACGACTACGCCCGGGAGTTCGCCGCGCAGGACCCTCGTCTCGAGCTGTCCGGCCGGTTCTTCTTCGCCACGCACCAGGGTTACCAGTTCTACTTCTTCGACCGGGCGTCGCCGGACGCCGTGTTCATGTACACCGAGGGGGAGCGGGAGGCGCAGCTGATGGCGCCCACCTTCCTCGAATTCCTGTGGCAGACCGCGAGGGCCGAGGCGATCAGCTCCACCACGGGGCTGTAGGTCGTCGCACTCCGCCCGGGGGATCGGGAAGAAGCGGATCAGGACTGCCGGCGGCGCGAAAGTGCCGCCGGCAGGTCCCCGCGGTGGTCACTGGGCCTGGGGCACGGGGTGGCCTTCGGAGGCTTGGACGACCACGATGCCCTGGCCCGACAGCGCGAGCTGGTACGCCTCGCCCGAGCCCCGGCCGATGACCGCGCCCAGTTTGGCGGTCTTGCGGATGGAGGACTGCAGCGAGGTCGACCACAGCACGGCGGACTGCATGTCGACGTAGGTGGGGACGTCGACGTTCAGCACGACCGGGGTGCCGTACGCGGTGACGGCGAGGGCGCCCGTGCCGGTGAAGGTGGTGTTGAACAGGCCACCGGTCAGCATGGAGGCGCCTTCGACGCGGTTGATGTCCCACTTCAGGGTGGACTCGAAGGCGAGGACGTTCTTGCCGTTGACGGTCACGCCCTCGTTCTCCAGGTAGAGCACGAAGATCTCGTCGGCGTCCTGGGCGAGGAACACGTCGCCGCTGCCCGACACCTTCATCAGGGACATGCCCTCGCCGGTGAACGCCTTCTTGAACAGCTTGCCGAGCCCGCCCGCGCCCTCGTAGGCGAAGTCGACGTCACCCTGGTAGGCGACCATCGACCCCTGCTTGGCGAAGAAGAACCCGCCGCTGCCGGTGAGGTCCACCTTCAGCATCCGGTCGTTCTGCAGCTGGAAGCTGCCGGGCTCGACGGATCGTTCGGTGTGGTTGAACAGTGAGCTGCGCATGCCCTGATAGTGCAGGTGATCACTCGAACGCGCACCACCGGGGTCACGTCGGGTGAACAAGGCAGGTGAATGAGGCAGGCGGCCCAGGCCGCCAGGCCGGGTGGACGACGAAGGGCGGGCCCGGCGGTGGCGCCGGGCCCGCCCTCGTGTCAACGGCGGATCAACTTCGGATCACGCGAGGTCGAACCGGTCCAGTTCCATGACCTTGGTCCACGCGGCCACGAAGTCGACCACGAACTTCTCGCGGGCGTCGTCGCTGGCGTAGACCTCCGACAGGGCCCGCAGCTGGGAGTTCGAGCCGAAGACGAGGTCGACCGCGGTGGCGGTCCACTTCAGCTCGTCGCTGGCCGCGTCCCGGATCTCGTAGACGTGCTCCTCGGACTGCGACGCCTGCCACCGGGTGCCCGGCGAGAGCAGGTTGGCGAAGAAGTCGTTGGTCAGCACGCCCGGTCGGTCGGTCAGCACGCCGTGCCGCGCGCCGCCGTGGTTGGCGCCGAGCGAGCGCAGGCCGCCGACCAGGACGGTCATCTCGGGCGCGGTCAGGTCCAGCATGTACGCGCGCTCGACCAGCAGCACCTCGGGCTGCAGCTTCTCGCCGGGGCGCACGTAGTTGCGGAACCCGTCCGCGCGCGGCTCCAGCACCTTGAACGACTCGACGTCGGTCTGCTCCTGCGCGGCGTCGGTGCGGCCCGGCCGGAACGGCACGGTCACCTCGACGCCCGCCTCGCGCGACGCCTGCTCGACCGCGGCGGAGCCGGCCAGCACGATCAGGTCGGCCAGCGAGATCTTCGCGCCACCCGCCTCGTTGAACTCGCGCTGGACGCCTTCGAGGATCTCCAGCACCTTCGCGAGCTGCTCGGGCTGGTTGACCTCCCAGTTGCGCTGGGGCTCCAGGCGGATGCGCGCGCCGTTGGCGCCACCGCGCTTGTCGGTGGAGCGGAAGCTCGCGGCCGACGCCCACGCGGTGCCGACGAGCTCGGCGGTCGTCAGGCCGGAGTCGAGGACCTTCGCCTTGAGCGCGGCGATGTCGGCCTCACCCACCAGCTCGTGGTCGACGGCGGGCACCGGGTCCTGCCACAGCTGCGCCTCGGGCACCCACGGGCCCAGGAAGCGGCTGACCGGACCCATGTCGCGGTGCAGCAGCTTGTACCACGCCTTGGCGAACGCCAGGGCGAACTCCTCGGGGTGCTCCAGGAAACGGCGGGAGATCTTCTCGTACGCCGGGTCCACGCGCAGCGACAGGTCCGTCGTCAGCATGGTCGGCAGGTGCTTCTTGGCCGGGTCGTGCGCGTCCGGGATGATCGCCTCGGCGTCCTTGGCGACCCACTGCTTCGCGCCGCCGGGGCTCGTGGTCAGCTCCCACTCGTAGCCGAACAGGATCTCGAAGAAGCGGTTGCTCCACTGCGTCGGCTTGTCGGTCCACGTCACCTCGAGACCGCTGGTGATCGTGTCGCCGCCCTTGCCGCTGCCGTAGGTGCTCAGCCAGCCCAGGCCCTGCGCCTCCAGCGGCGCGCCCTCGGGCTCCGCGCCCACGTGCGCGTCGGCGGGGCCGGCGCCGTGCGTCTTGCCGAAGGTGTGACCGCCGGCGATGAGGGCGACGGTCTCCTCGTCGTTCATCGCCATCCGGCCGAAGGTCTCCCGGATGAAGTGCGCCGCCGCCAACGGGTCGGCGTTGCCGCGCGGGCCCTCGGGGTTGACGTAGATCAGGCCCATCTCGGTCGCGCCGACCTCGGGCGCCATCTCCGACTCGCTGACGTAGCGCTCGTCACCCAGCCAGGCGTCCTCGGGGCCCCAGAAGATCTCCTCCGGCTCCCAGACGTCGACGCGGCCGAAGCCGAAGCCGAAGGTCTTGAAGCCCATCGACTCCAGGGCGACGTTGCCGGCCAGCACGAGCAGGTCGGCCCACGAGATCTTCTGGCCGTACTTCTGCTTGACCGGCCACAGCAGCCGGCGCGCCTTGTCCAGGTTGGCGTTGTCGGGCCAGCTGTTCAGCGGCGCGAACCGCTGACCGCCGTCGCCCGCGCCACCGCGGCCGTCGTGGATGCGGTAGGTGCCCGCGGCGTGCCAGCTCAGCCGGATCATCAGGCCGCCGTAGTGGCCGAAGTCGGCGGGCCACCAGCTCTGCGAGGTGGTGAGCACCTCGACGATGTCGCGCTTGAGGGCCTCGACGTCGAGCTTGGCGAACTCGCGGGCGTAGTCGAAGTTCTCCCCCAGCGGGTTGCCCTTCGGCGAGTGGGCGTGCAGCACCGAGAGGTCGAGCTGGTTGGGCCACCAGTCCCGGTTGGTGCGCGGACGGCCGCCCGTCTTGGGGGTCGGCGAGTCGATCGCCGGGTTCTCGCTCTCGCTGCCGTGCGCGGTCACGGAATCGTGCGCGACCGGGCAGCCGACCGCGGCCTTCTGGTCCACGCCCTGTGCGCTCGACTGGGGCGTTGCCTTGGGGTCGGTCATCTACTTCCTTCCAACTGGCGGTTCATTGGCGGTGTGGTCGGCCGAGCAGTCGGGGCACGTGCCCCAAAAGACGACCTCCGCCTCGTCCACCGCGAAGCCGCGGTCGTCGGAGGCGGTGAGACAGGGGCTGTGACCGACGACGCAGTCGACGTCCGCGATGACGCCGCAGGAGCGGCACACGACGTGGTGGTGGTTGTCCCCGACCCGGGACTCGTAGCGGGCGGTGACGCCGGCGGGCTCGATGCGCCGCACCAGGCCGGCGTTCGTCAACGCCCGGAGCACGTCGTAAACCGCCTGGTGGGACACCGTGGGGTGGTCTTGGCGCACCAAGGAGATCACGGTCTCGGTGTCGACGTGCGGGTGGTCGCGCAGCGCGGCGAGCACCGCCAACCTGGGCCGGGTCACGCGCAACGAGACGGCACGCAGCTGCGCCTCGAAGTCGGGTGTCACACCACGACCCTAGTGGACTTATCTGGAACAAATCAAAATTACCTCGGTCACAGCCACACCGCGGGAGACACCCGCCACGTCGGTCCCGAGGGGAGCGTCGGACTCGTCAGTGGACGATCGACACCGCGAACGGCCGGGGCCCGGCAGCGCGGATCACGTGTGGCACGAACAGGATCGCGGCTTCCGCGGCCCGTGCCGTCCGGATGCCGCCGAGGTCGGTGACCCACTCCGCGCGCCAGCCCAGGTCGGCCAGGAGAGCGCGGACGACCTGCTTGGCCTCGGCGGACAGGAACGCGGTGGGCGCCTGCGCGAGCGAGGCGGGCGCGGTCATCACCGGGTACGACATCGTGTTGAGGCTCTTGACGACCTGCGTGTCCGGCAACGCCTCTTGTAGCCGCTCGGCGAGGCTGGAACCGGGGTGCAGCAGGTCCGACGGCAGTCCGTCCGGTCCTTCGGCGGTGGCGTTGGACACGTCGACGAGCACCTTGCCGTGCAGGTGTTCCCGCAGCGCGGTGAGCCGGTCGAGCGATCCCGCGCCCGGAGTGGCGTTGATGACGACCCGCGCACGGGAGGCGGCCGCGGCGGCGGACGAGCGGTCCGCGACGGTCACCTCGTGCCCGGCGTCGGCGAGCGCGCGGGCGAGGGCGCCGCCGACGCGGCCGTTCCCGAGGATGGCGATCGTGGTCATGGTGGTGGTCCTTCCAGTGGGTGGTCAGCGGGAGTGCGGTCAGCGGGAGAGGGTGGCGACGGCTTCGGCGTGCACGCCGGGTGCGGCGGCCAGGAAGCTCCCGCTCGCCGGGGTCCAGGGACGGCCTTCGGCGTCGGAGAGAGATCCACCCGCCTCGGCCACGAGCAGCGCGCCGGGCAGCAGGTCCGCGCGGGCGCCGGCGAACTGCCAGAAGGCGTCGACCCGGCCGGCGGCCACGTCCAGCAGGTGCAGCGTCGCGGGCACGGAGGCGCGCACCACGAGCGCGTCGCGGAGCATCGCGGTGATCGAGGAGCCGACGCGCCGCACGACCGCCTCGTCCTCGTCCGGCCTGGCCTGGCTGGTGGCCACCAGGCTCAGCCCCAGGCTCGTGGCGTGCGACACGCGCAGCGGCCGGCTGTCGACCCGCGCACCGCCGCCGGCCAGCGCGGTGTAGGTCTCGCCGCGCAACGGCACGTGGACCGCGGTGAGCACCGGCTGGTTGTCGCGCACGAGGGTCGCGGTGACCGCCCAGGCCGACAGGCCGTGCAGGTGGTTGACGTTGCCCTCGGCCGGGTCGACGACCCACCACTCGCCGGAGGGCAACGCCCCGGCTTCGAGCTCGTCGTCCACCCAGCGCGCCTGCGGGCGCAGGCTCGTCAGGCGGGGCCGCAGCACGTCCATCGCCACGTCATCGTTGGCGGCGAGCGCGCGCATCAGCTCGTCGCGGGTCTCGTGGCGGACCACCTCGCCGAACCGCTCGTGCAGCGCCGCGCCGGCGGTGCGCACGGCGGTCGCGGTCTGCGCGAGCAGGTCGGCGTCGGAACGGGTCTCCGGAACTGTTCCGGGCATGGCGACTACCCCCTTCTGAGCAGGAGTTTCGAGGCGATTCCGGCCCCGTGACACGAACGTATGCGCGCTCTGGAATAACTGCAAGTGCATGTAAAGCACGGCTAGGATTACTCACATGCAATTGGATTTGAACCTGCTCGCCGCGCTCGACGCCCTGCTGGAAGAGGGCAGCGTGGCCGGAGCGGCGGAGCGGATGCACGTCACCGCGCCGGCGATGAGCCGCAGCCTCGGCCGCCTCCGGCGCACGACGGGTGATCAGATCCTGGTGCGCACCGGCCGCACGATGACCCCGACGCCGTACGCGGTCGCCGTCCGGGAGCAGGTGCACGGGCTGCTCCAGCAGGTCCACGGGGTGCTCGCACCGAGCCGCGACCTGGACCTGGCCACCCTCGACCGCACCTTCACGCTCCGCTGGCACGAGTCGCTGGTCACCCTCGCCGGTCCCGCGCTGCTCGCGGCCGTGCGCGAGCAGGCCCCGGGGGTGCGGTTGCGCTTCCTCGCCGAGTCCAGCACCGACACCCCGGAGCTGCGCCGGGGCGAGGTCGACCTCGAAGCGAACGCGAGCCGCCCGACCGCGCCGGACGTCCGCGCCGAGCAGGTGACCGAGACCCACCACGTCCTGGCCGTTCGGCAGGGGCACCCCCTGACCAGCGCGAGCACCGTCACCGCCGCGCGGTACGCCGCAGCCGACCACATCACCGCGTCCCGGCGCGGCAACCTCGACAACGCCCTCGACGACGCCCTGGCCCGGCTCGGGCTCACCCGCCGCGTGGTCGCGTCCGCGCCCACCGAAACCGCCGCCTTCGCCTTCGTGCGCCGCACGGACCTCGTCGTCACGGTCCCGGAGCTCACCGCGCGCCCGGCCGCCGCCGACCTCGACCTGGTCCTGCTCCCGCTGCCGGTCGAGCTGCCGCCCGCCCAGGTCCACCTGTCGTGGCACCAGCGCTACGACACCGACCGGGCCCACGCCTGGTTGCGCGGCCTCGCCCGGACGGCGTTGGTCAGTCCCTGACGAGGCGGTGGGCGCCGCTGCACCGCCACAGCACGCCGACGCCCAGGGCGGCGAGCACCCCGAGCACGCCGCCCGCCGCGACGACCTGGTGCGGCGGCACCTGTTCGGCGGCCAGCCCGGCGGCGGCGACACCCAGCCCCTGGGCGATCTTGAGCGCGGTCACGGCCAGGCCGTAGACCTGCCCCCTGGCCTCGTCGGGCGTCCAGAGCGCGAACGTCGGCGACGCGATGGCGTGGTAGCTGGACGCCGCCCCGGACGCCACGAACACCAGCACCAGCACCGGCAGGCCGGGGTCCAGGGCGCAGGCGACCAGCGGCGCGCTGGTGGCCACCGCGAGCACCGGCAGCGCGCGCAGCTGGACCGCCTCCGGCCGGGTGGCCACGACCAGGCTCGCCACCGCGCACCCGGCCGGGTAGGCGGCGAACAGCAGCCCGGCCGCGACCGGCCCGCCGCCGAGCCCGTCCGCCAGCGGCACGGCCAGCGCCTCCCCGCTGATGTAGAACGCCGACAGCGCCGCGAAGCCGACCAGCGCGAGGAGCCGCCGGTCCCGCCACACCAGCACCGCGCCGGCCGTCATCGCCCGCCACCACCCCGGCCGCACCGCCCCGTCGCCACCGGGCCGGGGCCGGGGCCGCACCCGCCACGCCACGAGGGCGGCCGACACCGCGAACGACGCGGCGTCCAGCAGCAGCACCCCGCCGGTGCCGACCGCGATGACCAGCACACCGCCGGCGGCGAACCCGGCGACCTGCGCGGCCTGGCTCACCGTGGACAGCGCGGCGGCGCCCGCCCGGAACGCGGGACCGGGCAGCACGTGCGGCAGCAGCGCGGTCCGGGCCGGGACCGCCGGCGCGCCCGCCAGCTGGAGCAGCACCAGCAACCCGCACACCACCGGCCACGGCAGGACGGGCACGGCCATCACCACGACCAGCACGGCCCGCGCCACGTCCGAGCACACCATCACCGCGCGCCGCGGGTAGCGGTCGGCCAGTCCCGCCAGCAGGGGACCGCCGACCAGGTCCGGCAGGAACGTCAACGCGTAGGTGATCGCCGCCCACGCCGGGGAGCCGGTGTCGCGGAACACCAGCACCGTCAGCGCGACCCGGGCGAACTGGTCACCGACGGTCGACACGGTGTGCGCCACGAACATCGCCCGGAACTCGGCCGACGCGAACACCTCGCGGTACCGCGCCCGCCCGGTCGGCTCCACCATCGCGGTCAGCCGACCGGCGCCGTCTCGACCCGGTCCCGGCCGTTGTTCTTCGCCCGGTACAGGGCGGTGTCGGCGGCCAGCAGCAGCTCGTCGACCGTGCCGCCGTGCACGGGGTACGCGGCCACGCCCAGCGACGCGGTGATCCGCATGGCGTCGCCGCTCCCACCGGTCGCGGGCACGTCGGTCAGCGGCGCGCGGACCGCGGCGCGGATGCGCTCGGCGACCTGCCGGGCGGCGTCCGGGTCCGCGCCGGGCAGCAGCACGACGAACTCCTCGCCGCCCCACCGGCCGACCAGGTCGTGGTCGCGGACCTGGCGGCGCAGCTCGGCGGCCACGGCCCGCAGCGCGTGGTCACCGGCGAGGTGGCCGCGGGTGTTGTTGATGGCGCTGAAGTGGTCCAGGTCGAGCAGCAGCACGGCCAGCGGCGCCCCGGTCGCCGAGGCGCGGGTCAGCTCGGCCGCGGCGCGCTCGCTCCAGGCCACGGAGGTCAGCGTGCCGGTCTTGCCGTCCACCTGGGCGGCCGTGCGGTAGACCGGCAGCAGCAGGCCCAGGTGCATCCCGAGCATGGTCACCACCAGCACCGGCACCACCCACGGCGCCGTCACCAGCACCACCGCCAGGCCCGTGCCCAGGCCGATGGAGGCCGCGATGACGAGCTGCTGGCTCAGCGGGCCCAGCACGTCGCGGCCCGGCCGGGCGGGCGTGGACAGCAGGATCGCGCCCACCACCAGGGCCAGGTTGACCAGCCAGTACGCCACCCCGGCCGCCACCAGCGCGCCCAGGTCGACCGGCCCGGTGAGCTGCGCGGCGTGCGGCAGGGCGCGGTCCGGGTGGGCGACGAGCAGGATCGCGCCCGCCGACCAGCAGCCCAGCAGCACGGTGGCGGCGGAGAAGACCTTGCGGTGCAGCGGGCTGCGCCGGTAGATCCGCAGCCACCCGTAGCCGTAGCTCACCGCGACCAGCGCGGCGACCAGCGGCGGGGGCAGCACCAGCACCCCGGCGAACAGCCAGATCGACTGCGGGTGCGCGTACGGGCTGCCCTCGGCGGCCACCTCGCGGACCCGTTCCAGCCCGCGGGCGGCCTCGAAGTGCACCACGGCCGCGCCCGCCAGCACCGCGAACCACACCCAGTGACGGCCGGTGACCGGCGTCGACGCGGCCACGGCCGCCACCGCGACCACCGCCACGACCTCCACGCCGAGCACGTACGCCAGCACGGCGCGCGGCAGCCGCCACAGCGACCAACCGCGGCACCACGCCAGAGGGGACGCGCGCCCTCGTCGTTCCCCCGCGACCATGGGGTGTCACCGCCTCCCAACAGGTGATGACACCGTAACCAAGCCCTCACAGACAGTCGAGCACCCCAGGAGAGCAGCATGAGCACCATCACGGTCACCACCGGCACCACCCGCCCGAACGACTGGCGCCTCGGCCGTCCGAACGACTGGCGGCGCTGACCACCCGCCGGCCCGGCCGCCACCCCCGTTCGTGCGGCCGGGCCGGTCACCCGGAACACCTGGTCCGGACCGAACCGCGGGGCCCTCGGCGCCGAACACCCGTCGAGGGCGAGTGGAAAGGGACACGATGGCAGGTCGTGAGCGCGAGCTCCGAGCGGTACCCGCGGGTCACGCGGACGACGCCTCGGCCGAGGAGCTGCTGCGCCTGGTGGCGCGCGGCGACGAGCGGGCGTTCGAGCGGCTGTACGACGTGGTGGCGGGCCGGGTGCTGAGCCTGGTCCGGCGCGTCCTGCGCGACCACGCGCAGTCGGAGGAGGTCACCCAGGAGGTGTTGGTGGAGGTGTGGCGCACCGCCGCCCGCTTCGACCCGGGCCGGGGCAGCGCGCTGGCCTGGGTGATGACGATGGCGCACCGCCGCGCCGTGGACCGGGTCCGCTCCGCCCAGGCCGCGACCCGGCGGGAGGACCTCGCTGCCCGACGCGACGTGGAGACGCCCTTCGACGCGGTCAGCGAGCAGGTGGCCGCGCGCATCGAGCAGCGGCAGGTGCGGCGGTGCCTGTCGACGCTGACCGGGTTGCAGCGGGAGTCGATCCTGCTCGGCTACTTCAAGGGCTACACCTACCCGGAGACGGCCTCCGTGCTCGGCATCCCGCTGGGCACGGTGAAGACCCGGATGCGGGACGGGCTGATCCGGCTCCGCGACTGCCTGGGGGTGACCCGGTGACCGGCGACACCACGCGCCACGACGCGCACACGTTGATCGGCGCCTACGTGCTCGACGCCGTCTCCGACGCCGAGCGGCGGCTGTTCGAGGAGCACCTCGCGGGCTGCCCGACCTGCGCGCAGGAGACCGCCGAGCTGCTGGAGACCACCGCGGTGCTGGCCGGTGAGACCGCGGTCGAGCCGCCCGCCCACCTCCGCGACCGGGTGCTGGCCGCCGTCACCGGGACGCGCCAGGATCCGCCGGAGACCAAGCCGACGAGCCGGACGCCGTGGGTGCGGCGGACGGCGGCGCTGGCCGCCGCGGCGGGCATCGTGGTCGCCGTGGTGCTGGGCGTGCAGGCCGTGGACGACAACCGCAGGCTCGAACGCGACCTGCGGGCGCTGGCCCAGGTCGAGGACCGCAACCGGCAGGTCGCCGAGCTGCTGGCCGCGCCGGACGCCGAGCTCGTGCGCGGCGACGTGACCGGCGGCGGCACGGGCACCGTCGTGGCGTCCACCGCCAGGGGCCAGGTGCTGTTCCTCGGCCACGGCCTGGCGCGACTCCCCGAGGACCGCGCCTACCAGCTGTGGCTGATCGGACCCGACGGGCCGCGCCCGGCCGGGCTGCTCCCGCCCTCCGGTGGGGCGGAGACCCCGGTGCTGGCCAGTGGTTTCACCGGCCGGGAGGCCGTGGGGCTGACCGTGGAGCCGCGCGGCGGGTCACCCCGACCCACGACACCGACGGTGGTGGTCCTGCCGCTGGTGTGAGCGGGGCAATCCGCACGACCGCCGGCCACGAACCCCTGGTGTGAACGCAACCGCGCACCAGCAGGACCCGGGAACCGGGGCATCGCGGCCGCCGCTGTGGGCGGCGGCCGCGACGGGCCTCGTCGCGGTGGCGGCGGCGTTGGCCGCCGGGCACCTCGTCGCCGCGCTCGTCGACCCGTTCGCCTCGCCGTTCCTGGCCGTCGGCAACACCGCCATCGACCTGACACCGCACCCGGTGAAGGACTTCGCCATCCGCACGTTCGGCGAGGACGACAAGACCGTCCTGCTGGCGGGCATGGCGTTCGCCATCACCGCCTTCGCGGCCCTCGCCGGAGCGCTGTCGCGCCGCAGCGCGCTGCCCGGCACGGTGCTGGCCGCCGGGCTCGGCGCGGTCGGCGTCGCCGCGGTGCTGGCCCGCCCCACGCTCGGCCCGATCGCCGTGCTGGCGCCGTTGACGAGCCTCGTCGTCGGCGTCGTGGTGTTCCGGTGGTTGCACCGCCTGTCCCGGGTGGACGCCGGACGCGGCGACCCCGGGACGCGGTCGGTGGACTGGCAGGTGCCCGGGTTGGGCCGCCGCCGCTTCCTGATCACCTCGACCGCCGTGGTCGCCGCGGCGGGGGCGAGCGCGGCGGCGGGGCAGCTCGTCGGCGGCCGGGTGGACGTGGAGGCTTCCCGGCGCTCGATCCGGTTGACCCCGGACGTGGCCGCGCCGCCCATCCCGGCGGGCGCGGACTTCGCCGGCGACGGCACGCCCGCCTTCATCACGCCCAACGCCGACTTCTACCGGGTGGACACCGCGCTGTCGGTGCCCCGGCTGCGCGCCCGGGACTGGCGCCTGCGCGTGCACGGCATGGTCGACCGCGAACTCGTGCTCACCTACGACGACCTGCTGAACCGGCCGCTGGTCGAGCGGACGATCAGCCTCTGCTGCGTGTCCAACGAGGTCGGCGGGCCCTACATCTCCACCACCAACTTCATCGGGGTGTCCCTGAGCGACGTCCTCGCCGAGGCGGGCGTCCGACCGGGCGCGGACCAGCTCGCGACCCGCAGCGCGGACGGCTGGACGTGCGGCACACCGGTCGAGGACATCATGGCGCCCGGCAGCGACGCGTTGCTGGCCCTCGGCATGAACGGCGAGCCGCTGCCCGCCGAGCACGGCTTCCCCGTGCGGATGGTCGTGCCCGGCCTCTACGGGTTCGTCTCGGCCACCAAGTGGCTGGTCGACGCCGAGCTGACCACCTTCGCCGACTTCGACGCCTACTGGGTCGAGCGTGACTGGGCGCAGCGCGCGCCGATCAAGACGATGTCCCGCATCGACCGGCCCAAGCCCTTCGAGCAGGTGCCCGCCGGCCGGTTCGTCGCCGCCGGGGTCGCCTGGGCGCAGCACCGGGGCGTGGACCGGGTGGAGGTCCGCGCCGACGGCGGCCCGTGGCAGGTCGCGACCCTCGGCACGGAGGTCAACGCGGACACGTGGCGGATGTGGCGCGTCGAACTCGACCTGCCCGCCGGCTCGCACACGCTGGAAGTGCGGGCGACCGACCGGACCGGGCGGACCCAGACCGCCGACCGCGCGGAACCGATCCCGGACGGCGCGTCCGGCTGGCACACGATCGTGTTCAGCGCGCGGCCCTGACCGGCGGCGGCGAAATTTCTTCCGCACCAACCAATCCGGACCGACCGCGGCGCCGAACCACTCGTGACAGGCCCGGAGCGACCACCTCCGAGGGACAGTCCACAAAGGAGCACCACTCATGCGCACCACCCGGCTCGCGTCCACGATCGGCGTCCTCGCCGCGGCCCTGATCTCCGCCGCCGCGTGCAGCAGCGGCAGCGGCGGGCAGGCCGCCTCCGACACCGGCACGTCGGCACCGACCACCACCACGACCACCACCACGGCGATGAGCGACGGTGTCACCAAGACCGGTGACGTGTTCGGTGCCGGGTGCGCCAGCCTGCCCAAGGACACCGAGGGCTCGCTCGACGGCATGGTGGACGACCCGGTCGCCACCGCCGCGAGCAACAACCCGCTGCTCAAGACCTTGGTGGCCGCGGTCAAGGAAGCCGGCCTCGTGGACACGCTCAACAAGGCCGACGCCGAGTACACCGTCTTCGCGCCCTACGACCCCGCGTTCGAAGCCCTCGGTCAGGACGCGCTGAACGCCGTGCTGGCCGACAAGGCCAAGCTGACCGGCATCCTGACCTACCACGTGGTGCCGCAGCGCATGGACAAGGACGGCATCCTCTCCTCGGCCACCCTGCCCACCGTCCAGGGCGGCACGCTGAAGGTCGAGGGCTCGGGCGACAACGTCACCGTCAACGGCGCGAAGGTGTTGTGCGGCAACATCCCGACCGCTAACGCCACCGTGTTCGTCATCGACAAGGTGATGACGCCGGCGGCCTGATCCGACGCGACGCGAGGGACCGCGGCCACCTCCCGGGCCGCGGTCCCTCGTCACGCGTCCTGCTGCCGGCGCACCATCTCGTTGATCCAGACCGGCGCGTACGGCGACGTGCAGTTCGGGGGAGTCGGGTAGTCCTTCAGCACTTCCAGGCGTTCCCCGATGTCCAGCGCGCGGGCGCGCAACCCCGGGTGGTCGATCCCGATCCGGGCCAGGCAGTGGTTCATCGCCCACTGCAAGCGGTCCGGGGCGTCCTTCATCTCCGCCTCGATGACGTCGAGCAGCCGGTCGAGGTCGAGACCTCCGGGCTTCTTGGCCACCCGTTCGGTGGTCAGCGCCCAGCCCGCGCTCGCGACGACCGGATCGGGGTCGTCCGACCACGCCAGGCGCAGCTCCTCGGCGTGCGGGCTCTTCTTCACCACGTAGTTCACCAGCCAGTCGTGCACCTTGGGCTTGCGCGCCTCGCGCAGCATGGCGTCCAGCTCGTCGCGCCCGAACGACTTGGGGCGGCAGACGAGGATCGCCAGCAGCCGCGCCGCGGAGTCCCCGGTCGCCCACAGCTCGCGCGCGAGGTCCTGCCGGGTCTTCAGCCGCTTCGCCAGCGCGCGCAGCTCGCCCAGGTTCACGCCGTGGTCGTCGCCGTGCCGCTCGTTCACCTCGCGCGCACGCGGGTCCTCCAGGGCGGCCAGCTCGGCCATCACGTCGGCCACCGTCGTCTCCGCCACCGCGGCCCTCCCGTCCGTCACCGGTGCGTTCCGGCACGAGGAAACCACAGTGGACCAGGGGATCGGCAACCGCACCACATCGATATTGGGCAGACTCTGGACGGCCGTCACGAAACTGCCGTATGTTCGCCGTCATGGACTTGCGAGGGAAGGTCGCGGTGGTCACCGGCAGTGGCCGGGGGCTGGGCCGGGCGTACGCGGAAGCCCTGGCCCGCGCGGGAGCGGCGGTCGTGGTCAACGACGTGGACGCCGAAGCGGCGAGCGCGGTGGTGAAGTCGGTCGTGGCCGAGGGCGGACGGGCGGTCGCAGTGGTCGCGCCGGTCGGGCCCGCCGAGACCGCCGACCGGCTCGTCGCCACCGCCGTCGAGGAGTTCGGCGGGCTCGACGTGCTGGTCACCAACGCGGGCATCCTGCGCGACAAGGTGCTCTGGAAGATGTCCGACGACGACTTCGACGCGGTGGTCGACGTGCACCTGAGGGGCACCTTCACCTGCGCCCGCGCGGCGGCGGTCCGGATGCGGGAGCAGGGCCGGGGCGGCAGCCTGGTGCTGATCTCGTCGCCGGCGGGCCAGCGCGGCAACTTCGGGCAGACCAACTACGCGGCGGCCAAGGCGGGCATCGTGGCCATGGCCCGCACGTGGGCGCTGGAGCTGGCCCGCGCGAACATCGCGGTCAACGCGGTGGTGCCGGTGGCGGCGACCGAGATGACCCGCACCATCCCGGCGTTCGCGCCCGTCATCGAGGAGGTCGAGCGCACCGGCGCGCCGTTCCCCGACTGGCTGCGCAGGGACGAGGGGCTGGGCACGGTCGAGGACGTCGCGTCGCTGATCGTCTTCCTGGCCTCCGACGCCGCACGGCACGTCACCGGCCAGGCCATCGGCATCGGCGGAGACCGGCTGGCCCTGTGGGCGCACCCCCGCGAGAAGGCGGTGGCCTTCGCGGACGGCGGGTGGACCGCCGAGGCCATCGCCCGGTCGTGGGACGCGGGCGTCGGCGCCGAGCCGGAGACCTCCGGCATCCCCGCACCGACCCCGCCGGCGGCCTGACGTGGTCCTCCCGGTGGACGACCTGGTGGCCATCGACGTCCACACCCACGCCGAGGTGTCGAGGGACGGCCACCGGTCGCTGAGCCCGGAACTGCTGGCGGCCTCCGAGGAGTACTTCGGCGCGCACGGCCACCGGCAGCCGACCGTCGACGAGCTGGCCGCGCACTACCGGGAACGGCGGATGGCGGCGGTCGTCTTCACCGTCGACGCCGAGCACGCCACCGGCCACCCGCGCATCCGCAACGAAGAGGTCGCCGGGAACTGCGCCGAGCACGCCGACGTGCTGATCCCGTTCGCGAGCGTCGACCCGTGGAAGGGACGGGCGGGCGCACGGGAGGCGCGCCGGCTCGTGGAGCGGCACGGCGTGCGCGGGTTCAAGTTCCACCCGAGCCTCCAGGGCTTCGCGCCGAACGACCCGATGGCCTACCCGCTGTACGAGGTGATCGAGGAGCTCGGCGTGCCCGCGCTGTTCCACACCGGGCAGACCGGGATCGGCGCGGGCGTGCCCGGCGGTGGCGGCATCCGCCTCAAGTACTCGAACCCCATGCTGGTGGACGACGTCGCGGTGGACTTCCCGGAACTGCGGATCGTCCTGGCCCACCCGTCGTTCCCCTGGCAGGACGAGGCGCTGGCGGTGGCCACGCACAAGCCGCACGTGCACATCGACCTGTCCGGGTGGTCGCCCAAGTACTTCCCGCCGCAGCTGGTCCGCTACGCGAACACGCTGTTGCAGGACAAGGTGCTGTTCGGCTCCGACTACCCGGTGATCACCCCGGACCGCTGGCTGGCCGACTTCGACGCGCTGGACATCAAGCCCGCCGTCCGCCCCAAGATCCTCAAGCACAACGCGGCCAGGCTGCTCGGCCTCGGCGCCGCGGACCCGGAGGGCACATGAGCACCACCGTGAACGGCAAGGCCGAACTCCTCGCGCTGACCGGGCGGGACCTCGGGCACACGGCGTGGCGCGAGATCACCCAGGACCGGGTCGACACGTTCGCCGACGCCACCGACGACCACCAGTGGATCCACGTGGACCCCGCGCGGGCGGCCTCCGGGCCGTTCGGCGGCACCATCGCGCACGGCTACCTCACGCTGGCGCTGATCATCCCGCTGTTCGGGGAGCTGCTGGCGATCGACGGCGTCCGGATGAGCGTCAACTACGGCTTGGACAAGGTGCGCTTCCCCAGTCCGGTCCGGGTCGGCGACAAGATCAGGCTCGCGGGCCGCGTCGTCTCGGTGGACGAGGTCGCGGGCGACGGCGTGCAGATGGCGCTGGACTTCACCGTCGAGATCGACGGCTCGGACAAGCCGGCGTGCGTCGCGCGCGCCGTGTACCGGCACTACAGCTGAGGGACCCGCCATGCCGAACGTCCGACTCCGCCGCGCCGTCGCGTCGAGCTTCCTCGGCAGCGTGATCGAGTACTACGACTTCCTGCTCTACGCCACCGCGTCCGCCGTGGTGTTCAACAAGGTGTTCTTCTCCTCCCTCGACCCGCTCGTGGCCACCGTCGCGAGCTTCGGCACGTTCGCCACCGGCTACCTGGCCCGCCCGCTCGGCGGCGTCCTGTTCGGGCACTTCGGCGATCTCCTGGGCCGCAAGCGGATGCTCGTGCTGACCATGGTGCTGATGGGCGTGGCGAGTTCGCTGATCGGCCTGCTGCCGACCTACGCGCAGGTGGGGTGGATCGCCCCGGTCGGCTTGGTGGTGCTGCGCGTGGTGCAGGGCATCGCGGTCGGCGGCGAGTGGGGCGGCGCGGTGCTGATGTCCGCCGAGCACGCCACCCGCAGGCGCGGGCTGTGGGCCGGGTTCACCAACGCCGGCGCGCCGTGCGGGCTGGTGCTGTCGACGGTGGCGCTGACGGCGACCGCCGCGGCGGTGGGGGAGCGGGCGTTCCTGGACTGGGGCTGGCGCATCCCGTTCCTGATCAGCGTGGTGCTGCTCGGGGTCGGGCTGTTCGTGCGGCGCCGGGTCGAGGAGACGCCCGCGTTCCAGGCGGTGCGGGAGGCGGGCGGCAAGCGGCGCGTGCCGGTGGTGGAGGTGCTGCGCGACCACCGGCGCGTGCTGCTGCTGGGCATCGGGGTGGGGCTGGCGGCGTTCGTCGCGCAGTCGACGTTGACCACGTTCGTCGTGGCGCACGGCGTCGCGGCCGGGCACGCGCGGCAGACCGTGCTGAACGCGCTGACGGTGTCGTCCGCCTGCGCGGTGGTGAGCATCCTCGGCTGGTCGGCGGCCTCGGACCGGTTCGGCCGGCGCCCGGTCGTGGTGGCGGGCGCGGTGGCGATGGCGGTGTTCGCGTTCGTGCTGTTCCCGATGGTGGACAGCGGCGACACGGCGTTGCTGACCCTCGCGCTGGTGCTGGGCCAGGGCGTGATCCATCCGATGATGTACGGGCCCCTGGCGGCCCTCTACAGCGAGCTGTTCAGCACGGAGAACCGGTACACCGGCGCGTCGCTGGGGTACCAGGTCGCCGGGTTGGGCGCGGGCCTCGCGCCACTGCTGTTCGCCGAGCTCCAGCGGGTGAGCGGGGGCCGGGGCACGACCCTGATCTCGGCCGCCGTCGCGGGGTTCTGCCTGCTGACCGTCGTGTGCGTGCTGGCGTTGAAGGAGACCGGCACGCGCGACCTGCAACCGGTTTCCTGACAGGAGGGCCGCAGTGCGCAACTCGGGGCTCGGGAGCTGGCCGTACCGCCGGGCGCGGATGTCGCCCGACCGCGTCGCGATCGTCCACTCCGGACGGGAGCTGACCTACGCGGAGCTGGCCGAGCGGGTGACGCGGCTGGCGCACCGCCTGCGGGCGGACGGCGTGCGGCCGGGTGACCGGGTCGCCTACCGGGGGCCCAACCACCCCTCGTTCGTGGAGGCGATGTTCGCCGCGCACCTGCTCGGCGCGATCTTCGTGCCGGTGAACTTCCGCCTCGCCCCACCGGAGGTCGACCACGTGCTGGCGGACTCGTCGCCGTCGGTGGTGATCGACGTGGGGACACCGGGCGCGGCGCGCGAGTACGAACGCCGGCTGGCCGACAGCCCCGCCGACCCGATCGACGAACCGGTGGACCCCGACGACGTCGCCCTCATCCTCTACACGTCGGGCACGACCGGCCGCCCCAAGGGCGCGATGCTGACCCACGCCAACCTGATCTGGAACACCTACAACCTGCTGGTGTCGATGGACATCACCGGCTCGGAGCGCACGTTGGTGTCCGCGCCGCTGTTCCACATCGCCGCGCTCGCGCAGACGCTGCTGCCGACGTTCCTCAAGGGCGGCACGGCGGTGATCACCTCGTCGTGGGACGTCGAGCTGGTGTACGACCTCATCGAGCGGGAACGGATCACCTACGCGTTCGGCGTCGCCACGATGTACGCCGACCTGGCCGCGTCACCCCGCTGGGCGACGGCCGACCTGTCGTCGTTGCGGCACCTGCTGTGCGGCGGCGCGGCCGTGCCCGACTCGCTCATCCGCGCCTATCAGGAGCGGGGGCTGACGTTCTGCCAGGGGTACGGCCTCACCGAGACCTCGCCGGGCGCGACGGCGCTGGAAGCGGGGGAGAGCGTGCGCAAGGTCGGGTCGGCGGGCGTGCCGGTGTTCTTCGGCGAGGTCCGGGTGGTGCGCGCCGACGGGGTGGACGCGGCGGTGGACGAGCCGGGGGAGGTGCTGGTCCGGGGCCCGAACGTGACACCCGGCTACTGGCAGGACCCCGCCGCGACGGCCGCCGCGTTCCTGCCGGGCGGGTGGTTCCGCACGGGTGACGTCGGCCGGTTCGACGCCGACGGCCACCTGCACGTGGTGGACCGGCTCAAGGACATGTTCATCTCCGGCGGCGAGAACGTCTACCCGGCCGAGGTGGAGAACGCCCTGGCCGAGCACCCGGACGTGGTGGAGGCCGCGGTGGTCGGCGTGGCCGACCCGAGGTGGGGCGAGGTGGGCCGGGCGTTCGTGCGCCACACCCCGGGCCGCGCCCCGACCCGGGACGAGCTGCGCGCCTTCCTGCTGCCCCGGCTCGCCAAGTACAAGGTCCCCGTCCACATCGACCTCGTCGACCACCTGCCCCGCACCGCCTCGGGCAAGGTCCGCAAAGCCGACCTCCGCCACCTCCCCCTCCCGTGAGTCGAACCCCCAGACCCCGAGAGTCCTACGCTCAAGTCCCGAGAGTCCTACGTTCAGGTACCCCGAATTCAACGCTCAGGTCACGTGGACCGTCCGGTGCGCTGCTTCCAGACGCCGGGCGATCCCGTCGGCGGCCGCACGCAGGTCGGGCACGAGGCGGTGCAGGTCCGTGCGCACCGAGTGCACCACGATGCCCAGCGCGCCGGCCGGCTCGTGCCCGTCGGCCGGGATCGCGACGGCGACCGAGCACGAGCCGAGCGTCATCTCCTCGTTCGTCAGCGCGTACCCGCGTTCGGCCGTCGCGCGCAGCTCCCGCGCCAGCCGCGCCCGTTCGGTGATCGTGTACCGGGTGACCCGCGGCAGGGGACGGGCCAGGTAGCGGCGCACGAACTCCGCGTCGGCCCGCGCGAGCAGCGCCTTGCCGACACCCGTCGCGTGCATGGGCAGCCGTGCCCCGATCCGCGAGATGACGGGCACCGACCGGTGACCGGACAGCTTCTCCACGTACAACGCGTCGAAACCGTCGTGCACGGCCAGGTGGATGTTCTCCCGGGTCGTCTCGTAGAGGTCCTGCATGAACGGCAGGGCGATCTCGCGCAGCCGACCGGTCACCGGCGCGAGCGTCGCCGCCTCCCACAGCCGCAGCCCGATGCTGAAGTACCCCTCCGCGTCACGTTCCAGCGCGCCCCACGACACCAGCTCGCCGGCCAGCCGGTGCACGGTGGCCAGCGGCAGGTCCGCGCGCCGGGCCAGCTCGGTCAGCTTGAGCCGGGGGTGGGCGGCGTCGAACACGCCGAGCAGCGCCAGCGCCCGTCCCGCCATCGACCGCCGGGGCGCGTCGCGGTTGACCGCCATGCACTCTCCTTCGAACGCCGGGCACCGAACGTAACCGCGCGCCCGTCCCGAAGTCGCCGCCTCTTCCACCCAGTGGAAGTCGATCCTGGCGAACGGCCGCACGTCCGCCTTGGCTTGACCCCATGCGAACGAGAGTCGGAATCGTCGGCGCCGGCCCGGCCGGCCTGGTGCTGTCCCACTTGCTGGCCGAACGCGGCATCGACTCGGTGGTGGTCGAGACGCGCGACCGGGCGGCGATCGAGCAGACCATCCGCGCCGGCGTCCTGGAGCAGGGCACGGTGGAGCTGCTGACCGCGATGGGCGTCGGCGCGCGGGCCGTGGCCGAGGGCGCGCGGCACGAGGGCATCGAGCTGCGGTTCGGCGGTCAGGGCCACCGGATCGACTTCACCGGGCTCACCGGCCGGGCGGTCTGGCTGTACCCGCAGCACGAGGTGCTCAAGGACCTCATCGCGGCACGGCTCGCGGGCGGCGCCGACCTCCGGTTCGGTGCGACCGACGTGCGGCTGCGCGGCATCACCTCCGACGCACCGGTCATCTCGTTCACCGACGCCGACGGTACGCCCGTCGACCTGCGCTGCGACGTGATCGCCGGGTGCGACGGCTCCTCGGGCGTCAGCAGGCGCGCCATCCCCGACGACGCGCGCACCGACTACTTCCGCGCCTACCCGTTCGGGTGGTTCGGCATCCTGGCCGAGGCGCCGCCGTCGGCGAAGGAGCTCGTCTACGCGCACTCCGAACGCGGGTTCGCGCTGATCAGCACGCGGACGCCCCAGGTGCAGCGGATGTACTTCCAGTGCGACCCCGACGAGCGCGCCGAGGACTGGAGCGACGACCGCATCTGGGCCGAGCTGAACGCCCGGGTCGCGGGTGACGGCTTCAGCCTGGCCGAGGGCCGCATCTTCGACCGGGGCGTGATCCCGATGCGCAGCTACGTGTGCGAGCCGATGCGGCACGGCCGGCTGTTCCTGGCGGGCGACGCCGCGCACGTCGTGCCGCCCACCGGCGCGAAAGGACTCAACCTCGCGGTGGCCGACGTGGTCGTGCTGGCCCGTGCGCTGGAGGAGCACTTCGCCACCGGGGCCACCGAGCCGCTGGACGCCTACGGCCCGACCGCGTCCCGCCGGGTGTGGCGGGCGCAGCACTTCTCGTGGTGGATGACGTCGATGCTGCACACCGACCCGGCCGGCACGCCGTTCGACCTCAAGCGCCAGCTCGGCGAGCTCGAACTGGTCACGTCGGGCACGGCCGCCGCCACGCACCTCGCCGAGGCTTACACGGGTTGGCCCCTCGGCTGAGCGCGATCCGGTGCGACAGGTGCGTTCGGCGTAATCGGCTGCCGGTATCCGGAGCAGGGGGCGCTTGAAAGTTGCGAATCTTCTTTCGAATACTTTCGAAGCCGGTCGAATATGGCGCAAGTGGACAAGTGGGCGCACTTCGAAGCTCTGACCGGTTGTTTCGGGTTCGACCCCGTCGCTGCTGGCCAGGCCGGTAGGCGTACCGCGACGGGTAAGTGTCGGCAAGGTCGGACTGTTTCGGTGCTTGCCAGACCGATCTGTTTCGGTTAATACTTCTAAAAGTTTCAGGCCGGATGCGGTCGGGTGCCGCCCCCGACGGTTTCCGCCTGCGCCGCGCACGCTCTGGAGGACCGACTCGAAGGACTTCGTCTTTGGCGGGGAGGAATTCCGCGGCACCGGGCCCTCCTCGGCCAAGTGTTCGGATCCGGACCACGCCGCCCCGCCGGTTCGGGTCGCCCGAGCAACCAACCCACCACCTGCCGAACCCGCAGGTGCTCCCAGAAGGTGCAAACATGAAGCTGACATCGAGGTCAGTGGTTCGAGCGGCACTCGTGTCGACGCTGGTGACCGCCACCACGGGCGCCGCGGTGCTCCTGGCCACGTCGGCCAGCGCCGGCACCACGCTCGGCGCCTCGGCGGCCGAGTCGGGCCGCTACTTCGGCACGGCCGTCGCCGCGAACAAGCTCAGCGACTCGACCTACGTCGGGATCCTGAACCGCGAGTTCAACATGGTCACGGCCGAGAACGAGATGAAGATCGACGCGACCGAGCCGCAGCAGAACCAGTTCAGCTACGCCAACGCGGACCGGATCGTCAACCACGCCCGGTCGCAGGGCATGCGGGTGCGCGGCCACACGTTGGCGTGGCACTCGCAGCAGCCGGGCTGGATGCAGAACATGTCCGGTTCGGCGTTGCGGTCGGCGATGCTGAACCACGTGACGCAGGTGGCCACGTACTACCGGGGCAAGATCTACGCGTGGGACGTGGTGAACGAGGCGTTCCAGGACGGCAGTTCGGGTGCGCGTCGTGACTCGAACCTCCAGCGGACGGGCAACGACTGGATCGAGGCGGCGTTCCGCGCCGCGCGGGCGGCGGACCCCAACGCCAAGCTCTGCTACAACGACTACAACACCGACGACTGGACCCACGCGAAGACCCAGGCCGTCTACCGGATGGTGCAGGACTTCAAGCAGCGCGGTGTGCCGATCGACTGCGTCGGCCTCCAGTCGCACTTCAACAGCCAGAGCCCGGTGCCGAGCAACTACCAGACCACGCTGTCGAGCTTCGCGGCTCTCGGCGTGGACGTGCAGATCACCGAGCTCGACATCGAGGGTTCCGGTTCGGCCCAGGCGTCCAACTACGAGCGGGTCGTGAAGGCTTGCCTGGCGGTCGCGCGCTGCACCGGCATCACCGTGTGGGGCATCCGTGACACCGACTCGTGGCGTGCCTCGGGCACCCCGCTGCTGTTCGACGGTTCGGGCAACAAGAAGGCCGCCTACACGTCGACCCTGAACGCCCTCAACAGCGGTGGTACCAGCGTGACCACGACGACCACGACGACCACGACGACCACCACGGACACGACGACGACCACGACCACGACGACCACGACCAACGGCCCGGGTGGCTGCACCGCCACGGTGTCGCTGAACTCGTGGACCGGCGGGTTCGTCGCCACGGTGAAGGTCACCGCCGGGTCTGCGGCGATCAGCGGCTGGACGGTCACCACGAACCTTCCGTCCGGCGTGTCGGTCACCAACGCGTGGAGCGCCGACCGCTCCGGCAACACCGGCGCGGTGCAGTGGCGCAACGTCAGCTACAACGGCCGCGTGGCGGCCGGGATGTCGACCGAGTTCGGCTTCCAGGGCACCGGTTCGGCGTCGGGCATCACGCCGACCTGCGCCGCTAGCTGAGTCAGCCGTGCGGCCCGGTGCGGGAAACGTCCCGCACCGGGCCGCACTGTGCCGTGTGGAGGGTCAGCCGGACGGTGGCGCGTAGTCGCCCCAGCTCGGCTCCGCGTCGACCAGCTCCCGCCAGGTCGGCCACGCCTGACCGGTCCGCTGCCGGAGGAGTTCACCGGGCAGGGTGAACACCGGCGCTTTGTGCGGCTTGGCAAGGGCCTGGCGGACGATGGCGTCGTGCAGCGCGGCCGCACCGCCCAGCCGGGGCAGCGCCGCGTGGACGCGGTCGGCGTACCCGGCGGGCAGTGCGGGACCGTGCGGCCGGATGTCGTACCCCGTGCCCGCCGCCATCAACGCGATCTCCGGCCGCTTGCGCAGCGCGATGGCCCCGGTCAGGTGCAGCGCGACCGCGTCCCACACCACTTCGACGCGGTCGGCCGCCACGCCCTGCGCGGTCAGGTGGCGCGCGGCCAGGTCGGCGCCGTCGAGGTCGAAGGTCTGGTCGCCGTCGCCCTCCTCGGTCAACCCGACGTCGTGCAGGACGCAGCCCAGGAACAGCAGCTCGTCGTCGTAGTCCTCATCGGGCCGCAACCCCTTCTCCTCGCCCAGGAAGCGCCCGAAGAAGTAGGCGCGCACGGCGTGGTTGAAGATGGCGGGCGCGGAGATCCCCCGCACGTACCGAACGGTGTTCAGCGCCACCTCGGTCCGCGGGAACGGGAACGGCAGGTTCGGCAACGGTGTCATGGTCCTTCCAGGTGGTCGGGCCGGGAGACCCGGCGCAGGACGAGCAGGCCGCCGACGCCCGGGATGGCCGAACGCCACCGGGTGCCCGCAGAAACCCTCGGGAGCAGCGCGGTCGCCGCGATCACGGCGAGGTAGGCGGTGCCGTGCACCGGTCCCGTCAGCGACGTCACCGGTTTCGCGTGCACGGTGACCAGGTTGACCAGCAGGACCACCAGCGACAGCAGCTCGATCGCGGCCGCGAGCCGCAACGCGCGCACGTCACACCCCCGTGGTGGAGCCGGGGCGCACGATCATCAGCACCACGACGACCGCCCACAGCAGGTTGAACACGCCGGTCGTCATGGCCAGCCGCTTCGCCGCGCCGGTCGCGCCGTCGAGCGCCCGCCGCTGCGCGGGCAGGATCGCCAGCGCCAGCAGGCCGGCGGCGAACGCCGTCAGCACGACCGACACGAGCAGCCACGCGTCGCCGAGGACGCCCAGGCTCGCGCCCGTGGCGACGCCGAAGACCGGCACGGCCACGCCGATCACCGCGTACGCGCGGCACGTCCGGTGCAGGAACGCGGCGATCGGGGACGACGGCTCCCGCGCGAAGCGGGGGAACAGCGAAGCGGCCACCGCGATCGGCCCGACGGCCAGGATCGCGGCGATCACGTGGACCGAGAGCAGCAGCTTGGTCACCCGAGCTCCTAGGTAAGTAGGCAGCCAACATATGTCGGCTGTCAATAGGTACCACACCTACTCAAGGGTTGTGTAGGCTGCCAACCCATGAAGGCGGACGCGGTGCGCGGGCACCTGGACGCGATGCTGCTGGCGGTGCTCGAACCGGGACCGCGGCACGGCTACGCGATCATCACGGCGGTGCAGCAGCGCAGCGGCGGCGCGCTCGAACTGCGCACCGGCACCGTCTACCCGGCGCTGAACCGGTTGGAGCGGCTGGGGTTGCTGCGCAGCCGCTGGCAGCCCGTGGCCGACCGGCCGCGCCGGTGCTACGAGCTCACCGCGGCGGGCCGGCGCGGCCTGGCCGACGCGCGCTCGACGTGGCAGGAGTTCACCGCCACCGTCGGCGCGGTGCTCGCCCCGGCCCCGACCGGGCAGGTCACGTGAACGCCGACCCGGTCGAGGACTACCTCGCCGAGCTGACCTCGTCCCTGCACGGCCCCGCGCGGGCGAAAGCCGCCATGATGCGCGAAGTGCGGGACGGCCTGGTGGACGCGGTCGAGGCGCAGACCCGCTTCGGCGTGCCGCCCGACCAGGCCGCCCACCGCGCGGTGCGCGACTTCGGGACGGCGGACGAGGTCGCGCCGTCGTTCCAGCGGGAGCTGACCATCGCCCAGACCCGGCGCACCGCCCGCGTCGCCGCCGTCACCGTGCCGGTCCTGGTGGTGTGCCACGCCCTGGTGCACGTTGCCGGCCGCGACCCGGACTGGCGACTGGGCGCGCTCGCCACCCACCTGGCCGCCGTGGCGACCGCGTCCGGCCTGCTGGCCGTGACGGCGTTGCTGGCCACCGGCCCGCTGACCCGCCTGCTGCCCACGCCGCACCGGCTGCCGTCGGCCGTGGCGTGGACGGCGTCCGCCGCCGCGGTGGGCATGGCGCTGGCCGCCGTCGCGCTGGGCGTCACCTCGGCGCTGTCGACCGACTGGGCGCTGACCGGGTCCGCCGGCGTGCTGGCCATCGCGGCGCACGGCGTGGTCGCCGCATCGGCCCGCGACTGCCGCGAGTGCGTGCGAGCGGGGGAGCGGTGACCAGGCGCGTGGGGTTGCTGCTGTTCGACGAGGTCGAGGTGCTCGACGCGGGCGGGCCGTTCGAGGTGTTCTCGGTGGCGAACCGGGTCGCGGTCCGTCGCGGAGGGGCCGCGCCGTTCGAGGTCGTGACGATCGGCGTCGCCGGAACGGCGCCGGTGCGCGCCAGGGGCGGGCTGCGGATGGTGCCGGACGTCGGTCTCGGTGAGGCGCCTCGGTGTGACGTGGTGCTCGTGCCCGGCGGCGTGGTTGACGAGGTGGAGGCGATGCCGGACGTGCTGTCGTGGCTGCGCCTGGCCCGTGGGCCCGCCGAAGTCGTCGCGTCCGTCTGCACGGGTGCGTTCGTGCTGGCCGCCGCAGGGCTGCTGGACAGCCGCCCGGTCACCACGCACTGGGAGGACGTCGCCGACCTGCGCCGCCGGTGGCCCGACCTGGACGTGCGCGACGACGTCCGCTTCCTCGACCACGGCGACCTGGCCACCAGCGCCGGGATCAGCGCCGGCCTGGACCTGTCGCTGCACCTGGTCGGTCGGCTGGTCTCGCTCGACCTCGCCGTCGCCACCGCACGCCAGATGGACTACCGCTGGGAGCCGACCGGTCGACCATGATCCCGGTCACCCTCGCCATCTCGCGCGAGCGTCAGGTCGGGTAAGCCGCTCACCCCGCGCGCGTCACGCCCGGCGGTGGCGCGACGGACCGGCTGAAGGCGGTCAAGGAGCAACTGCGCGCGGCGGGGAGGGCCGTGGTCCGTCCGGGACACCGGAGATCAGCTGGAACTACCTCGGCCGGTTCCCGGCCCCGCCAACCGCAGCGGTGTCCGGGCAGGCGCCGCCGGACACCGACGCGCTCGGCTCCGGAGGGTGGCGACGACATGCCGCGGCCGCACGCCTCGATGATCAACGCGCTGATGCGGGTCGGACAGCTGGTCCGCGCCGCGCATCTGGCCGAGCTGTTCGCCCTGTACACGGGGGCTGACCGCGAACACCGTGCCGCTGCGGGTTCGGTGCGCCGGCCCGGTCGGCGAGGTGCCGGCGGACCTGCAGGCGCGGCAGTACCCGATGGCGGAGCACCACCACGTCGGCCTGGCCGACCAGGCCGCGGGCCGCGACCGCGCGTTGGTGGGCGTGACGATCGAGTCCTACCTCGCCGACGGCAGCCAGGACCAGGCTTCGTCGCCGTGGCGGTCTGCCTTGAGCGTGACCGACGCCTGCCTGGGCTGGGACCCGCGCGGTTCCGCTGCTCGAAGCCCTCGCGCGAGCCGCCCGGAGGCGTGGCGCGGCACCGTGACCGGGCCCTGGGTGGATACGGAACGTCACCGCGCTGTGTCACTGTGCGAGACGAGCTCTGTACTTGTCCGCACTAAGCGGTGTACGTTCCCGACGGGTCTGGGAGCGCTCCCAGACATCAGTCGAGATGAGGAGGGGCTCAGTGAAGCGCTCCACCGCAGTGCTTGCGGCTTGCGCGGTGGCCCTCGGTTCCGCGGCGACGATGTTGCCGAACGCCGTGGCCGCCGCCCAGGGCTGCAAGGTTGACTACACCGTCACCAGCCAGTGGTCGGGCGGGTTCCAGGCCGGCGTCAAGGTCACCAACCTCGGTGACGCGATCACCGGGTGGACGCTCGGCGTCACCTTCCCGACCACCTCGCAGCGGGTGACGCAGGGTTGGAACGCCACGTGGACCCAGTCGGGCTCCACCGCGACCGCCACCAACGTGGACTGGAACCGGACGCTGGGCACCGGCGGGTCCACGGACCTCGGGTTCGTCGGCTCGTACTCGGGCAGCAACCCGACGCCCACGTCGTTCACGCTCAACGGCGTGCTCTGCACTGGTTCCACCACGTCGACCAGCACGACTTCGACGACCACGACGACCACCACCACGAACCCGCCGGTCGGCCGCAACCCGGTCGAGATCAACGGCCAGTTGCGGGTGTGCGGCGTCAACCTGTGCAACCAGTACAACCGCCCGATCCAGCTGCGCGGCATGAGCACGCACGGCATCCAGTGGTTCGACAAGTGCTACAACAACAACTCGTTGGACGCGCTGGCGAACGACTGGAAGTCCGACCTGCTGCGCATCGCGATGTACGTGCAGGAACAGGGCTACGAGACCAACCCGTCCGGGTTCACCAACCGCGTCAACAGCCTGGTCGACATGGCCGAGGCGCGCGGCATGTACGCGATGATCGACTTCCACATCCTCACGCCCGGTGACCCGAACTACAACATCGACCGGGCGAAGACGTTCTTCGCGTCCGTGGCGCAGCGCAACGCGAACAAGAAGAACGTGATCTACGAGATCGCCAACGAGCCGAACGGCGTGAGCTGGGCGTCGATCAAGAGCTACGCCGAGCAGGTCATCCCGGTGATCCGCGCGGCCGACCCGGACGCCGTGGTCATCGTCGGCACGCGGGCGTGGTCGTCTCTGGGCGTGTCGGAGGGTTCGAACGAGACCGAGGTCATCAACAACCCGGTCAACGCCACGAACATCATGTACGCGTTCCACTTCTACGCCGCGTCCCACAAGGACAACTACCGCGCCACGGTCAGCCGGGCGGCCTCGCGGCTGCCGCTGTTCGTGACCGAGTTCGGCACGGTGCTGGCCACGGGTGGCGGCACGTACGACCGGGCGAGCACGGTCGCCTGGCTGGACCTGCTGGACCAGCTCAAGATCGGTTACGCGAACTGGACGTACTCGGACGCGAACGAGAGCAGCGCCGCGTTGCGCCCGGGCACGTGCAACGGTGGCGACTACTCGAGCAGCGGTGTGCTGACCGAGTCGGGTGCGCTGCTCAAGAGCCGGATCAGCACCGCGGACAACTTCCCGACCAGCTGATCTCCGCTCCACTCCGGGACGGGGTCCCGCGCCGACGCGCGCGGGGCCCCGTTTCTCGTTGGTCGCTCGATCGGGTGACCAGTGGGACGAAGGGCCCGGAATTGTCGGTGCCCGTCACTAACTTGCCGATCGGGGACGAGAACCACCGATCAAGGGGGAGCGAGTCGTGGCGACGGAGTTCATCACCAAGAACGGGCGAGTCATACCGATCAACGGCCGCAGGAAGAGCGGGGGAGCCGTGGTGGCGGCCGGGGTGCTGGTGCTGGGCCTGGTCGGCGCCGGGGGCGCGGCCGGCGGGGGAGGGGTGCTCGGGTCGAGCGCGGGCGGTTCGGCGGGGTCGTCGAGCGTGACCGCGCGCAAGCTGGACGGGCAGAAGGCGGCGAAGCGGGGTGATCGCGACGGCGCGTGGCAGCGGATGGGGATGCGGAGGCTGAACGACGCGGTGCGGCGGCAGGTGGAGTGCCTGTCGGCGTCGCACGGTGAGGTCAGGGAGTTCTTCGCGCACACACCCTGCGCGTCGCTGGACCGGATGGTGATCGCGGTCGGGGACGGTGCGGGCAACAACGCGGTCGTGTCGGTGGCGTGGGTGGGTTTCCGCACCAGCCGGGACCTGCGCGCGTTCAAGCGGATCGAGGACCGCCACGGCAGCGGCGACATCCACCCGCTCGGCGCGCCGTTGCTGGGGATGGCCGACATCGCGTTCAGCGGCCACTACTACGGGACCGACGTGGACGGCACCACGATCACGATCGCCGAGGCGGAAACCGCAGCCGGCCACGTCGACCCCGAGACGTTGGACGCCTTGGCCGAGGTCGCCGCCTACTTACCCCGCCCCTGAGCGGCGTTCAGCCCGCCGAGGGCGTGCGGTGCCGGTCGGAGTGCCCGAGGTCGCGATCGGGCGCGATCCGGTCGCGCACGAGCTGCTTCAGGTCGGCGAGCTCGGGGAACCCGCCCTGCTCCTTGCGCGACCAGAGCGTCTCGCCGCCGAGGCGGACGTCGAACACACCACCCGTTCCGGGCACGAGCGCCACCTCGCCCAACTCGGTGGCGAACGTGGTCAACAGCTCCTGCGCCGTCCACCCGGCACGCAGCAACCACCGGCACTGCGTGCAGTACTCGATCTCCAAGCGGGGCTCTCTCGCGGTCACGCGACCAGTATCGCGAGCGGGACGGCGTTCCGGCGACTCCGGTGGCCGCCATCACGGACGCGCTCCTGAGACCGCGCGGCCGGCAGGCCGAGGCTGGCGCAGCCGTCAGGAAGGGAGGTGGCGAGGGCGTTGACCCAGGACCGCGGCGAGTGGTTCGCGCGGGGTGCAGCGGGTGAAGGCGAAGTCGGTGGCCTCCGCCTCGTCCGGGCTGACGCCGGCGAAGCAGCGTTCGAAGTCGTCGACCAACGGCTCCGCGAGGAGGATGTTGCGCACCAACGTGGAGACCCACGCCCGTCGGCCTCACGGGTACGGGTCGAAGAGGGCCTCGATCGGGCCAGCACGTGGCGGATGGCGCTGTCGTCGCCGCCCCACGCGTCCGCGTCCAGGCGGGCCTCCTTCGTGACCACCTGCGCGATGCGGCGCAGGTATCCGCACTCCGGTCGCGTGTGGACCAAGCCCTGCAAGCCGATGTCCTTACGCCCGATCAGCCGGTCGAGCGGCGCGAAACCGTTCTCGTCGATCTCGAACGGCCGGTCGTCGGGTTCGACGTGGCGGTAGTTCAGCGGCACCCGCACCGAGTTCAAGCCCGACGACGCCAGGTAAGGGGCGTCATCCGGGGCCGAAGAAGACGTCCAGGAGCGGTCGAAGAAGCGCCGGCCACAACCGGCAGTCCGAGCGCCTGCCGGTCTACCCGCTGGGCGACGGAGGCTGCTCGCGGTGGTCGCCCTGATGGCCGCGGGCTGGGACGGGGGACCGGCGGAGCCCGGGTTCCCGGCGGACGGCTGGACGGTGCGCCACGAGGGTGTGCTCCGGTCGCCGTGAAGTGGTGGAGCGCGGTCAGGCCGCGGTGCGGGGTTCGGCGGTGGTGGCGTGGTGTGCGGTGAGGCAGGGGAGGGGGCGCGGGGCCGGTGTCAGCCCCCAGGTGTGACACCGGCCCCCTCCGGCGGCGGCGTGTGGGATGCGCCGCGCCGGGCATGGTGGCGGTGAGCGTTGGGCACGCGGCCCGGTCACCGCCGGGATGGTTCAGGCGAGCCCTGCGGATTCGAGTGCGATCGTGCGGTCCAGGGGCACGGTGGCGGCTTCGACGATCCGCTCGAAGGTCACGCCGGCCCGGTCGAAGACCCCTTCCAACACGGAGACGTCGGCCGCGGTGAAGACGCCGAAGTAGCTGTCGTCACCCGGCACGGCGAGGCAGCACCTCATCGTGACCGGCGGCGCGCACGAGTCGGCGGCGGCGCGCACGGCGGTCATCGCGGCGGCGACCTCGCGCGGGTTCGCCGCGTGCAGGTAGCACTCGACCAGGAACAGCCTGGTGGGCTGCCGGCCTCCGGTAGCGGTCATGCCACCACCCTGCCCCCACCGGACGGCCGACGAATCGGGGAGCGACCCCACAGTTGCTACTCGCGCAGGAAGGCCAGCCGGGCCAGCTCACGGCGCGTGCGCACGCCCGTCTTGCGGTAGATGCGCGTCAGGTGCGCCTCGACGGTCTTCTCCGTCACGTACGCCGCGCCCGCCACCTCGCGGTTGCTCAGCCCGGCCGCCACCAGCCGCGCGATCCGCAGTTCCGTGGCGGTCAGCTCGTGCTCGTCACCGCGCCGCAGCCCGAGCCGGGCCAGCTCCGCGTCGACCTCCGCCACCCACGACGGCGCGCCCAGCCGGTCGAACGCCCGCCGTGCCGCCAGCAACGCCTCCCGCGCCGCGAGCTTCGTCCGACGACGCCGCGCCACCCGCCCGCGCACCAAATCGGTGCGGGCCCGCTCGAACGGCATCGGCAGCCGGTCCAACGCCTCGCTCGCCGCCGCCAACGCCTCCTCCGCCCCCTCCGGGTCGGCCCACGCCATCCGCACCAGCGCCCGGGCTCGGGCCGCGACCACCGTGAGCCACGGTCGGGGCGCGCGGTCGCGCCGCTCCTCCAGCTCCGCCAAGAGCCGGGTCGCCTCGGCGTGCTCGCCCAGCTCCACCGCCGCCTCGACGAGGTCCCCGTACAGCGTGCTGATCGGGAAGTCGGCCATGCCGACCTCCGCGCACAGCGCCACCGCCGCCGCCAGGTGCTCGCGCGCCGCACCCGGATCGTGCCGGGACAGCTCCACGAACCCGAGCACGGCCCGCTGGTGCACCGCGACCCACGGATCACCCAGCTCCGCGGCGACCTCCAGCCCCCGCGACGCCGCGGCGTGCGCCTCCTCCCACCGGCCGCGGTGCGCGTCCACCAGCGCACGGGTGTAGAGCGCGTAGGCGAACCACGGCCGCTGCCCGGTCTGCTCCGCCGCCTCCACGGCCTCGTTCGCCCGCAGCCCGGCCCGCGCCCAGTCACCGAGCCACACGTCCAGCTCGGCCAGGTGGACCAGCTCGTGCACGGCCACCGCCTCGTCCTCGCGCGCTGCCTCCTCCCGGTGCGCCGCCTCGATCGACGTCCGCGCCCGCACCGGGTCCAGGTACTTCGACAGCACGCGCAGGGTGCTGCGGGCCATCCGCGCCTCACGCGTCTGGTTGGTCGGCGACACCAGGGCCGCGCCGCGCTCGACGTCGTCGGACGACAGCCCGGCGCCGGCCAGCAGCCGGTAGTACGCGCCGCAGATCAGGACGCACGCCACCAGGTCGGGAGGCACGTCGTCCTCGTGACCCGCGATCGCCTCGCGCGCCTGCTCGGTGTTGCGGCACCGCAGCCGGGTGTCGTGCTGGCAGAACAACGACCGCCGCAGGAACGCGGTCGCCCGCAGCACGGGATCGTCACCGACGTGCGCCAACGCCCGGTCGGTCAGCGCCGTCGCCTCGACCGGGCCGTCCTCGAAGAACACCACGGTCGCCAGGTCGAGCAGCACCGCCGCGCGCTCCGGGCCCGCCGGCACGTCCTCGACGTCGAACGCGTCCACGAGCTTGCGCGCGCCCGAGGCGTCACCGGCGAGGTACCGGCACAGCACGGACGACGCCAGCGACACCGCCCGGCCCCGCGGGTCCGGCGCGTGGGCGGCGGCCAGCTCCCACAGCCGGGCGGCGGCGTCGGGCGCGTTGCGGGCCTGGGCGCTGCGGGCGGCCTCGCCCAGCGCGTCGGCGACCGCGGCGTGCGGGCCGTCGGTGCTCAACGCGAGGTGCAGGGCGCGGGTCTCCGGGTCGTCCACCACCTCGGCCAGCCTGCGGTGCACGCGCCGGCGCCTGCTGCCGGACGCGGCGGCCAGCACGGTGGAGCTGAGCAGCGGGTGGGTGAACCGGATCGCGCCCGACACGATCTCGATCACGCCGTGGTCCTCGGCGTCGACCAGGGCGTCCTCGACCCGCCCCGGGTCGCGCGACGCCCGGCGCACCAGGTCCACGGTCGGGTGCGACAGCGCCGCCGCGCACAGCAGCGCGTCCCGGCTGTGGTCGGGCAGCGCGGCCAGCCGGTCGGCGAGCAGCTCCTCGATCGCCCGGGTGGTCGGCAGCGGCACGCCGAACGCGCCCGGCGCGCCCGGCTCGGGCAGCGCGCGGGCGATCTCCAAGGCGTAGAACGGGTTGCCGCCGCTGGCCTGCTGGAGTCGGATCAACGTCGGCCGCGGCAGCGGCGTGCCGAGGTGGGCGCGGACCAGCCGGTGCAGCGCGCCGATGCTCAGCCCCGCCGGCCGCAGGTGCGCCAGGTCGTCCCGCCCGGCCAGCCCGAGCGGCACGTCCCCGTCGGCCGAGCGGACCGTGACGACCACGGCCACGCGCTCGTCGGCCAGCCGCCGCGCCACGTACTCCAGGACGGCGGCGGTCGACTCGTCCAGCCACTGCGCGTCGTCCACGGCCAGCACCACCGGCGTGGTCGCGGCCATCGCCCGCACCACGTTGAGCACGGCCACCCGCACCGCCCGCGGGTCGCCCGGCCCGTCCTCGGCGTCACGGCGCAGCAGCGCCACGTCCAGCGCGGTGCGCTGCGGGCCCGGCAGCCGGGCGATCAGCTCGTCGCCCACGCGCTCGACCAGGTCGATCAGGCCGCCGTAGGACAGCCGCGCCTCCGGTTGCGCGGGACGGCACGACAGCACGGCGTACCCGCGCCGCTCCGCGTCCCGCAGCACGTGCTCCCACAACGCGGTCTTGCCGATGCCCGCCTCACCGGACACGACCAGGCACGCGGTGCCCGTCCGCGCCCGGTCGAGCACCCCGGCCGCCACCGCGACCTCGGGCTCCCGCCCGACCAGCTCCCGACCGGCCTGCCGCACGCGCGCGCCACCTCCCCCGCCGCGTGGAGCGCAGCGCCGCACCCCACTGTCACGGCTCGATCCGATCACGGGAAGCCCGGCGCTAGGGTCTGCGACATGTACGTGAAGTTGTGCGGACTGCGGACCCCCGCCGACGTCGCCGCCGCCGTGGACGCGGGCGCCGACGCGGTCGGTTTCGTGCTCAGCGCGAGCGTGCGCCAGGTCGACGTGGACACCGCGCGGCGGCTGGTCGGCGACGTGCCGCCGCACGTGCTGTCCATCGGCGTGTTCAGCGGCGTGGCGGCGGCGGACGTGCGGCGGCTGGCCGAGGAGACCGGCATCGGCGCGGTCCAGCTGCACGGCGACTACCCGCGGGCCGCGTTCGACGAGGTGGCGGCGGCGGGCGTGCCGCTGGTGCGGGCGGTCTCGCTCAAGGCGGACACCGACGTGCGGGTCGGCGCGTACGGCGAGCAGATGCTGCTGCTCGACTCGCCGCAGGCCGGCTCGGGGCACCGGTGGGACCTCGCCGCCCTCGACGGGGCGCGGCCCGAGGGGCGGTGGCTGCTCGCGGGCGGACTGGGCGTGGACAACGTGGCCGAGGCGGTCACGCGCGCCCGGCCGTGGGGCGTGGACGTGTCCAGCGGCATCGAGGCGAGCCGGGGCGTCAAGGACCACGGCATGATGCGGGAGTTCGTCGCCGCCGCGCGGGCCGCCTGACCGACGTAGAGTCGCGGGCGTGTCCGGGGAACGGCTGTCCGACGTGCTGGACCGGCGCGTCGTGGTGCTGGACGGCGGCCTGTCGACGGCGCTCACGGCTGCCGGGCACGACCTGTCCGACGCGCTGTGGTCGGCCCGGCTGCTGCTGACCGACCCGGACGCGATCACAGCGGCCCACCTGGCCTACTACCGGGCCGGGGCGGAGGTCGCGATCACGTCCAGCTACCAGGCCACGTTCGAGGGCTTCGCCCGGCGCGGGCTCGACGCCGGGGAGACGGCCGGGCTGCTGCGCGGCAGCGTGGCGCTGGCCCGGCGTGCGGCGGCCGAGGTGGACGGGCCGCGGTGGGTGGCGGCGTCGGTCGGCCCCTACGGCGCGATGCTCGCCGACGGCTCGGAGTACCGCGGGCGGTACGGGCTGCCGCCGAACGCGCTGGAGTCGTTCCACCGGCCCCGGATCGAGGTGCTGGCGGAGGCGGGCGCGGACGTGCTCGCGGTCGAGACGATCCCGGACGTCGAGGAAGCGGAGGCCGTGCTGCGGGTGGTCGCCGGGTCGGGCGTGCCGCTGTGGCTGTCCTACAGCGCGCGGGGCACGCGCACGTGCGCCGGCCAGCCGTTGAGCGAGGCGTTCGAGGTCGTGCGCGGAGTGCGCGAGGTGGTCGCGGTGGGCGTGAACTGCTGCGACCCGGACGACGTGGACGAGGCCGTGTCGATCGCCCGGCGGGTGACCGGCAAACCCGTCGTGGTGTACCCGAACAGCGGCGAGGACTGGGACGCGGGCGCTCGGAGCTGGACCGGTGCGCCGGCGTTCGAGCCCGGGCGCGTGGCCGGTTGGGTCGCGGGTGGCGCGCGGTTGGTCGGCGGTTGCTGCCAGGTCGGGCCGGGGATGATCGCGGAGCTGGCGGCAGCGGTCGGGCCCGACCGGTGAGGGTTCGGCGGGGTGTGGTCAGCCCCGGCCGATGAACGGCATGGTGGTCGCCATGACCGTCAGGAACTGCACGTTGGCGGTCAGGGGCAGCCCGGCCATGTAGCGGACCGCGTCGGCGACGTGCGCGACGTCCATGGTCGGCTCGGCGGCGACCGTGCCGTCGGCCTGGCGGACGCCCTCGCTCATGCGCTCGGTCAGCGCGGTCGCGGCGTTGCCGATGTCGATCTGGCCGCAGGCGATGCCGTAGCGGCGGCCCTCCAGCGAGATCGACTTCGTCAGCCCGGTGATGGCGTGCTTGCCGGCGTTGTAGGCGACGGCGTCCGGCCGCGGGGCGTGGGCGGAGACCGAGCCGTTGTTGATGATCCGACCACCTCGCGGGTCCTGCTCGCGCATCACCCGGAACGCGGCGCGGGCGCACAGGAACGCGCCGGTCAGGTTCGTGTCGATGACCGTCGACCACTGGGCGAGGGCGAAGTCCTCCAGCGGTGTCGCGGGGACGTTCACGCCCGCGTTGTTGAACAGCACGTCGACCCGTCCCCAGCGCTCGCGCACGGTGTCGAACAGCGCGTCCACGGACTGCTCAGAGGTGACGTCGGTGGGGACGACCAGGACCTTCCCGGCGGGGGCCCACTCGGCCGCCTCGGTCAGCTTGTCCGCGCGGCGTCCGGCGAACGCGACCCGGTGGCCCGCGTCGAGCAGCGCGCGGGCGACCACGCGCCCGATGCCCGAACCCGCGCCCGTCACGACGGAAACCGGGGCCGCGTCGAGGGGGTGATCCGGTTGCACGACGACAGCCTAGCCGGCCGCGCCGGGGGATCACCGGGTCAGGGGAGCATCGTGCGCGGGGTGGTCCAGCGGGCCAGCACGACGCCCGCGTCATCGCGCAGCACACCGCCCTGGTGGGCGAGCACGGCCCGGATGAGCCGCCGGGCGGTTTCCGGCGGCGGGTTGCCCGCGGCTGCTTCGCGGAGCAGGAAGTCCGCCAGCCCCGTGTCGCCGAAGGACTCGCCGCGGTCGTTGCGGGCAGCGGTGATGCCGTCGGTGCTCAGGACGAGCCAGTCGTCGGGCTCCAGGACCTCTTCGGCGACGGTGTGGCCGGCGGTGCCCGTGCCCAACGGCGGCGCGAGGGCCGAGTCGAGCGCCTTGACGACCTGGCCGTCACGCAGGATCAGCGGCGCGGGGTGGCCCGCGTTGAGGTAGCGCAGCCGGCCGCTGACCAGGTCCACCTCCGCGAGGACCGCCGTGGCGGACGCGCCGCGGCCGAACTGGCCGGCGATCGTCTCGTCGATGGTGCGCGCCTGCCCGAGCAGGTCCCGACCCGCGCGGCGGGCGTGGCGGTGCGCGGCGAGGGCGGTGGCGGCGACCAGACCGCTGCGCAGGTCGTTCCCGGCCGCGTCCAGCACGATCAGGGTGGCGGTGGTCTCGGACAGCGCGTAGTCGAAGGCGTCACCGCTGACGCCGTGGCGCGGCTCGACCACGCCGGTCACCACGAAGTTGTCCACGCCCGCGGTGAGCGGCGGCAGCATCGACCGGATCAGCTCGCCGGTGACCGTGCGCGGCGCGGGCAGGCGCACGAGGTCCACCGCGTCGCCGTACCGGGTCAGCAGCGTCACCAGGTGCCCGAGCAGCATCGACAACCACCGGCACTGCGCGCGCAGGCCGGGGTCGTGCAGGTCGGTGACGTCCTCCACCCGCACCTCCAGCACGCCCAACCGCTCCGCGCCGTCCAGCAGCGGCACCCACAGGCGCGGGTGGTCGCCGGTGGGCGCCGGGAGGATCCGCACCTCCCGGAACGCCTGCCCGGCCGGCGTGCCGTCCACGCTCAGCGGCGGACCGTCGGACGCGCCGTCGGCCGACCACGGGCGCAGGTGGCGTTCCTCGTAGTCCACCAGGTACATCGCCAAGTGCACGTCCAGCGCCCGGCCGGCGGCCTCGACCAGCACGCGCAGGCGGTCGGGCGGGGCGAGTTCCGCCCCTTCGAGCAGTTCCACGAGCGCGGTCAGCGACCGGCCGCGCGGCCTGGTCTCCCGGGTGGGCCGGCTGTACCCGGCGCGCCGGGGCGGCCTCAGCTCGTCCAGCCGCTCGTTGATCGCGTGGGCGAGGATGTCGCGTTGCAGCGGCGGAAGGCCGCTCAGCCCGTGCACGTACGCGTCGATGTCGATCATCCCGGCGTCGCCGCCGAGGGCGAAGTAGCGGATCCACAGTTCGTCGGTGCTGAGCTCGGCGTGCCCGAGGGCGGCGGCGATGCTGTTCTGCTGCTGTTCGGCGCGGTGGTCGGTCATGGCGTTTCAGAGGGGTCGGTCGACGGTTGATCGCACGAGGTCCTCGGCGGCTGCCCGCAGCGTGGTGCCGCGGCGTTGCGCCAGGTCGGTCAACGCCAGGAACGCGGAGCGCTCGTCGGCGCCGTCGCGCGCGATGATGATGCCCTTGGCCAACGCGATCACTTCCCGTCCCTGGAGGGCGTCCTTGAGGCGGTCGCTGACGTGGCGGGCGTCCTCGGCGGTGCGCGCGTTGGCCAGCAGCACGGCCGCCTGCGTGGCGAAGTTCTCCAGCAGCCGCTCCTCCCGCTCGCCGAAGACGTCGGGTTCGGACGCGTAGACCTTCATCGCGCCCAACGCCTCCGCGCCGGCCACCACGGGGGTGCTGAGCGCGGAGCGCAGGCTCGTCCCGCGCACGGACTCGACCCACTGGGGCCAGCGGTCCTCGCGGTGCACGTCGTCGACCCGCACCACGGCGCGTTGTTCCCACGCGGTCAGGCACGGTCCTTGGCCCAGGTCGTACTGGAGTTCGTCGGCGCGCGCCACGACGTCGTCGGTGGCGGCGGCGGTGACCCGGCGTCCGTCGCGGTCGGCGAGCGTGAGGCCGGCGCCGACCGCGCCCGGGAACACCTCCTTGGCGGTGGAGGTGATCAGCAGGAGCGCGGTGTTCACGGCCTCGGCGGACAGCAGCAGGCCGGAGGCGCGGACGAACACACCGGCGAGCTCACCGGCCGGTTCACCGGTCGGCCCGTCGGGCGGCTCGTCGCGTGCCGATCCCGATGTCATGCGCACCACCTCCGTCCGCCACAAGCCGGGGTGACGCGAGTCGGTCCGGCGTGAGTCGGCCCCCATCGTCGCGGCATACCCGGTTGGTGCGGGGTTCTAACCCGTCCGGGTGTCGTGGGTGGGATCGAGTGCGGCTCGGCGGGGGTGGTCGCGGGTCCGTTGTGGTGGGGAGGAGTGGCGGTACGGTGTGGACGTGGTGGCGGAGGTCGGGAGGATTCCCAGGGCGGAGCAGGTCGGGACGACGCGGCAGCAGATCCTGACGACGGCGGAGCGGTTGTTCGCCGAGCAGGGGTTGTACGCGGTGTCCAATCGGCAGATCAGCGCGGCTGCCGGTCAGGGGAACAACACGGCGGTCGGTTACCACTTCGGGGCGAAGGCGGATCTCGTCCGGGCGATCATGCGGCGGCACACGGCGCGCATCGAGGCGTTGCGGCAGGACGCGGTGGCGGCGGTGGACGGGTCGCGGGAGGTGCGGGACTGGGTGTCGTGCCTGGTGCGGCCGGTGACCACGCACCTGGCGTCGCTGGGTGACCCGACCTGGTTCGCGCGGTTCAGCGCGCAGGTCATGACCGACCCCGCGTTCCGCGTGATCATGGCGGAGGAGGCGTTGGCCGAGGCGTCGTTGCGGCACGTGGTGGACACCCTCTTCGAGCTGCTGCCCGACATGCCCGCCGACGTGCGGGAGGACCGCGCGGCGATGGTCCGCCACCTGATCGTGCACGTGTGCGCCGAGCGGGAGCGGGCGGTGGCCGAGGGTGCGGTGACGCCGAGGGCGACCTGGGACGAGGCGGCGACGGGCCTGGTCGACGCGATCACGGGTCTGTGGACGGCTCCGTGCACGGCGTAGTGGCCGGCGCGGAGACCGCGATCAGCGCGATCAGCACCACGATGCCGTAGCCCTCGGGACCGGCGCCGAGCGACGACGTGCGCGGCTCTCCGATGAAGTCCGTCCTCGCGTTCCACCTCCAGTGGCGTGGTTCCGGTCGGCGGTCACGTCACTACGTTGCGTTGCGGTCCGATCGCCGGCAGTCTTAAGTCAGTCGATTGACTCAAGCCTGAGGAGGCGGTTGCGGTGGCGCTCGGAGACACCGACGAAGTGGTGGACTACCCGATCCCGAGTCCGGCCGCGCTGGAGCCGCCCGCCGAGTGGGCGCAGCTGCGGCGGGGTTGCCCGGTCGCGCACGTGCGGCTGCCCAGCGGTGACGCGGCGACGTTGCTGACCCGCTACGACGACGTCAAGCAGGTGCTGTCCGACCCGCGGTTCACCCGCAGCCTCGACGCGCCCGACGCGGCCCGCATCGCGGCGAACGAGTCGGGCGGCGTGTTCAACAGCGGGTTGGGCAAGGCCATGCCGGAGGAGTACCACCAGCAGTGGCGGCGCATGGTCGGCAAGTGGTTCACCGCCAAGCGGATGACCGCGCTGCGGCCGGGCATCGAGGCGATGGCCGAACGGCTGGTCGACGAGATGGTGGCGGGCGGCGCGCCCGCGGACCTCAAGGCGGCGCTGGGCTTCCCGCTGCCGGTGTGGGTCATCTGCGACATGCTGGGCGTGCCGGAGAGCGACCGGGACAAGTTCGCCTACTGGTCGAACACGCTGCTCAGCCTCACCCGCTACACCCAGGTCGAGATCGACGCCGCACAGGCCGAGTTCGCCGCCTACATGAGCGCCCACATCGAGGCGACCAGGAAGAACCCGGGCGAGGACCTGATCAGCGAGCTGATCGCCGCGGCGGCGGGCGCCGGGCACGTCATGCCGGACGAGGCGCTGCTGGCCACCGCGCAGGGCCTGCTGGTCGCCGGGCACGAGACCACGGCCAACATGATCGGCAAGATGGTCGGGATGCTGCTGGCGGACCGGACCCGGTGGGAGGCGCTGCTGGCCGACCCGTCGCTGGTGCGCACGGCGGTGGAGGAGGCGTTGCGGGCGGACGCGAACCCCGGGTTCGGCATCCCGCGCTACATCACCGAGGACGCCGAGGTCGCCGGCACGGTGATCCCGCGCGGCACGACCGTGGTGTGCAACCTGGCCGCGGCCAACCGCGACGAGGACGCCTTCGCCGACGCCGCCGAGCTCGACCTGGCCCGCACCCCGAACACGCACCTGGCGTTCGGCGCGGGCGCGCACTCGTGCCTGGGGCAGTCGCTGGCCCGCACCGAGCTCCAGGCCGTGCTGGACGTGCTGCTGCGCCGCCTGCCGACGTTGGACCTGGCCGTGCCCGCGGCCGAGCTGGAGCGCGTGGACGGCCTGGTGGTCGGCGGGCTCCGGGAACTGCCCGTCCGCTGGTGACGGACCTACCGACGAGTGAAGGAGTGCGACAGATGAAGGTCTCCGTGGACGAGGACAAGTGCTGCGGGGCGGGCTCGTGCGTGCTGGCCGCGCCCGACGTGTTCGACCAGCGCGACGAGGACGGCGTGGTGGTGCTGCTCGACCCCGAACCCGCCGAGTACCTGCACGCCGCGGTCCGCGAGGCCGCCGACGTGTGCCCGGCGGCGGCGATCACGCTGGGGAACCGCGCGTGACCGCGGTCTCCGACGTCCTCGTCGTCGGAGCCTCGGCCGCCGGCCTGGCCACCGCCGAGGCGTTGCGCCGCAAGGGTTTCACCGGTGGGCTGACCCTGCTGGGCGACGAGGGGCACCCGCCCTACGACCGGCCGCCGCTGTCCAAGCAGGTGCTCGCGGGCACGTGGGAGCCCGAGCGCGCCCGGCTGCGCGGCCAGGCCGTGCTCGACGAGCTGGGCGCGACGTTCGCGCTCGGCGACCCGGCGGTGTCGCTGGACCCGGTCACGCGCGCGGTCCGCACGGCCTCGGGCGGGGTGCTGCGGGCGGACGCGGTGGTCGTGGCCACCGGCGTCCGCCCGAGGACCCTGCCGGACCAGGTCGGTCTGGCCGGCGTGCACGTGCTGCGCACCCTGGGTGACGCGGTCGCGTTGCGGGCCGACCTGCTCACCGCCGGCAGGCTCGTGGTGGTGGGTGACGGCGTGCTCGGCGCGGAGGTCGCCGCCACGGCCCGCGGCCTCGGACTGGACGTCACGCTCGCCGGGCCGCAGCCCGCGCCGCTGGCCGCCCAACTGGGTCCGTTCGCGGCCGGGCTGCTCGCCGAGCTGCACGCCGGGCACGGCGTCCGGCTGCGCCTCAACACCGCCGTGCTCGGGCTGACCTGGCAGGCCGGTCGCGTCACGGGCGTGCGGCTGGACGACGGCGACGTGCTGCCGGCCGACGTGGTCGTGGTCGCCCTGGGCTCGATCCCCAACACCGAGTGGCTGCGCGACAGCGGCCTGGCGGTCGACAACGGCGTGGTGTGCGACGCGGGGTGCCGTGCCGCGCCCGGCGTCTACGCCGTCGGCGACGTGGCGCGGTGGCGGCACGAGGGCCTGGGCGCGTTGCTGCGCCTGGAGAACCGGACCAACGCCACCGAGCAGGCCGGTGTCGTGGCCGACAACATCCTGGGCGCGGACCGGTCCTACGCGCCCGTGCCGTACTTCTGGACCGACCAGTTCGACGCCAAGGTCCAGGTCTTCGGCGTGCTGCCACCCGGTGCGGAGGTGTCGGTGGAGGACGGTGACGTCACCGCGCGGCGCTTCGTCGCGCTCTACCGGCACGGCGGCGAACCCGTCGGCGTCCTCGGCTGGAACATGCCCAAACAAGCACGTCAACTCCGGCAGCGCCTGCTCGGCCAGGCCCCGGCCCCCGTCCCGGGAGGACGACGATGACCAGCGCCACCGAACCCGTCGGGTTCCCCCTGCCCCGGGCGGCGGGGTGCCCGCTCGACCCGCCGCCCGCGCTGCGGGACCTCCAGCGGGACGCGCCGCTCACCCGCGTCCGGCTGTGGGACGGCAGCACGCCGTGGCTGGTCACCCGGTACGCCGACCAGCGCGCGGTGCTCGCCGACCGCCGGGTCAGCGCCGACATGACCCGCCCGGACTACCCGCGCCAGGCGCCCGGGAACGCGAGCCTGAGCTTCATCGGCATGGACGACCCCGAGCACGCGCGGCTGCGGCGGATGGTCGGGGCGGCGTTCGCGGTGAAGAACGTCGCCGCGATGCGGCCCGCCTTGCAGAAGATCGTGGACGACGCGCTGGACGCCCTGGGCGCCGGGCCGAACCCGGTCGACCTGGTCGAGGCGTTCGCGCTGCCCGTGCCGTCACTGGTGATCTGCGACCTGCTCGACGTGCCCTACGCCGACCACGACTTCTTCCAGCACAACAGCCGGACGCTGATCAACCGGGGCTCGACGCCGGAGCAGTGCGCCGCCGCGTCCGGCGAACTGGCCGCCTACCTCGGCCGCCTGGTCGAGGCGAAGCTGGAGCGGCCGGGCGACGACCTGCTGTCCCGGCTCGGCGAGCGGATCGCGGCAGGCGAGCTGACCGTGCGCGAGGCCACCGAGATGGCGGTGCTGCTGCTGATCGCGGGGCACGAGACGACGGCAAACATGATCGCGCTGAGCACCGTCGCGCTGCTGCGCCACCCCGACCAGCTCGCCTTGCTGCGCGACCGGGACGACCCGGCCGTCGCCGCCAACGCGGTGGAGGAGCTGCTGCGCTACCTCACCATCACGCACAGCGGACGCCGCCGCGTGGCGCTGGAGGACATCGAGGTCGCCGGGCAGGTGGTCCGCGCCGGTGAGGGCCTGGTGCTGCCCAACGACGTCGCCAACCGCGACCCCGAGGCGTTCCCCGACCCCGACCGGCTCGACCTGACCCGCCGGGCGCGCCACCACGTGGCGTTCGGCTTCGGCGTGCACCAGTGCCTCGGCCAGCCCCTGGCCCGGCTGGAGCTGGAGGTCGTCTACCGCACCCTGTACCGGCGGCTGCCGACCCTGCGCCTGGCCGTGGACTTCGACGAGCTCCCGTTCAAGCACGACGGGTTCGTCTACGGCGTCTACGAGCTGCCCGTGGCGTGGTGACCCGGCGTCACGAGGTCCAGGTGACCGGCGACTTCTCGTAGCCCTCCGCCTTGTCGAAGGTCGCGCCCGCGACGGCCCCGCCCTCGCGGGCGCCCTGGAGCACGCACGTCTCGTACTTCGCGCCCGCAGTGGTGAAGTCCTTCTTGGCCGACTCCGACTCGCACTGCGCGGTGTCGCCGCTGATGATCACGCCGGTGCCCTTGCCGTCGGGGCCGACCGCGCGCAGGCTCACCGAGCTGTACGACAGGTCGGTGCCGCCGACGTTCTCCACGGTCACCCGGATGTAGAACGGCGTGATGCCCTTGGCCTTCTCGCCGAAGGCGGCGAGGTCGGCGTTGTCGCCCTTCTCGATCGCGGTGACGGTGATGGCGATGGTGCCGTTCTTGTCGGTGCCGTACTTGAACGGCACCACCGCGCGTTCGCCGACCTTGAGCTTCGCGCCGGGAGCGGTGACGTCACCCGCAGGGGCGTCCTTCGCGGTGGTCTTGGTCGAGCTCTTCGGCGCGGCGCTGGAGGTGGTCTCCGCCGGCGCCTCGGACGTCGCCTCGGTGGTGGCGGCGGGCGCGGCGGTGCCCGTGGTCGCGTCACCGCAGGCGGACAGCAGGAGCGCGAGCGCGCCCGCGGACGCGGCGACCAGCGTGCGGTTGACGTGCGTGAACGACAGCATGGCCGGCACCGTAGCCGGGAACGGGCCGGCGCACTGTGGTCCGTTCACACCACAGCCGGCTGTGCCGCTCGCCACGGTGGGCGGCACAGCCGGCCGGGCCCGGATCAGCTCAGGTTCTTCTGCATCACGTCCCACTCGGTGGCGCACAGGCCGCAGTTCGGGCCGACGAACTGCGCCTTGGCGGCCTGGTCGCCCTTGAGGTGCCACTTCAGCCAGTGCCCGCCGACCCGGCCGAACTCGCCGCCGTTGGGCTGGTCGTACGTGCCGAAGTGACCGACGTCGAGGTTGCCCATGAACGCGGGCAGCCCGGCGGGCAGCCGCCGCCAGTCGTCCATCGCGTTCTCGTAGGCGATGTCGGTCGGCCCGCCGATGAAGTACGCGATCGGCACGCGCAGCCGCTGCAGCAGGTAGTTCTGCGAGTCGTTGAGCAGGCCGCTGTTCCACAGCACGACGGTGGTCAGCCGCGGGTCGGACGCGACCTCGTAGGTCTCGATGCCGCCGCACGACTGGCCCATGACGGCGATCTTCGTGGTGTCGATCCGGCCGTAGTACTTGCTGGTGCGGCGCGAGTTCTCGGCGATGGCCCAGTCGATGGAGTCGGTGAGCATCGACGAGTCGGTGGAGCCGCTGCCGCCCGGCCGGCCGTTGGCGATGACGAGGAAGCCGTGCGAGGCCCACTCGGTGAGGATGTTCTCGAACCACGTCCCGTCCGCCCGGCACGCGCCGTTGCCCCAGGCCACGATGGGCAGCTTGACGCCGGTCGGCAGGGTGTTGGGCCGGTAGATGGTGTGGTTGGTCAACCGCAGGGTGGTCTCGTAGCCGGCGGAGTAGGGTCCCGATCCGCCCAGGACCGAGGGTGGCGCGCCGGCCGCCGTGCCGGTGGGCGTCGCGGTCAGCACGCCGGCCAGGGCGAGGACGCTGAGAATCGCACTGCGCAATCGCATGGGTCTCTCCATCGGTGGCGTTGGTGGGAGTGGTGCGACGTAGTCCGGAATCTGGCGCACCGCACCCGCCCGCGGCCAGCGACGGGGCGGGGGACCGGCGAAACCGCCGACGTCCCCGCCGCCGACACCCGCGAGGGGTCGCGACCGCTACGCGTCGCCGTGCCGGTGGTCGTACCCACCCGGGTCGGCGAACCCCAGCACCACCTGCAACGCCTGGTCCGGGCGCGTGTCGAGCAGGTCGTAGGCCCAGGCGGCGTCGGTGAACGGCACGACGTGCGAGATTAGCGGTCGCAGCCGGAGGTGCCCGGCCACGGCCAGGTCGATGACGGTGGCGTTGAGCCGCGCGCGGTCCCAGCGGTGCGCGTGGCGCGGCGCGACGCCGGAGATCTGCGAGCACACCAGGTCGACCCGGTTGTGGTGGAACTCCTCGCCGAGGAACAGGCCGCGCGCCTCGCCCTGGTAGAAGCCACCGGTGACGACGCGCGCGTTGTAGGCCACCGTGCGCACGGCCTCGTGCAGCGCCATCGGGTTGCCGCTGACCTCCAGGGCGACGTCGGCGCCCCGGCCACCGGTCATCCGCCGGACCTGCTCGGCGACGCCGCCCTCCCGGGCGTCCAGCGTCACGTCCGCGCCGAGCCGCCCGGCCAGCTCCAGGCGGTCCTCGATGGCGTCGACGGCGACGACCCGCGCGCCGTTGCGCCGCGCGAGCTGGGCGACGATCTGCCCGAGCACGCCCAGGCCGAACACCACGGCGGTCTCGCCGACGTGCAGGTCGGCGTCCAGCACGACGTTGAGCGCGACCGCGCCGATGTGGCTGAAGATGCCGAGCACGGGGTCCGCCGCCGGGTCGAGCACCCGCGCCGCCGCGTAGTCCTGCTCGACCACGGTCGACGCGCGGTGGCCCCACACGCCCCACACGATTTGGCCGGGCCGCGCCGCGGTGACCCCGTCGCCGACCTCGACCACCTCGCCGACCTCCTCGTACCCGACCACCGCCGGGTAGGCCACCTCCGGTCGGCCCGGCGTGAACAGGCGCGTGGCGGCGTCCCAGGTCTTGACGACGTGCGCGTTGGTGCCGCGGTACTGGGTCAGCTCGGTGCCCGCCGAGATGCCGGAGAACAGCGTCCGCAGCCGCACGCCGGTCGCGTGCAGCGGCGGGTCGGGCTCCTCGGCGATCGACACGCGCCCCGGCGCGTCCAGCCGCACTACCGCTGCCACCGGTGTCCTCCCGGTTCCCGCGCGAGTACGTCGAGCAGGAGCGCCGCCGTCCAGCTGAAGTGGTCCGAGCCGAGCCCCTCGCCGGTCACCGGGTGGAAGTACTCCCGGAACCCGGCGTCGGCTACCAGGCACACGACGTCGTGGGCGAGCCGCTCGGCGTGGCCGGTCTCGCCGTGCGCCAGCAGTGCCCGCCACAGCAGCCAGGTGGTGTTCACCCACGTCGGCCCGCGCCAGTACCGGCGCAGGTCGGCGTCGGCCGCGGTCAGGTCGTAGCTGGGCACGCCGCGCACACCCGGAGCCGCGAACGACGGGCCGGTGAGCGTGTCCAGCACCGCCGGCCGGTGCCCGCCGGGAAGCAGCAGCGGTGCGAGGCCCGCGACCGTGCGCTTGGCCAGGGCGCGGCCGGTGCGCACGTCCAGCGCCACGTAGCAGCCCAGCGCCGGGTCGAACAGGCGCGTGTGCACCTGGTGCGTCAACTCGCGGGCTCGCTCGACGTGCCGGCCGGGGTCCGCGCCGACGCGGCGGGCGAGCACGGCCAGCGCCTGCTCCGACCAGGCCAGCACCGCGCAGAACAACGGGTCCACCGCGCAGAACGGCAGACCCGGCAGGTCGTCGTCGGCATACCCCCGGTCGCGGTAGGCGGCGACGATGGCCATGTACCGGGCGTAGTCGGCGTCCGTGGGCCGGTGCCCGGCGTCGGCGTGGCGCAGGTCGCGCCGCAGTCCCGTGATGCCGTCGGCCGGGCCGGGGTCGACCGCGCCGAGCGGTTCGTCCCACGCCGGGCTGTTGTCCAGGCCCGACTCCCACGGGTGCACGATGCCCACCAGTCCGGACGCGACGCGCCGCCGGTCGAACAGGTAGTCGTGGAAGCGGGCCAGCTTCGGGTACAGGTGGTGGACGGCCGCGTCGGTCGCGTCACCGGGGTGGCGTTCGGCGATGGTCAGCACGGCGGCGGCGTGCACTGGCGGCTGGACGAGTCCCGTGGTCGACACGCCCGGCGGCGGCCCGTGGCGGGGCAGTGGCCGCCAGAACGCCGGACCGGGGAAGTAGGCGTCCTCGGGCACGGCCGGGTTGAAGACGATCTGCGGCACGCGACCGTCGCCCCACTGCGCGTCGAGCAACGTCGTCAGCTCCGCGAACGCGCGCCGCGGGTCCAGGTGCGCCTGGCCGATGGCGATGAACGCCGAGTCCCAGCTCCACTGGTGCGGGTAGAGCGTGGTCGTCGGCACGGTGGCCGAGCCGCGCCAGTTCCGCCGCAGCGTCGCGGCGGCCCGGCGCCGCAGGTCGGCGGGATCCGGCCCGGTGTCGGGGCGCACCCGCGTCACCCGGCCCGTCGCAGCACGCGGACCGCTGCGGGCAGGCAGGACCCGGCCGGCCCGGACAGGCGGCACGCGACGCTCGCCCACCCCTCGTACCCGACGGCCGCGAGCGCCGCGAACAGCGCCGGCCAGTCGACGTGGCCCGCGCCGGGTTCGAGCCCGGTGGAGTCGGCCAGCTCGACGTGACCCAGCCACGGCCCGGCGGCCAGCAGCGCGCCGGCGGGGTCGGTCTCCTCGATGTTCATGTGGAACGTGCCCGCCGCCACCCGCGCGGCCGGCGACCCGATCTCGCGGCACAGCCGCGCCGCCTCGTCGAGCGTGTTCACGGGCCGGCCCTCGTAGCGGTTGACCGGCTGCACGCACAGCGCCACGCCTTCCCGCGCGGCCCGCTCGGCGAGGTGGCGCAGGCCGTCGGCGGTCGTGCCGCGGTCCGGTGTGGACGATCGCTGCCGCGGCACCCGGCGCGGGTCGGACATCGGCACCACGACGGTCCGCGCGCCCAGCGCCGCGATCGAGGCGACCTGCCGGACACCCGGCTCGGGGTCGCCGACCAGCGACAGCGCGTCCAGGACCACCGAGGGCAGCACGACACCGCGTTCCGCCGCACGCCGGAGCACGCCGAGTCTCGCCGCGAACGCCTCGCCGTCGCCCGCGCGCAGTTCGATGCCGTCGAACCCGGCCGACTGCGCGAACTCCCACTTCTGCTCGATCGAGGCGCCCGGGAGCAACCGCTCCCGACAGGCGATCTTCCACTGCGGCATGGTCGACATTAATCCCGTGATCAGTCAAAACGACAATGCGGCATCCCGATCCCGCGGCCTCGTGACCGGCGAAGTCCTTGCCCACGTGCCGATGCGGGTCCGAAGTCGCGTCCGGGTTGGCGGTTGTCACGGGACGAACCGGGGTGTTCAGTGACGCCACCGAACACCCGGCCCCGGCCCGCGCGAGCAAGCGCGGACCTCCGGAAGGGAGCAGCCATGACCCGACGAGGACTGCGTTCGCTCGCCGCCGCGGTGCCGGTCGCCCTGGCCCTGGCCGCCTGCGGCGGCGGTGATCCCGGTGCCGGCGCGGACGGGCCGCTGGTCTTCTGGACCATCGAGGACACCGCGGACCGCGTGCGCGCCCAGGAACGCCTGCTGGCGGCGTTCACCCAGCGCACCGGGGTCGAGACCGAGCTCGTCGCGGTCGCCGAGAACCAGCTCACGACCGTGCTCACCTCGGCCGCCGCGTCCGGCGAGCTGCCCGACGTGATCGGGTCGATCTCGTTGCCGATCATGAGCCAGTTGCGCACCGACGACCTGCTCGACACCGACGCGGCCCGGCAGGTCGTGGACGCCCTCGGCGTGGACACGTTCGCGCCGCAGTCGTTGGAGCTGACCCGCGAGGGGGACGCGCAGCTCGTCGTCCCCAGCGACGGCTGGGCCCAGCTCCTGTTCTACCGCAAGGACCTGTTCGCGCAGGCCGGGCTGCGGCCCCCGACCACGTACGACGCGATCCGGCAGGCCGCCGAACGGCTCGACCGGGGCGACGTCGCCGGCATCGCCGCGAGCACCACGCCCGCCGACGTGTTCACGCACCAGACGTTCGAGCACCTGGCGCTGGCCAACGGCTGCCGGCTCGTGGGCGACGACGGACAGGTGGCGTTGCACAGCCCCGAGTGCGTCGGCGCGTTCCGGTTCTACACCGACCTCGTGGCCCGGCACTCCCCGGCGGGCAACCAGGACGTCGACACCACCCGGGCCACCTACTTCGCGGGCCGCTCGGCGATGGTGGTGTGGTCGTCGTACCTGCTCGACGAGCTGGCCGGTCTGCGCGCCGACGCCCTGCCGACGTGCCCGCAGTGCCAGGGCGACCCGGCGTTCCTGGCGAAGAACACCGGTGTGGTCGCCGCGCTGAGCGGACCCGACGGCGGCGAACCGACCACGTTCGGCGAGACGGCGTCGTTCGCGGTGCTCAAGGACGCCGACACGGACAACGCGAAGAAGCTGGTCGAGTACCTGATGACCGACGGGTACCGGGACTGGCTCGCCATCGCGCCCGAGGGCAAGGTGCCGGTGCGCTCCGGCACCAAGGACAACCCGCAGGAGTACGCAGAGGCGTGGCGCGCGCTCGACGTCGGCGTGGACACCAAGGCGCCGCTGTCGCGGTTCTACGACGCGGAGACCCTGCGGGTCGTGCAGGACAGCCCGCGCAGCTTCAGCCGATGGGGCTTCGCGCAGGGCAAGGGCGAGCTCGCGGGCGCGGTCGCCGGGCAGCTCGTCGTGCCCAAGGCGCTGGCCGAGGTGGTCAACGGCGGTGGTGACGCGGAAGCCGCGGCGCGCAAGGCGAGCGAGCAGGCCGCCACCATCGCGCGGGAACTCGGCGAGTAGCGGGCACCGCGGTGGCGCGAACGCTGAGGCAGCACGACGCCCGCACGGGGTTGCTGCTGCTCACCCCGACGCTGGTGATCGTGCTCGCGGTCGTGCTGGTGCCGCTGGCGTGGTCGGTGCTCATCGCGTTCCAGCGCGTGCGGCTGATCGACGTCGGCCGCACCGGGCTGTTCGAGAAGCTGACGCTGGACAACTTCGCCCGCGTGGTCGCCTCCGACGTGCTGTGGCACAGCCTGCGCACCACGGTCGCCTACACGGCCGGGTCCACGGTCGTCGCCATCGCGCTGGGCCTGGTCGCCGCGCTCGCCCTGCGGCGGCCGTTCCCGGGCCGGTCGTTCGTGCGCGCCGCGATGCTCGTCCCGTACGTCGCGCCGGTCGTCGCGGTCACGTTCGTGTGGCGGGTGCTGCTCAACCCGGAGTTCGGCATCGTCAACAGCTGGGGCGAGCGGCTGTTCGGCTGGGACGACCCGATCGCCTTCCTGTCCCAGGCCCGCGGCGGGATCACGCTGTTCGGCCTCGACGTCCCGGTGCCCACGGCGCTGCTGACCGTGATCGCGTTCGAGGGTTGGCGGTACTTCCCGTTCGCGTTCCTGTTCCTGCTCGCCCGGCTGTCGGCCCTGCCGGGCGAGTTGGAGGAGGCCGCGACGGTGGACGGCGCGACGCCGACGCAGCGGTTCCGGCACATCGTGCTGCCGCAGCTCATGCCGGTGATCGCGGTGCTCGTGGTGCTGCGGACGATCTGGACGTTCAACGAGTTCGACGACATCTTCCTGCTCACCGGCGGCGCGGCGGGCACGGAGGTGGTGAGCGTGCGGGTGTACGAGCTGCTGACCGTGCAGCGCAACGTCGGCGCGGCGGCGGCCCAGTCCGTGCTGCTGGCCGCCGTGCTGGTCGTGCTGCTGGGTGCGTACCTGTGGTTGCTGCGGCGGCGCGAGGGGGCGGGGTCGTGAACCGGGACCGGGTGGAACGCGCGGTGTTCGCGGTGCTGCGGCCGGTGGTGGTCGTCGGCTTCCTGATCGCCACGCTGCTGCCGTTCTACTACATGCTCATGCTGTCGCTGCGGCCGATCGAGGACCTGCTGCGGCGACCGGACTCGCTGGTCGTGGATCTGAGCCGGCTGACCCTGGACACCTACGTCGAGGTGCTGCGGCCGGTCGCCGAGGGCGGCCAGGGTTTCCTGAGCCTGCTGGGCAACAGCGCCGTCGTGGCGACCGCGTCGGTGGTGGTCGCGCTGGTGATCGCCGTACCCGGCGCGTACGCGGTGAGCCGGCTGGAGTTCTTCGGCAGGCGGCAGGTCGGTTCGCTGTTCCTGATGGTGTACCTGTTCCCGAGCATCGTGCTGGCGATCCCGCTGTTCGTGCTGCTCACCCGGATGCAGCTGCGCGGCTCGCTGGTCGGCCTGGTGCTGGTCTACATCGCGCAGACCGTGCCGGTGGCGATCTACATGCTCAAGAACTACTTCGCGACGATCCCCGCGAGCGTCGAGGAAGCCGGGTTGGTCGACGGGTTGAGCCGGGTCGGCGTCATCCGGCGGATCAGCCTGCCGCTGGCCGTGCCCTCGGTCGTCGCGACCGGCATCTTCGTGTTCATGATCGCCTGGAACGAGTTCCTGTTCGCCCTGCTCTTCCTGGTCGAACGCCGCGACAGCTGGACCGTCTCGCTCGGGCTCGCGCAGCTGTCGGGCAGCATCGAGGTGCCCACGACCGTGCTCATGGCCGGGTCGGTCGTGATCACCCTGCCCGTGGTGCTGCTGTTCTTCCTCACCGAACGGCTACTCTCCCAAGGGCTGACCAGCGGCGCGGAGAAGGGGTGAGCGCGGCGGTGGCAGCGGGTCCGACGCCGGTGGCGAGAAGGGAAACCTCGGTGGCGCGCAACGGGTTCACGGCGTCACCGGGCGAGATCCTCGCGCTGGTGCGGTCCGGCCGCGTGAAGACGCGGCGGGACCTGCAGGAGCTGACCGGGCTGTCGCGCTCGACCGTGGCGCTGCGGCTGAGCCAGCTCATCTCCGCCGGGTACATCCGCGCGGTCGAGCAGCGGCGCGGCACGGCGGGGCGGCCGGCCGAGGTGCTGTCGTTCGAGGAGAGCGACAAGCTGGTGCTGGCCGCCGACCTCGGCGCCACGCACGCCCGGTTCGCGCTGACCGACGCCGGCGGCCGGATGCTCGGCGAGCGCACCGAGGACCTGCCCATCGGCCAGGACCCGGACGTGGTGCTCAAGCTCGTGCTCCGGCGGTTCCGGGACCTGCTCAAGGCCGCCGGCCGGGACCGGGCCCGGCTCGCCGGTGCGGGCGTGGGGCTGCCCGCGCCGGTCGACTTCCGCACCGGGCGGCCCGTGCAGCCGCCGATCATGCCCGGCTGGCACGGCACCGCGGTGGCCAGGACGCTGTCCGACGCGCTGGGGTGCCCGGCGTTCGTGGACAACGACGCCAACCTGCTCGGCCTCGGCGAGGTGCGCGAGCGGTACCCCGGTGTGGACAACCTGCTGTTCGTCAAGGTCGGCACCGGCATCGGCGCGGGCGTGATCCTCGGCGGCAGGCCCGAACGCGGCGCCACCGGCCAGGGCGGGGACATCGGCCACATCCGCATCGCCCGGCCGGTCGACGGCGCGCGGTGCCGGTGCGGCGCGACCGGCTGCCTGGCCGCGCACGCGAGCGGCGCGGCGCTGGCCCGGCAGCTCACCGAGCGCGGCATCGAGGCGCGGACCAGCCGGGACGTGGTGCGGCTGGTCGCCGAGGGCAACTCGGACGCGATCACGCTGGTCCGGGACGCGGGCCGGCTGCTCGGCGAGGTGCTGGCGACCGCGGTGGCGCTGCTCAACCCGACCGTCGTGGTGATCGGCGGCGACCTCGCGCTCACCCGGGAGCACCTGCTCGTCGGGGTGCGCGAGCGGCTGTACGAGCGGACCGTGTCGGCGCTGACCAGCAGCCTGGCCGTGGTGGAGAGCCAGCTCGGCGACCGGGCGGGCGTCCACGGCGCCCGGCACATGGTGATCGACCAGGTGTTCTCGGCCGAGGCGGTCGACGCCCGGCTCGCGCCCGAACCGCTCGCGAGGTAGCGGTCCCGCGGCTTCCCCGGAGGAGAGCGATGTCCTTGGACGGCCCGGCCATCACCCGGACCACCTGCGCCGGACGACCGGCGTGGCTGCTGCGGACCGAGGGGCACGCGATGCTGCTGTCCGCGGCGGACGGCGGCGCGGTGGTGCTCGACCACTGGGGCGGCGACGGCGGTTCGCTCGGTGGCGACTCGTACCTGCCGCACACGCCGTGGAACCGGCCGTCGCAGGCCCACTTCCTGGACGGCGTGCCGCTCGCGCACTCGGTGCACGGCGACCGCTCGTTCAAGGAACCCGGGCTGGTGGTGGTCCGCGAGGACGGCTCGTCGGTGACCCGGCTGTCGTGGCGCGAGGACCACGTCGAGGACGACGTGCTGCGGCTCGTGTTCGAGGACGCCGGCTCCGGTCTCGTGGTGGAGCACCGGTTCGCCGTGTCGGTCGAGCACGGCATCGTGGTGCGCGACACCCGGGTGGAGAACCGGGGCGCGGAGCCGTTGCGGGTCGAGCGGATCGCCAGCGCCGTGCTCGGCCTGCCGCCCGCGCGGTACGAGTCGTGGACGCTGCACGGCCGGTGGGGCGACGAGTACCGGCTGACCCACCGCGACCTGCCGCCCGGCAAGGTGGTGCTGGACAGCAGGCGCGGGTTCACCAGCCACGAGGCCAACCCCTGGTTCGCCGTCGGGACGGCGGGCGAGCACGGGCCGGTCTGGTTCGGCGCGCTGGCGTGGAGCGGCAACTGGTCCATCGTGCTGGAGACCGAGCGCAACGAGGCGCTGCACGTGGTCGCGGGCATCAACCCGTTCGACTCCGCCTGGCACCTGGAGCCGGGCGGGACCTTCCGCACGCCGGCCCTGGTCTGCGGGTACGCCGAGGACGGTCTGGACGGCGCGGCCCGCCTGCTGCACCGCTACCAGCGCGACCGCGTGCTGCCCGCCCGGCACCGCGGCACGCCGCCGCCCGTGCACTACAACACCTGGCTCGCCACCGCGTTCGACGTGGAGGTGGGCCACCAGGTCAGGCTCGCCACGCGGGCGGCGGAACTGGGCGTGGAGCTGTTCGTCGTGGACGACGGGTGGTTCGGCGCGCGAACCGGCGACCACGCCGGGCTCGGCGACTGGGTGGTGGACCCGGCCAAGTTCCCCCGCGGCCTCGGCGAGCTCGTCGACGAGGTGCACCGGCTGGGGATGGGGTTCGGGATCTGGCTGGAACCCGAGATGGTCAACCCCGACAGCGACCTGCACCGGGCGCACCCGGACTGGGTGCTGCACCTGCCCGACCGCGAGCCCACGTTGTCCCGCAACCAGCTCGTGCTCAACTTCGCCCGGGACGACGTGCGCGAAGGCGTGCTCACGCGGTTGTGCGCCCTGCTGGCCGAGCACCGGATCGACTTCGTCAAGTGGGACCACAACCGCCCCTACACCGAGGTCGGCTGGCCACAAGCGCCCGGAGAACGGCGGCGCGAGGTGTGGGTGCGGCACGTCCGGGGCGTCTACGAGGTGATCGGGAGGCTGCGCGCCGAGTTCCCGGACCTGATGATCGAGACGTGCGCGGGCGGCGGCGGTCGGGCGGACCTCGGCATCCTCGGCCTGGCGGACCTGGCGCAGGTCAGCGACAACACCGACCCGTCGGACCGGCTGCGCATCCAGCACGGGTTCAGCCGCGCCTACGCGCCGAGGGCGATGGTCGGCTGGGTGGCCGACGCGCCGGAACCGACCACCGGCCGCACCAGCCCGCTGGAGTTCCGCTTCCACGTCGCCATGCAGGGCGTGCTCGGGATCTCCGGCGACATCCTGTCGTGGAGAGCGGAGGAGCGGGCGCGGGCGGCGGGGTTGATCGCCGAGTACAAGCGGGTGCGGCCGACCATCCAGGACGGCGACCAGCACTGGCTCGTGCCGCCGGCGGCCGACGAGCCGTGCGCGGTGCAGTACGTGTCCCGCGACCGGCGAGAGGTCGTCGTGTTCGTCTACCAGGTGCGCGGGGTGGCGGGGGAGGGGCCGCGGCGCATCCGGTTGCGCGGGCTGGACCCCGGGCGGCGCTACCGGCGTTCGGGCGACGGGCTCGTCACGACCGGGGCCGCGCTGATGGCCGCGGGTCTGCCGTCGGCTTTTCCGCCGCCGGCCGCGCCGGGGCACACCGAGGACTGGCGGAGTCGGATCGAGGTCTGGCAGGCCGTGGAGGTGGCTGGATGAGGGTGGCGTTGATCGGCACCGGGTACATCGCGGGACGGCACGCGGCGGCGTTGACCGGGCTCGGCGCGGAGATCGTGGGCCACGTCGGCCGGTCCGGCGTGGCGGAGGCGGCCGCCCGGTGGGGCGGTCGGGCGTACCGGGACACCGCCGAACTGGTGGCGAGCGAGGACGTGGACGCGGCCTGGGTGTGCGTTCCGCCCGGCGCCCACGGCGGGATCGAGCTCGCGCTCATCGAGGGCGGCGTCCCGTTCTACGTGGAGAAGCCGATCGGCGCGGACCTCGACGTGCCGCGCCGCATCGCCGCCGCTCTCGGCGAGCGCGGGGTGATGGCCGGTGTGGGCTACTACTGGCGTGGCATGGAGGTCGTCCCGGAGCTGCGCCGGCTGCTCGCCGAGACGCCGCCGGTGCTGGTGCGCGCCGCCTGGCACGGCCTCGTCCCGCCCGTGCCGTGGTGGCGGGTCGAAGCGGAGAGCGGGGGACAGGTGGTGGAGCAGGCCACCCACCTGGTCGACCTGGCCCGGTTCCTGCTCGGTGAGGCGGAGGTCGTCCACGCCGCCGCGCGGCACGTGCCCCTCGCCGACCACCCGGACCTGGACGTGGCCGCCGTCAGCGCCGCCACGCTCGCGTTCGACTCGGGGCCGCTGGGGGTGTTCACCGCGACGTGCGTCCTGCACGCCACCGTGGACGCCGAGGTGGAGTTCCACTGCGAGGGGCGGAAGGTGACGCTGACGAACAAGGTCCTCCGCCTGGAGGACGCCCACGGCACCCGCGAAACCCCGATCGGCCGCGACCCGCTGGTGATCGCCGACGAGCGCTTCCTGACCGCCGTGCGGGAGCGGGACCCCGGGCAGCTCGTGTGCGACTACGCCGACGCGTTGCGCACGCAGGAACTCTGCTGCCGGGTGCGGGACGTGGCGGCCGGGTGATCAGGTGTCGGTTCCGGGCGCGCCGAGGACGCTCGCGGTGAAGGGGGTCGCCCCGGACAGGTCGAGCAGCGCGTCCACGCGGTCTTCGGGGAGCAGGACGAGCGGGTAGCAGTCGGACTCGATGTCGAGCACCACGAGCGCGGTGCCGGTCGCGCGCAGTTCGGCGCCCGCGCGTTCGAGGAAGTCGTACGCGGGCACGTCCTCGTCGGCCCGGTCGAACCACACCCACGCCGCGGCGCCGGACGGGCTGGAGCGCAACGCGCGCAACTGGGCGACGATCTCGTCCGCCGCTTCCTTCCAGTCGACCTCGGCGAGCAGGTCGTGATCGGTCAGCGCGTCGACCAGGGCGATCCAGGCCAGTTCCGCGATCGGCTCGTCGATGCCGCGGTCGTCCAGCCGGTCGGCGTGGGTCCGCAGGTAGCCGTCCGGGTCGTCGTGGGCGGCGGCGACGCGCTCGGCCACGTCCGGCGCGTCCGGAGCCAGGAGCGCGGCCAGCCCGACCAGGGCGTCCCGGACCGTTGACGACACGTGCGACTCCTCGTTCTCGCGAGCCGCGATCGTAGCAACGCCGTGTGCGTCCACCGGTAGTTAACCGATTCATGTCTCGTGCGCCGCCAGGGAGGATCTTGGTTAGTGGTCGGCGGGACTTGACGCTTAACCGGTTAACTGGTTGCATTCGCCTCCGAACCGATGGCGCGTCCGCTGCCCCGCCCGGTTCGGATGTCAACGATGTCAACGACGACATGGTGAGGTGGACGTGGTCAAACGATGGGCCCTGCTCGCCCTGCTGGCGGTGCTCGCGCCGCTGCTGGGCGCACCAACGGCGTCGGCCGCGAACGGCTTCTACGTCAGCAACGGGCGGTTGTACGACGCCAACGGCAGTGAGTTCGTGATGCGAGGGGTGAACCACGCGCACGCCTGGTACCCCGATCGGACGAGCCAGGCACTGGCGGACATCAAGGCGCTGGGCGCGAACTCCGTGCGGGTGGTGCTGAGCACCGGCCACCGGTGGACGTGGACCAGCACGTCGGCGGTGTCCACGATCGTGTCCCAGTGCAAGGCGAACCGGCTGATCTGCGTGCTGGAGGCGCACGACACCACCGGGTACGGCGAGCAGAGCGGCGCGGTCACGCTCAACCAGGCGGTCGACTACTGGCTGGGCGTCAAGAGCGCGCTCGTCGGCCAGGAGAAGTACGCCATCATCAACATCGGCAACGAGCCGTACGGCAACAACAACTACGGCAACTGGACCAACGACACCCGCAACGCCATCTCGCGGCTGAGGTCCAACGGCTTCACCCACACCCTGATGGTCGACGCCCCGAACTGGGGCCAGGACTGGTCGAACACCATGCGCAACAACGCTTCCACGGTGTTCAACGCCGACTCCCAGCGCAACACCGTCTTCTCGATCCACATGTACGGCGTGTACGACACCGCGTCCGAGGTCACCTCCTACCTCAACGCGTTCGTCAACGCCCGGCTGCCGATCGTGGTCGGCGAGTTCGGCGACAACCACTCCGACGGCAACCCGGACGAGAACACGATCATGGCCACGGCCCAGTCGCAGCGCATCGGCTACCTCGGCTGGTCGTGGAGCGGCAACGGCGGCGGCGTCGAGTACCTCGACATGGTCAGCGGCTTCAACCGCTACAGCCTGACCAGTTGGGGCAACCGCATCTTCAACGGCACCAACGGCATCAAGTCGACGGCCCGGCAGGCGACCGTCTACTGAGGACCGGTCGGGCGGGTGGGCCGTCAGCGCGCACGACCCACCCGCCCGACCACCGCCGGTTCTCCAGCAGCCACCGGTAGGTGCCCGAGCACCCCGTGACGTCCACGGAGAAGGTGAAGGGGTCGTCCACCTTCACCACCCGGTCCACGAAGTCGAGCTGCTGGACCCTGCCCTCTTCGTCGACCTTGGCGAACGACCCGGTCTCCAGGTCGAGCCGGTAGGGCGCTCGCGGCCACGAGCTCGGGTCACCGCCGCAGGTCGTCGGCTGGGAGAGCAGCCAGTCGACGGCGACCTCGTCGGTCCTGGTGACGTGCCGGGGCTGCACGCTGTTGACGACGACTTCGTTGTCCTTGCTCGTGCGCAGGGAAACGTAGAGGGTGCCCCGCCCCCAGGCCGCGGCCCCGGCGTCCACCGCGGTCTGCCTCGGGTCCTCGGTGAAGGAGATGCCCAACTCGTCCAGCTTCTTGCCACCCCGCGGCATCGCCACCACCCCGGCGAGGTCGCAGCCGAACCTGAGCGGCCACCGGGTTTCCACCGAGGTGGGGTCGACACCGGTCGAGCCGACCACGACGTCCACCGCCTCCTGGAAGAAGACCGTGGCCATCACCGCGGTGAGCACCAAAGGGGCGACGACGGCGTACATCGCCACCCGCCGGCCCTTCCGCTGCGCCTTCTCCTGCTCGACGACGAGTGCTCTCGGCCTGTTGCCGCGATTCCGCCGCCGGCGCCCCATGCGCGACAGGATGACGACGTCGTCCCGCCCGCACTTCCGTTCTCCGCAACCGCAACCGTTGCGCTGCCGGAGGACGAGGCCCGCTCACAGGGTGATGACGACCTTGGCGCGTGGGTGCTCGTCCTCGACGTACCGGATGGCGTCGGGCACCTCGGCGAGCCGGTAGGTCCGGTCGATGACCGGCACCACCGCACCGGCCTCGGCGAGTTCCCGCAGCGTCGCCAGGTTCTCGGCACTCGGCCGCGCTTCGAGGACCGACAACCGGTGCCGGCGCACCACCAGCCCCGACAGGGTCGCCCGCATGATCAGGCCCATGGGTCCGACCAGGCTGCCGCCGGTGGACACGCCACCACCGGAGAGCACCAGCCTCCCGCCGGTCACGAGCGTGCGCCGGAGTTCGGTCAACGAGCGGTTGCCCACGAGGTCGAGCACGACGTGGTAGCGCCCCCCGTCCCGGGTGAAGTCGTCGAGCGCGTAGTCGATGACGTGGTCCGCGCCGAGCGACGCGACCAGGTCCGCGTTCCGGGCGCTGCACACCGCGGTCACCTCCGCGCCGAGCCACTTGGCGATCTGCACGGCGAACGTGCCGACACCACCGGACGCACCGTTGACCAGGACGCGCTGCCCAGCCCGCACCCGCCCCTGGTCCCGCAGCCCCATGAGCGCGGTGTTGGCCGCCAGCGGCAGCGCGGCCGACCGCTCGAAGTCCAGGTTGGCGGGCTTGTGGTCCACGACGGTGTGCGGCGCGCACACGTACTCGGCGAACGCGCCGTCTGCCTCGCCGAACACCGCGTCGCCCGGCCGGAGCCGGGTCACCCCCCGCCCCACCGCCTCGACCACGCCGGCGAAGTCGGTTCCCCTGATCGGCGCCCCGGGCCTGCGCGGCCCCATCGGACCCGGCATGAGGCGCGCCAGGCGGGGATCTCCGCGCATGACGTGCCAGTCACGGGCGTTCACCGTCGCCGCGCGCACCCGCACCAGCACCTCGTCGTCCGCCGGCACCGGCCGGGCGACCTCTTCGAGCCGCAGCACGTCGGGAGGACCGTACCGGTGCTGGGTGATCGCTTGCATCGTTCCTCCGCGTGACGTCATGCGGAGATCGTCACCCGTGCCGCGGTCCGGGCACATCGGGCGCAGGGCCGTGGACCGACCAGCCCGAAGACCGGGTCCGGAGTAGTACTTTCGGCGCGGGCCCGTCAGTCCCGGACCGGATCGGTCGTGGTGGTGAGGGGTTCGAGCAGGTCGGCGGTGGCCGTTCGGTGGACGTGCCGGGCCCAGTCGAGCGGGGTCGCGTCGAAGCGCCGGTCGCGGAGGTCGGGGTCGGCGCCCAGGTCCAGCAGCCGGCGCGTGAGTTCGACGTCGCCCGCCATGGCGCTGTGGTGCAGTGCGGTCTCCCACGCCTCTTCGACCGGTGCGTCACCGCGGCCGTAGGCGTTCACGTCGAAGCCGAGTTCGGCCAGCAGCGCGACCGTCTCGGCGCCTGCCCGAGCCGCTGCCCACACGATGAGCCCGGGTCGACTGCGGCGGGCTTCCGCCACGGCGTCGGGGTGTTCGGAGCGAACCCGGTCGAGAGCGGACCGGTCTGCTCGGAACGCCGCGGCGATCAGGTCGCGCACCGGATCGGGGCCGGGCGGCGTGGCACCTCGGGTGACGAGGTGGTCGGCGGTCTCCCGGTCACCGTTGAGCTGGGCGAGCTCGACCGGCGTCCGGCCGTTCGCGGGGCTCCACGCGGGTCCGTCGTCCTCGAACGGCGAGTGGAAGTCGACGCCGTGCTCGACCAGCAACCGCACGCGGGCGGACTGGTGGTGCTCGATCGCCCAGCGGAGCCGGACGCGCAGCAACCGCGCCGGCGGGTCCAGTTCCGCGATGCGCGCCCGCCACGGGCCGCCGTCCCCGGTGCCGAGCCCGTGGTCGAACAGCAACTCCCAGTGCGAGTCGTCCGGCTCGAACATCCGGTTGTACAGGGCCTGGGCATCGTTGGGGTCCGCGCCCGCCTCCAGCAGCAGCCGGCCCAACGCCTGCCACCGCGGGTGGGGCGGCTGGCGACGACTGCCCAGCTCCCCGTGCCCGAACACCCCGGTCAGCACCGTGAACGGCTGCGGCAGGCCGTCGAAGAGGTAACCGTCGTTCGGGTCGGCGCCGGCGTCGAGCAGCTGCCGGGCGACCGCGAGGACCCGCTCGGCCGGCACGGCCGGGTCGAACCGCGAGTAGGCGAGGTGGAACAGCGGCCGCCACCGGAACGGGCCACCACGCTCGGCTACCAACCCCGGCTGCTCGCCGAGCAGCCGTCCGACGTCCTCCGGGCGGGCGGACGCCGCCGCGGCCCAGATGTTCGACGAGGTCAGGTCGGGCCGCTCGGCCAGCAACCGCTGTGCCCCCGCCCACCGCTCCGGCCCGTCCGCACGGCTGTAGGTCAGGCAGGCGAGCCGGCAGAACTCGTCCGCGGGGTCGGTGGCGGGTACCGCGCCGGCCCTGGTGTCGCAGGCGTGTTCGGCCGCGGTGACCAGGTACCGCCCGAGCCGGGGCCAACTGCCGAACCCGTACTCGCGCGCGATGACGAACTGCGCCGCGCTGAGCCGGAAACCGCCGGCCTCATCGACGACGCGAGGGAGGCAACGGGCCACTCGCTCGACGGCGTCGGGCTCACCGGCCCGCACGGCGCGCTGCAAGGCGCGGGCCTGCCGGCGGAAGCTGTCGAGGTGCGGACGCTCGGGCATGCTCAAGGGCACGACGGTCTCCTCTCGTCTGCCTGATGTCCGCTCGGTCAGGCCGAAAGGAGAACGATGGTGACACGTGGCGCACCCACCAGGCGGGCTGAGCCCGTTCCCGCGGACCGGTGGCTCCCTGGCAGCCGCCGCCACTGTAACCGACCACGTCCGCCGGTGCGGCCGGTGTCAGGGCCGTGTCGGCCACGTCGACTCCGCACCGGACGTCCATCCCGGACATGGGCGACGGCCTGGGGGTGTTCGTGCAGGACACCGGGCAGGGCACCGTCATCACGCACAACGGCGGCGCCGCCGGCCACGCGGCGCTGATGTACAGCACGCCCGACGGCCGCAAGACCCTGGCCGCCACGCTGGACTACGTGGACGACGCCGCGCTGTCACTGGCCGTGCCGTTCCAAGCAGGCGACGCGGAGGCTCGTGGACGAGGTGTTCCGCGACGGTCGGGCGCAGCAGGTCGCGGACGAAGGCGCGATCCTCGATCCGGACTCCGCCGGGTCAGGGCAGTGCGACGGCCGTGATGCGGTGCCGGGTCAGCGCTTCGACGAAGTCACCGCGCTCGTGCGCCGCCACGAGGTCCTGGGCGATGTCGCGCAGCTTGCGGTTGGTGTGCTGGGACGCCTGCCGCAGCAGCGTGAAGCTCTGGTCGGTGTCGTGGGAGAAGTGGCGCATCAGCAGGCCCTGGGCCAGACCGATGGTGTGGCGGGTGTCGAGCGCCGTGGTGAGGTGCCGCACCATCTGCTTGCTGTGGTGCAGCACCTCGATGTTGTCCATCGCGATGCCGGCGTGCAGGGCGATCAGCATGATGATGTCGTAGGAGTGGTCGTTGAACCGGTGGGACTCCCTCGACAGCAGCACCGTCGCGGCGGTGGGGGAGTGCTCGGTGGGCAGGGGCAGCACGAGGCAGCTGCGGTGGCCGTGCTCGGCGAGGCGTGAGGCGAACAGCGGCCAGCGGTGGTCCTGCGCGGTGTCGCCCAGGCGGCGCGGCTCGCGGTAGCGCAGCACCTCGCGGACCGGATCCGCCTCGTCCACGGCGAGGTCGGGCGGCGGGTGACCGGTGGCCGCCGCGATGTCGACCTCACCCCGGCGGTCGACCGCGAGGAGCGCCGTGTCGCAGCCCGGGACGGTGCGGACCAGGTGCTCGGTGAACCGGAGTCCGACGGCCTCGTGCTCCTCGTCCTCGACCAACCTGCCCATCCGGGCCAACTCGGAAGCCAGCGCGCGGACGGAAACGTCCTGGTCACGCGTCATCGGTGCACCCCTCGATCAGCCGCGCCCCGCACGACGGCCACGAGGCCGGGCGGAACTGGGAACCGGGATGCTGCCCTGCTGAACACCCTCCAACCGGACAACCTAGTGCATCCGGACAGTGCCTCCTCCCGGCAGACCGCGGTTACCGGTTACTCGTCCTCGCCCCAGATGCCGAGGACCGCGAGCGCCGCCTCGCCCTCGTCGAAGGCCGAGAACAGGTCCGCCTCCGCCGCGGGCCCGTCCCGGAGCAGCAGGACCACCGGTTGGTGCCCGTCCTCGGTGGCGGGGTCGAAGTCCGTGACGATCTCCCTGCGCAGCAGGAGCGCCCCGCCGTCCACCAGCGGGGCCTCGCGCAGGTGCGCCGCGGCCTCGCCGAGGTCTTCCCGGTACTCGCCCACCATGTGGTCGTACACCTCGGGGGAGGTCAGCAGGAGCACGGCCAACCGGTCGCCGACGCGCTCGTAGCGCACCCCCAGGTCGAACGGGAGCAGGTAGAACACCCCTTCCTCGCCCTCGTGCCCCCGGTCCAGCAGCATGTCCACCACCCGCTGACCGGGGTCGTCCGAGGTGGGGTCGATCCCGAGGAGGACCAGTTCGGCCTCCTCCTGCTCGCCGTCCTCCAGCGCCGGCACGACGGTGATCCACATCTGTTCCGCGTCACCCATGCCGGCGATCCAAGCCCACCCCTCGTCCCCGTCCAACTTCGTGAGCGTTCGTCGCGGGTGGTGCGGTTGGTCACGACGACGCGGGTGTCACGGGAGCAGCAGGGTCTTGATGGCGCGGCGTTCATCCATCGCCCGGTAGCCGTCGGCGGCCTGGTCGAGCGGGAGCGTGAGGTCGAAGACCTTGCCGGGATCGATGTCCCGGTTCTGGATGAGGTCGATCAGGTCGGGCAGGAAGCGGCGCACGGGGGCGGGGCCGCCGTGCAGGTGGACGTGGGAGAAGAACAGCTCCATGCCGGACAGCCGCACGTCGTGGGTGACGCCGACGTAGCCGACGTGCCCGCCGGGGCGGGTGGAGCGGATGGCCTGCGTCATCGACTCCTGGGTGCCCACGGCCTCGATGACCGAGTGCGCGCCGAGGCCGTCGGTCAGGTCCTTGACGCGGGCCACGCCCTCGTCGCCGCGTTCGGTGACGATGTCGGTGGCCCCGTACTCCGCAGCGAGCTCCTGGCGGGACTCGTGGCGGCTCATGGCGATGATGCGCTCGGCGCCGAGCTGCTTGGCCGCGAGCACGCCGAGCAGGCCCACCGCGCCGTCACCGACCACGGCGACGGTCTTGCCGGGGCCGACCTCGGCGGCCACGGCGGCGAACCAGCCGGTGCCCAGCACGTCGGAGGCCGCGAGGAGCGACGGGACCAGGTCGTCGGACGGCAGGTCCGGGGTGGCGACCAGGGTGCCGTCGGCCAGCGGGACGCGCAGGAACTGCGCCTGGGAGCCGATGCCGCCCATGGGGACGCGGTGCACGCAGGAGGACTGGTAGCCGGCGCGGCAGATCTCGCAGGTGTTGTCGGAGGCGAAGAAGGAGCCGACCACGAACTGGCCGGGCGCGACGTCGCGGACCGCGCTGCCGACCTCCTCGACGACGCCGACGTACTCGTGGCCCATCGGCGTCGGCCCGTCGATCTTCTCGACCCCGCGGTAGGGCCACAGGTCGGAGCCGCAGACGCAGGTGGCGGACAGGCGGATGATCGCGTCGGTCGGGTCGACGACGCGCGGGTCCTCGCGCTCCTCGACCCGGACGTCGCCGGGGGCGTGCAGGACGGCGCCGAGCATGGTGTTCCTCCTCGATCCCCGCGGTGGGTGCCCGCTTCGCGCGGGCGGAATCCGGTCCGGGGCGTCCCGTGGCCGCAGTTGCCCCGAAGGTATGACCGGGTACCGGAGGATGTCCTCGGAACAGCGATGTCGTGGGCACGCTGCGTCGTCACGCTCCGTGCCTGAGGCGGGGCGGTTGCGTGGTGTTGCCGCCGGCCGATCGCCCACCCGGTGTTCCCCTGCCGCGTCACCGCGGACGGGCCGCGCCTAGGATTGCCGGGTGCTGACCAGCAACAGCGATGTCGACGAGGCGGCCTCGGTGCTGCGAGCCGGGGGCCTGGTGGCCTTCCCGACCGAAACCGTCTACGGGCTCGGCGCCGATGTCGAGGATCCCGCGGCGGTCGCGCGCGTCTTCCAGGCCAAGGGGCGCCCGTCCGACCACCCGTTGATCGTGCACATCGGCGGGCCGGAGCAGTTGGACGACTGGGTGGAGGACGTCCCCGCGACGGCTCGCCTGCTGGCCGAGAGCTTCTGGCCCGGGGCGCTGACGCTGGTCCTGCGGCGAGGCCGCCGGGTGCCCCTGGCGGCGACCGGTGGGTTGGAGACCGTGGCGGTGCGGGTGCCCGACCACCCCGTCGCGCTCGCCCTGCTGTCGGCGTTCGGCGGCGGTGTGGCGGCCCCGTCGGCCAACCGCTTCGGTTCGGTCAGCCCCACGACGGCGGACCACGTGCGCGCCGAGCTGGGTGACGCCGTGGACTTCGTGCTGGACGGCGGCCCCTGCGAGGTGGGCGTCGAGTCGACCATCGTCGACGTCACCGGCGACGTCCCGAGCGTGCTGCGGCCCGGCGGGGTGACGCGCGAGGACCTCGAAGCGGTGCTGGGCCGCCCGCTCGCGGTGCACTCGACGAGCCGCGTCCGGGTGCCGGGCCAACACCCGTCGCACTACGCGCCACGAGCGCGGGTCGTCCTGGTCGAGCCCGAGCAGGTCGTCGCCGAAGCGCAGCTCGCGCAGGAATCGGGACACCGGGTGGGGGTGCTCCTGCCGTCCGCTTTCGCCGGCGCTCCGGTGCGGGCGCACGCCGTGGTGGCGGTCCCCGGTTCGATGGACGCCTACGCCCGCGAGCTGTACGGGTCCCTCCGCGAACTCGATCGGCGGGGGTGCGACCTCGTCGTCGCGTCCCTGCCGGCGGAGGAGGGCCTGGGGCTGGCCATCGCCAACCGGCTCCGCCGAGCCGCGGGGCCGCGACGCTCCGGATGACCGGCGTCGAGCCCCGGGCCCGCCGGCGTGCTCAGGTCGTGGGAACGGGGACGTCCAGGCCGCGGGCCGCGACCAGCTGGGTGTTGCCGTCGGCCAGGCGGTAGGTCAGGCCGACGACGGCGACCTGGCCTGCGTCGACCCGCTCGGCGAGCAGCCGGGAGCGGTCCAGCATCAAGTCGACGGTGCGGCTGACGTGCTCGGCGAGGATCTCGTCGGCCTGCACTCGTCCGGCGGCCCGTGACGCGATCACGCTCGGGGTGACGCGCTCGACGACGTCGCCGATGTACCCGGACGGCACCGCGCCCTCGTCGAGCGCCGCGCACGCCGCGGCGACCGCGCCGCAGGCGTCGTGGCCGAGGACCACCACCAGCGGGCTGTCCAGCACGCCCACCCCGTACTCGACGCTGCCCAGCACCTCCGAACCCACGACGTGGCCCGCGGTGCGCACCACGAACAGGTCACCCAGCCCGCGGTCGAAGATGATCTCGGCGGCCAGCCGCGAGTCCGAGCACCCGAACAGCACGGCGAACGGGCGCTGGGCCGGTGCCACCTCGGCACGCCGTGCCGCGTCCTGGTTGGGGTGCTCCGGTGTGCCGGCGACGAAGCGCTGGTTGCCGGTGAGCAGCAGCTCGAAGGCTTCCTGGGGAGTCGAGTACTTGATCTCGGCCATAGCCGCAGCTTAGGTCACACCGAGGCCATCACGCTGCCCGTGGCCGGCGACGGCGGCCTGCCCGTCGCGGGCGGCTCGCGTCGTGGCGGGAGACCCGGAGCCGTCCGCCGCGCGGTGATCGGGCGTCGCGCTCCGGACTGCTCCCGTCACGACCTGTAGTCGGAAGATCCGGCGAGGGCGACCGGGTTCAGGCGACCGGGTGGAAGGTGACCGTGAAACCGGTGCACTGGCGGCACTGGCGGACGACCTGGTTGCCCGGCTCGGTGTCGTGGCGCGACCACGCATAGGCTTTCGGGCAGCGGGACGACAAGGCGTCGCTGTAGGCGGTCCGGGCGTCGCGGTTCGGGTTGGTGCACAGCATCGGCCTGCCGTCGGCCCACCGGGTCAGGTTCTCCGCCGGGCAGTACGGCAGCAGGTCCTCCGGGCAGCCGACCGCGGTGCACTCGGTGGAGCCCGGCGGGGTGACGCCGTCGCGGGCCTCGATGGTGATCGGCAGCGAGAACGCGTTGACGTAGCTCACGTTGTACCAGGGCGCGAGCCAGTCGCCGCGGTCGAAGTTGAACTCCGCCAGGCTCGCCGGTTGCTCGCCGGTGGTGCAGCGGTCCGCCAGCGGGCCGCAGTCGCCGACCCGGCAGCGGAACGTGCTGCCGGGTGTGCCGGTGCAGTCCTGGCGGGCGAAGAACTTGCCGCGCCAGTGGTACGGCGTGCCCGACTCCGGGATGGTGATGGTCGCCGACTGGCCGTTCTGCAACGTCGGCAGGCCGGTCAGGGCGCGCGAGCCGTCGGCGTTCACCGTGCTGCCGATCCACACCGCGCGACCGGACCGGTTGACGAAGGTGACCGTGTGGTCGGCGGCGGCGGAGACCGGTGTGACAACGGCGAACGCGGCGATCAGCGCGAACGCGGCGGCCAGGACCCTGCGCATCGCTCCTCCAGGCAAGGATCAGGGGACGGCTCGGTAGGCCACGCCGGTGGCGTTGGGCGTGGTCCCGTCGTAGAGGCCGGTCGGGGTGGTCCGGGTGGACAGCGAGAACCACGCGAACCGCTCCACGAACGACAGGCCGTTCAGCATCGCGCCGGAACGCCGGGCGAAGTCGGACTGCTGCGCCTGGCTCGGATACCTCGGCTGCGAGCCGGTGAAGTCGATCAGGCCGTACTCGGTGATCCAGATCGGCTTGCGGTAGCGGTTGTACACCGCCTGCACGTAGCTCTGGAGGTGCCCGGTGGCGGCGGTCGAGAAGTCGCTGCCGTACCAGTGCAGCGGGACGAAGTCGACCCGGTACCCGCGGGCGGCGGCGCCGCTCATGAACCGGTCCAGCCAGCCGCCCGCCCGGTCGCCGCCGAACGCGACGGCGGGCGCGCCGAGCCGCATCCCGGTCGCCTGCAACCGCGGCCACAGCGACAGCGCCTGCTCGACCGTCAGGTTCGCCTGGCCGGCCATGTCCGGCTCGTTGAACCCGAGCAGGGTCGAGCCGAGCGACCTGGCCCGGTTCAACTCGGTGTCGTTCACCGCGCCCGCGCCCCAGATCATCGGCACGAACTCGACGCCGGCCGGGGTGGTGACGCCCTGCGTGTCGGACGCCCAGGTGTAGTACCAGCCCGCCCGCACGTCGGCGAGCGCGGTGGTCACGCCCGGGTGGTTGTTGACGCTCACGCCCTTCTTCGTCGCGACCGCCGCGGCCGGGGCGGTGAGCAGTCCGACGGCGGTGAGCACCGCCAAGGCGAGGGCGAACGGTCGTCGCATGCGCCTGCTTCCTCCGTGGTCACCGGGAACCGCAAACGTGAGAGCGCTCCCATCCAGGGTGCGGGTGGTCTGGACCGCCGTCAATCGGCCGGCCGGGCTACCCGGTGCGCTCTGCCCGTGCCGCTGTCGCCACCGCGTTCCGGCACGGTGTCGCGGTCCTGCGGCCAGGGCGGGCTTCTTGACCATCAACTACTGCTTTACTATGGTACTAGAAAAGCAGTAAGGGGTTACCGTGTTCGTCTTCCGGCTCGACACCCACTCCGGCGTGCCGCCGTACCTGCAACTCGTCCACCAGGTCCGCCAGGCGGTGCTGCTGGGCTTCCTCCAGCCCGGTGACCGCCTCCCGCTCATCCGCGAGGTGGTCGAGGACCTGGCGATCAACCCGAACACCGTCGCCAAGGCGTACCGGCAGATGGAGCAGGAGGGCCTGGTCACCGGCCGGCCCGGCCAGGGCACGTTCGTCAACGAACAGCAGTCGGCCGTGATGCCGGCGTCGACGTACACGTCGTTGCGGCGCGGCCTGGCGACCTGGCTGCGCCGCGCCTACGCGGCCGGTCTCGACGAGCAGTCGGTCAACGCGCTCCTCACCTCCGTCCACCAGCAGGTGAGGAACGAGGACGTGGCGTGACAGCGACCGAGTTCGCGCTGCGCACCGACGGTGTGGGCAAGCGGTACCGGAAGGGGTGGGCGCTGCGCGACTGCACGCTGGCCCTGCCGGCGGGCGGCGTGATCGCCCTGGTCGGGCCGAACGGCGCGGGCAAGACCACGCTGCTGCGCCTGGTCGTGGGGTTGCTGGCACCGAGCACCGGCACGGTGGAAGTCCTCGGCCACGACGTCACCGCCAGCACCCCGCACACCCTGTCCCGGATCGGGTTCCTGGCCCAGGACCACCCGCTGTACAAGCGCTTCACCGTCGCCGAGATGCTCCGCTTCGGCCGGGCCTGCAACCTGCGGTTCGACCAGGGGCTGGCCGAGCGCCGGCTGGCGAAGCTGGGCATCCCGCTCGACCGCAGGGCCGGCACGCTCTCCGGCGGCCAGCAGGCCCAGGTCGCGTTGGCGCTGGCCCTGGCGAAGCGGCCGGACCTGCTCGTCCTCGACGAGCCGGTGGCCAGCCTCGACCCGCTGGCCCGGCACGAGTTCCTCCAGGTCCTCATGGGCGCGGTGGCCGAGGGCGACGTGACCGTCCTGTTCTCCTCGCACGTGGTGCACGAGCTGGAACGCGTCTGCGACCACCTGGTCGTGCTCAACCACGGCCGGGTGACGCTCACCGGTGACATCGACACCCTCCTCGCCGAGCACCGGCTGCTCATCGGCCCGCGCACGGCCACCGACCTCGACCGGACCGGCGCCGTCGTGGAGGCCGTGCACAGCGACCGGCACACGACCGTGCTGGTCCGCGACGGCGCGATCCCGGCCGCGCCCGGGTGGCAGGCCCAGCCGGTCGCGCTGGAGGACCTGGTGCTGGCGTACCTGCGCCGGCCGTCCGGGCCGCGCGCCGCGGTCACGTCGGGAGGGGCGGCATGACGTGGCTGATCTGGCGCCAGCACCGAACCGAGGTCTGCGTCCTGGGCCTGCTCGTCGGCATGTTCGGCATCGCCCTGCTCGTGCTCGGGGCGCAGGCCCACGACCTGTTCCCCGGCGGTCCCGCCCACTGTGCGGGACAGGCCGGCATCGACGAGGCGTGCACGGCCTCCTTCCGCCGGCTCGACGAGGAGTACGGGTACGTCGAGAACCTGCTGGCGGCCTTCAACCTGGTGCCCGTCGTCATCGGCGCGTTCCTCGGCGCGCCGCTGCTCGCGCGCGAGCTGGAGGACGGCACCTGGCAGCTCGCCTGGACGCAGGCCGTGCCGCGGATGCGCTGGCTGGCAGCCAAGCTCGTGGCCCTGGCCGGCGTCACCGCCGCGCTCACCGGGACGTTCACCGCGGTGCTCACCTGGTTCCGGCGGCCGTTCGACGCGTGGGAAGGGCGGTTCCAGTACGACGCCTTCGACCTGGAAGGACTCGTACCGGTGGCGTACGCGCTGTTCGCGTTCGGCGTCGCCACCGCCGCCGGGGCGATCCTGCGGCGCGGCCTGCCCGCGTTCGGCGTCGCGTTCGGGGCGTTCCTCGCCGCCCGGATGGGAGTGGCGCTGTTGGCCCGTCCCGCGTACGCCACGCCGCTCACCGCCGCGGAGCCGATCCCCGTCGGCGACTCGCAGGACGGGACGGGGCACGGGCCCGTGCCCGACATCGGTACTTGGGTGATCGAACGCGGTTACGTGGACTCCACCGGGCGCAGGCTGAGCTGGACCGAGTACTACGAGCTGGAGGCCGCCGCCAACCGGGCCGGAACCAACCTCAACCAGTTCCTGCACGCGCGGGGCGTCCAGCGGTTCGAGGTCCACCACCCGGCCGACCGGTTCTGGACGTTCCAGCTGATCGAGGCGGGCCTGTTCGTCGCCGTCGCGGCGGTCCTGATCGGCGTGGTGGTGTGGCGGGTGCGGCGCCGTGTGATCTAGACCCGAACGGCGCGCCGCCTCGGCTCGGGCCGCTTCCCGGTCGCCGACCGGAAGTGTCTCCGACACCTCCCACCGTCACCCATGCCGGTGGGATGCCCGCCGGTGGTGACCGGTCCCGCGCTCAACGGCCCCCGGTCAGGAACTGCTCGGGGCGCAGGGCGCGGGCGGTGATGCGGGTGTCGCCGATCCAGCCGTAGAAGCCCTGCCCGTACCGCAGGGCGAACTGGGTCGCGCCGATCACGAACGGCTTGCCCATCGTCGTGATGCCCCGGGACTCCTCGGCCGCGTTGCGCGCGATCTTCGCGCCGTCGACGTACATGGTGCTGCGGCGGCCGTCGTTGACCACGGCGACGTGCATCCACCGGCCGATCGGCACGGCGTGGCTCCACGACGTCGGGTCGGCGTCCACTCGCGCCGGGTAGACGACGTACTGGAGGAAGCGCTCACCGGACAGGTTGAGGCTGCACGTCGGCTCGTCGTCGGACCAACCGCTCGTCTTGCCCGCGTCGCCGGTGCGCCCCTCCCAGCTGAGCACCCCCATCCACGCGTGGTCACCCTCGAACGGCTCCGGCAGCTTGAGGAACGTTTCGATGGTGTAGCCGGACTCGAACGTCATCGTGGTGACCGGCGCGGTGGCCGCCGTGCGCAGGACGGCGCCGCGGTCGGGGTTCTTGCCGCCCGCGAAGCGCAGGCTCGCGTGTGCGGGCTGCGCGTCGTGGTGCTCGGCGGACCAGGTCAGCGTCTCGGGGGCGCCACCGTGCAGGACCTCCGCGGTCAGGTCGTTGCCCTTGCCGGTCAGGTCCCGGATGACCGCGCCGGCCGGCACCGCGCCGCCCTCGTTCCCGGCCGCGGGCAGACCCGCGGTGTCGAACCGCCAGTACGCCACGGTGTCACGGGTCACAACGGCGCTCGCCGGGCACGGCGGCGGCAGCACGGGGGGAGCGAACGCGGCGAACCGCTGCCGGAAGTCGATCTCCACGGTGAACCGCTCGTCGTCGCCGCTGAGCGTGGCGGCCTCGGCCTCCGGCGCGGTCAGCCGCTCGGCCGGGCGGGCCAGCAGCCAGGGCGAGAACGTCTCCACGTCGATCACGCCGCGGGCCAGGTCGAAGGTGTAGAACCGGATCATGCCGGCGCCGCCGTAGTAGCGGTCCTGGTAGTTCGCCAGGTGCAGGTGGACGTCCCGGCCGTGGTCGTTGGTGAGGGTGGTGCGGCCCGAGGGCCAGTAGTGGCCGTTGAGGGTGAGGAAAACCTGGTCGTTGCGCCGGATGAGGTCGTCCCACAACTGCCGGCCGTGCGCGGACAGCTCCGCGCGCGGGCTGCCGGCGACCAGGTCGTGCGTGGTGAGGATGGCGGGCAGGGTGCGGTGCCGGTCGAGCACGCCCTGCGCCCACGCGGTCCCGGCCGGGGACACCCGCCAGTCGAGGGCCAGCACCAGCCACTCGCGCCCGCCGCCCTCGACCACGTGGTAGCTGTTGTAGCCGTCGGGGGCGAACCCGCCGAAGGTCTTCATCCGGGCGAACCGGTCCGGCCCGAACGTCCGGGAGTACGGGGTCGCGCCGCGCCGGTCGTCGGTGTTGCCGGGCACGTCGTGGTTGCCGGCCAGCACGCTGTAGGGCACGTCGCCCCCGATGGCCCGGAACACCGAGTCGGCCAGCCGCATCTCGGCCTCGGTCCCGTGCTCGGTGACGTCGCCGAGGTGCGTCATGAACACCACGTTGGCCTCCCTGGCACGACGGGCCAGGGATCGCATCGCCTCGCGCACCGGCTCCGGGTCCGACCCGCCTTCGTCGAGCAGGTACTGGGTGTCCGGCATCACCGCGATCGTGAAGCGGGGGTTGTCGCCGTCCGAACCCGTCGCCGAGGCTCGAGCCGCGGAGGCCCCCGTCAGCACCGCCGCGGCCGGCGCGGCGAGCGCCGCCTGCAACACCGTGCGCCGCCCGAAGCCCGTGGAGTTCTCGCCCATGACCATCCTCTCGACCGGTGTGACGGGCCAGAGCATCGGGAACCGTCCTGCCCGCCAGGCCACGGGCGCGCGAACGGCGGCGGCACAGTGGTTGAACCCTTCAGCCGGGCGGACGAACCCGCGTCCCGCGAGCGGGGCAACGGCACTCGTTCTCGCCCAGGGCGGCGAGCAGGTCCGGCAGCCTGCCGAGGGCCCGGGCGCCGGCGATGGGGTCGGCGTAGTCGCGGGTGTGGGTGATCAAGCCGTCGTGGATGGTCATGACCATCGCGTAGTCGAGGCGGAACGGTTCGCCGGTGGCCACCATCTCGCCGTGCAGCCCGTACTCGACGATGATCGTCCGGGGGTCGGTGGTCCGGTGGATCAGCACGTTGTCGAGACCGGTGTACCGCCGGATCTCCGCACCGGCGGCGAAGCGCGCGCGGAGCTGTTCCCGGGTCGTCTCGATGCGGGACGGGTGCAGCGCTGTGGCGGCGAACGGCATCTCGATGACGACGGTCGGGGCGTAGAAGTCCGCGAGGTCCCCGGGTCTTCCGCTGAGGGCGGTCTCGAGGAACCGCTCGACCGTGGTGCGCGGGTCGCGGATCTGTTCGTGGTCCATGTGCACGCCTGCCCCCGTCGTGACCGAGCCGTATAATCGGAGACGTGTCTCCGGTTCGAGGTTAACGGAGGCTCGTCTCCGTTTGCAACGAGTTCCCGGGGAGGACGACACATGGAGGAGCCCCCGCTCCGCGCCGACGCCCGCCGCAACCGGGCGCGCTTGCTCGAGGTGGCGGCGGAGGCGTTCGCCGTGGGCGGGCTGACGGTGCCGCTCGACGAGATCGCCCGGCGGGCGGGGGTCGGCCCCGGAACGCTCTACCGGCACTTCCCGACCAGGGAAGCGCTGTTCGAGGCGGTGGTGCAGGAGCGGTTGCAGCGCTTGGTCGACGCCGCCCGGGCGCGGCACGACGCCGAGCACGCCGGCGACGCCCTGTTCGAGTTCATCGAGTTGCTGGTGGCCGAGGCCGGGCCCAAGAAGGACCTCGTCGACGCCCTGACGGGAGCCGGCGTCGACGTTCGCGCCCGACTCGCCGCGACCGCCGCCGAGCTGCGCACGCACGTGCACCGCCTCCTCGACCGGGCCCAGCTCGCGCACCACGTCCGCGCCGACGTCACCGCCGCGGACCTCATGGCGCTGCTCTCCGGCATCCTGCGCTCGCAGCACGCCGTCGACCAGCCCGAGAACGCGGACCCGGCCCGTGCGCTGGCCGTCGTCCGCGACGGTCTGCGGCGTGCCGGCGCCCGGCGCTGATCCTCCGTCCGCCGGCCGGGAGGTCACCGCAGTGGGGCGAAGAACGTCCGGATGTCGTCCACCACGATCTCCGGGACCTCGAGTGCGGCGAAGTGGCCGCCCTTCTCGAAACGGCTCCAGTGCACGATGGTGGAGTTGTCCCGTTCCGCGAACACCCTGATCGTCTGGAAGTCGTCGGCGAACACGGCCACGCCGGTCGGGGCGGCGTTCACCGGGGCGGGCTCGTCGGTCGGAGCGGCCGCGTTGTCGAAGTAGGACCGGGCCATGCCCGCGGCGGCGTTCGCGAACCAGTTGACGGACACCTCGGTGAGGATGGTCTCCAGCGGCACCAGGGACGTGCCGTTGCCGAAGGAGTTGAACAGCTCGCTGTAGGCGAGCATCCCGATCGGCGAGTCGCTGAGCCCGGCGGCGACCGTCTGCGGCCGGCTGGCGTTCATGGTGTTGTAGCCGCCGACCTTCTGGAACCACTGCATGTGCTCCAGGCCGGCGTAGTCCTGCGGTTCGAGCCGTTCGAACTCCGAGGGGTCGCCCGACGGGAAGGAGAACAGTTGCAGCACGTGCAACCCCAGGAAACCCTCCGGGGCGAGGACGCCGAGTTCGCGGGCGACCATCGCGCCGTGGTCGGAGCCGTGGACGCCGTAGCGCCGGTAACCCAGCCTGCGCATGAGGGTGTCGTAGGCGCGGGCCACGCGGGCGGTGGTCCAGCCCGATTCGGTGACCGGGTTGGAGAAGCCGAAGCCGGGTGCGTCCGGCACGACGACGTGGAACGCGTCCTCGGCGCGCCCGCCGTGCGCGACGGGGTCGGTGAGCCTGCCGATCATGTCGAGGTAGTCGACCGACGAGCCGGGGTAGGTGTGCGCGAGCAGCAGGGGCGTCGCGCCCTCGTGCGGTGAGTCGACGTGGATGAAGTGGATCGGCTGGTCGTCGATCTCGGTGATGAAGTGCGGGTGGGCGTTGATGCGCTCCTCGGCGGCGCGCCAGTCGAACGCGCGCCACGCCGCCACGGCCTCGCGCAGGTAGTGGTTGGGGGTGCCGTGCTCCCAGGTGTCGCCCGGTGCCGGCTGCGGCAGGCGGGTGCGGTCGAGCCGACCGGTCAGGTCGTCCAGCTCGGCCTGCGCGACCTCGATGCGGAAGGGGCGGATCTCCGTGTTCGTCATGGCACAGACGCTAAAGTGCTTATAGGAAGAGTTCGTTCCTATAAGGCGGAGGTGGTCGCAGTGACCGCGGACACATCGGCGCGGCTCCTCGCGCTCCTGGCGCTGTTCCAGTCACGGCCGTCGTGGAGCGGCACCGAGCTCGCCGACCGGCTCGGTGTCACGACCCGCACCATCCGCAACGACGTGGAGCGCCTCCGCACGCTCGACTACCCCGTCGAGGCCGCCCGCGGCGCGACGGGCGGCTACCGGCTCGGAGCGGGCGGCAAGCTCCCCCCGCTGCTCCTGGACGACGAGGAGGCGGTGGCCGTCGCGGTCGGGTTGCGCGCCGGCCGGGGCATCGCCGGGCTCGAGACCTCCAGCGCCCGCGCGCTGGCCAAGCTCGAACAGGTCCTGCCGCCACGCCTGCGGCCGACGGTGGAGGCGCTGGCCTCGGTCGTCGACCACGCGCCGGAGAACACCGACACCGACGCCCCGGACCCCGAGGTCGACCCCGCCGTGCTGCGCACCATCGCGACCGCGATCCACGACGTCGAGTGGTTCCGCTTCGACTACCGCGACACGTCGCTGCTCGTCGAGCCCTACCGCCTGCTCGCCTGGAAGCGGCGCTGGTACCTCGTGGCCCGCGACCCGTCCAGTGGCGAGTGGGACGTCTACCGGGCGGACTGGATCACGCCACGCATGCGCACCCACCGCCGGTTCGCACCCACCGCCCTGCCGGACGAGGACTACACGAGCTTCACCATGCGCCGTGTCGCGTCCAGCGGCTGGCAGGTGCACGCCCGCCTGCGGATCGACGCGCCGGCCCAATCCGTCCTCGACCGGATCCACCCGGCCGTCGGCGTGGTCGAGACGGTCACCGACACCACCTCGGTCCTCGTCACCGGCGCCGACTCGCTGGACACGATCGCGGCCTACATCGGCATGCTGAACATGGACTTCACCGTCGAGTCGCCCAGCGAGCTCAGGCCCCTGCTGCGCACCCTCGCCGAACGCTACGCCCGCGCCTGACCGCCCCAACCGCCCCGGGGCGGTGCGAGGAGCCCCGTCCACGCCGATCCACTGGCTCGACACGCATGGTGCGGTTGCAGATGACCCGGTTCCTGGAACGCCTGCCCCTGCCCGTCGACCGGCGACTGGACGAGGCGACCCAGCCGGCCGTGTCCGCCATGGAGGAACCCGTGGCGCGCACCGACACCCGCGCGGGACCGAACGGTTCGACGCGCCCTTCACCCCTGGGTGACCCGCTGCGGTGCGCCCGTGCGGAACGCCGTCGTTCCGGGCACCGGCGCGTCGAGGGTTCAGTCGCGCCGATCGTCGCATCGGCTCGACTGGCGGCGCTTGTCGCCTGTCTGACCGATCCGGTTGACCGCGGTCCCGTCCTCGTCCACCGAGGGCGGGACCGCCCACCCGGCAACCGGTGCCCACCGGTCGGCGCGCGCGAAGTCGGCACCTGGCCACTCGGAAGCAGGGGACGACTGTTCCCCCAGTCCGATGCGGCACCCCTGGAATTCCACGTCGACCACGAATGATTCGGCAGTGAGGTCCCGTTCGTGGAATCCGGCACCGCGCGGTCGTCTTCGGCTACGAGTGCGCGCATGGCCGCCCTCTGCGGTGGCGGGAGTTCGAGGACTGAATTCGTTGCGGAGCGCTTCGGCTTTTTTCAGGTGCGTCGGGCGCAGTGGGTCGGGTCGACGCGGCCCGCGGTCGACGGGGCCGGAGGGGCAGGTGCGGGAAGGGGGTCGGTGGTTGATCGACTACGTGGCCCGTGCGGTGTGCCGAAGGTGGCGGCGGGCCGCGTGCACGGCAACCGGTCGGGTCGTCGTACGGGCCGGAGCAGGGGTGATCACGGTGCGGGCAGCCGTGATGGCGGCCGGAGGACACCGCCGTCGACCGGGAAGCGCAATCACCTGTCTTCCGGTTGCCGTGAATTGATCGAATGGTCCGGAGAGAGCCACCGTCTCGGCGGTATGGGGACATCGATCGGGAAAGTATCGTTCCGAATCCGTCGGTTCTCGCCGGCGACATCAGCGGTTCCGAGGTCTCCGCGTGCACCACCTCGCAACCGACTGGTGCACCTCCCTGCCCGTTTGTGCGAAAGGCTGCCCAAGTGACTCCTTCTCGTGCTGCCCGATTAACCGGCGCGGTCGTCCTCGCGATCGGTCTGGCCATTCCTTCCCTGCCCGCGGTCGCCACGCCCGTCGACGTGGCGACCGTGTCGTCCACCGCCGCGCCGCGCGTGTCGCTCGGCATGGCGGAGGCGATGAAGCGCGACTTCGGCTTGAGCGCCGAGGGCGTCGAAACCCGTTTGGCCCAGGAGGAACGGGCCCGCGGGGCCGAGGTCGTCGCCCGCAAGCTCTACGGCTCCGCGTACGCCGGGAGCTGGTTCGACCCGGCGACCGGCAAGCTGGCCGTCGCGGTCGCCGGCGCGACCGCGGCCGACCGGACCGGCCTCGACGTCACCGTCGTGCCGGTCGCGCACAGCTACGCGCAGCTCGACGCCGCCAAGACCGCGATCGACCGGCAGGCGGGCCGCGCCGCGCCCGAGGGCGTGAACGGCTGGTACGTCGACGTGCGGACCAACACCGTGGTCGTGACCGTCAACCGGCACAAGGTCGACGGCGCGGTGAAGGCGTTCCTCGAGCAGGCCGAGGCCGTGCACGAGGCCGTCCGCGTGGTCGAGGAAGACCACTCGCCGGTGCCGTACGCCGACGTCGTCGGCGGCTGGCCCTACTGGATCAACAACGCGGGTCGGTGCTCCATCGGGTTCGCCGTGTACGGCGGGTTCGTGACCGCCGGCCACTGCGGCACCGCCGGCTCCCAGGCCACTGACCAGGCCGGCGCGCTCTACGGCTACTTCGCGGGCTCCACGTTCCCCTACTACGACTACGCCTTCGTGCAGACCGGCGCGGGCGTGAACCTGTGGGGCTACATGGAGGGCTACGACGGTTACTGGTACTACGTCCGCGGTTCCGCGCAGGTCCCGGTCGGTTCCGGCGTGTGCCGGTCGGGTTCGACCACCGGCATGTGGTGCAACTACATCCAGGCCCGCGGCCAGACCGTGAACTACCCGCAGGGTGTCGTCTACAACCTGACCCGCACCAACGTCTGCGCCGAGCCCGGCGACTCCGGCGGCTCGTGGCTGAGCTCCAACCAGGCCCAGGGCGTCACGTCGGGCGGCTCGGGCAACTGCTCCTCGGGCGGTACCACCTACTACCAGGAGGTCAACCCGATCCTGTCGGCCTACGGCCTGTCGCTGATCCTGACCTAGCGACCTGACCGGCCGCGGCGAACGACCTGACCGGCCTTCCCGTGGCCGGTCAGGTCGACCGCGACGCCGGGAACCCGGTCGGGGGCGTGTTGCGGGAGGTGCGCCGCGTCGTCGGTTCAGGGAGTGACGCGCAGGACGAGTTTGCCGCGGGTGCGGTTGGTCTCGCCGCGCTGGTGGGCGGTGGTGGCTTGGTCCAGGGGGAAGGTTTCCGCGACTTCGACCGTCACATCGCCGGAGTCGATGAGGGCGGCGATGGTGGTGAGCGCGTGGCCGTCCGGTTCGACCAGGAACGGGGTGGCGCGCAGGCCCTTCGCCTCGGCGGCGGTGACCAGGTCGGGGGAGGCGCCGGACGGGACGGCGACGAGGAGGCCGCCGGGGCGCAGCACGTCCAGTGACCGCGTGCTGGTGCTGTCGTGGACGTCGCCGACCAGGTCGATCACGAGGTCGACGTCGGACGCGGCGTCCTCGAAGCGGACGGCGGTGTAGTCGATGAGCTCGTCCGCGCCGAGCTTGGTGAGCCAGTCGTGGTTGCCCGCCCGGGCGGTGCCGAGCACGTGGGCGCCGAGGTGCTTGGCGAACTGCACGGCGAAGTGGCCGACGCCACCCGCCGCGGCGTGGACCAGCACGCGCCGGCCGGGTTCGACGTGCGCGGTGTCCACCAGGACCTGCCAGGCGGTGAGCGCGGCCAGCGGCACGGCAGCCGCCTGCTCGTGGCTGGTGGTCGAGGGCTTGCGGGCGAACTGCCGGGCCGGGGCGGTGACGTACTCGGCGTAGCCGCCGGCGGCGCGCGGGAACCAGGGCATGCCGTAGACCTCGTCGCCCTCCCTCAGGGTCGTGACGCCGAAGCCGACCTTCTCGACCACGCCGGAGACGTCCCAGCCCAGGGTGAACGGCGGCTCGCCGAGCACGCCGGCCATGCCGTTCCCGACCCGCGTCTTCCAGTCCACCGGGTTGACGCCGGCCGCGTGCACCTTCACCCGGACCTCGGTCGGCAGCGGTTCGGGTCGGGGCACCTGCTGCACGGTGAGCACCTCGGGACCGCCGAAGGTGTGCTGGACGACGGCGCGCATGGATGTGTCGGACACGGTTCTCTCTCCGGGAGTTGATCTTCCTGTGGACGCGGAGAACGTATCTCCGGGGATATGGTTACCCGCAAGGGAAAGAACTTCCCGATGGGAAGTATCGAGGTGAGAGGCTTGCCATGGCCACTGTGTGCCTGACCGGACAGCACGCCGACCACGACGTCTACGCGGCGCAGTGCCCGTGCCGGGCGATGCTGGACCTGCTGGCGAACAAGTGGTCGGCGCTGGCCATCGGCGCGCTCGAGGACGGTCCGCGGCGCTTCGGCGAGCTCCAGCGGCACCTCCAGGGGGTCAGCCCGAAGGTGCTGACCCAGACCCTGCGGCGGTTGGAGGAGTTCGGCCTCGTGGACCGCACCGTCTTCCCCGAGGTGCCGCTGCACGTCGAGTACTCGCTCACCGAACTCGGGCACAGCGCGGCCGTGCCGCTGCGGATGCTGCGCGTGTGGGTCGAGGACAACATCGACGGCGCCGCCCGCGCCGGAGCGCCGTCGGCGTCCTGCGCTCCCGAGGTCCCCGCGAACCGCTGACACCGCCACGGAAGGCACCGTCTACTGCGGACGAGGCGAGTCGGGTGCCCGGCTGCCCGCCTCCGCGAGACCGCCCAGCGTGTAGCTGTCGAACGCCTCGTACGGGTCCTCGTCGTCGGGGAGCGCGCCGCTGACCGACGCCGGCGCGGCGGTGGCGAGCAGCGCGGTGAGCCGGGCCAGTGCGGGGTGGTGCGCCTCCGCGTCGACGTGCACGGCCTCGGCGTCGACCAGCAGGGGTGCGGTCGGGTCGGGCACGGGGTGGCCGGTCAGGTGGACGGTGTGCGGCCGGTGCGCGACGGCGGCGAGGGAGCTGTTGGTCGCCAGGTCCGCGAGGCAGGCGCGCAGGCACACCCACGCGCCCGCCCGCGGTCGGTCGTGCTCGACGTGGTCGACGGCGACGTGCGGCACCCTCCGGACCCGGTCGACCACCTGGCGGCGGACGGCGGGCTCGACGTCCGGCCACGCCACGTCGGGCGGCAGCGCGGCGAGCGCCGAGGCGGCCCGCTGCTCGGCCTCGCCGAGCCGGTCGGCCGGGATGGTCAGCGAGGTCAGGGAGAACGTCGGCTCCCGCTGCGCGGTCCGGTCGGTGACCGCGAGGAAGACGGCGTAGTCGCTCACTCGACCTCCCGGGGACGGGTCACCAGCGCGTCGCCGCCAGGCGGCCCGAGTCCGGATCGGGCTGGGGCGGGCAGTTGGTGCCGATGCAGATCTGCTGCGGCACGCTCACCAACGTCGCCTTGAAGGGCTCGCTGCCATCCTCGATGGTGAACTTGGCGACCGCCCGATAGGTGAACCACACGTTCTCCTGCGGCGCCGTGTTGGCGACCAGGCGGGCTCTCTTCTTGTTGTTGCCCAGGAGACGGGTCGACACCGGCGAGACTTCGTCCTGGTACAGGCTCAAAGCAATCTTGAACGCGGGCATCGGTCGCTGGCACTGCTTGATGTCCGCGTGCACGTTGACGCGATCGGGTTGCGTGTGCGAACGGTGCGGGTAGTCCAGCGACACGTTGCACCACCAGAGCTCTTGCTCCACCCTCGGTTCCGCCGCCGCCGCCGCCGCGGTGGTGGTGGCGGAGGCCGTCATCAGCGTGATCACGGCGGCGATGGAGGTCAAGGCTTGTGCTCTCACGGGGTGGGCCTTCCGGTAGGGCGGACGGGTCAGTGGTCGAGCGAGCCGCCGAGCGCGGACAACGTCATCCGGCCCGGACCGGCGCCGGGGGTGTTGTGGCACGCGAAGTCGCCGGTGGTCTTCTCGTGCATCAGGCGCAGGCAGGTGCCCAGCGCGCGTTGCCCGTAGTAGTTGGGGTGCATGCTCTCCTGGCGGTCGCCCTGCGACGTGTAGCCGGTGACGACCCAGCGCACCCACTCCGCGACCGTGCCCGGCAGGGGGTTGGCGGCGCTGTTGGCCGCCGTCGCCTGGCTGGAGCCGGTCGCGCACACCTCGCGGCCGTCGAAGGCGTCGCGCAGGTCGAGGAACCGCACGTTGCGCTGGGCGGCGACCTGCCGGAGCTGGGCCGAGATGGTGGGCACCAGCTCGTTGCGGGCCCAGTCGGCGTCGCTGTTCCACACCGGGCAGCCGCCCTCCGACCACCGCGGCCCGCTCTCGGGGATGCGGAAGTCGGCGGCGGCCGGCATCGGTGACGGGTACGACTGGAGGACGAACTGGTAGGTGCCCGGGCCCTGGGCCTCGTTGAGCACCTCCTTGATCGCCCTGATGGTCGCGCCGACGTCCTCGCGGACCTGGTCGAGCTGACCCGCGATGGCCGAGTCCCACTTCGGGCCGCACCGGTAGGACGTGAGGTAGCCCTGCACGCAGTCGGCGATGATGTCGCCGAACCGGAGGTCGTTGCCGCCGACCGACAGCACCACCAGCTTCACGTGGTAGTCGGCGGTCTTCACGCGCAGCCGCTCGACCTGGTTGGGCTGGTTGCGCGCCGGGTCGCCGTTGCGCACGTCGGACGTGGTCGCGCCGGAGCACGCCAGGTTGATCGCCGTGACGTCGGGGAGGTCGGCGCTGACGATCTCGGCCGACGTCGAGCGGTGGCACATGTTCGTGCCGGTGTGGGTGTTGCCGTAGATCAGCTGCGGGTCCGTGGTGCAGCCGCCCGCGTCGCACCGGGTGGCGAGGTCGGTGCCCCACTTGTCGCCCGAGTTCTCCAGCGCGTTGCCGCGCCACCGGCCGGCCTCGCCGGAGATGTAGCTGTCGCCGAGCGAGACGACCGCGGCGGGCTTGGCGGGTGCGGCGGTGGCGTTGTCGACGGCGCGGGTGGCGGCTTGGGCGGTCGTCAAGGCCAAGGCGGCGGTGACGGCGACGGCAAGGCGGCGGCGGAAGGCACCGGACATCGGCCTCAACTCCTTGGTGCGATCAGGCCACGGTAGGAGCGGTGCCGGTGCGGGAGAACGGCGCGGGGACCGGAGCACTCGATAGTGCGGTGAGGTAGCCCTGGCCAGGTGACCCGCCTCGCGGACGGTGACGGGGTGCGGCGGGCGTCCACCCCTGCGGCGGGTCGGGGTGCCGGCTTGTCGTCCGTGAGTGGACCCGCGGCCATTCCCCGGGCTGAAGACGGCGGCCGGCCGCGTCCTTAGGGTCGGTTCCCGACTGGCCTCGGACGCGGATGTGGAGGGCTACCGGTGGACGTTCTTTCCTGGGGCGAGGGCGACCTGGTCTTCGAGCCCGACTACAACGTGCACGGCAAGCGGCTGTTCCCGTGGGCCGGGGTGGACCGGCCGGGCTGGGAGGCGGCGTGGGTCGTGCTCTCCCCGCACGCGGTGTCGACGCCGCACGCCCACCACGAGAACGAGGTCTTCTTCATCGTCGAGGGCAGGGGCACGATGCGGATCGACGACGAGGTCCGCCCGGTCGGCTTCGGCGACACGATCTACATCACCCACGGCTCCGAGCACGAGCTGACCAACGACGCCGACACCCGGCTGGTGTACCTGTCGGTGTGGTGGGACCCTGCGGCGGACGGCGGGCGAGCGGAGGCCGCCGAGCGCGGCGTGGCCGGTCGATGACGCGGACGACGGCGGTCGTCGGCGGTGGTGTGATCGGCGCGGCCGTCGCCTGGCACCTCGCGCGCCGCGGCCACGACGTGGTGGTGTTCGACCAGCGGCGGGGCGGCGTGGCGGCGACGGCGCAGTCCGGCGGCCTGCTGCGCCTGCACCACACGGCCGACTGCGACATCGCGCTGGCCGCCCGCGCGCTGCCGACCTTCCAGCGGTTCGACGAGCTCGTCGGCGGTGACTGCGGCTACCGGCCCACCGGCTTCGCGCTGCTGGTCGGCCCGGAGCACCAGGAATCGTTGCGGCACAACGTGGACAAGGTCCGCGCGGCGGGCGGCAAGGCCGAGGTGGTCGAACCGGGCGCGCTGGCCGCGCGGTACCCGGGGCTGCGGCTGGACGGCGTCGCCGCCGCGGCCTACGAACCGGACGGCGGCTACGCCGACCCGGCCGCGACGGCACGGCTGTTCCTCGACGCGGCACGGGCGCGAGGCGCGCGCGTGCTGGACGACGTGCCCGTGGAACACCTGCTGGTGCGCGATGACCGGCTCGTCGGCGTGCGGTGCTCCATCGGTGACGTGGACGCCGACGCGGTCGTGCTGGCCGCCGGGGTGTGGAGCGCCGGACTGGCCGAGGAAGTCGGCGTGGACCTGCCGATCAGCCCCCGGTGGATCGCGATCGCCCTGGCGCACGCGGAAGCCGACGTGCCCGCGTGCATCGACGACACCACCGGAAACTACTTCCGGCCCAACGGCGGCCAGGGCGTGTTCTTCGGCGTCGACCTCGACCCGGACGACGAGCCGGTCGGCACCTACTTCCCGGTGCGCCCCGAACTGGTCACCGCGGCCCGCGACGGGCTGTGGCGGCGGGTGCCCGCCCTGGCCGACGGGCCCACGGTCAGCACGCGCGTCGGTGTCGACGGGTACACCCCCGACCGGCACCCCGTGATCGGGCCGGTCGGCCCGGCGGGGCTGTACGCGGCGACCGGGTTGAGCGGCGGCGGGTTCAAGCTCGCGCCGGCGATCGGCGAGCTCGTCGCGCACGAGGTCGACACCGGCGAGGAGCACGAGGAGCTGCGGCCCTACCGGCCCGGGCGGTTCGAGGCGGGCGAGCCGATCACCGGCGAGCACGGCTACCGGTGGATGTGACCATGGTGGACGTTCGCGGGCTGGTCCACGCGATGCGCGAGGACCTGGACACGGTGGTGGACAAGGACCCGTCGGTCCACGGCCGGGCCGAGGCGGCGCTGCACCCGCACATCACCGCGCTGTGGCTGCACCGCGTCGCGCACGCGTGCTACCGCCGTTCGCACCGCATCCCGGCCCGCGTGGTGGCGCTGGTGGCGCGGTTCCTGACCGGGATCGAGATCCACCCGGGCGCGCGGATCGGCCGCCGGTTCTTCATCGACCACGGCGCCGCGGTGGTGATCGGCGAGACGACCGTGATCGGCGACGACGTGATGCTGTACCACCAGGTGACGCTCGGCTCGGTCGGGTGGTGGCGGGACCGGGCGCACCCGGACCGCCGTCGGCACCCCACCGTCGAGGACGACGTGGTCATCGGCACGAACGCCAGCGTGCTGGGCGCGGTCACGGTCGGGCGCGGTTCGCGGATCGGCGCGCACTCGGTGCTCACCCGGTCCGTGCCGCCGCGCAGCCGGGTGTCCGCCGCGCACGCGGAGCTGGCGGGCCTGGACGACGGCGACGACGTGCTGATCACGGGTGAACGGGACGAGCAGGGCCGGACCGCAGTCAACGGAGCTCGGAGGAAGTGAGCACGGTGGGCAAGAACTTCATCGTCACCTCGGCGCCGCCCAACCCCAACGGCGACCTGCACCTCGGGCACCTGTCCGGCCCGTTCCTCGGCGCGGACGTGCTGCGGCGGTCGTTGGTGCAGCAGGGGATCCCGGCGCGCTACGTCAGCTACGCCGACGACTACTCGTGCTACGTGCGGCGGCGCGCGGCGGACCTCGGCCACGGCACGGAGGAGACCGCGTTCGTCTACGGCCGCCGGATGGAGGAAACGCTGGCGCTGGGCGGGATGCTGCCCGACCGCTTCACGCACCCGCAGGGCGAGCCGCTGCACACCCAGCTCACTCAGCGCTACTTCCTCGACCTCTACAACAGCGGCGCGTTCGCCGAGCGGGAGCTGCCCGCGTTCTACTGCGCCACGTGCGCCCACCACCTGTACGAGGCGGAGGTCACCGGTACCTGCCCGCACTGCGGCGCGCACAGCGGCGGTCTGGAGTGCGAGGAGTGCGCACGGCGGCTGGAGACGACGGGGTTGCGCGAGCCGCGGTGCGTGACGTGCGGCGGCGTGCCGGAGGTGCGGTCGTTGCGCCGGCTGGTGTTCCCGCTGGAACCGCACCGCGCCGGGTTGACCCGGTTCGCCGCCGAGGGCGTGTTCCGGCCGCGGCTGAAGGCGTACCTGGACGACCTGCTGTCCCGGCCGTTGCCGGAGGTGCCGTTCAGCAGGCTGGACCCGTTGGGCATCCCGGTGCCCTTGCCGGAGTGGCGCGGGCACGTGCTGGACACGTGGTTCGGCGGCATCTGGGGTTACCTGGCGGCCACCACGGCGCACGCGGTGGCGAGCGGTGAGGCCGCGTCGGGTGAGCAGCTGTGGAAGGACCCGGACACGGAGGTCGTGCACTTCCTCGGGTTCGACTGCTCGTTCTCGCACGCCGTGTTCTGGCCCGGCCTGCTGCTGGCGCAGGGGCAGCTGCGGCTGCCGACGCACGTGCTGACCAACGAGTTCTACCGGCTGGAGGGCGAGAAGTTCTCCACCAGCCGGGGCCACGCGATCTGGGGCGGCGACTTCCTGCGGCGCGTGCCCGCCGACGCGGTGCGGTTCTTCCTGTGCCTGGCCGGGCCGGAGGTCGCCCAGACCAGCTTCTCGTTGCGCGAGTTCACCGACACGACGCGGACCGTGCTGACGGAGGCGTTGCAGGGGTGGACCGACGGCGTGTTCGCGCGGGTGCGGGAAGCGGGCGGTGTCGGGGACGGCGGTGGGGCGACCGACCCCGTGCTGGCGGAGGCCATGCGGCTGCCGGAGGTGGTGGCGGGGGCGTTGGCGCCGTCGGTGTTCTCGCCACGCGCTGCCGCCGCGGCGGTGCGGGACGTGGTCGTGCGGCTGCCGCACGCGCTGGGCGGCGACGCGCCGCTGTCCGACCACGTCGAGGCGCTGGCCCGCACGGCGGTCGCGGTCGCGCCGCTCATGCCCACGTGGTCCGAACTCGTGCTGACCGCGCTGGACGTGCCACCGGCGGACCCGCTGCACCGCACGCCGCCGCGACCCGCCGCGGGTGCGCGGATCGTGCCGCCGGGTCGCCCGATCGCGCCGGCCTGCCCGACACCGCTGGGCACGGCGATCTGACCGGGAGGGCGACGTGACCGGCGGGGTGCGGTTGGCGGAGGGCGCGTTGGGGGTCGGGCTGCTGCTCCTGCCCGCGCCCCTGGCGATGGCGACCGGCGCCGCGCCCGCGGCGTGGGCGTTGTGCGGGCTGCTCGGCGCGGTCGTGGGGTACGTCGTGATCACCGGCGTGCGGCCCCTGCCCGCGGGCTCACCCGTCGTGCGGTCGTGGTACTGCGCGGGCACGGCGGTCGGGCAGGGGTTCATCTGCTGGACGGCGGCGGCGTTCCTCGGTGGTGCGCTGGGGTTCGACCGGCGGGCGGTGTGGGTGTCCGCCACGGCGTTGGTGGTCGTGTGCGCGGTGGCGGCGGTGAACTGGCAGCCCGGACCGGTGTTCCGGCGGGCGCGGCTGGGCGCGACGATCGCGCTCGCCGCGTGCTGGGCGGCGTGGCCGGGGAGCCTCGCGCCGGCGGCGGACGCGACCGGTCCCGTGCCGCCGGGCGTCGCGGCGGCGGTGTTCCTGCTGCTGATCTCGGCGGTCGGCTGGGAGTCGGCGCGGGACGTGGTGCGGTCCGGGCGCGAGGTCGTGGTCGCGGCGGCGATCGTGCTGGCGGTGACGGTCGGCGTCACCTCGTGGGGTTCGGCGTCCCGGGGCTGGGCGGCCGGGGGAGAGGTGGCCGGAGGAGGTGCGCACGTCGTGCCGTCCGTGCTGGTGGTGCTCGTGGCGGCTTCGTACTGCGTGACGAACCTGCGCTTCGCGGGCGGGTTGGTGACGCGGCGGTGGACCGGGGTCGGGTCGGTGGCGCTGGTCTCCGCGGTCGCGATGGCGGTCGCGTTCGCCACCGGCGGCGGCACGTGGCAACTGCTCATGGGTCCGGGTTCGGCGACCTGGGCGATCTTCGCGCTGTACGCGGTCCGGGTGTCGACCGACCGGGCCGCGCCGACGCGCGGCCGGGTGGCGGCGGTCGTGGCGGTGGGGTTGCTCGGCTGGCTCGCCGCGACCCCGCTGTGGCCCGCGCTGCTGTTCCCGGCGGTGGTCGGGTCGGCGGCGCTGATCCGCGCCCGGGTCCGCACGCCGGCACCGAGCCCCGGGTAGCGGTCGGGGCTCAGCGGGGCAGCAGTGGTCGTTCCAGGATGGTCCGCAGGACGATCGTGGTGTTGGTGCTGTGCACCGAGGGCATCGCGCGGATGCGGTCGAGGGTGTCGGCCAGGGCCTCGGTGGAGCTCACCCGGACCTTGACCAGGTAGCAGTCCTCGCCCGCGACCTCGTGCACCTCCAGCACGCAGGGCTCGCGGGTCAGGGCGGCGTTCATCGCGTCCTTCGCCTGCTTGCTCGGGTCGAAGCGCAACGCCACGAACGCGGCCGTGCCCGCCTCCACCTCGGTCGGCGCCAGTTCGGCGTGGTAGCCGGAGATGACGCCGTCGCGCTCCAGCCGTTGCAGCCGGTCGCGCACGGACGGCTCGGAGAGGCCGACGTCCTTGGCGAGCGCGCGCACGGTCTGCCTGCCGTCGGCGACCAGCGCACGCAGCATGGCCCGGTCGGTGTCGTCGAGTGGTCGGTTCATGGTCGGGCGCTTCTCCCTCTTTCGGCCTAATTTACCAGAGGTTGCCAAGCGTCCCAACCTTGATAAGTTAGGCGGCGTGACCGTTGAGGCTCGGAAAACGAAAAGCGGACCGTTGCCGTGGATCGCGCTGATCACGGTCTGGTTCGTCTGGGGTTCCACCTACCTCGGCATCGGCGCGGCGGTCGAGACGATCCCGCCCATGCTGATGGCGGGCGTCCGGTTCCTCGTGGCGGGCGCGATCGTGCTGGCGGTCGTCGGCCCCAAGCACGCCACGGGCGTGAACCGCCCCACCGCACGGCACCTGCGCTCGACCGTGATCATCGGCGCGCTGCTCCTGGTGGGCGGCAACGGGCTGCTCAGCGTCGGCCAGACCGACCTGGACTCCGGCACGGCCGCGATCATCGTCGGCACGGTGCCGATCTGGATGGTGCTGGTCGACCTGGTCGCCACCAAGGCGCGGGTCACCGGCGGCACGATCGCCGCCCTCGTGCTGGGCACGGCGGGCGTGGCGGTCCTGGTCGGCGGTCCGGGCAGCGGCATCGACGTCGGCGCGGCCGTCATCGTGCTGGTCGCGTCGGTGTTCTGGGCGGTGGGGTCGGTGTACGCGCGGACCGCGCCGCTGCCCGCGCACCCGCTGGTGTCGACGTCGCTGGAGATGATCGCGGGCGGCGTGCTCCTGATCGTCGTGGGCGTGGCGTCGGGCGAGCTGTCCCGCCTGGACCTGGGCGCGATCTCCACCCGGTCGCTCGTCGGCCTGCTGTGGCTGGTCTTCGCCGGCGCGGTCGTCGGCTTCAGCGCCTACATCTACGCCAACGCCACCCTGCCCGGTGACGTCGTCGCGACCTACGCCTACGTCAACCCCGTGGTGGCCGTCGTGCTCGGCGTGCTCATCGGGCACGAGGTCGTCGGCACCAACCTGCTCGTGGGCGGCGGCTTGATCGTGGGCGCCGTGGTGGCGGTGGTCAGCGGCCACGCGGTGCGGCGGGTCGTGCTGCGGGCCAGGGCGCGGCGGGGAACGTGATCGCGTTCCACCGCCGGACCGACCGCCCGCCCGGCACCTCGTCCAAGGGTGGAGACGCGGGCCGTCGCGGAGCCGAAGACGGGCCGCCGGGTGCTGAATAGCGTCGCCCCCGGACATCGGTGACCGGTCCGGCGCCGGCCCCGCCTTCGGCAGAGGAGACTCCGTGGCACACCAGGATGTGGACATCGTCGCGATCGGCGCGGGACCGTCGAACCTCGCTCTCGGCGTCGCCTTGGAGGAGCTGGCGCCGACCCCGGTCGCGCAGCGCACGCTGGTGCTGGAGCAGCACTCCGACGTCCGGTGGCAGCGCAACCTGCTGCTGCCGTGGGCGGAGAGCCAGGTGTCGTTCCTCAAGGACCTCGTGACGCTGCGGAACCCGCGCAGCCGTTTCACGTTCCTCAACTTCCTGCACGAGCAGGGCAGGCTGGACGAGTTCATCAACCTGTCGACGTTCACGCCGTACCGCACCGAGATCTCCGCCTACCTCCAGTGGGTCGCCGACACGCTGGAGCACGTGCGGATCTCCTACGACCGCCGCTGCACGTCGATCGAGCCCCGGCGCGCGGCGGACGGTTCGGTCGAGGGCTGGCTGGTGACGACCGCGGACGGCGACACGGTCTCCGCGCGCGACCTGGTGGTCGGCACGGGCCGCGACCCGCACGTGCCCGAGGTGTTCTCCGGGCTGCCCGCCGACCGGGTCGTCCACAGCACCGGCTACCTGGAGGGCATCGCCGCGCTGCCGAAGGACGCACCGCACCGGGTCGTCGTGGTCGGCGGCGCGCAGAGCGCCGCGGAGATGTTCCGGTCGGTGCACGACGACCTGCCGCACAGCCGCCCGACGATCGTCATGCGCTCCATCGGGTTCGGCCACTACCAGACCAGCAAGTTCATCAACGAGCTGTACTACCCGTCGTTCATCGACGAGTTCCACCAGGCCCGACCGGAGGCGCGGGCGCGCATCCTGCGGGAGATGCGGCAGACCAACTACGCGGGCCTCGCGCCGGGGCTGCTGGAGGAGCTCTACCGGATGCGGTACCTCCAGCGGCTGGCCGGGCAGGAGCGGTCGCGGGTGCTCACCCTGGTCGACGTCGTCGGCGCGCGCCTCGACGGCGACGACATCGTGCTGGATCTTGAGGACAGCAAGACGGGCGCGGTCGAGGAGCTGCGCTGCGACGTCGTCCTGCTCGGCACCGGCTTCGACCCGCGCCCGCCCCGACTGCTGCGCGCGCTGATGGAGCCGCTGGGCCGCACCGAGCTGACCGCGGACCGCGGCTACCGCGTCGACCTCGGCGAGACCGCCTCCGCCGCCCTGTACCTCCAGGGCGTGAACGAGGAGACCCACGGCATCTCCGACTCGCTGCTCAGCGTCCTCGCCCAGCGCTCCCGGCACATCGTCGACGACATCCTCGACCGGCGCCGGCCGCGGTCCAACGGCGCCGCCACGCGGCTCGTCACGACCGGCGGATCGGTGTGACCCCGGCGTCAGCCCGACTCCCTCAGCTCCGACACGGTCGCGAGCGCGGTCCCGTTCGTGATCAGCCCCGCCTGGTAGGCCATCGCGATCGCCTGCGCGCGGTCCTGCAACCCCAGCTTGGTCAGCATGTGCGAGATGTGCGACTTCACGGTGGCCCGGCTGCGCTGCATCACCTGGGCCACCTGCACGGTCGTCAGCCCGCTGGCGACCAGGCGCAGCACCTCCAGCTCGCGGGCGGTCAGCAGGTCGAGCTGCTTGCCGACCGAGTGGTTGACCGTCGGCATCCGCAGCGCGAGCTGCTCCAGCACGTACCCGGCCACCGACGGGGCCACGAACGCCTCGCCCGACGCGACCGAGCGGACCGCGTCGACCACGTGCCGGGACGCGTCGCTGCGCAGCACCAGGCCCCGCGCGCCGACCCGGATCGCGCCGTCGATGCAGGACGCGCTGGCCTCCGCGCACAGCACCACCACCGGCAGCCCGCCGAACGCCGACACGCGCCGGTCGCCGCGCGCCGGGAACTCGCTCACGACCACGTCCGGACGGGCCCGCTTCACCGCGGCCCGCAGGTCACCGGCGCGCACCACCTCCGCGACCACCCTCAGGTCGGGCTCCGCGTCGAGTATGGTCCGCACGCCCGTTCGGATCAGTTCGTTGCTCTCGTACAGCAGCACCCGGCAGGCCGACCGGTCGTCCCCGACCTGGTCCGCGACCACCGACACCTCGTCGTCACCCCTGCGCATCCCCACCCCCGACCACAGCCAGGCGCGACCCGCGGCCGCGCGTCCACTTCCCACAGCACCCGTCTCGCGAACGGGGGAAAGCCGGCCACTCCGGGACCGTCCCGGCGCAACGGCGGTGTCGGTGGGGAACGAAAACGGGCGCGCGACAGCACGGACCTCGGCGTCGGCAACGACAACCTCCCCCAGAAATTGAACGCAGCGCCTTTCGGATCGGTCCAACCACAATCGCACAGAAACGTCAACGGAGGTAGATGCGCGCCCGAAGAAGTCACCTTCCACTCCCGTAGTGACCTGCGGGGCAGCGGATCGTCCTGGAGTTGACGCACGTTCGTCCGAAAGGTGTGGCGGACTTTTTCGATCCCCTTTGGTCGAGGTGGATCGGTTCAGTGGTCGAGCGCGCGGTATTCGAGGTCAGCGGGTATAGCGGTCCGTCGGCGCGGGGCACACCGAAATGCGCTTAATTGAAAGCCGGTCCGGCCGCCGGGCCGGGCCGCCCATTTACCGCGAATGGCCGTCGGTCGAACGCACCCTGGCGGCGCGCCCCGCCGCCCCTACGTTCGAACCATGACCGACGACCGGATCAGCAGGCGGACCCTGGTGCGCGGGACGGTGGTGGCCGGTGTGGTCACCGCGCTCGGCGCGGGCTCGGCGCGGGCCGCCGTACCCGGCTTCTACCACCCCTTCACCGGCTACCCGATCACCGGCACGTGGCAGGACCACCTGAACCGCGGCTCGCTCGGCGGCATCGACTTCGGCATGGCCGTCGGCACCCGGCTGCCCGCGGCCGGTGGCGGCGTGGTGACCAACACCCCGGACAACGGCACGGGCGGCCACACCGTCACCATCCGGCACGACAACGGCTACCGCACCCAGTACCTGCACCTGTCCCAGTTCGTGGTGGCGAGCGGCACGCGGGTCGGCACGGGCGGCGTGGTGGGCCTGTCGGGCGGTGCGGCCGGCGCACCGGGCTCGGGCTCGTCCACCGGACCGCACCTGCACTGGCACATGATCGACCCCGGCGGCACGCGCATCAACCCGCTGACCTACCTGGGCAGCGGCACGGGCCTGCCGAAGACCTCGACCGAGCAGGACGGCGTCCCCGGCCCGGTGCTGTGGCAGCGGGCGCAGAACTGGCTGCGCGCCGAGCACGGGTACACCGGGCCGATCGACGGCGTGCCGGGGACCAACACGTACACGGCGCTGCAACGGGCCATGCGCGCGTACGGCTACACGGGACCGATCGACGGCGTGCCCGGCGCGAACACGTGGGCCGCGGTGCAACGACTGGCCTCCCGCTGGGGCTACACCGGACCGGTGGACGGCGTGATGGGACCGAACTCGTGGCGCGCCTTCGCCCGTTTCCTCAACCAGGACAAGTACGACTAGCCGTCACACCTCGAACGCGGCCAGGAGGTGTGACCGGACCGGTGACGGCGTGGCGGGCAGGACGAGCGAGGTCGTCACGGCCGGGTCGGGGAGGCGGTGGAACGCGATGCCGGGCGCGGGTGGCAGGTCGGTCACCCGGTAGAGGACCGTCCACGACGGCGGGCCCGACGCGATGTCGGCCAGGGTGCGCTGGAGGGTGGTGAACGGCGGGCCGGCGGGTGGCGCGTGGCCCGATGCCCGGACCGCCGCGGTGATCAGGTCGTGGAACGGCGGGTTGTGCTCGCGGGGTGCGAGGCGCAGCGGCAGGTCGGCGAAGTCGGCGAGGGTCCGCCGGTCGCCGGCCAGGGCGGCGGGCAGCGCCACGTACAGCGGATCGGTCCACAGCGGCACGACGGTGAGCCCCGGCGCGTCGGTCACCGCCCGCACCAGCGCCGCGTCGAGCTCACCGTCCCGCACCGCGGCCAGCCGGCGCGCGGGCGGCGAGCGGTCCGGTCGCACCCGGAGGCCGGCGGCGTCCAGCCTGGCCAACGCGCGGTACAGACGGTCACCGGAGCCGTTGAGCGTGCCGAGCCGCACCACGCCCTCCTCGCCCGACGCCACCCGTGCGGCGACCTCACGCGTGCGCCGCACGGCCGCGAGCACCGCCCGCGCCTCGGGGAGCAGGCGTTCCCCGGCCGCGGACAGCCGCGCCCGGCGCCCGCCGCGGTCGAACAGGGTCACGCCCAGTTCCCGCTCCAGCCGCTGCACCTGCTGGCTCACCGCCGACTGCACCAGGTGCAGCCGGTCCGCCGCCCGACCGAACCCGCCTTCGTCGACGACCGCCAGGAAAGCCTCCAGCTGCCGCAACTCCACGCGCACCCCGATCCATCACGCCCGGTGATCCCCTCCATCGTCAACCGCTGCTGGTTCGCGCGTTGTTCCCGCGCTTGACTCGGGGCATGTCCACGATCACCGTCATCCCCGCCGACACCGCCGAGCTCGTGCCCCTGGCCGGCGACAGCGCGTTCCGACTCCTGGCCGACGGCGGCGCGTTCGGCGTCAACCGGCTGACCCTCGACGTCGGCGCGGACGGCGCGAAACCCCACTTCCACGCGCGGTCCAGCGAGCTGTTCCACGTGCTGGACGGCGTGCTGGAGTTCCGGCACGAGCGGACGACCACAGTGGACCGCGGCGGGCTGGTCGTCGTGCCGCCGGGCGTACCGCACGCGTTCGGCGCGGCCCCGGGGCACCCCGTCGACCTGCTCGTCGTGCTCACGCCGGGGGTCGAGCGGTTCGGCTACTTCCGCCACCTGGGCCGCGTCGCGCGCGGCCTGGACACCATGGACGCCCTGCGGTCGCAGCAGGACCGCTACGACGTCCACTTCACCGGGTGAGGGCGCGGGAACCCCGGCCGGCCGGAGTTCCCGCGCGCCACGTCAGGCGTTCGGGTCGAACGGGATGCCGCTCGGCTTGGCCTGCGCCAGGTTGTAGGCGAAGGCGCTGTCCTTGATGGCCAGGCTCGCGCTGCCGAAGTTCGCGTTCACCAGGATGTCCCGGATGCCCGCGGGGAACCGGTCCCAGCTCACCAGGTCCGGGTACTGCCAGGCGCCGTAGTGGTTCTCCGGCTGCTCGGTCGCGCTCGCGAGGCGGAAGCAGTGCGTGCTCAGGCCGTCCTTGTGGTAGACGATCTTGGGATGCGTGCCCTCCCAGGCGACCTGGGACCGCGGGTAGGTCGAGTACTTGCCGTGCGCGGACGTGGAGACGTACTGCGCCTGGTCGCCGCTGACCCACACGATGACGTGCTCGATGTCGTGCCGGTGGCCGCAGCAGTCGATGCCCGGCACGGCCTGGTCCTTCTCGAAGTACAGGTCGTACAGGTAGGCGCACCAGTTGTTGTTGCACTTGGAGCGCGAGTAGGAGTTGGTGTTGTCCAGGTCGGACTGGTCGCGGCACTGGCCGTTGAGCGCGCCGGAGTTCTTCAGGCCGGTGGCGACCGCACCGCTCGGCGAGATCGCCGGGGTCGGGTAGCAGCCGTCGGTGTCGTAGTCGAACGCCGGCTGCCACTTGCCGTCGGCGGCCTCGTGGTTCGCGGGCAGGGCCTGCGGCGGTTCGGCCCACGCGGCTCCGGGTACGAGCACGGCGAGCACCACCGCGCCCACCAGGGCGGTGAGCAGTCGCGTGGTTCGGGACGGGTACGTCAGCTGGGCGGTCACGACGACCATGCCCTCCATCCGGTGTCGAGTGGCACGGCGGCGGGGATCGGCCGGTGACGCGGAGATCATCGGCCGGCACCGAGGTTCCCGGCCGGGGCACGACGTCGTCAACCCGCCGATGGTCGCGCCGGGGCGAACAGGCGGCGAACATCGGCGGACCGGGCGGCGGAGGTGCCGCCACCCGGTCGGTGCGCCGTCAGTTGAACGGGTTGTCGTAGAACGCGCCGCGGGAGACCGGCGTCGCGGTCGAGCCGGAGAAGTGCAGCCCTTCGTAGACCAGCCCGATGTTCTGCACGACACCGGCGTAGGGCACGTCCGCGTTGACCACGCCGGACAGGCCGTGCCCGCCGCCGCAGACCTCCGGCCGGTAGCCGTCCTCGCGGGAGTACCACTGGTGGGCGGCACCGTTGACGGTGACCGTGAGCTTGGTGCTCGTTTAGCTGGACTGGCGGCACAGCGTCAGGTCGAGCCGGTAGAGCGAGTTGCCGTCGTCGAACCGGACCGAGCCGACCAGGCGGCCCACCAGGGTCGTGTACCCGCTGGAGTAGCCCCGGAGCTGGATGTCGACCGGGTGCGCCGGCCCGTAGGCCGCCTGCGCGGGTGCGGCCGCCAGCGAAGCGCCGAGGAACGCGGCGAGCGTGATGGCGGAGAGGGCGGTCAAGCGTCTGCGTAAGCCGCTGAGGGGCATGGGCGCACTCCTTGGGTGAACGGGACCGGCGAGTCCACGCCTCGGCGGACGCGGCGGGTCGTGGTTCGAGCAGGGTGGACGCCGGTCCGCCCGCCCACCAGCCGCTGTCCAGGCGCAACCGGGAATTCAGCCTGTTCGCCGCCCGCGGTATGCCCCCGCCGGGAGCCGGTGGCGTTCGCGCGACCGGACCGGGTTGCGCAACGCTGCGCAAGGTCCGGGCCGCGCGCCATCGGCGAGGTGACCGTCCTGGGTCAGGGCAGGGGCTCAGGCGTCTCCGTCGCCGCTGTGGCCGACGATCCACCGGGTCAGGGCGTCGAGGTAGCCGGGTGCCAGGCGGGCGCCGCCGTCGGTGCGGACGCGGTGGTCGGCGCCGGGGAAGACCTCGACGGTCAGCGTCGCCCGCCGGTCGCGCCCGGGGTGGCAGGCGGCCTCGGTGAACAGGCGGACGCTCTCGGCGACCGGGACCACCGCGTCGTGGGCGCCGAAGATCGCCAGGTGCGGGCAGCGCAACCGCACGACGTCCGGCACGGGATCGTGGTCCTGCTTGCGCTTCAGGAATTCCCAGTAGTGCTCGTCCACCTCGGCCGCGTGCTCGGCGAACGCGGTCGGCGGGGATTGGGCGAGCCGGGCCGCCTCGGCGAAGTCGGCGTCACGCCGGCCCGCCTCGACGACGCGGTCGTAGGCGGCCAGCGCGGCGTCGACCCCCTCGTCGGTGATCCCCCCGGTCCGCCGCAGGACGTTGGCCAGCGCGTAGCGGTCCTGCACGGCCGGTGTCGTGCCGGGGCCGCCGTTGGTGACGACCCACGGCACGTCGTCCCGCAGCGCGGTGACCCGCAGGACGACCCAGCCGCCTTCGCTGTGCCCGAACAGCCCGGCGGCCTCGGCGCGCACCTCCGGCCGCGCGCGCAGGAAGTCCAGCGCGGCGGACGCGTCGGACGCCAGGTCGTCCACGCTCGCGTCCAGCCAGTCGCCGGACGACCCGCCGACGCCGCGCTTGTCGTAGGACAGCACGGCGATCCCGGCGTCCACCAGGTGCCGCCGGATCGGCGGGAAGTGCGTGTCGTTGTCCCGGTCCGAGGGCCCCGACCCGCCGACCATGACCACGCCGGGTGCCGGCGTGCCGCGGTCGGGCAGGGCCAGCGAACCGGCCAGCACCACACCGGCGTTGGTGAAGGTGACGTTCTGCGACAAGGCTCCCCCTGGGTCGACGGCGATCACCGGGGTGGTCCGGCTCGGGACGCCGGATCGCACCGCGTCCCAGTGTCCTCCGCCGGAGCCCCGCCGTGGCGCTGGGCTGCGCCCCGCCGGGCAGGTCGATCACGGCCAACCGCCGGTGACCCAGCGCGGCGTGCCGCTCGGACCACGTGTCGTGGGCGTCCGGGCCGCGGCAGGCCATCGTTCCCGTCATCGCTTCGAGCGTTTCCCGCTCGCGGGTGAGATCGCGGTCGAACGAGACCCAGCCGGTGATTCCGCACATCTGCGCGCCTCCTGTGGCGATCGGGAAGAGTCGGCCTTCCCTCCCGGCCACCCCGACGGCCACGGCTCCCCGGACAACCGCGGCACCGCGGCTCCCGCGCCGGGGCGCCCGTCGGTTGACCTGCTCGTCAGCGGTCCGGCACTGCTCCCGACCCCGGGCGAGCAGTGGCCGACACTACATTTCCGAGCGAAATGCGTCTTCCGCCCGCAGAGGGAACTCATCGGTTTCCCGGAACGGCGCTTCGGGTGGTGCGATGGCGGAACATCCGAGATGTCGGAATCATCGGCGAACGCCGGCGGTGATGATCGGCCGAGAACGCTGACCACTGCCGAAAGCTTTCGGCCGTTCTTGGAAACGCTTCGGCACTTCACTCGATCGGCTCAGTGGGCGTTTCGCCATGTGGACTCACCGCGGCGGGGCGGTGCTGTCCCTGACGATGAGCGTGGTCGGCAGCTCCACCCGGGTCTGCACGGGCGTCCGGCCCGCGGCCAGGGCCAGGACCAGCTCGGCCGCGGCGGCGCCCATCTCGACCATCGGCTGGCGCACGGTCGTCAGCGGCGGCCCGCTCCAGCGCACGGCCGGGATGTCGTCGAAGCCGACCACGCTCAGGTCCTCCGGGACGCGCAGCCCCGCCTGCCGGGCGGCCTCGTAGACGCCCAGCGCCTGAAGGTCGTTGCCGCACAGCACGGCGGTGGGCGGGTCGGGCAGCCGCAGCAGCTCGCGGGCGTGGTCGTACCCCTCCTCGAACGAGAACAACTGCCCGATGCGCACCAGCCGGTCGTCCAGCGGCACGCCGAGCTCGTCCATCGCCGCCCGGATGCCGCCGAGCCTGGCCCTGGCGCACATCCGCTCGGCCGGTCCGGCGATCACCGCGACCCGCTGGTGGCCGAGCGAGAGCACGTGCCGGGCGGCGGCGATGCCCCCGCTCCAGTTGGTCGCGCCGACCGAGGGCACCGCGTGGTCCGGCTCGCCCGTCGGGTCCAGCGCCACCAGCGGGATGCCGCTGGAGGCCAGCAGGCCGAGCTGCTCGGTGGCGAAGCCGAGGTGCACGGCGACCACGCCGTACGGCTGGCGGGCCAGCAGGTCGTGCGCCCAGGACCGGCCGGTCGCGTGCCGGCGCTCCGCGTCGGTGAACCCCACCGCCAGCCGGTGCGCGCCCGCGACCCGTTCGACGCCGTGCATCACCTCCACCGCCAGGTAGCTCTGCATGCCGAAGAAGACGACCTCCACGTTCGGCGCGCGCACGACCGCTTCCGGCCGCCGGTAGCCGTGCTCGCGCAGCGTCGCCTCGACCCGCCGCCGGGTCGTCGCCGCCACGCCGGGACGCCCGTTGAGCACCTTCGACACCGTCGGCGCGGACACGCCGGCCAGCCGCGCGACCGCCGCGACGGTCACCTCGCCCCGCTTGCGGCCCCGCCTGCGCACCTCGGCCAGCGGGTCCGGCCGCCGCTCCACGCGCGGGTTGCGCCGCGCCTCCACCTCGTCCAGCAGCCGGGACCGGACGGCGTCCGCCTCCCGCTCCGCCGCGGGCCCGGCGGGCACCGTCTCGGTGAGGTAGCGCCGCTTGCCGGTGTCCGGGTCGACGCCCGCGTACACCCGCACCCGCAACGACCCGCTCGGCAGCCGTTCGACCTCGCCACGCGCCTGCCGTCGTGCACCGGGGTTCGCCATGGAGCAACCGTACCGAAGAAGTAGCTCCACGACGAGCCCTGCATAGCTCCACGACTTGCCGGGTGTCGCGACCCGCGGCCGGGGCGCTCCGTGGCTACTGTTGGCCAGGTGCCACGAAACCGCCTGTACCGCGACGGCGCGCTCGCCGAGGAGGACGTCCCGACCGCCGACGTGCCCCGGTTGCTGCGGGACGAGGGCGCGGTCGTCTGGCTGGACCTGTGCGGCCCGTCCGAGTCCGACCTGGCGGTCGTGGTGGAGGAGCTGGGGCTGCACGAGACCTCCGTCGAGGACGCCCTGGAGAACCACGAGCGGCCCAAGCTGCACCAGTACGACACGCACCTGCTGCTCAACGCCTACGCGGTGAGCCTGGACGAGGCGTCGGGCCGGTTGACCACGGCGGAGCTGTCGGCGTTCGTGACGCCGCGAGCGCTGATCACGGTCCGCAACGACGACCGGTTCGACATGACCGCCGTGACGCGGCGGTGGGACGAGTCGTCGAGCCTGGCCGCGAGCGGGGTCGGGTTCCTGCTGCACGGGCTGCTGGACGTGGTGGTGGACAGCCACTTCGACGCGGTGCAGGCGCTGGACGACCACATCGAGGCGTTGGAGGAGCTGGTGTTCACCGAGCGCCCCGACGACCCCGACATGCAGCGGCGGTCGTTGGCGATGCGCAAGTCCCTGGTGACGTTGCGGCGGGTCGTGCTGCCGATGCGCGACGTGCTCAGCGGCCTGATGCGCCGCGACCACGCCGTGGTGGACAGCCGGATGACACCCTATTACCAGGACGTCTACGACCACGTGCTGCGCGCCTCGGAGTGGACGGAGTCGTTGCGGGACATGGTCGCGACCATCCGCGACATCCAGCTCAACCTCCAGGGCAACCGGCTGAACCTCATCATGAAGAAGGTGACCGGTTGGGCGGCGATCATCGCCGTGCCGACCGCCGTGACGGGGTTCTACGGCCAGAACGTGCCGTACCCGGGCTCGGACCAGGTGTGGGGGTTCTGGACGTCGACGATCGCCATGGTCGTGCTGTCCGCCGGCCTGTACGGGCTGTTCAAGCGCCGCGACTGGATCTGACCGACCGGCACCCGGCAGGATGGTCGGTGAAGGGGGTCGACCATGGTGGAGCAGGGTGGTCGTCAGGCGCCGGGGGTCGAGGCGCTGACGGAGAAGGTCAAGCAGCTCGTGCACGAGGGCAACACGCGCCGGGTCGTGGTGCGCAACGCCAAGGGTGAGCCGGTGCTGGACATCCCGGTGACGGCGGGTGTGGTGGCCGCCGTCACCGCGCCGGTGGTGACGGCGGTGGCGGCTTTCGCGGCGCTCGCCGGGCCGTGGTCGCTGGGTGTGGAGCGCACCGCGGACGCTGAGCCGGCGGAGGCCGGGGTCGCGGACTCCGCGCCGGTGGACTTCGAGCCGACGGACTCCGGGCCGACGGAGGCCGGGGCGGCGGAGGCCGGGGCGGCGGAGGCCGGGGCGGCGGAGGCCGGGCCGGCGGAGGCCGGGGCGGCGGGCGGCACGGCCACCGACACCGAGTCGGCCGAGGCCGGCTCCGGCAGTGCGTCGTCGGCGAAGGCCGGCGACACCACGCCTCCCGCGGCGGGCTGAGGTCTCGGGCCGCGCTCGTGACGGTGTGACCGGGCGGCCGTCCGCACCGGGCGGCTGCCCGGCGGAGGTCTGAGCCCGTCGCCGACGAGCGAGGCTGCCCCGGTGCACCCCACGACCGCCGTTGGGCGGTGCCACGGCGGTCGTCGCCACGTGGGCGTCCGATGTGGAAGTCCACATCGGACCGCGTGACGGGCGGAAGACCGGTGTCACCTCGTGCCGGCGGCGGTGACCCCACTGTGCAAACCGGACGAGTCTGGCGGGCTCCGCGGCACCGCGTCAACCGGCGCGGTGCGCGGGTCGGGGTGTTCCGCGGGCTTTCCGGGGTTGCCCTTCGGATACGCGCAGGTGGGTGCCGGAGAGGTTTGGGCGTGCGTCTCGATCGGTGCGCCGGGTGGTGCGCGGCACCCCGTGCGGAACCTGTCGACCGAGTTAACGTGAAGATCGTCTTGCCCGGCTTCGGCGGGCCGCTCTATACGTCTTCTATATCGCCATGTTACGGCGGTACCGGCACGTGCCGGAACTCCGAAGGTCATCCGAAGGTCTGTTCCGCTCGATTTGACACCCCTTCCGGTGATCGCTAGTTTGCCGCGCCCGACAATGCGAACGGCGCTCTGGTTCGCCGTTTCGGTGCCATTTTTCCGGTCTGCTGCGCCAATCGGCTGATTGTGATCCCCCGTCTCCGTTGCCAAGGTGGGCGGTGCTGATGAACGGGAACTGCTCGCTACCCGTTAGAAGTTGACGAGCCTGTTCGTCGATCGGCCGCCCCTGAGTCTGCGCAGATCAGAGGGGTGGCAGCACGGCCGCCAGTACTGGGGGGACGTGCGCAGTACCCGTGACGCGTGGTCCGCCGGCCGCGCGCGAACTTCCATCGAGGACTACGGCAGTGAATACGATCTCCTGTCCCAGGGGCCCGTTCGCCGCCGTTCCCGCTTTATCCGGGAACGTGGCGCGCGGGGCGGACAAACGTGAGGCGAGCACTTCCGGTGGTCACTCGGGCGGCGTGGTCACCACCGCGCCGCCGGGTGTTCCACCGACTCGTGGGCAGAGGTCGCGCCCGTGGCACGCACCGCGTCCGACGCGTGCGCCACGTGCGGCGCGGCCCTCCTCCTAGCGCTCACGCGCCAATTCCGGCACCCCGCGCGCGGTCGCGGGCGAAATGTGTCCGAAAGCCTCGGCTCACGGTCGGTTCGTGAGCCGCCCACGCCTGTCCGGGCGGTCCTGGTCACCGCGGCCCACGTCGGGTTCCCGCGTGCCGCCGGACCGGGTCCACTCCGCGTCGACGCCCCGGTGGGTGTCCGAAGAACGAGGAACGAGGGCAGAGCCATGCTTGTCAACGAACACGGCGGGGAAACACCCCTGGCGCACGTCGCCGAACGCAGCCACGCGCTCGTCGGTGTCCTGCGCGAACGCGGCGTCGACGACACCGACCGGGTCGTGCTGTCCGCGCGCAACTCCGACGACTTCGTCGTGGTCCTGTTCGCGCTGATGGAAATGGGCGTCTCCATCGGCGTGGTGGACCCCGGCCTGCCGCCCGCGCAGGCCGCCGAGCACGTCGTCGACTCCGGCGCCCGCTGGTTCGTCACCGACGCCGACCTGGCCGACCCGGCGTTCGACCGGATCGCGGCCGGCCTGCTCGACCTGCACGCCCTGGTGAAGACCGCGCTCGACGTGCCCGTGACCGGGACGCCCGAGCTGACCTTCGCCCAGTGGGCGCAGCGGCGGGACGCGCTGGTGGTGTGGAGCTCCGGCAGTTCGGGCAAGCCCAAGGGCATCGTGCGCTCCGGCGCGTCCGTGCTGCGCAACGTCGAGCGCACCCAGCGGCGCATGGGTTACGTCGAGTCCGACGTGCTGCTGCCGCTGCTGCCGTTCACCCACCAGTACGGCCTCTCGATGCTGCTGCTCTGGTGGAACGCCCGCGCCACCCTCGTCATCGCCCCGAGCCGGCGCGTCGACCAGGCGCTGGACGTGATCGCCCGGCAGCGCGTGACGGTCGTGGACGCCGTGCCCGCCACCTACGACACGATGCTGCGCGTCGTCGCCCGCCGCGACACCCGCGACCTGGGCTCGGTGCGCATGTGGTGCGTGGGCGGCGAACCGCTGCGCGACGAGCTGCGCGCCCGCTTCGAGACCCGCTTCGCCACCACCCTCCTCGACGGCTACGGCAGCAGCGAGGCGGGCAACATCGCCCTGTCCTCGACGGAGGACCCGACCCACTGCGGCACGCCGCTGGACGGCGTCGTCGTCGAGGTGCGCGACCCGGTCGGCAACCCGGTGCCGCCCGGCGAGATCGGCGAGGTCGTGGTCCGCACCCCGGACATCATGGTGGGCCTGCTCGAACCGGGCGGTCGCGTGCGCGAGGTCGAGCGCCGCGAGTTCCACACCCGCGACATCGGCTACCTCACGCCCGACGGGCAGCTGCGCGTGCTCGGCCGCAAGTCCGCCGTGCACCGCTTCGGCCACACGCTCTACCCCGACGCCATCGCGGAGAAGGCCGGCGCGTGCGGCGCGCCGGTGCGGGTGATCCCGGTCGAGGACGAGCAGCGCGGCACCCAGCTGGTGTTCGTCATCACCGACCCGGCCGAGCAGCCCGTGGCGCACTGGAAGCGCGCCGTGTCCCGGTTCGTCGCCGCGCACGAGCAGCCCAACCGCGTCGTGGTGCTCAAGGAACTGCCCCTCAACGGCAACGGCAAGGTCGACCTGCGGGCGCTGCACGACATCGCCGCCTCGACCGTGGCGCTCGAAGGCGTGAAGGGCGTGTTCCCCCGGGCCCACGGTGACGAGGACCCGTCGGCGATCCCGTTCCCGGACCGGCTGGCCCGGCTCACCGACCTCGCCCAGCTGCTGCGCGAACGCCGCACCGAGGTGATGTCCCTGCTCACGCAGGTGACGAACTACAAGACCGCGTACGGCGAGATCGACGCCTCGATCGCCGCCCTGGAGGGCGCCGCGGCCGAGATGGCCCGATACCGGCCGCCCGCGGTCGGCCAGATCGGCGTGCTGATGCCGTCGAACATCCCGCTCTACAGCTACGTGCTGTACCTGGCGATCCCCAGCCTCTACAGCGAGCGCGTCGTGTTCCGGCCGTCGCGGCGCATCTCCGACCAGCTGTTCAAGCTGCACGAGCTGCTGTCGGGCGTGCACCACCTGCCGATCGTCATGGACGACAGCGACCAGCGCGAGTTCATGGAGGGCGAGGGCGCGCGCTCGGACGTGCTGGTGTTCACCGGCACGTTCAAGAACGCCGAGAAGATCCGCGCCGGGCTGCGCCGCGACCAGCTGTTCCTCTACTTCGGCCAGGGCGTGAACCCGTTCGTGGTCGGCGCGGACGCCGACATCCCCAAGGCCGTGGACGGCCTGCTGCGGGTGCGGATGCTCAACTCCGGGCAGGACTGCTTCGGCCCGGACGTCGTGTTCGTGCACACCTCGATCAGCGCCCAGTTCTGCAACCTGCTGTGCCGCCGCGTGGACAACCTGCGCTACGGCCGGTTCGACGACCCGAACGCCGACTACAGCCACATGTTCTACCTCGACGCGTTCGACGCCTCGCTGGACTACCTGCGGTCGGGTCGTCAGCACCTGGCGGCGGGCGGCGAGGTCAACTTCGTGGACGACCACCTCAGCCCGACCGTGCTGATCCGGCCCGCCGACACGAAGATCACGCCGCCGGAGCTGTTCGCGCCGATCTTCAACGTGGTGCCGTTCACCTCGACCGACTGGCTGCACCCGATGCTGGACCACCAGTACTTCCAGGAGCGGGCCATGGCCGCGACCGTCTACGGCGACATGCCCGAGACCGTCGAGCTGCTGCGCCGGCGGCACACCGTCAGCATCAACGAGACCGTGATCGACATCGAGGACGGCAACGCGCCGTTCGGCGGCACGGGCATCCGCGCCAACTACGCCGCGCTGGGCCGCAAGCGCCACGCCGAGCCGCTGCTGGTCTCCAAGGCCGTTGCCGACCACCTCGGCGCGGACCGCCTGGCCGCATCCGACCCGACCGGCCGCACGGCCTGACGGGCGAGGAGGAGATGGGGGTGATCGACATGGAACCGCTGTCGCCGAACCACGTCCGGGGCGCCTGGCACGCGGTCGCGCGGCTGCTCGCCGAGGCGGGCGTCGAGGTCGTGTTCGGCCTGCCCGACGACGACCTGCACGCGCTCGACGCGCTGCACGCCGCCGGGGTGCGGCTCGTCGTGTGCCGGGACCAGCGCAACGCCGTGTTCATGGCCACGGGGTACGCGTTGCGGTCCGGCGCGTTGGGCGTCGCGCTCGTCGGCAAGGGCCCGGCGGTGACCAACACCGTCACGGGCCTGCTGGAGGCGTCGTCGTCCGGTGCGCCCGTGCTGCTGCTGTCCGGCGGCACGGCGGCCGAGCGGCGCGGCAGCGGCGCGTTCCAGGAGCTGGACCAGCAGGCCGTGGTCGGGCCCCTGGTGAAGTCCGCGACCCGGGTCGAGCACCCCGACCGGTTGGCCCCCGCCGTGCGCCGGGCCGTGCTCGTGGCCACGTCCGGCGCGACCGGCCCGGTGTACGTGGAGGTGCCCGACCACCTGCTGAAGGTGGACGTGCCCGTGCCGCCGCCCGCGCCGCCCGTCGAACGCCCGACCTCCGTGTCGGTGGCCGGCGACTCGGCCGCGCTGGACGTGCTGCGCAACGCCCGGCGCCCGCTCGTCCTGGTCGGTGGCGGCATGCGGCACCGCAACGCGGACGGCGTGGTGGAGCGGCTCGCCGAACGCGTCGGCGCGGCCCTGTCGTGCACGGCCAGCGGGCGCGGTGCGGTGGACGAGTCGTCGGTGCGGTTCATCGGGCTCGCGGGTCTGTACGCCCCGGAGCGCGCCAAGGCGCTGTGGGCCGACACCGACTGCGTGGTGGTGCTCGGCAGCCGGCTGGAGGAGACCGCGACCTACGGCTGGGCGGACGGGATCGGCACGACCGTGCCCGTGGTGCAGGTGAACGTGGACGCGGCGGGCGTGGCCACCGGGTACGCCGGGCCGGTCGTGCTGGGCGACGGCGCGGACGTGTGCGCGGCCTGGCTGGAGCAGGTCGTGGACAGCGCGCCGGTGGAGTGGTCCAAGCGGGTGGACGAGGTGCACCACGGGCTGCGCGCCGACCACCGCCGCGAGCTGGCCGACCTCGCCGCGAAGCCCGAGCTGCACGTGGTGGAGGTGCTGGCCGCGCTCGACGCCGAGCTGCCCGCGGACCGCGTCCTGGTGCAGGAGAACGGCCTGCAGGACATGTGGTCCTACAGCTTCCCCCGGTTCGAGTGCGCGCACGGCGCGGGCTCGGTCGTGCCATCCGAGCAGACCAGCCTCGGGTTCGGCGCGGCGGCCGCGGTCGGCGTGAAGGCCGCGGCGGGCGACCGGCCCGTGGTGGCGTTCGTCGGCGACGGCGCGTTCGGCCTGTTCGACGCCGACCTGCCGACGGCCGCCGCGCTCGGTTCCGGGCTGCTGTACGTGGTGCTGCGCAACGGCGGCTACGGCTGGCTGCACTCCCAGCTCGGCCCGCACAACCGCGACCTCGCGGGCACGGCGCTCGTGGACCCGGACGCCGTCACCGCCCAGGCTCCGGCGTTGCGCGGCGTGCACCAGGTGGCCGTCACCAAGGAGTCGTTGCGCGCCGACGTCGCCGAGGCGTGGCGGCGCGCGCAGGACGGCGAAGTCGTCGTCCTCAACGTCCCCACGCGCCTGGAGGACGCGCTGTTCGCCGACCACGAGCTCGGCGGCGCGTTCCCGGCCGCCGACTGACCCCCCGACTGGAGCGAGGAGCAGCACATGGCTGAACGACACGGCAGGCGGGTCGTCATCACCGGCTGGGGCGTGGTGTCCCCGGTCGGCCTCACCGCCGACGAGACGTGGGACGCGCTGGTCGCCGGGCGCAGCGGGATCGGCACCGTCACCGTCATCGACGCCTCCGACCTGCCCACCGACCTGGCGGGCGAGGTCAAGGGCTTCGAGCCGAAGAAGTACCTCAACCACAAGCAGGTCCGGCGCATGGACCCGTACGCGCAGTACGCGTTCGCCGCCGCGTCCGAGGCGGTCGGCACGGCGAAGCTGGAGATCACCGAGGACGACGCGCACCGCGTGGGCGCGCTCATCGGCAGCGGCTACGGGCCCATGCGGTCCATCGCCGAGCACGTGGGGGCGCTCAACGCGAAGGGCCCGCGCGCGGTCAGCCCGTTCGCGCCCGTCACCGGGGCCATCGACAGCGCGGCGGGCGAGATCAGCCTGGCGTTCGGCGTCACCGGGCCGACCCGGGCGTTGAGCAGCGCGTGCGCGTCCGGCACCGACGCCATCGGCGAGGCGGCCCGCTGGGTGCGCCACGGCGTGGTGGACGCGGTGATCGCGGGCGGCGCGGAGAACATCCTCACCCGGGTGGACATGGCGGGCAGCGGCAACGCCAAGGCGCTGTCCACCCGCACCGACGCGCCGACCGAGGCGTGCCGCCCGTTCGACGAGGACCGCGACGGGTTCGTGATGGCGTCGGGGTCCGGCATCGTGGTGATGGAGTCCGCGGAGCACGCGCTGGCCCGCGGCGCGACGATCCTGGCCGAGGTCGCGGGGTACGCCGCCACGTCCGACGCGCACCACTGGACCGCGCCGCACCCGGAGGGCCGGGGAGCGCGGGCCGCCATGCGCGGCGCGCTGGAGGACGCGTGCCTCACGCCGGGCGATGTCGACTACATCAACGCGCACGGCACCAGCACCGTGTTCAACGACCAGTCCGAGCTGGACTCGATCCGCGCCGTGTTCGGCGAGCACGCCGAGCGGCTGCCGATCAGCTCCACGAAGTCCATGACCGGCCACATGATCGGCGCGGCGGGCGCGGTGGAGGCGATCGTCGGCGCGATGGCGATCAACCGCGGCCTGGTGCCGCCGACGATCAACTGCCACAAGCCGATCGACCCCGCCGTGAACTTCGTGGCCCACGAGGCGCAGGCGCACGACGTGGACGTGGTGATGAGCAATTCCTTCGGCTTCGGCGGCCACAACGCCGTGGTCGTGCTGCGCCGGTGGCAGGGCTAGGGAGGACCGGGACCATGAGCGAGGACAGGCGGCGGTGGCCGCTCTCCCCGGGACAGCTGGGGATCTGGTACGGCCAGCGGCTGAACCCCGACAACGCGTTCGTCATGTCGGAGTACCTGGAGATCCACGGCCCGGTGGACGTGGCGCTGTTCGAGGAGGCGCTGCGCCGCACCGTGCTGGAGGCCGAGACCGTCCAGGTCCGGTTCACCGAGGACGCCGACGGCGTGTGGCAGTTCCTCGCTCCCGACCCGCACCTGCACTACTTCGACCACACCGACCGCGCCGACCCGGTCGGTGACGCGGTGGCGTGGATGGACGCCGACCTGTACCGGCCGATGGACCTGGAACGCGGTCCGCTGTCGGTGGACGCGCTGTTCAAGGTCGAACCCGACCGGTTCCTGTACTACCAGCGCAACCACCACGTCATCGCCGACGGCGTGAGCGGCCGCATCTTCACCGACCGCTTGGCCGCCGTGTACTCGGCCCTGGTGGCGGGGGAGGAGCCGCCGCCCGGCGCGTTCGCCACGCTCCAGCAGTACCTGGACGACGACGCCGCCTACCGCGCGTCCGCGGCCTACCTGCGCGACCAGGAGCACTGGCGCGCCCGCGTGGCCGACCGGCCCGCGCCCGTCGGCCTCACGTCCGGCACCGCGCCCGCCAGCGCCCGCCCGGCCCGGGCCACCGCGCACGTCGAGCCCGCGGTGATGGACCGGATGAAGGAGCTCACCCGGGCGCACGCGTCGACCTGGCCCATGGCGCTGACCGCCGCGACCGCGGTGTACCTGCACCTGGTCACGGGTGCGCGCACGACGCCGGTCGGGTTCCCGGTGATGGCGCGCAAGAGCAAGCTGCTGCGCGAGACGCCCGGCATGGTCAGCAACATCCTCGCGCTGTTCGTGGACGTCGACCCGTCGGTCAGGTTCGTCGACGTGCTGCGGCGGACGACCGCGGAGGCGCGGAACACGCTCAAGCACCAGCGGTACCGGCAGGAGGACGTGCTCCGGGACCTGGGCCTGGTGCGCGGAGCGGGCCAGTTGGCGAACGTCGTGGTCAACATCATGCCGTTCGACTACAACGTCACCTTCGGCGGGCACGGCGTCACCGCCCACAACCTGTCCAACGGCGTGATCGACGACGTGGAGATCACCGCCTACGACCGGTCGGACGGCAAGCCCGTGCGGATCGACCTGGACGGCAACGAGTTCCTGTACCGCGAGCAGGAGGTGGCCGACCACCTCGACCGGCTGCTGCGGCTGCTGGACCGGCTGCTGGCGAACCCGGACGCGCCGCTGGCGGCGTTCGACCTGGTGGCGGACGGCGAGCGCGAGCTGGCGCTGGACGGCTGGAACCGGACCGACGCCCCGTTGAGCGACGCGGACGGCGTGGTGCGACGGGTGCTGGAGCACGCCCGCCGTGCGCCCGACGCGGTGGCGGTGGTGGACGACGAGGGGTCGACGAGCTACGCCGAGCTGGCCGGCCGTGCCGCCGCGCTGACCCGCAGGCTGTGGGACGCGGGCGTCGAGCGCGGCGACGTGGTGGCGCTGCCGACCGCCCCGGGCCGTGACTTCGTGGTGTCCGTGCTGGCGGTGTTCGGGGCGGGCGCGGCGTACGTGCCGGTGGACTCCGACTCGCCGATCGCCCGCGGTCGTGCGCTGCTGGCCGACAGCGGGGCGCGCCTGGTGCTCGCCTCGCCTGCGGTGGCCCCCTTCGCCGCCGACCTGGCCGGGGACGTGGACCTGCTGCTGGTCTCCGACGAGGTGACCGGCTCCTGGCCCGAGCCCGTCGGCGCGGGCGACGACCTGGCGTACGTGCTGTTCACCTCCGGGTCGACCGGCAAGCCCAAGGGCGCCATGGTCACGCACCGGGGCATGGTGAACCACCTGCTGACCAAGGTCGAGGACTGCGGTCTGTCCGATGTGGACGTGGTGGTGCAGAACGCGCCGCTGACGTTCGACATCAGCATCTGGCAGATGCTCGCACCGCTCGTGGTCGGCGGCACCACGCGCGTCGTCAGCCGTGAGCTCGCGGCCGACCCGCGCGCCCTGTTCGACCGGACCGACGCCGAGGGCGTCGCCGTCCTCGAAGTGGTGCCGTCACTGCTGCGCGCGGCCCTGGAGTCGTGGGAGGCCGACGGTGGCCGGCCGGGTCTGGCGTCGCTGCGCCTGCTCGTCGCCACCGGTGAGGCGCTGCCCGCCGACCTGTGCGTCCGCTGGCTCGCCGCGTTCCCGTCCATCCCGCTGATGAACGCCTACGGCCCCACCGAGTGCGCCGACGACGTCACGCACGCCTTCATCACCTCGCCCGACGACGTCGCCGACGGCGTTCCCATCGGCAGCGCGCTGCGCAACACCCGCCTCTACGTGCTGGACGACCGGCTGCGGCCGGTGCCCGTCGGCACGCCCGGTGAGCTGTACGTCGGCGGTGAGGGCGTGGGCCGGGGCTACCTCGGCGACCCCGGCCGCACCGGCGCGGTGTTCGTGCCCGACCCGTTCACCCCGCGCGCCGGCCGCCGCATGTACCGCACCGGCGACTACGTGGTGCGCCGCGCCGACGGGTCGCTGGTGTTCCTGGAACGCCGCGACCACCAGGTGAAGGTCCGCGGCCACCGCATCGAGCTGGGCGAGGTCGAGGCCGCGCTCGCCGGGCACGCCGACGTCGGCGCGCTCGCGGTCGTGGTGCGGGAGGACCGGCCCGGTGACAAGCGGCTCGTCGCGTACGTGACGCCGGCCGCCGTGGACACCGCCGCGCTGCGGGCGTCGGCCGAGGCCCGGTTGCCGGGGTACATGGTGCCGTCGGCGTTCGTCGCCCTGGACGCGCTGCCGTTGACGCCGAACGGGAAGCTCGACCGGCACGCGCTGCCCGCACCCGACGCGGGGGCGGCCGGCCGGGCGCCGCGCACGCCGTGGGAAGAGCTGCTGGTCGCGGTGTTCGCCGACGTGCTCGGCGTCGACCGGGTCGGCGTGGACGAGGGGTTCTTCGACCTCGGCGGCCACTCGCTGCTCGCCACCCGGCTGATCAGCAAGGTGCGGGCCGCGCTGGGCGTGGAACTGACGCTGCGGTCGGTGTTCGACCACCCGACGCCCGCCGGGCTGGCGCTCGTCGTGGCCGGCGCGTCCGCCGCCCGCTCGCGCCCCACCGCACGGCCGCGCCCGGACGTGCTGCCCCTGTCGTCCGCCCAACGCCGCCTGTGGTTCCTGCACGGCCTGGACGAGGCGGGCGGCACCTACAACGTGCCGCTGCCGTTGCGCCTCACGGGTCCGCTCGACCGCGCAGCGCTGGTGGCCGCCCTCGGTGACGTCGTCACGCGCCACGAGCCGCTGCGCACCCGCTACCCCGAGGTCGACGGCGAACCCGTGCAGCAGGTGCTAGACGCGGCCGACGCGCTGCGGCTGCTGCCCGACCACGTGGAGACGGTGGCCGTCGCGGACCCGGCGGGGGCGATGACCGCCGCCACCGGCCACCGCTTCGACCTGGCCGACGGCCTGCCCTGGCGGCTGTGGCTGTTCGAGACCGGGCCCGACGAGCACGTCCTGCTGCTGGTCGTGCACCACATCGCCGCGGACGGCTGGTCGCTGGCCCCGCTGCTGCGCGACCTCGGCACCGCCTACCGCGCCCGGCACGCGGCCACCACCCCGGAGTTCACGCCGCTGCCGTTGCAGTACGCGGACTACGCGCTGTGGCAACGGGAAGCGCTCGGCGACGAGGACGACCCGGACGGCGCGCTCAGCCGCCAGGTCCGGTTCTGGCGCGACCGGCTGGCCGGGCTGCCCGAGGTGCTGGAGCTGCCGACCGACCGGCCCCGCCCGGATGTGCCGTCGCACCGGGGCGCACGCGTGCCGCTGACCGTGGACGGCGAGCTGTACGCGCGGCTGGCCGACATCGCCCGGGAGACGCGCACCAGCGTGTTCATGGTCCTGCACGCCGCGGTGGCGGCGTTGTTGACGCGGTTGGGCGCGGGCACGGACATCCCCTTGGGCACGGCGGTGGCCGGTCGTTCCGACGAGGTGCTGGACGACCTGGTCGGGTTCTTCGTGAACACGGTGGTGCTGCGCACCGACACGTCCGGCGACCCGACGTTCAAGGAGTTGGTGGAGCGGGTCCGGCAGACCGACCTGGCCGCGTTGGCGCACCAGGACGTGCCGTTCGAGCGCCTGGTGGAGGAGCTGAACCCGCGCCGGTCGCTGGCGCGGCACCCGCTGTTCCAGGTGATGCTCGTGCTGCAGAACACGCCGGACCCGGACGTCGACCTGCCGGGCCTGGACGTCGCGGTGGCCGACCTGCGCACCGCCGTGGCGAAGTTCGACCTGTGGTTCGACCTGTACGAGACCCGGGACGACAGCGGCGCGGTGACCGGTGTCGCCGGCGCCCTGGAGTACGCGCTCGACCTGTTCGACGAGGCGGGCGCGCGGCACCTGGTGACCCGCCTGGGCACGCTGCTGGCCGCCGTCGCCGCCGACCCGGCCACGCCGCTCACCCGCCTGGACCTGCTCACCCCCGAGGAGCGGCACGCCGAGCTGGTCACCTGGAACGACACCGCCCGCCGCGTCGGGGCCACGTCCCTGGCCGCGCGGTTCGAAGCGCAGGCCGCCGCCACGCCCGACGCGCCCGCCGTGGCGTCCGACGCGGGCGTCCTCACGTACGGGCAGCTCGACGCCGCGGCCGACCGGTGGGCGCACCGGCTCGCCGCCGCCGGCGTCGGCACCGAGACGCCCGTCGCGCTGCTGGTGGACCGGTCGCCCGAGCTGGTCGTGCTGATGCTCGCGGTGCTCAAGGCGGGCGGGTACTACGTGCCGCTGCACGAGTCGTACCCGGTGGAGCGCCTGGACTTCGTGCTCGCCGACCTCGGCGCGCCCGTCCTGGTCACCGACCGGGCCGAGCTGCCCGGAGGGCTGACCGCCCCCGCGCGGGTCCTGCGCACCGACGAGCAGCCGCCCGCCGCCGGTCCGCTGAACCGGCGTTCGCACCCCGACCAGCTCGCCTACGTCATGCACACGTCCGGCTCGACGGGCGTGCCCAAGGGCGTCGCGGTCACCCACGCCAACGTCGTGGAGCTGGCCACCGACCGGCTGTTCACCACACCCGCGCACGCCCGCGTCCTGCTGCACTCCTCGCACGCGTTCGACGCCTCCACCTACGAGCTGTGGGCGCCACTGCTGTCCGGCGGCACGGTCGTCGTGGCCCCGCCCGGCGTGCTCGACATCGCCACGCTCGGCCGGGTCGTCACCGAGCACCGCGTCACCGCGCTGTGGCTCACCGCGGGCCTGTTCCGGCTGGTCGCCGAGGAAGCGCCGACGTGCCTGGCGGGCGTGCGGGAGGTGTGGACCGGCGGTGACGTCGTGCCCGCCGCCGCGGTGGCCCGGGTGCGCGCGCACTGCCCGGAGCTGACCGTGGTCGACGGCTACGGCCCCACCGAGACCACGACGTTCGCCACCCGCTTCGCGCTGCGGCCCGGCGAGCCCGACCCGGAGTCCATGCCGATCGGCCTGCCGATGGACAACACCCGCGTGCACGTGCTCGACGCCGACCTGGGGCTCACGCCGCCGGGCGCGGTGGGCGAGCTGTACGTGGCGGGCACCGGCCTCGCCCGCGGCTACCTGCGGCGCGCCGGCCTGACCGCGGAGCGGTTCGTGCCCAACCCGTACGGGCCGCCCGGTGACCGCATGTACCGCACCGGCGACCTCGTGCGCCGCCTGCCCGACGGGCGGCTGGCGTTCCACGGGCGCGCCGACGACCAGGTCAAGCTGCGCGGGTTCCGGATCGAGCCGGGCGAGGTCGAGGCCGTGCTGGCCCGGCACCCCGACGTGGCGCACGCCGTCGTCGCCGTCCGCGCCGACCACCGCGGTGAACGCCGCCTCGTGGCCTACGTGGTGCCCGCCGAGGGCGCCACCCCGGACCAGGCGGTGTTGCGCGAGCACGTCGGCGACGCGCTGCCCGCGTACATGGTGCCGTCGGTCTTCGCGGAGCTGGAAGCCTTGCCCCTCAACGGCAACGGCAAGGTCGACCGGCAGGCACTGCCCGCGCCCACGGCCACCGCCACGGCCACGTCCCGGGCGGCGCACGGGGTGGAGCGGACGTTGTGCGCGCTGTTCGCCGACGTGCTCGGCGTGCCCGAGGTGGGCGTGGACGACGGGTTCTTCGACCTCGGTGGCCACTCGCTGCTGGCCATGCGGCTGATCAGCCGGGTCCGCGCGGCGCTGGGCGTGGAAGCGCCGATCCGCGCGGTGTTCGAGCACCCGACGCCCGCCGGGCTGGCCCGCGTCCTGCACGACGCCGCGCCCGCCCGCGCCCGCGTCACACCCCGGCCCCGGCCCGAGGTGGTACCGCTGTCGGCCGCGCAGCAGCGCCTGTGGTTCCTCGACCGGCTGGACGAGGCGGGCGGCATGTACTCCGTGCCGCTGGCCGTGCGGCTGACCGGCGCGCTGGACGACGCCGCGCTGCTGGCCGCCGTGGCGGACGTGGTGGTCCGGCACGAGGTGCTGCGCACGGTGTTCCCCGAGGTCGACGGCGCGCCGCGGCAGGCCGTGCTGGACCCGGCGGCGGCGACCGCGCTGCTCAGCGCCGCCACCCGGCGGGTCGACACCACCGGGGACGCGCTGCCCGCCGACCTGGCCGACGCCGTGCGGCACAAGTTCGACCTGGCCGCCGACCTGCCGGTGGCCGTGCGGCTGTACCGGCTCGCCGCCGACCACCACGTGCTGCTCCTGCTGCTGCACCACGTGGCCGCCGACGGGTGGTCCCTCGCGCCGCTGCTGCGCGACCTCGGCGTCGCCTACCGCGCCCGGCACGAAGGCGTCGCGCCGGAGTTCACGCCGCTGCCCGTGCAGTACGCGGACTACACGTTGTGGCAGCACGACGTGCTCGGCTCCGACGAGGACGAGCAGAGCGCGTTGCGCGCCCAGCTCGACCACTGGCGCGCCCGGTTGGCCGACCTGCCCGACACGCTCGACCTGCCGACGGACCGGCCACGCCCGAACCGGCCCGAGCACGACGGCGGCTCGGTGCCGCTGAGCCTGGACGCCGACGTGCACGCCCGCGTCGCCCGCCTGGCCGCCGCCCACGGCGCGAGCACGTTCATGGTGCTGCACGCGGCGCTGTCGGCGATGCTGACGCGGCTGGGCGCGGGCACGGACATCCCGGTGGGCACGCCGGTCGCCGGTCGCCGCGACGAGGCGCTGGACGACCTGGTCGGCTTCTTCGTCAACACGCTCGTGCTGCGGGTCGACACGTCGGGCGAACCCGCGTTCGCCGAGCTGCTGGACCGGGTCCGCGAAACCGACCTGGCCGCGTTCGCCCACCAGGACGTGCCGTTCGACCGGCTGGTGGAGGAGCTGGCGCCGCAGCGGTCGCTGGCCAGGCACCCGTTGTTCCAGGTGCTGCTGGTGCTCCAGAACAACGCCGACCCCGACCTGGACCTGCCGGGCGTCACCCCCGAGGTGGTGGACCTGCCCGCCGGGCCGGCCAAGTTCGACCTGTCGTTCACGCTGGCCGAACGGCACGAGGACGGCGAGCCCGCGGGCCTGCACGGCGAGCTGGAGTTCAGCCGGGACCTGTTCGACGCCGACACCGCGCACCGCGTCGCGGCCTGGTTCGCCCGGGTCCTCGACCAGGCCACGGCCGAGCCGGCCCGCCGCATCGGCGAGCTGGACCTGCTCGCGCCCGGTGAGGCGGACCACCTGGCCCGCGGCGCGGCCGGACCCGTCGGCCCGGTGACCGACGCGACCGTGCTCGCCGCGTTCGAGCGGTTCGCGGCGACCCGCGGCGACCAGCGGGCGCTGGTGGCCGACGCCGTGCGGCTCACCGCGGCCGAGGTGGAGCGGCGCGCCAACCGGCTCGCGCACTCGTTGCTGCGCCGCGGCGTGGCGGTCGGCGACGTGGTGGCGGTGGTGCTGCCCCGTTCGGTCGACACCGTCGTGGCGCTGCTGGGCGTGCTGAAGGCGGGCGCGGTCTACCTGCCGCTGGACCCGGACCACCCGGTGGAACGGCGGCGCGCCACGCTCGCCGACGCCCGCCCGGCTGTGGTCGTCGAGGGCTCGGTCACCGCCCACACCCTGCCGGACGTGCCGGACACGGCTCCCTCGGACGCCGACCGCACCCGGCCGCTGACCGCGCGGGACGCCGCGTACGTCATCTACACCTCCGGGTCGACCGGGCGACCCAAGGGCGTCGTCGTGGAGCACGGCTCGCTGGTGAACCTGTTGCGCCACCACGAGGAGCACGTGTTCACGCCCGTCGCCCGCCGCCTGCGCCGCGACCGGCTGCGGTCCGCGCTCACCGCGCCCGTGGCGTTCGACGCGTCGTGGGACCCGGTGCTGTGGCTGGTCGCGGGCCACGAGCTGCACGTCATCGGCGACGACGCGCGCCGCGACCCGGCCGCCCTGGTCGCCCACCTGCGGCGCGAGCGGATCGACGTCATCGAGACCACGCCGTCCTACGTGGACCACCTGGTGGCGCACGGCCTGCTCGACGACGACGAGCGGTTCCCGTCCGTCGTGCTGCTGGGCGGCGAGGCGGTGCCCGCGCACCTGTGGGAGACGCTGCGCGGCACGCCCGGGTTGGTGGCGTTCAACTTCTACGGCCCGACCGAGTCCACAGTGGACTCAATGATCGCCGACCTGTCCGACCACGCCGCGCCGGTCATCGGCACGCCCGTGCTCAACACCCGGGCGCACGTCCTCGACGCGTGGCTGCGGCCCGTGCCGGTCGGCGTGCCCGGCGAGCTGTACCTGTCCGGCCCGAACGTCGCCCGCGGCTACCTCGACCGGCCCGCGCTGACGGCGCACCGGTTCGTCGCGGACCCGTTCGCGGGCGGCGGGGCGCGCATGTACCGCACCGGCGACCTGGCCCGCCGCCTGCCCGACGGGCACGTGGAGTTCCTCGGCCGCGTCGACAGCCAGGTCAAGGTCCGGGGCTTCCGGGTCGAGCCCGGCGAGGTGGAGGCCGCGCTGCGCCGCCACGACGGCGTGGACGCGTGCGCCGTGCTGCTGCGCCCCGACCACGGCGGCACGCCCCGGCTCGTCGCCTACGTCACCGCGGCCCCCGGCCGGGAGCTGGACACCGCGGCGCTGAGGTCGGCGTTGCGGGCCGAACTGCCGGACTACATGGTGCCGGCCGCGGTGGTGGTGCTGGACGAGTTGCCGTTGAGCCGCAACGGCAAGCTCGACCACGCCGTGCTGCCCGCGCCCACCGCCCCCGAGCCGGTGTCGCGGTCGAGCGGCACGCGCACCGCGCGGGAAGAGGCGCTGTGCTCGGTGTTCGCCGACGTGCTCGGCCTGTCCGACGTGGGCGTGGACGACAGCTTCTTCGACCTCGGCGGCGACAGCATCGGCTCCATCCAGCTCGTCAGCCGCGCCCGCCGCGCGGGGCTGGTGTTCACCCCGCGCGACGTGTTCGAGCGCAAGACCGTCGCCGAGCTCGCCCTGGTGGCCGTCGAACCCGCCGACGCGCGGCTCGTGCCCGACACCACCGGCAGCGGACCCGCCGTGCTCACGCCGGTCGTGCGCTGGTTCCTCGACAGCGGCGGCACGCTCGACGGCTTCAACCAGGCCCAGCTCGTCGCGGTGCCGGCCGAGCTGGGCTGGGAGCGGCTGCTGGGCGCGCTGGACGCGCTGCTGGACCGCCACGACGCGCTGCGGTCCCGCCTGGCCCGCGACGACGAGGGGGAGTGGGTCTACGAGATCGCCGACCCGGGCGCGGTCCTCGCGGCCGACGTCACCCGCCGGGTGGACGTGACCGGGTTGGACGACACGGCGCGGGCCGCCGCCGTCCGGGCCGAGGCCGACACCGCGTGGCGACGCCTGGACCCGGCCCGCGGCCGGCTCGTGCAGGCGGTGTGGTTCGACGCGGGCCCCGCGCACCCCGGTGACCTGCTGCTGGTCGTGCACCACCTCGCGGTGGACGGCGTGTCGTGGCGCATCCTGCTGCCCGACCTCGCCCAGGCGTGGCACGCCCTGGCGGCCGGTCGGGAGCCCGGCCTGGAGCCGGTGTGGACGTCGTGGCGGCGGTGGTCGCACCTGCTGCACGACGCCGCGCACGACCCGGCGCGCGCCGACCAGCTCCCGTACTGGACCGCCGTCCTCGACGGCCCGGACCCGCTGCTCGGCGCCCGCCCGCTCGACCCCGCCCGCGACACCGTCGGCACGGCCCGCACCAGCGAGGTCCGGCTGACCGCCGAGGAGACCGCGCCGCTGCTCACGGAGGTGCCCGCCGCGTTCCACGCGGGGGTGGACGACGTGCTGTTGACCGCGCTGGCGCTGGCCGTCGGGCGGTGGCGGGAACGGCGCGGTCGCGGCGCGGAGACCTCCGTGCTGCTCCAGGTCGAGGGCCACGGCCGGGAGGACGTGGTGCCGGACGTGGAGCTGTCCCGCACGGTCGGCTGGTTCACCAGCGTGCACCCGGTGCGGCTGGACCCCGGCCGGGTCGGTTGGCCCGAGCTGCTGGCGGGCGGACCGGCCGCGGGCGCGGCCCTCAAGCGGGTCAAGGAACAGCTGCGCGAACTGCCGGAGAAGGGCGTGGGCTACGGCCTGCTGCGCCACCTCAACGCCGACACGGCGGGCAAGCTCGCGGGCCTGGGCGCGCCGCAGGTCGCGTTCAACTACCTGGGTCGCGTCGACACCGCGGCGCCCGGCGGCGACCGGTTGTGGCTGCCCGCGCCCGGCTTCACCGCCCCCGTCGGGCACGACGACCTGCCGTTCGTGCACGCGATCGAGGTCACCGCCGTCACCGAGGACACCCCGGCCGGCCCGCGCCTGGCCGCCACCCTCGCCTGGCCCGCCGACCTGCTCGCCGACACCGAGGCCGACGACCTCGGCGCGGCGTGGCGGCAGGCGCTGGGCGGGCTGGTCGAGCACGTGCGGGGCGCCGCGGCGGGCGGCCTCACGCCGTCGGACGTGGACCTGGTGCCGCTCAGCCAGGACGAGCTGGACCTGCTGGAAGACGACGAAGACGAGAGCGAGGACTTGGACCGATGAGCAAGAAGTCCGCAGTCGAGGACGTCCTGCCGCTGTCGTCGTTGCAGGAGGGGTTCCTCTTCCACGCCCTGTACGACCGCGACGGCCTGGACGTCTACACCGTGCAGATGGCCACCGAGCTGACCGGCCCGGTGGACGTGCCCGCGCTGCGCGCCGCCGCCGACGCGCTGCTGCGCCGGCACGCCAACCTGCGCGTCGGGTTCCGGCACAAGGGCCTCGACCGGCCCGTGCAGGTGGTGCGCCGCGAGGTGCGCGCGCCGTGGCGCGAGGTCGACCTGACCGGCGGCGCCGACCCCGAGGCCGGGTACGCCGAGCTGGTCGACGAGGAGCGCGCCCGCCGCTTCGACATGGCCCGCGCGCCGCTGCTGCGGTTCGTGCTGGTCGTGCTGCCCGGCCGAGTGCACCGGCTGCTGCTGACCATGCACCACATCCTGATGGACGGCTGGTCCACGCCGGTGTTCCTGGACGAGCTGTTCACCCTCTACGAGCTCGCGGGCGACGACTCGTCCATGCCCCGGGTCACGCCCTACCGCGACTACCTCGGCTGGCTCAAGCGCCAGGACGTCGACGGCGCGCTGGCCGCCTACGACGAGGTGCTGGCCGGGCTCGACGGGCCGACGCTGGTCGGCTCGGCCGCGACCAACGCCTCCGTGGTGCCCGACGGGGTGCTGGTCGAGCTGGACGACGAGCTGACCGACGCGCTCACCCGCACCACCCGGGCCCGCGGCTGGACGATGAACACGCTCGCGCAGGGCGCGTGGGGCGTGGTGCTGGGCCGCTACCTCGGCCGCCGGGACGTGGTGTTCGGCGGCACGGTGTCCGGCCGGCCCGCCGAGCTGCCGGGCGTGGAGACGATGCTCGGCCTGTTCATCAACACGCTGCCGGTGCGCGTGGCGTGGACCGCCGGGCAGAACCTGGGCGAGCTGCTGACCGCCGTGCAGGACCGGCAGGCCGGACTGATCGCCCACCAGCACGTCGGGCTGGCCGACGTGCAGCGCCGCACCGGCCACGGCGAGCTGTTCGACACCACGATGGTGTTCGAGAACTACCCGGTCGACGTGGACACCGCGCCCGTGCTGGGCGGCGGCGTGCGGATCACCGACTTCCAGGCCCGCGACGCCACGCACTACCCGATCAGCCTGGTCGGCCTGCCCGGCGAGCGGCTGGCGTTCCGCCTGGACTACCGGCCGGACGTGCTGGGCCGCGCGACCGTGGCGCGGATGGGGGAGTGGCTGCGGCTGGTGCTGCGCGCCATCGCCACCGACCCGGACCGGTCGGTCGACGCGGTGGACCTGCTCGACGCGGACGACCGCGAGCGCATCCTGGTCGACTGGAACGCCACCGACCACGCCGTGGAGCCGCTGCACCTGACCGCGCTGCTGGACCGGCAGGCCGCGGCCACCCCCGGTGCGACCGCCGTCGTCCACGGCGCCGACCGGCGCACCTACGCCGAGCTGCACGCCGACGCCAACCGCCTCGCCCGCCTGCTGGTCGAGCACGGCGCCGGGCCGGAGAGCCTGGTGGCGGTGGCGCTCCCGCGCGGCGCGCGGCTGGTCACGACGCTGCTCGCGGTGCTCAAGACCGGCGCGGGCTACCTGCCGCTGGACCCCGACCAGCCGACCGAGCGGCTGGCCGACATGCTCGACGAGACCCGGCCCGTGCGGCTGCTCACCGACGCCGTCCTCGCGCCCCGGCTGGCCGCGTTGGACGTGCCGGCGCTGGTCCTGGACGAGCTCGACTGCAACTCCCGGTCCGCCGAGCCGCTGACCGACGCGGACCGGCGCTCGCCGCTGCGGCTGGAGCACGCCGCCTACGTCATCTACACGTCCGGCTCCACGGGCCGGCCCAAGGGCACGCTGGTCGAGCACCGGGCGGCGGTGAACTACCTCCAGTGGTCGGTCGACGCCTACCCGTCCGTGCGGTCCGGCGCGTTCCTGCACTCGCCGGTCACGTTCGACCTCACCGTCACGGGCCTGTACGCGCCGCTGATCTCCGGCGGCGCGGTGCACCTGGGCGACCTGGCCGACGACGGCATCGACCCGGCGAGCCCCACGGCGGCCGGTTTCGCGTTCCTCAAGGGCACGCCGAGCCACCTGTCCGTGCTGGACGTGCTGCCGGACACCTACTCGCCGACCGCCGAGCTCGTCCTGGGTGGCGAGCCGCTGCCCGGCGCGCAGCTCGACGTGTGGCGCAAGCGCCACCCCGGCGCGCGCGTGGTCAACGAGTACGGCCCCACCGAGACCACGGTCGGCTGCACGTCGCTGGTGGTCGAGCCGGGCGACGAGATCCCGGCCGAGGTGCTGTCGCTGGGCCGTCCGCTGTGGAACACGCAGGCGTACGTGCTGGACGACGCGCTGCGCCCGGTGCCGCCCGGTGTCGTCGGCGAGCTCTACATCGCGGGCGAGAACCTGGCCCGCGGCTACGTCGCCCGCCCCGGCCTCACCTCCGGGCGGTTCGTGGCCAACCCGTACGGCGCCGCGGGCTCGCGCATGTACCGCACCGGCGACCTGGCGCGGTGGGGCGAGCACGGCGACCTGCTGTTCGCGGGCCGCGCCGACGACCAGGTGAAGATCCGCGGTTACCGGGTCGAGCTGGGCGAGATCGAGTCCGTGCTGTCGCGGCACCCGGCGGTCGGCCCGGTCGGCGTGGTCGTGCGCGAGGACCAGCCCGGCGACCAGCGGCTCGTCGCCTACGTCGTGCCCGCCGAGGGCCACGACTTCGACCCGGTCGCCCTGCACGCGCACGTCACCGCTGCCGTGCCGGACTACATGGTCCCGTCGGCGTTCGTGCGGTTGGACGCGCTGCCGCTGACGACCAACGGCAAGCTGGACCGCCGCGCCCTGCCCGCGCCCGACGTGGTCGGCGGCACCGCCGCGACCGGCCGCGCGCCGCGCAACTTCACCGAGGAAGTGCTGGTCGGCGTGTTCGCCACGGTGCTCAACCTGCCGTCGGTGGGCGTGGAGGACAGCTTCTTCGACCTCGGCGGCCACTCCCTGCTGGCCACCCGGCTGGTCAGCCGGGTCCGGTCCGTGCTGGACGTGGAGCTGTCCATCCGGTCGGTGTTCGAGGCGCCCACGCCCGCCGCGCTGGCGGCGCTGGCCGAACGCGCCCGCGGCACCCGCCACGACGTCGAGGTCCTGCCGCGCCCGGACGTGCTGCCCCTGTCGTACGCCCAGCGGCGCCTGTGGTTCCTGGACCGGCTGGAGGAGGCGGCCGGCATGTACAACGTGCCGCTGCCGCTGCGCCTGACCGGCCGGCTGGACCGGGACGCGCTCGTCGCGGCGTTCGGCGACGTGGTGGCGCGGCACGAGTCGCTGCGCACCACGTTCCCGGAGGTCGACGGCGAACCGCGCCAGCACGTGCTCACCGCGCCCACCCTGCCGGTCGTGCACGTGGAGGTGGAGGAGGACGACCTGCCCGCCGCCCTCGCCGACGCGCTGGGCCACCGGTTCGACCTCGCCACCGAGCTGCCGTGCCGGGTGTGGCTGTTCGAGCTCGCGCCCGACGAGCACGTGGTGCTGTTCCTGGTGCACCACATCGCGGGTGACGGCTGGTCGTTGACGCCGATGCTGCGCGACCTGGGCACGGCCTACCGCGCCCGGCTCGCCGGCGGGGCCCCCGACCTGCCGCCGCTGCCGATGCAGTACGCGGACTACACGTTGTGGCAGCGGCGGGTGCTCGGGTCGGACGAGGAGGAGGGCAGCGCGCTCGCGGCGCAGGTCGAGTTCTGGCGCTCCCGGCTGGCCGGCCTGCCCGAGGTGCTGGAGCTGCCGACGGACCGGCCGCGCCCGGCCGTGGCGTCCTACCGGGGCGGGCGGGTGCCGTTCCGGCTGGACGCCGACACGCACACCAGGCTCGTCGCCCTGGCCCGGCAGACCCGCACGACCGTGTTCATGGTGCTCCAGGCAGCGGTGGCGGCGTTGTTGACGCGGTTGGGCGCGGGCACGGACATCCCGCTGGGCACGGCGGTGGCCGGTCGTTCCGACGAGGCGTTGGACGACCTGGTCGGGTTCTTCGTGAACACGGTGGTGCTGCGCACCGACACGTCCGGCGACCCGACGTTCAAGGAGTTGGTGGAGCGGGTCCGGCAGACCGACCTGGCCGCGTTGGCGCACCAGGACGTGCCGTTCGAGCGCCTGGTGGAAGTGCTCAACCCGCGCCGGTCGCTGGCGCGGCACCCGCTGTTCCAGGTGATGCTCGTGCTCCAGAACACGCCCGAGGCCGACCTGGACCTGCCCGACCTCGCCATCGACCTCGAAGAGGTGCCCGGCGGCGCGGCCAAGTTCGACCTGCTGCTGGACCTGCGCGAGACCCACGACCACGCGGGCCGGCCGGCCGGCGTGGAAGGCGACCTGGAACACGCGCTGGACCTGTTCGACGCGTCCACCGCCCGCACGCTCGCGCGGCGGCTCGTGCGGCTGCTGGAGGCGGTCGTGGCGGACCCGGCGATCCGCCTCGGCGAGGTGGACGTCCTCGACCCGGCCGAGCGCGACCGCGTGCTGCACCGGTGGAACGACACCGCGCGGCCCGTGCCGGACGTGTTCGTGGAACAGCTCATCGCCCGGCAGGCGAGCCGCACGCCCGACGCGGTCGCCGTCGTCGGCCCCGACCGCACGCTCACCTACGCCCAGCTCGACGCCCGCGCCGACCGCCTCGCCGCCGTGCTGGTGGAACGCGGCGTCCGGCCGGAGGCGCTGGTCGCGGTGTCGCTGCCGCGGACCGCCGACGCGGTGGTGGCGCTGCTCGCGGTGCTGCGGGCGGGCGGCGCGTACGTGCCGCTGGACCCCGGCCACCCGGCCGAGCGGATCGCGTTCGTGCTGGAGGACACCCGCCCGGTGTGCGTGCTGGCCGACGCCACCACCGCGGACCGCCTCACCGCCGCCGCCGATCGGCTGGTCCTGCTCGACGATCCGGCCGTCGCCGAACGCCTCACCCGGCCCGTCGCGCCGCCCGCCCCGGCCGTGCACGGCGGGTCGTTGGCCTACGTCATCCACACCTCCGGCTCCACCGGCCGGCCCAAGGGCGTGGCCGTGACGCGGCGCGGCATGGCGAACCTCGTCGGGTGGGCCGCGGACCACTTCACGGCCGAGGAGCTGTCCTCGGTGCTGCTGTCCACCTCGCTCAACTTCGACGTGTCGGTGTTCGAGCTGTTCACGCCGCTCGTCGTCGGCGGGCGGGTGGAGGTGGTGGAGAACCTGACCGCACTGGTGGAGCGCGGCGGCTGGGCCGGTGGCCTGGTCAGCGGTGTGCCGTCGGTGTTCGCGCAGGTGCTGGCCGCCGGTGTCGAGCTGGACGCGCGGGCCGTCGTGCTCGCCGGGGAGGGGCTGCCGGCGAGCGTCTTCAACGACGTCCGCGCCGCCCTGCCCGCCGCCCGGATCGACAACATCTACGGCCCCACCGAGGCCACCGTCTACACGCTCCAGTGGGGCACCGCGGCGGCCGACCCGCTGGACGGGCCCGCGCCCACCGGCCGTCCGCTGTGGAACACCCGCGCCTACGTGCTGGACGCCGCGCTGCGACCCGTGCCGCCCGGCACGCCCGGCGAGCTGTACCTGGCGGGCGAGGGCCTGGCCCGCGGGTACGTCGGCCGGGCCGCGCTGACCGCCGAGCGGTTCGTCGCCGACCCGTTCGGCCGGGGCGGGCGCCTCTACCGCACCGGCGACCTCGTGCGCTGGGGCGTGGACGGGCAGCTGGAGTACCTGGGCCGCTCGGACGACCAGGTGAAGCTGCGCGGCTTCCGGATCGAGCTCGGCGAGGTCGAGTCCGCGTTGACCCGGCACGCCGACGTGGACCGCGCCGCCGTCGTGGTCCGCGAGGACCGGCCGGGGGACAAGCGGCTCGTCGGCTACGTCACCGGACGGGTCGCCGACCCGAACGCCGTGCTCGACACCGCCCGCTCGGTCCTGCCCGCGTACATGGTGCCCGCCGCGCTGGTGGCGCTGGACGCGTTCCCGTTGAACGCCAACGGCAAGCTCGACCGCCGCGCGCTGCCCGCCCCGGACGCCGCCGCGGTCGGTGACGCCGCGCCCCGCACCCCCGCCGAGGAGGTGCTGTGCGCGGTGTTCGCCGACGTGCTCGGGTTGGAGCGGGTCGGCGTGGACGACGGGTTCTTCGACCTCGGCGGCCACTCGCTGCTCGCCACCCGCCTGGTCAGCCAGGTGCGCGCGGCGCTGGGCGTGGAGCTGCCGCTGCGCGCGGTGTTCGAGGCGCCGACGCCCGCGATGCTCGCCGCCCGCGCCACCACGGCGGGCGTCGCGCGCCAGGGCGTCACCCGCGTCGAACGGCCGGACGTGGTTCCGCTGTCGTTCGCCCAGCGCCGCCTGTGGTTCCTGGACCGGCTGGAGCGGGCGGGCGGGATGTACAACATCCCCATCGCGCTGCGGCTGTCCGGCGACCTGGACGTGACCGCGCTGCGCGCCGCCCTCGGCGACGTCCTGGCCCGGCACGAGTCGCTGCGCACGGTGTTCCCCGAGACCGAGGGCACGCCGCGCCAGCTCGTGATCGCCGCCGCCGAGGCGGACGAGATGCTGACCCGGGCGTTCAGCGTGCGCACCACCGACGCGACCGTGCTGCGGGAACGGCTGGACGACGCGGCGGCGTGCACGTTCGACCTGTCCCGCGAGTTGCCGCTGAAGGTGTGGCTGTTCGAGCTGTCGCCGTCGGAGCACGTGCTGCTGCTGGTGCTGCACCACATCGCGGGCGACGGCTGGTCGTTCACGCCGCTGACCCGCGACCTCGGCCACGCCTACCGCGCCCGCCTCGCCGGCCGCGCCCCCGAGTTGCCGGAGCTGCCCGTCCAGTACGCGGACTACGCGTTGTGGCAGGCCGACGTGCTCGGCGCGGACGGTGACGCGGACTCGGTGGGCGCGGCGCAGCTGGAGTTCTGGCGGCGGCAGCTCGACGGCATCCCCGACGCCGTCGAACTGCCCACCGACCGCCGCCGGCCCGCCGTGGCCTCCCACCGGGGCGGCCTCGTGCCGTGGCGCGTGGCCGCCGACCTGCACGCCGACCTGCTGGCGCTGGCCCGCCGGAGCGGCACGAGCCTGTTCATGGTGGTCCAGGCGGCGATCTCGGCGCTGCTGACCCGGCTGGGCGCGGGCGAGGACGTGGTGCTCGGCACGGCGGTCGCGGGCCGCACCGACGCCGCGGTGGAGGACCTGGTCGGGTTCTTCGTCAACACGCTGGTGCTGCGCGCGGACACGTCGGGCGACCCGGCGTTCGAGGAGCTGCTGGGCCGCGTGCGGCAGACCGACCTGGCCGCGTTCGCGCACCAGGACCTGCCGTTCGACCGGCTCGTGGACGCGCTCAACCCCGAGCGCTCGGTGGCCAGGCACCCGCTGTTCCAGGTGATGCTCGTGCTCCAGAACGCGCCCGAGCCCGACCTGGACCTGCCGGGCCTGCGGCTGGACCTCGTGGACCTCGGCGAGGGACCGGCGAAGTTCGACCTGTCGTTCGACCTGGGTGAGACCGAGGCGGGTCTGGAGGGCACCATCCAGTTCGCCACCGACCTGTTCGACCGCGCCACGGTCGAAGCCCTCGGCGCCCGGCTCACCCGCGTGCTGCGGGCCGTCGCCGCCGACGCCACCACGCCGGTCAGCGCCCTGCCCGTGCTCGGCGAGGGCGAGCGCGGCGTCGTGCTGGACGTGTGGGGCCGCAGCGCCTCGCACCGGGAACGCGGCACGATCGTGAGCCGCTTCGCCGCGCAGGTCGCCAGGGTGCCGCAGGCCGTCGCCCTGGTGGACGGCGACCGCGAGCTGACCTTCGCCGAGGTGGACACCCGGGTCCGCGCACTGGCCCGCCACCTGGTCGCGGTCGGCGTGCGGCCCGAGACGCGGGTGGCCGTGCTCGCCCGGCGCACGGCCGAGCGGACCGTCGCGAGCCTCGCCGTGCTGCACGCGGGCGGCGCGTACGTGCCGCTGCACGACGGCAACCCGGCCGAGCGGCACAACCTGATCCTCGCCGACACGGCCGCGCAGGTCCTGCTCACCGACCGCGCCGAGCTGCCCGCCGGTCTCGCGGCACCGGCGCGCGTCGTGGACTTCACGGCACCGCTGCCGCCCGCGCCCGACGCGGAACTGCCCACGCCGCACCCCGACCAGCTCGCCTACGTCATCCACACCTCCGGGTCCACGGGTGTGCCGAAGGGCGCGGCCGTCACCCACGGCGACGTGGCCGAGCTGGTCACCGACCCGATCTTCACCACGGGCGCGCACCACCGCGTCCTCGTGCACTCCTCCTACGCCTTCGACGCGAGCACCTACGAGATGTGGGTGCCGCTGCTCAACGGCGGCACGTCGATCGTCGACTCACCGGGCGAGGTGGACATCGCGGGCCTGGCCGCCGCGATCCGCCGGCACGACGTGACCGCGCTGTGGGTGACCGCCGGCCTGTTCCGGGTCGTCGCGGAGGAGGCGCCGGAGGCGTTGGCGCCGCTGCGCGAGGTGTGGACGGGCGGCGACGTGGTGTCCGAGCACGCCGTGGCGGCCGTGCGGCGGGCCTGCCCCGACCTCGTGGTGGTCAACGGCTACGGCCCCACCGAGACCACGGTGTTCGCCTCGCGCCACGTGCTGCTGCCCGGTGACGTGGCACCGAGCCCGCTGCCGATCGGCGTCCCGATGGCGGGCACCGCGCTGCGCGTGCTGGACGGCCGGCTCCAGCCGGTGCCGCCGGGCGTGACCGGCGAGGTGTTCATCGCGGGCGGCAAGCTGGCCCGCGGCTACCTGGCCCGGCCGGGGCTCACCGCCGAGCGGTTCGTGGCCGACCCGCACGGCGGTCCCGGTGACCGCATGTACCGCACCGGCGACCTGGCCCGCTGGACCCGCGAGGGCAGGCTGGAGTTCGTCGGCCGCACCGACGGCCAGGTGAAGCTGCGCGGCTTCCGCATCGAGCTCGGCGAGGTCGAGGCCGCGCTGACCGGTCGGGCGGGCGTCACGGGCGCGGCGGTCGTGGTCCGCGAGGACCGGCCCGGTGAACGCCGCCTCGTCGCCTACCTGGTCGGCGCCGACGTGGACGTGGCCGGTGCGCGGGCCGCCGCCGTCGCCGCCCTGCCGGACTACTCGGTGCCGTCGGCGTTCGTGGTGCTCCCGGAGCTGCCGCTGACCGTCAACGGCAAGCTCGACCGCCGCGCCCTGCCCGCGCCGCGGCGGGAGACCGCGCCGGTCACCGTGCCGCGCACCGCCGTGGAGGAGGCGTTGGCGGGCGTGTTCGCCGACGTGCTCGGCGTGGACCGGGTCGGCGTGGACGACGGGTTCTTCGACCTCGGCGGCGACAGCATCATGTCGATCCAGCTGGTCAGCCGCGCCCGCACGGCCGGCTGGGTGTTCACCCCGCGCGACGTGTTCGAGCTGAAGACCGTCCGCCGCCTGGCCGACGTCGCCGTGCCGCTGGCCGAGCAGGACGACGACGTGGCCGACGGCGACGGCGTCGGTGACGTGCCGCTGCTGCCGATCGTGGAGTGGCTGCGGGCCGGTGGCGGCCCGGTCGACGGGTTCAACCAGTCGCACGTGGTCGCCACGCCCGCCGGCCTCACCACCGGGCACCTGGTGGACGCCCTGGCCACCGTGCTGGACCACCACGACGCGCTGCGCGCCCGGCTGCGCCGCGACGACGACCGGTGGGCGCTGGAAGTCCTGCCGCACGGCGCGGTGCGGGCCGAGGAGCACGTGGCCCGCGTGGACGTCGCCGGGCTCGGGGAGGACGAGCTGGCGGCCGTGATCGCCGAGCACACCGAGTCCGCCCGCCGCGCCCTGCGGCCGGACGACGCGGTGGTGGTGCGCCTGGTGTGGTTCGACGCCGGGCCCGACGCGCCCGGCCGGCTGCTGGTCATGGCGCACCACCTGGTCGTCGACGGGGTGTCGTGGCGGATCCTGCTGCCCGACCTCGCCACCGCCGCGACGGCCGCCCGGCTGGGCGTGGAGCCGCAGCTGCCGCCGGTGCGCACGTCGTGGCGGCGCTGGGCGACCCGGCTGGCGGAAGCGGCGACCGAGCCGCGGTGGGCCGAGCAGGTGCCGCACTGGCTGGCCACCGCCGACACCGCCCAGCCCGCCCTCGCCGCACGTCCCCTGGACCCGCGCCGCGACACCCTGGCCACCGCGCGCACCACCGTGGTCGAGGTGGATCCGGACGTCACCACGGCGTTGTTGACGACCGCGCCCGCCGCGTTCCGGGTGAGCGTGGACGACGTGCTGCTCACCGGCTTCGGCCTGGCCGTGCGCGAGTGGCTGGCCCGGCGCGGCGAGCGGCTGCCCGACGCGCTGCTGGTCGACCGCGAGGGCCACGGCCGGCACGAGGACGCGGTCGCCCCCGGACTGGACCTGTCCCGCACGGTCGGCTGGTTCACCAACCTCTACCCGGTGCGGGTCGACGTGCCGCCGTTGCGGTGGGATGACGTGCTCGCGGCCGGCGACCCCGTCGGCACGGCGCTCAAGCAGGTCAAGGAAGGGCTGCGGGCGGTGCCCGACCACGGCCTGGGCTACGGCCTGCTGCGCCACCTCAACCCGGACACCGCGGGCAAGCTCGCCGCCTGCCCCGCGCCGCAGATCGGCTTCAACTACCTGGGCCGCACCAGCGTCGGCGCGACCGGCCGCGACTGGACCCCGCTGACCGAGGCGGGCGGCGCGGTCGGCGACGACGGCCTGCCGTTCGCGCACGTGCTGGAGGTCAACGCCTTCACCGAGGACGGCGCGGACGGGCCGCGTCTCGTCGCCGCGCTGTCGTGGCCCGCCGCCCTGCTGGAGGAACCGGACGTCGTCGCGCTGGGCCGGCTGTGGCGCGACGCCCTGGCCGCGCTCGCCGCGCACGCCCGCGACCCGCGCGCCGGCGGTCTCACGCCCTCCGACGTGGCGCTGGTCCCCCTGTCGCAGAAGAACATCGACCGCTTGGAGGCCATGATGAGGAAGGCACGCCGATCATGACTGGACAGCTCATGAGCGCGCCGCGCATCGAGGACATCCTTCCGCTGGCCCCGTTGCAGCAGGGCCTGCTGTTCCACGCCCTGCACGACACCGACGGCCTCGACTTCTACACCGTCCAGGTGGCTGTCGACCTGTACGGCGAGCTCGGCGTGGACGCGCTGCACGACGCCGTGCAGGCGTTGGTGCGACGGCACGCCGGGCTGCGGTCGGTGTTCGTGCACGAGGGCCTCGACCAGCCGGTGCAGGTCGTACTCGACCACGTCGAGGTGCCGTGGGAGGTGGTGGACTGCTCCACGCTGTCCGTCGCCGAGGCGGAGGCGCGGTTCGAGGAGCGCTACGACGCCGAACGGCTGCGCCGCTTCGCGCTGCACGAGGACGTGCCGCTGCGGTGCGTGCTGTTCCGCATGCCGTTCAAGGACTTCCGGCTCGCCCTCACCCTGCACCACATCGTGGTCGACGGCTGGTCGATGCCCGTGCTGCTGGACGAGCTGTTCGAGCTCTACGACCGGCACGGCGACGAGAAGGGCATGCCGCCCGTCGCCCCTTACCGCGACTACCTGGCGTGGCTGGACGCCCGCGACCAGGAGGTGTCCCGCAAGGCGTGGGACGAGGTGCTGCACGGCGTCACCGAACCGACCCTGGTGGGCGGCCCGGCGCGGCCCGGTGAGCAGGCGCCGCCCGAGCAGCTCGAGGTGAAGCTCGGCGAGGAGCTGACCGGGCGGCTGTCCGAGCTGGCCCGCGAGCGCGGCTGGACGGTCAACACCGTCGTGCAGGCCGCGTGGGGCCTCGCGCTCGGCCTGCACACCGGCCGCACGGACGTGGTGTTCGGCGGCACGGTGTCCGGCCGCCCGCCGGAGCTGCCCGGTGTGGAGCGGATGATCGGCCTGTTCATCAACACGCTGCCGGTGCGGGTGGCCTGGTCGCCCGACGACACCGCCGCGGACCTGCTCGACGCGGTGCAGTCGCAGCAGACCGGGCTGATGGAGCACCAGCACGTCGGGCTCGCCGAGCTCCAGGGTCGGGTCGGGCGCGGCCCGCTGTTCGACACGACGCTGGTGTTCGAGAACTACCCGGCGGGCGACGAGGACAACACCGAGCTGGCCGGTGGGGCGTTCCTGATCGACGTGGAGGCCCGGGACGCCACGCACTACCCGGTGACGCTGATCGGCGTGCCGGGGCCGAACCTCGCGTTCCGGCTGGACCGCCGACCCGACCTGGTCGACGCCGCCACCGCCCGCCGGCTGCTGAGCTGGCTGCTGCGCGCACTGACCGACCTGGTCGAGCACCCGGACCGGCCGCTGAGCGCGTCGACACCGCTGGACGACGCCGACCGCGACCGCGTGCTGCGCGCGTGGAACGACACCGCGACGCCGGTCGAGGACGTCACGCTCACCGACCTGCTCGACCGCCGGGCGACCTCCTCGCCGGGCGCCACCGCCGTCATCGACCACGACCGCGTGCTGGACTACGCCGCGCTGCACGAGTCCGCCGACCGCCTGGCCCGCCGGCTCGTCGCGGCGGGCGCGGGACCGGACGCGCTGGTGGCCGTGTCGCTGCCGCGCTCGGCCGACCTGGTCGTGACGCTGCTGGCGGTGCTGAAGTCCGGTGCGGCCTACCTGCCGCTGGACACCGACCTGCCCGCCCGGCGGCGCGCCGTGCTGCTGGCCGAGGCGCGGCCGGTGTGCGTGGTGACCGACGACGCGGCGGCGTTCGACGGCCTGCGGGTGGTGGGCGTGCACGGTGAAGACGCGCCGGACGTGACGCCGCGCCGGGCTTCGCCGGACGACCTGGCGTACGTGATCCACACCTCCGGCTCCACCGGCACGCCCAAGGGCGTCGGCGTGCCGCACCGGGGGATCGTGAACCGCCTGCTGTGGATGCAGGACCGCTACCGGCTCACCGCGGCCGACCGGGTGCTGCTCAAGACGCCGTGCACGTTCGACGTGTCGGTGTGGGAGTTCTTCTGGCCGCTGATCGCGGGCGCGGCGATCGTGGTGACCGCACCGGACGGCCACCGCGACCCGGCCCACCTGGCCCGAGTGATCAACGAGCACGGCGTCACCACCGCCCACTTCGTACCGTCCATGTTGGACGCGTTCCTGGTGGAGCCGGTGCCGTGCCCGACCCTGCGGCGGGTGGTGTGCAGCGGCGAAGCCCTCCTGCCCGCCACCCGGGACCGGTTCCTGGCCGCCTACTCCGCCGAGCTGCACAACCTCTACGGCCCCACCGAGGCGTCCGTGGACGTCACGTCGTGGCACTGCGACGCCGACGACCCGCGCGTGCCGATCGGCAGGCCCGTCTGGAACACCCGCGCGTACGTGCTGGACGCGCGGCTCGCGCCGGTGCCGCCCGGCGCGCCCGGTGAGCTGTACCTGGCGGGCGTGCAGCTGGCCCGCGGCTACGTCGGCCGCCCCGGCGTCACCGCCACGCGGTTCGTGGCCGACCCGTACGGCGTTGCGTCGGGTGCCCCGGCCGGCTCGCGCCTGTACCGCACCGGTGACCTGGCCCGCTGGGACGACGACGGCGCGCTGGTGTACCTGGGCCGTGCCGACGACCAGGTGAAGCTGCGGGGCGTCCGGGTGGAGCTGGGCGAGGTGGAGGCCGCCGTGGCGCGCTGCGCCGGGGTGGCGCACGCGGCCGTCGCGGTGCGCGAGGATTTGCCCGGCGACCAGCGGCTGGCCGCGTACTACGTGCCCGAGCCCGGCGCGTCACCGGACCCGGACGCGGTGCGCGACCAGGTGGCCGCCGAACTGCCCGCGCACCTCGTGCCCGGCACGGTCACCGAGCTGGTCGCGCTGCCGCTCAACGCGAACGGCAAGCTGGACCGCCGGGCCCTGCCCGCGCCCCGGTCCGCCGCGACCGCCGGACGCGCGCCGCGCACGCTCACCGAGGACCTGCTGTGCCGCATGTTCGCCGAGGTGCTGCGGGTGGACGGGTTCGACCCGGACCGGGGGTTCTTCGCGGCGGGCGGCCACTCGCTGCTCGCCGTGACGCTGGCCGACCGGGTGCGGTCCCGCTTCGACGCCGACGTGACCGTGCGGACGTTGTTCGAGTCGCCCAGCCCGGCCGAACTGGCCCGCCGCCTCGACGGCGACCCGGCCGCGACGGGCGTGGACGCCCTGGGCGCGCTGCTGCCGCTGCGGGTGGGCGGCGACGCGCCGCCGTTGTTCTGCCTGCACCCGGCGTCCGGCCTGAGCTGGTGCTACACCGGGCTGCTCGGCGCGCTGGACCCTGACGTGCCGCTGTACGGCCTCCAAGCCGACCTCTCCGGTGCCGACCTCTCCGGTGCCGTCCTCTCCGGGGCAGACCCCGGCACGATCGGCGACCAGGCCGCCCGGTTCGTCGAGCACATCCGCTCGGTCGCACCGCACGGGCCGTACCGGCTGCTCGGCTGGTCCATGGGCGGCCACCTGGCCCACGAGGTCGCCGTCCGGCTCCAGGAGTCCGGCGGGACCGTCGACCTCCTCGCCGTCCTCGACTCCTACCCCCGCGCCGTCACGACCCCGATGACCACCGAGGAGGTCTTCGCCGACGCGTTCGCCGGCACCGGCCTGACCTCCGCCGACCTGGCCACGCCCGAGGGCCGGGCCCGCGCCGTCGTCGTGGTGCGCGGCGAGCTCGGCGGCTACGAGCAGACCTCCGAGGTGCTCGCGCGCGCCGTGCTCGACGCGTACCTGGCCAACGGTCGCGCGCTGTCCGCCCACACACCGCGCCGCTTCGACGGCGACCTGCTGTTCTTCCGCGCCACCGACGCCGCCGACCACCCGGACCGCGATCCGGGCCGGTGGGCACCGCACGTCACCGGTGCGATCCGCGTGCACGACGTGCCCGCACCCCACGAAGAGATGACTCGTCAGGACGTCCTTGACGAGGTCGCCAGGGCGGTCGACGCCGCCGTGGCGACGCCGCGACCCGAAGGAGACCCGCGATGAGCACCAACCCGTTCGAGGACGAGAACGGCACCTACTTCGTGCTGGTCAACGACGAGAACCAGCACTCCCTGTGGCCGCACTTCATCCCGGTGCCCGACGGCTGGCGCGTGGTGTTCGGCGAGGCGAGCCGCCAGGAGTGCCTCGACCACGTGGAGTCGAACTGGACCGACATGCGGCCCAAGAGCCTCGTCGACGCCATGGGCGCCTGAGCAGACCCGTCTACGACAAGGAGGTGCGCATGGCGGCCACGACCACCGCCGACCGCTGGCTGCGCACGCGCACGCCCCGGCCGTCGGCCGAGCTGACCCTCGTGTGCCTGCCGCACGCGGGCGGCTCGGCCAGCTACTACCGCGACTGGGGCGCGCGGCTGCCCGCGTCGGTCGAGACGCGCGTCGTGCAGTACCCCGGCCGGGAGGAACGCCTGGTCGACGCGCCGGTGGACGACATGGCGGCGATGGCCGACGTGCTCGCCGACGTGCTCGCGCCGCTGTTCGACCGGCCCGTGGTGCTGTTCGGGCACAGCATGGGCGCGGCCATCGCCTACGAGGTCACCCGGCGGTGCGAGGAACGCGGCCGGCGGCCCGCGCTGCTGGTGGCCTCCGGGTTCGCCGCACCGCACCGCCGCACGCCCCGCGACCTGCACACCCGTGACGACGGCGCGCTGGTCGCCGAGATCACCCGGGTGTCCGGCGACGACGCCGCCGCGCTGGCCGACCCCGACCTGCGCGAGCTGCTGCTGCCGACGATCCGCGCCGACTACCGGCTCATCGAGCGGTACGCGCCCACCGCACCGCCGGCGGTGCGCACGCCGCTCGTGGTCTACCGAGGCGACGCCGACCCCGACGTGGACCACGAGCGCGGCGAGGCGTGGCGCGAGCTGACCGGGTCGGGCGAGCTGCGCGAGCACCGCGCGTTCGCCGGCGGCCACTTCTACTTCCGGCACGACCCGACCGCCCTGCTCGGGGCGATCTCCGCACACCTCGGGCGGGTCCGCCCGGTGACGACTCACTAAGGGTGAGGGAAATGTTGTTGGACAACCAGGACACGCTGACCACCGCCACGCTGGAGGCCGACGAGCACGAGTGGCTCGACCGCATCGCCCGCGGCCTGCTGGGCGTGGCGGGCGGTCGCCTCGACAGCCCCGAGTGGGTCACCGCCGCGCGCCGGGCGTGGGAGGACGCGCCCGCGACGCTGCGGCACACCCTCAAGGAGTTCCGCCGCGACTCGGGCGCGGGCGGGGCGCTGCTGCTGCGCAACCTGCCCGTGGACGAGGGCAACCTCCCGCCCACGCCGAAGGCCGAGGGTTCGGTGGTGCGCGAGGCCACCGTGTCCGCCGCCGTGCTGCTGCTCGTGGCGCACGGCCTGGGCGACCCGGGCGCGTTCCGCGCGGAGAAGTCCGGCGCGCTGGTGCAGAACGTGGTGCCGGTGCCGGGCAAGGAGGAGGTGCAGGGCAACGTCGGGTCGGCGCACCTGACGTTCCACACCGAGAACGCGTTCCACCAGCACCGGCCGGACTTCGTGCTGCTGGTGTGCGTGCGGCCGGACCACGAGCGGGTCGCCGAGCTGCGGCTGGTCTGCTCCCGCCAGGTGCTGCCCAAGCTGGGCGAGCAGGCACGCGCGGCGCTGTCGTCGGCCGAGTTCGTCACCGCGCCGCCGCCCTCGTTCGGCGCGACGTCCGGCGAGGTGCCGCCGCGCGCCGTGCTGCACGGCGACCCCGACGACCCGGACCTGTGCGTCGACCAGGCCGCCACCGAGCCGGTCACCGAACGGGCCGTCGCGGCGATGGACGAGCTGGGCGAGCTGTTCGACAACTCGTTCAACGGGCTGCGGCTGGCCGCGGGCGACCTGGCGATCGTGGACAACCGGGTCACCGTGCACGGCCGGTCGGCGTTCACCCCGCGCTACGACGGCGCGGACCGCTGGTTGCAGCGCACGTTCGTGTTCGCCGACCTGCGCCGCTCCCGGGGCCACCGCCCCGGCGACGGCTACGTGCTGGAGAGCTGAGCCGTGGACCTGCTCAAGGGCAAGACCCTGCTCGTCACGGGCGTGCTCACGCCGAACTCCATCGCCTACCACGTGGCACGGCTGGCGCAGGAGGAAGGCGCGGACGTCGTGCTCACCGCGTACGGCCGCGTGCGCCTGGTGGAGCGGCTCGCGCAACGCCTGCCGTCACCCGCGCCCGTGGTGGAGCTCGACGTCACCGACGCCGACCACCTCGCGTCCCTGCCGGAGCGGATCGGCGCGCACGCCGACCGGATCGACGGCGTGCTGCACTCCGTCGCCTACGCGCCGCCCGAAGCGCTCGGCGGCAACTTCCTCACCGCCCGCTGGGACGACGTCGCACCCGCGTTCCACGTGTCCGCGTACTCGTTGCAGGCGCTCGTGCGGGCCGTTCGGCCGGTGCTGGCCCCGGGCAGTGCCGTGGTGGGGCTGGACTTCGACGCCTCGCAGGCGTACGCCGAGTACGACTGGATGGGCGTGGCCAAGGCCGCGCTGGAGTCCTGCGCCCGGTACCTCGCGTCCTACCTGGGCCGGGACGGCATCCGCGTGAACCTGGTCGCGGCCGGCCCGCTGCGCACCACCGCGGCCGTCGCGATCGGACCGGGCGGTGACGAGGCCGCCCGCCGGGAAGGGCAGCGGTGGCACGGCAAGTCGCCGCTCGGCTGGGACGACCAGGAGTTCACGCCCGTGGCACGGGCCTGCGTGGCCCTGCTGTCGGACTGGTTCCCCGCGACGACCGGCGAGATCGTCCACGTGGACGGGGGCGCGCACGTGATCGGGGACCGGCCCGGCGTGCCGGTCGCGGCGCCGCCGGTGGAGTCGTGACCGCGGGACGTGGCGCACTCGGTGCAAGCCCAGGAGATTCGGGCGCAGGAGGTTCGGGCGCAGGAGGTCTGGGCGCAGGCGGGGGACCACCCGTTCGTGCTGTACCTGATCGTGGCGTGCGAGATCGCATTCTGGGTGGTGCTGGCCTCCGGGCTGCTCACCAGGTACGCGCTGCGCAGGCCGGGGCTGGGCGGTGCGCTGCTGGTGGGCGTGCCGGTGGTCGACCTGGTGCTGGTGGTGGCGTGCGCCGTCGACCTGCGCGCGGGCGGCACGCCGGGCATGACGCACAGCCTCGCCGCGGCCTACTTGGGCATCAGCGTGGCGTTCGGCCCGTACCTGGTGGCACGGGCGGACGCGTGGTTCGCGCACCGCTTCGCCGGTGGCCCGCGACCGGCCCGACCGCCGCGTCACGGCCGGGCGCGGCAGCGGCACGAGTGGGCGATGTGGCTGCGCTGCCTGGCCGCGCTGGGCATCTCGTCGGCGCTGACGCTGGTGATGTTCCTGATCGGCGGGCCGAGCACGGTCGAGCTGTGGAACTTCGAGATCCAGCTCGCCGCGGTGACCGCGCTCTGGCTCGTCGGTTGGCCGCTGCGCCTGACGTTGTTCCCGCCCAAGGCGGACTACCACACGGAGGAAGAACGGTGACCGCAGCCGTCGAGGCGCGAGGCGTCGTCAAGTCCTACAAGGAGCACCGCGCCCTCGACGGCGTGGACCTGACCGTCCCCACCGGGACGGTGCTGGGGCTGCTGGGCCCCAACGGCGCCGGCAAGACCACGATGGTGCGGGTGCTGACGACGTTGCTGCGGCCGGACGCGGGCGATGTCCGCGTGGCCGGCTACGACGTCGTCTCGCAGTCCGCGGACGTGCGCCGGTCCATCGGTCTGTCCGGCCAGTACGCGGCTGTGGACGAGAGCCTGACCGGGTACGAGAACCTGTACCTCGTCGGCAGGCTGTACGGCTTCAAGGCCGCCGCGGCGCGGGAACGCGCCCGGGAGCTGCTGGCGCTGTTCCGGCTGGAGCAGGCCGCGTCACGACTGCTGCGCACCTACTCCGGCGGCATGCGGCGGCGGCTGGACCTGGCGGGCGCGCTCGTCGCCCGGCCACCGGTCGTCGTGCTGGACGAGCCGACCACCGGCCTGGACCCGCGGTCCCGGCTGGACACCTGGGAGATGGTGCGGCGGCTGGTGGACGACGGCGCGTCCGTGCTGCTGACCACCCAGTACCTGGAGGAAGCCGACCAGCTCGCCGACTCGATCGTGGTGATCGACCGCGGCCGGGTGGTCGAGCGGGGCACGTCGGACGAGCTGAAGGCGCGCGTGGGCAGCGAACGGCTGGAGATCGTCGTCGCCGACGCGGCCGACCTGCCCGCGTTGAAGCGCGTGCTCGCGGAGGTCGGCGCGGCCGAACCCGTGGTGGACGACCACCTGCGGCGGGCGCACGTGCTCGTGCACGTCGGCCCGAAGACGTTGGTGGAGGCGTTGAAGCGGTTGGACGCGGAGGACGTGCGGGTGCTCGACGTGTCGCTGCACCGGCCCAAGCTGGACGACGTGTTCCTGATGCTGACCGACCGCGCCGACGACGGGGAGGACTCGTGACCGCAGTGGCCAAGGTCGCCGTGGACGGGTGGATGATCGCCTGGCGCAACCTGCTGCACGTGCGGCGCAGCGTGGACTGGGCGTTCGCCGCGGTGGTGCAGCCGGTGATGTTCGTGCTGCTGTTCGGGTTCGTGTTCGGCGGCCTGCTCGGCGGCGCGGCGTACCGCGAGTACCTGCTGGCGGGCATCCTCGTGCAGACGCTGGCGTTCAACTCCGCGTTCACCGTCATCGGGCTGTCGACCGACCTGCGCAAGGGGTTCATCGACCGGCTGCGGTCGCTGCCGATGTCCGGCGTGTCGGTGATGGTCGGCCGCACGCTGTCCGACCTGGCGGTGAGCGTGGTGGCGATGCTGGTGACGTGCCTGTGCGGCCTGCTCATCGGCTGGCGGGTGCGCGGCAGCTTCCTGGACGCGGTGCTGGCGTTCCTGGTGCTGCTGGTGTTCGCGTTCGCCATGTCGTGGATCGGGGCGCTCATCGGCCTGGTCTCGCCGAGCCCGGAGGCGGCGCAGAGCGCGGGCCTGATCTGGTTGACGCCGCTGACGTTCGTGTCGTCCGGGTTCGTGCCGGAGGAGTCGATGCCCGGGCCGCTGCGCGTGATCGCCGAGTGGAACCCGCTCACGGCCGTGATCAACGCGGTGCGCGGGCTGTTCGGCAACACCGTGCCGGGGCTGGACGTCGTGTCCGGGTCCTGGCCGGACGACCACGCGCTGGCCTACGCCTGGCTGTCGTCGCTGCTGATCGTGGCGGTGTTCGTGCCGCTGAGCATGCGCGCCTACCGCCGGGTCGCGGCCCGTTGACGGTGAGTCGGGGTAGGTGGGACGGGCGCCCGTCCCACCTACCGGTCGGCGGCCAGGGGAGGCCGCCGAGTCCCGGTCGACGTCACCGCCGCCGGGTGGCGACCATCGACCGGTACACCGCCGTGATGGCGAAGATCAGCGCGCCGACCATCGCCACCGTGATCGCGACGTTGGCCACGTCGGACACCTTGCCGCCGATGAAGTACTGCTTGATCAGGTTGCACCCGACGATCAGGACGACGTACACCCACCACGGGGCCCACCGACCGTCGTCAGCCTTGCCGTCAGCCACTTGTCCTCCTCAGCGGGCGCGGTCACACCCTCAGCACAGTTCCTTGATCTTCGCGGCGCCGTCGGCGATGTCCTCGGACTTGTCCGACAGCAACTGGCGGGCCGCGGCCAACACCTTGGCAGCCCGCGACGACTCGTCCATGTTCCCGGCGATGTCGTCGATGACCGAACCCAATGTCTTCGCGGCTTCGCTCTTGCCGTCCGGACTCGCCGAAACCCACCCGTTCGCCACGTGGCACAGCAAAGTCGTGCGACCGTCGTCGGTGTTGTCCGGTGAAGACCGGTCGGCGGCCGGGTCGCACGCGCTCAGCGCGAAAGCCGACACCACCGCCAGTGCTACCGCCACGCTTTTCATGGTGACATCCGCTCCTCCCGGTGTGGTCGGCGGGCCGTGCGCCTGCCGTGACACCATCATCGCGAAGCGCGCGGGCGGGCGGCATCGGCGGTCGGAGCGATCACGGGTCATCACTTCGGCCGATGCGAGCCGCGTGGGCGTGTGCTGTGATCGCGCGGTGCACGCCGGAATAAGTCGGGTCGTCTCCGGGCTGCGGAAGTTGCCGGGGTGGCAGCACGACGCGCTCATCGTGATCAGCTCGTTGCTGGTCGGCTCGGTGTTGTTCGCCACCGGCCTGTACCCGTTGTTCAACCTCGACGACCCCATTCCGATGTGGGTCCGGCTGCTGTTGTTCGGCGGCGTCTGCGCGGTGGAGGCGTTCCGCCGGATCGCGCCGGGCACGGCCCTCGCGGTCGGCACCGCGTTCCTGCTCGTGGACTGCGTCATCGGGGTCAGCACGCCGACGCTCGTGGTGTACGCGGACCTGCTCTACGCGGCCACGCTGTACGGCCCGCGGCGGCTCAGCCGCGACATGGTGCCGATCGCGGTGCTGACGTCGATCAGCACGATCACGGCCACCGTCCTGCTGGTGCCGGGCTGGCGCGCGACCGTGCTGGCCGCGTTCGCCGTGCTGCCGTTCCTGCTGATCCCGGTGTGGTGGGCGACGAACGTGCGGCAGCACCAGCGGATGGCCGAGGTGGAACGCGCCAACGCCCGGCAGCTGGCGAAGATCGCCGAACTGGACCGCACGGCCGCGGTCGCCGCCGAACGCGCCCACATGGCCCGCGACCTGCACGACGTGATCGCCGGGCACCTGTCCGCGATCGCCATCCAGGCCGAGGCCGCGCTGTCGTTGAAGGACGAGGACCCGATGACGCGAGTGGTCCTCAAGTCCGTGCGCGAGAACAGCGTGAGCGCGTTGGAGGAGATGCGCGCGATGATCAACCTGCTGCGCGCCGACATGACCGCCCCGGACGAGCCGACCGCGCCCGCGCGGCTGGCCCAGCTCACCCGGCTGATCGAGTCGGCGCAGGCGGGCGGGATGCGGCTGGACGTGCGGGTCGACTACGACGACACCGAGCCGCTGCCCGCCGCGGTGGACCTGACCGCGTACCGGATCGCCCAGGAGGCGCTGACCAACGCCATGAAGCACGCACCGCGCACGAACGTCGTCCTCGAACTGCGCCGCACGGACACCGAGATGGTGCTGGAAGTGGTCAACGAGCTGCGGGACGGCGGTGACGGGGGAGGGCTGGGCACGGGGCTGCTGAACATGCGGGAGCGCACCGCGGCCGTGGGCGGCTCGCTCACCGCCGGCCCGACCGACGGCTCCTGGAAGGTCCGCGCCGTGCTGCCGCTGCCCGAGGTGGAGCGGTGAGCACCCGCGTGCTGGTGGTGGACGACCACGCGGCCGTGCGCGCGGGTCTCGTGCTGATCCTGGGCAACGCCGAGGGCATCGAGGTGGTCGGCGAGGCCGGTGACGGCGCGACGGCGATCCGCCAGGCGAAGGCGCTGCGGCCCGACGTCGTGCTGATGGACATCCGCATGCCGGGCCTGGACGGCATCGCCGCGACCAAGGCGCTGCACGGTGACAACGTGGCGCAGGTGCTCGTGCTGACGACGTTCGACCTGGACGAGTACGTGTTCGCGGCGCTGCGCGCGGGCGCGGCGGGCTTCCTGCTGAAGTCCGTCGACGCGCCGCGGCTGGTGGAGGCGGTGCGGCTGGTCGCGGCGGGCGAGAACGTGCTGGGCCCGGAGATCACCCGCAAGCTGATCAAAGCCTACGCGGAGGCGCCGGTGAAGACCCAGCCTGCCGTCGACAGCCGCCTGGAGCAGTTGACCGAGCGGGAGCTGGACGTGCTGCGCTGCCTCGGCCGGGGCCTGTCGAACGCCCAGATCGCGCACGAGCTGTTCATCAGCGGCGCGACCGCCAAGACCCACGTGTCCCGCATCCTGACCAAGCTGGACCTGCGCTCCCGCGTCCAGGCCGCGATCTACGCCCAGGAGAACGACCTGGTGTGACCCACGCGGTCACCCGTGCGCCCACCGTCGACCGCGGCTCGCGCGTTCCGGCCGGACCTCACCAGCCGAGCGCGCTGCCGCCCGTGACGGGGATCGTCGCGCCGGTCACGTAGGTCGAGCCGGCGACCCAGCGCACGACCTCGGCGACCTCCTCCGGCCGGGCCAGGCGGCCCAGGGGGACCTGGTCCACCAGCGCCTGCCGCTGCTTGTCCGTCAGCACGGCCACCATGTCGGTGTCCACGGGGCCCGGAGCGACGACGTTGACCCGCACACCGCGCCGCCCGTACTCCAGCGCCACGGACCGCGCGAACCCCTCCAGCGCCGCCTTGGCCGCCGCGTAGTTCGCCTGACCGGGTGACCCGGCGCGGGCGGAGGCGGAGGAGATCAGGACGATCGAGCCGGTGCGCGCCTTGGCCATCGCGGGCAGCACCTGTTGCAGCACGCGGAACGCGCCGAGCTGGGTGACCTCGATGATCTCCCGGTAGTGCGCCTCGGGCATCCGGGCGAGCAGCCCGTCGCGGGTCAGGCCCGCGTTCAGCACGACGACCTCGGGCGCGCCCTGGTGGGCGGTGACCTCGGCGACGGCGGCGGCCACCCGGTCGGCGTCGGCCAGGTCCAGCTCCACCCCGAACACCCCGTCGACCGGCACGCCCGACCCGCGGTGCGTGCCCGCCACCCGGTCGCCGGCCCGCGCGAACTCCCGCGCCACGGCCGCGCCGATGCCCCGGTTGGCGCCCACGACCAGCACGGACCGGCTCACCGCGCCAGCTCCACCACGGCCTCGCCGCGCGCGACCGCCACGCCGTCGTCCCGCACCGCGCTCACCTGCACCCGGGCGGTTCCGGCGGCCACGTCGACGGAGGCGACCTTCCCGCCGCACGTCACCCGTGACCCGACCGGCGTCGGCGCGGTGAACCTGGCCTTGAACGACCGCAGCGCGCCCGCCTCCGGCCACGACGTGACCAGCCGGCCCAGGTGGGCCATGACGAGCATCCCGTGCGCCACGGCCCCGTCCAGCCCGCCCCGCCGCGCGGCGTCGTCGTCCAGGTGCACGGGGTTGTCATCGCCCGACGCGACTGCGAACTCCCGGAGCTTCTCCCGCGTGATCGCGGGCACTTCGGAAGGGGGCAGCCGGTCGCCGACCGCGGGCCCGCTCACGCCGCACCCCTTTCCTCGACCACGAGCACCTGGCGCAGATCCACCACGTGCTCGTCTCCCCGGTGCACGGTCGTCTCCTGCACGATGAACTCCAGTCGACCGCCCATGCGCCGGTGAACGTCGGCGACCACGCACTCGAACCGCAACTCCTCGCCGGCGTGCACGCTGCGGTGATAGGTGAACGACTGCTCGGCGTGCAGCACGCGCAACGGGTCGAGCCCCATGTCGACCAACAATTCCTCGCCGCGCACTTCGAGTTCCAGGCCGAACAACATGGTCGGCGGCAACACCACGTCCGGATGTCCGGCGGCTCTCGCCGCGTCGACGTCCACGTGCACGGCGCCGTTCTCGCCGATGGCCCGGGCGAATGCGACGACCCGTTCCCGCGGGACCCGCAGCACCACGGGATCGAGCCTTTTTCCGACGAACTCCGCAGCGATCACCGGAAAACCGTACCGGCGCCCGTCGCCCGACCGCGAGAGCGCACGCGAATAGCGCGACGGTTTACCGAAATCTATATTTCCGCTCTATTCCGCGCGGGCCCGGGTCAGTGGCAGCAGTCGTCGTGCGTCGGCTTCGCCCGCACGGACGTCAGCGTGCCCTCCGCCTCGGCGACCTTCTCCAGCCAGCCCTCCGCGGGACCGGCGTCGCTGTACTCGTCGTGCCAGTTCCACCACACGTACGGCGGGGTCCGGGGGTAACCCTCCGGCGAGTCCTCCCAGTCCTCCTGCCGCCCCAGCGCGGTGATGTCCAGGTAGCTGAACGTGCTGCCCAGCGCCTCGTCGCCGCGGCCGTTGACGAAGTACGTGCGGAACACGCGGTCGCCTTCGCGGATGAACGCGTTGGTGCCGTGCCACTCGTCCACGCCGAAGTCGGCGTCGAAGTCGTCGAGCATGGTGACCCAGGGCATCCTCCACCCCATCCGCGCCTTCAGCCGCTCGATGTCGGCCTGCGGCGCGCGTGACGCGAACACGAGGGTGGTGTCACGGGCGTGCAGGTGGGCGACGTGCCCGACCTGGTCGGCGGTGACGAGGGAGCAGCCGCGGCACGCGTGGTCCGGCCAGCCGTACACGCCGGGCTCGTAGAACGCGCGGTAGACGACCAGTTGGCGGCGGCCCTCGAACAGGTCGAGCAGGCTCGTCCGGCCGCGCGGCGTGTCGAAGGCGTACTCCTTCTCCACCGCCAGCCACGGCATCCGCCGGCGCGCCGCGGCCATCGCGTCCTTCGCCCGGGTCAACTCCTTCTCCCGCACCAGCAGGTCCTGCCGGGCCGCCTCCCAGTCCGCCGGGGAAACGATCGGAGGGGTCTTCATCGTGGTCGTCCGCCTTCCAGGTTCGAGTGCGCGCGCACGGCCCGGCCACCGCTCAGGTCCGTTCCGGTGGGTCCGCGGTGGGCGCCGTGCGGTCGAGGTGGTCCTTCAACGCGCTGAGCGGGCCGTCCCAGTCGCGGGCCAGCGAGGCCAGGTACTGCTGTGCCACCCGCATCGGGGCGGAGCGGAGCCGGAACCGGACCCGGCGCCGTTCGCCGGGTTCCGCCGTCACCAGGCCCACGTCGGTGAGCAGGGCGAGGTGCTTCGCGATCGCCTGCCGGGTGATGGGCAGGCGATCGGCCAGGTCGGTGGCCGTGGCCGGGCCGCCCGATGCCAGCGCGGCCAGGATGGCGCGTCGGGTCGGGTCGGCGAGGGCGGCGAAGACCTGTTCGGCGACCGCTTCGGCGTCGTGCGGCATCAGCCGACGGTATAGCAACCGTTCGGTTGCGTCAATGCGGGTGGCCGGTGGCGCGGCACGGGGGTGCGGCACAGGGGTGCGGGAAGCCTTCGGGGCACAGGAACCGGCTGGACGTCCGGTCGTACGAGTACGCGCTCGGCGTGGCGGTTTCGGTGATGGCGGTCGACGCCGCGCCCGCGCAGAGGGAGGTCACCCGGACGGGGGCGGGCCGGGTCGCGTGGACCCGGCCCGCGTCGCCCGTCCCGTCAGCCCACGCGGTGCAGCCAGCCGTCCACGTCCGGCACGCGGCCGTGCTGGAGGTCGACCAGGGCGGTGCGCAGCGCGGCGGTCACCGGGCCCATCTCCCCGTCGCCCACGGTGAAGTCGCCGTCCACGTCGCGCACCCGGCCGACCGGGGTCACCACCGCGGCCGTGCCGCAGGCGAACACCTCGGTGATCTCGCCCGCCTCGCACTCGGCCCGCCACTGGTCCACCGACACCGGCCGCTCGGCCACCGAGTAGCCCAGGCGCTCGGCCATGCGCAGCAACGAGTCCCGCGTCACGCCCGGCAGCAGGGTGCCGGTCAGCGGCGTGGTGAACACCTCCGCGCCGGGGCCCGAGCCGCGCACGAAGAACAGGTTCATGCCGCCCATCTCCTCGACCCACTTGCGCTCGGCCTGGTCCAGCCACACCACCTGCTGGCAGCCCGCCTCCTGCGCCTTGTGCTGCGCCACGAACGACGGCCCGTAGTTCGCCGCGCACTTCACGTCGCCCGTGCCGCCCGGCATGGCCCGCGCCTGGTCGCGGGACACGAGCACGGACACCGGCCGCACCACGTCGCCGAAGAACCCGCCCGCGACGAACGCCATGACCAGGAACAGGTACTCCTCCGACGGTCGCAGCATCAGGTTCGCGTCCGTGCCGAACATCAGCGGCCGCAGGTAGAGGCTGTGGTCGGGGTGGTCGGACAGCTCGGCGTGGTCGGCGGCGACGAGCCGGTCCACGCCGTCGACGTAGAGCTGCTCGGGCAGCGACGGCATGGCCAGCCGCGCGGCCGACCGGTTGAAGCGGCGCGCGTTCTCCCACGGCCGGAACACCGCCACCGAGCCGTCCTGCTGCCGGAACGCCTTCATGCCCTCGAAGATCACCTGGCCGTAGTGCAGGCCCAGCGTCGCCGGGTGCAGCGAGAGGTTGTCCATCGGCAGCAGGTCGCCGTCGTGCCAGCCCAGGTCGGGGGAGTACTTGAGGCTGTAGAGGTGCGGGGTGAACGCGGCGCCGTGGCCGGGGGACGCGACGGTGGCCGGCTTGTTCAGCAGAGAGGTCATGGCGGTGCTCCGATCGGGTAGGCGGGGAATCAGACGAGGGGGGCGAAGAAGAACGTCTCGCGCTTGCTGAAGCGGCCGTCCGCGGCGAGGGTGAAGAAGTCGGCGTAGCGCAGGCTGGTGTGCGTGCCGTCGCGCAGCACGCCCTCGAACGACCCGCGCACGGCGACCTGGTCGCCTTCCAGGACCACGGACTCGACGCGGTGCTCGCCCTCCCTGATCACCCGCACGTGGGTGTAGAAGTGCGCCACGCCGTCGTGCCCGGCCACCGGCGGGTAGCCGGGGCGGTGGTAGGTGGTGTCCTCGGTGAACATGGCGACGAGGGCGGGCACGTCGCCGGTGTCGACGAACCGGTAGAAGTCGTGGACCAGGGTGGCTTCGCGGGTCATGGCTGCGGTCATGGCGGTTCTCCTCACGAGTTGTCGTGCAGGTGTGCGGCGAGCGCCGCGCCGACGGCGGCCAGCGGGCCGGGTCGGGTCAGGTCGCCGTGCCGGCAGTCGACGCGGTGCACGTCGACGTCGCCGGTGATGTGCGCGCGCCAGTCGGCGGGCACGGGGGACAGGTCGGTCTTGTCGGCGGTGGCGGCGAAGAACAGCACGTCGCCGTCGAAGCGGGCGGTGGTGCCCTCGCCCATGAGGGTCAGGTTGTCGGCGAACACGTCGGCGAGGTCGGCGAGCCGCGCGGGCACCACGTCGGCGAGCGGCCCGTCCGCGACCCGGGCCGCGAAGTCCGCCACCGAGACCGGCGCGGGGTCGTCCGGGTAGCCGAGGGAGCGCAGCAGCGCGGCCAGCACCCGCGGGTCGCGGGCCGAGTGCACCTCGCCGGTGGCCGCGGTGGGGTAGCCGTCCAGCAGCGCCAGCGTGGCCACCTCCTCGCCCTCCTCGCGCAGGGCGGCGGCCATCGCGTGCGCCACGCCCGCGCCGAACGACCAGCCGAGCAGGTGGTACGGCCCGCTGGGCTGCACCGCGCGCACCTGGTCGAGGTAGTCCTTGGCCATCCCGTCCAGGCTGGTGGGCCGGGCGTCCGGCTGGGACAGGCCGCGGGCCTGCAACGCGTACACGGGCCGGTCGGGCAGGTGCGGCAGCAGCCCCGCGTACACCCAGCCCACACCGGCCGCCGGGTGCACGCAGAACAGCGGCGCGCCGGACCCGTTGGCGCGCAGCGGGAGCAGGACGGCGGGCGGCGCGTCGTCGGCCGGACCGTCCTCCAGCCGCCGGGCCATCGCCGCGACCGTGGTCGCCTCGAACACCGCCCGCACGCCCAGCCGCACGCCGAACTCCGCGCCGATCCGCGCCACGAGCCGGGTGGCCAGCAGGGAGTGCCCGCCCAGGTCGAAGAACCCGTCGTCCACCCCGACCTCGGGCACGCCGAGCACTTCGGCGAACAACCTCGCCAGCGCCTGCTCGGCGGGCGTGGACGGCGCGCGCCCGGCGGAGCGGACCACGGGCGCGGGCAGCGCCTTGCGGTCCAGCTTGCCGCTCGGGCCGACCGGGATGTCGTCGAGCACCACCACGGCCCACGGCACCATGTGCTCGGGCAGCCGGGACGCGGTGTGCGCGCGCAGCTCGGACTGCTCCGGCACGCGGTCACCGGCCACGACGTAGGCGACGAGCCGCAGGTCGCCGGGCGCGTGCTCGCGGGCCACCACGGCGGCACGGGCCACGTCCGGGTGGTCCTGGAGCACGGCGGCGATCTCGTCCGGCTCGATCCGCAGGCCGCGGACCTTCACCTGGTCGTCGGCGCGCGACAGGTACTCCAGCACGCCCTCGCCGCACCACCGCACCACGTCGCCGGTCCGGTACACCCGCGCGCCCGGCGTGAACGGCGACGCGACGAACCGCTGCGCCGTCAGCCCCGGCCGCGCGTGGTACCCGCGGGCCAGCTGCACGCCCGCCAGGTACAGCTCGCCGGGCACACCGGGCGGCACGGGCCGCAGCCGGTCGTCCAGCACGTGCACGCCCGTGTTCCACACCGGACGTCCGATCGGGACGGTCGCCGTCGTCTCGTCACCGCGCACGGCGTGCGACGTCACGTCCACCGCGGCTTCCGTGGGGCCGTACAGGTTGTGCAGCCCGGCGTCGGACACCGCGGCGAACCGGCGGGCCAAGGCAGTCGGCAGCGCCTCGCCGCTGCACACCACCCGCACCAGGCCGGGGCACCGCTCGCCCGACTCCTCCAGGTGCGCGACGAACGCGTCCAGCATCGACGGCACGAAGTGCGCCGTGGTGACGCCCTCGCGGCGGATCGCGTCGGCCAGGTACGCGGGATCGCGGTGACCCTCGGGCCGGGCCACGACGAGCGCCGCGCCGACCTGGAAGGGCCAGAAGAACTCCCACACCGACACGTCGAAGCTGGACGGCGTCTTCTGCAGCACCCGGTCGTCGAGGCCCAGCCGGTACTCGTCCTGCATCCACAGCAGCCGGTTGACGATCGCGCGGTGCTCGACCACCACGCCCTTGGGCCGACCGGTGGAACCGGACGTGTAGATGACGTAGGCCGGGTCACCGCCCCGAACCTCCGGCAGGGGCACTTCCGGCACCGCCACAGGCGCGTCCTCCAGGTCGCGCAACGCGTCCGCGTCGAGGACCAGCACCGGGTCGGCGTCGGCGAGCATGAACGCCACCCGGTCGGCCGGGTAGCCGGGGTCCACCGGCAGGTAGGCGGCACCCGCCCGGTGCACGGCGTGCAGCGCGACGACCAGGTCCACCGACCTCGGCAGCAGCACGGCCACCACCCGCTCCCGGCCCGCGCCCCTGGCGCGCAGCGCGGCGGCGAGCCGGTCGACCCGGGCGTCCAGCTCCGCGTAGGTGAGGGTCCGCCCCTCGGCCACCAGGGCGACGGCGTCGGGCGTGCGGCGGACCTGGGCGGTGAACAGGGCGGGCAGCGTCGTGTCCGGCACGGTCCGCGCGGTGTCGTTCCACGCCACCAGGACCGTGTCGCGCTCGTCGCCGAGGACGTCCACGTCGTGCAGCCGCACGTCCGGGTTCGCGGTGACCGCGCTCAGCACGCGGACCAGCCGGTCGGCCAGGGAGCGGGCGGTGCCGGCGTCGAACAGGTCCTCCCGGTAGAGCAGCGCCCCCTCGACGCCGGCGGGTGAGCCGTCGCCGGCGCGGGTCTCGCGCAGGCCGAGGCTCAGGTCGAACGCGGTGGTGCCGGACGTGACGCCGACCGGCTCGACCTCCAGTCCCGGCAGGGCGAGGTGCGCGTCACCGGTGTTCTGCAGGGTCAGCAGCACCTGGCACAGCGGGTGCCGGGTGAGCGAGCGCGGCGGGTTGAGCCGTTCCACCAGCCGTTCGAACGGCACGTCCAGGTGGTCGTAGGCGGCGAGGTCGGTGTCGCGGACGCGGGCCAGGAGGTCGGCGAACGTCGGGTCGCCGGAGGTGTCGGTGCGCAGGACGAGCGTGTTGACGAAGAAGCCCACGAGGTCGTCCAGGGCTTCGTCGGTGCGGCCCGCGACCGGCGTGCCGATCGGGATGTCGGCACCCGCGCCGACCCGGGTCAGCAGCGTCGCCAGCGCCGCCTGGAACACCATGAACGGCGTGGTGCGGGTGCGGCGGGCCAGGTCGAGCACGGCGCGGTGCAGGGCGGCGTCCAGCACCAGCGGCACCCGGCCGCCGGTCTGCGCGGACGTCGCGGGACGCGGCCGGTCGGTCGGCAGCTCCAGTTCGTCGGGCACGCCGGCCAGCGCGTCGGCCCAGAACGCGATCCGGTGCGCGAGGGGGCCGTCCGGGTCGTCCTCGTCGCCGAGCAGTTCCCGTTGCCACAACGCGTAGTCGGCGTACTGGACGGGGAGCGGTTGCCAGGTGGGCGCGTGGTCGGCGAGTCGGGCGGTGTAGGCGTCGGCGAGGTCGTGCAGCAGCGGTCCCATCGACCAGCCGTCGCCCGCGATGTGGTGCAGCACCAGCAGGAGCACGTGCTCGTCGTCGGCCAGCCGGACCAGGGCGGTGCGCAGCGGCAGGTCCGAGGTCAGGTCGAACGGCGTCGAGACGAGCCGGCGCAGCACCGCGTCGAGGTCGCCGGGCGCGCGGTCGAGCAGCGTGAACGGCGCGGTGACGTCGTGGCGGACGTGCTGGTGCGGCGTGCCGCCGACCTCGGGGAACACGGTGCGCAGCGCCTCGTGCCGGGTGACCACGTCGGCGAGCGCGGCCCGGAGCGCGGGCACGTCCACCTCGCCGCGCAGCCGCAGCGCGACCGGCACCGCGTAGCTCGGGTTCCGCTCGTCCAGCCGGTTGACGAACCACAGCCGGCGCTGCGCGAAGGACAGCGGCACCAGGTCGGGGCGGGCGGCGGACCGGAGGGCTGGGCGGGCGGGCGTGCCGCGGTCCAGGCACGTGTCCAGCCCGGCGGGCGTGGGGTTGGCGAACAGGTCGGCCACGGCCAGTTCGGCGTTCAGCGCGGTGCGGACGCGGCTCACCAGGCGGGTGGCCAGCAACGAGTGGCCGCCCAGGTCGAAGAAGTCGTCGTCCGGCCCGACCGCGGGCACGCCCAGCAGCTCGGCGAACAGGCCGCACAGGATCTCCTCGCGCGGCGTGCGCGGTGCGCGGTCGCCGGTGGCGAGGTCCGGGGCGGGCAGGGCGCGGCGGTCGAGCTTGCCGTTGGGCGTCAACGGGAGCACGTCGAGCGCGACCAGCGCGGACGGCACCATGTGCTCGGGCAGGACGGTCGCGAGGTGCGCCCGCAGCCGGCCGGTGTCCACCGGTCCCCGCGGGACCACGTAGCCGACCAGCGCCTTCAACCCCGGCCGGTCCTCGCGGACCACGACGGCCGCGTGCGCCACCGACGGGTGGCCCGCCAGCACCGACTCGACCTCGCCCGGCTCGATCCGGAACCCGCGCAGCTTCACCTGCTGGTCGGCGCGGCCCGCGAACTCCAGCTCGCCCCGCACGTCCCACCGCACCAGGTCGCCGGTCCGGTACATGCGCTCGCCCGGCGCGCCGAACGGGCACGCGGTGAACCGCTCGGCGGTCAACCCCGGCCGGTCGTGGTAGCCGCGGGCCAACCCCGCGCCCGCCAGGTACAGCTCACCGACCACGCCGACCGGCACGGGCCGCAACCGGGCGTCCAGCACGAGCGCGCGGGTGTTCGCGACCGGCCGGCCGATCGACGGCGCGACATCGGACCGGGCGGTGTCGGAGCTCACGGCGTCGGACCGGGTGGCGACGTCGCCGGCCGTCGCCACCACCGAGAACTCCGTCGGCCCGTAGTGGTTGACCAGCCGGAACGGCGTGTGCTCCGGCGGCCTGCGGCGCAGCGCGTCACCGCCGGTGAGCACCACCCGCAGCGCCGTCGGCCGGGCCGCCAGGTCGTCCAGCGCCAGCTCCAGCCGGGGCGTGGGCAGGAAGCACGTGGTGAGCCCGCTGTCGGCGATCCACGCCACCAGCGCGTCACCGTCGGCCAGCACGTCGTTGCCGGGCAGGTGCACGGACCCACCGGCCGCCAACTGCGGCCACACCTCCCACACCGCCGCGTCGAAGCCCTGCGCGGCCACCTGCCCGGTCCGGTCGGCCGGGGTGATGTCGTACTCGCGGACGTGCCACGCGCACAGGTCGGCCAGCCCGCGGTGGTCGACCACGACACCCTTGGGACGGCCCGTCGACCCGGACGTGTAGATCACGTACGCGGCATCGGCCGGGTGCACGGGCACGTCCGCGGTGGGCATGTCCTCGGCGGGCGCGTCGCGCAGCTCTTCCAGGCACACGACGGCCGGCGCGGTCACGCGGTCCCGCAGCGCCCGCTCGGTGACCACGACCGGCGCGGCGGAGTCGGCGAGCATGTGCGCCAGCCGTTCGGCCGGGTAGTCGGGGTCCAGCGGCAGGTAGGCGGCACCGGCGCGCAGCACGCCCAGCAGCGCGGCGATGCCGGCGGGGGAGCGGCGCAGGCACACGCCGACCACCGACCCGGGCCGCACGTCCAGCGCGAGCAGCCGGTGCGCCACCCGGTTCGCCGCCGCGTCCAGCTCGGCGAACGTCGTCGAGCCGACCGCCGGGGCGTCCGGCGTCTCCCGCACCCACCGGGACACCTGCGCCGGCACGGACTCCCACGCGTCGGCCGGGACGGCGGTGTCGTTCCAGTGCGTGAGCACCCGGTCCCGCTCGCCGGGCACGAGGACGTCGAGGTCGCTCAGCCGGGTGGCCGGGTCGGCGGTGGTGAGCAGCCGTTCCAGCCGGGCCACCAGCGTGGCGGCGGTCTCGTGGTCGAACAGGTCCGCGGCGTACTCCAGGTTCGCGGTCAGCCCGCCGTCGTGCTCGGCCACCGCCAGCACCAGGTCGAACTTGGCCGTGCCCGTCCACGTGGACACGGGCTCGACGGCCAACCCGGCCAGGTCCGACCCGCCGCCCGCGGTGTTCTGCACGACCAGGGTCACCTGGAACAGCGGGTGCCGGGACAGCGAGCGGGTGGGGTTCAGCTCCTCCACGACCCGTTCGAACGGCACGTCCTGGTGGTCGTAGGCGGCCAGGTCGGCGGCGCGGACGCGGGCCAGCAGCTCGCCGAACGCCGGGTCGCCGGAGGTGTCGGCGCGCAGCACGAGGGTGTTGACGAAGAACCCGACCGCGTCGTCCAGCGCCTCGTCCGTGCGGCCCGCGACGGGCGAGCCGATCGGGATGTCCGTGCCCGCGCCCAACCGGGTCAGCAGCGCGGCCAGGGCGGCGTGCAGCACCATGAACGTCGTGCTGCCGGTCGCGTCGGCCAGCGCCCGCACCGCGTCCCGGGTGGCCGGCCCGAACTCGGCCGCCACCAGCCCGCCCCGCCCGGACGGCACCGCCGGTCGCGGCCGGTCCGCGGGCAGGTCGAGCTGTTCGGGCGCGCCGGCGAGCGCGTCGCGCCAGAACGCGAGCTGGGTGGAGACGAGGCTGTCCGGGTCGTCCTCGGCCCCGAGCAGGTCCCGTTGCCACAGCGCGTAGTCCGCGTACTGCACGGGCAGCGGCGCCCAGTCGGGGGCGGCACCGCCGGACCGCGCGGCGTAGGCGGTGGCGAGGTCGCGCAGCAGCGGCGCCTTGGACCAGCCGTCGCTGGCGATGTGGTGCAGCACCAGCACGAGCACGTGCTCCACCGGCGAGACCACCAGCAGGTGCGTCCGCAGCGGGGGTTCGGTGGCCAGGTCGAACGCGTGCGCCGACAGCTCCGCCACGGTCGCGTCCACGTCGTCGGCGGTGACGATCGCGAGGTCCGGCGCGGTGTCCAGGATGCGTTGCACGGGCTCGCCGTCCACCTGGGGGAACACCGTGCGCAGCGACTCGTGTCGAGCGACGACGTCGGCGAGGGCGGCGTGCAGCGCGGTCACGTCCAGCTCGCCGCGCAGCCGCAACGCCCACGGCGAGTTGTAGGCCGCCGAGCCGAGCTGGTCGAGCACCCACAGGCGTTGCTGCGCGAACGACAGCGGCAGCGGGTCGGGGCGGTCGGCCCGGCGCAGCGCCGGCCGGGCGGTGCGCGAGGTCGTGAGGCGGGACGCGAGACCGCGCGGTGTCGGCGCGGCGAACAGGTCGCGGATGCCGAGGTCCGCGCCCATCGCGCCGCGCACCCGGCCCACCAGCCGGGTCGCCAGCAGCGAGTGGCCGCCCAGCGCGAAGAAGTCGTCCTCCGCGCCCACCGACGGCAAGCCGAGGACCTGCGCGAACAAGCCGCACAGGATCTCCTCCTGCGGGGTGCGCGGCTCACCGTCGCCCACCGCGTGCGCCGGCGCCGGCAGGGCCCGCCGGTCCAGCTTGCCGTTCGGCGTGCGCGGCAGCGCGTCCAGCACGACCACGGCCGACGGCACCAGGTGCTCGGGCAGCAGCTCCACGACGTGGCCGCGCACCTCGGCGGGCGTCACGTCGCCGACCACGTAGGCCACCAGCCGGGGGTCGCCGGGCCGGTCCTCGCGCACCACGACCGCGCTCTGCCGCACGCCGGGGTGCCGCTCGACGGCGGCGCGGACCTCGGCGGGCTCCACCCGGAACCCGCGCAGCTTCACCTGGTCGTCCACCCGGCCCACGTACTCCAGCACGCCGTCGTGCCGCAGCCGCACCAGGTCGCCCGTGCGGTACATGCGCCGCCCGTGCCGGAACGGGTCCGCGACGAACCGCTCGGCGGTCGCGGCCGGCGCGCCGAGGTAGCCGTGCGCGAGGCCCGCGCCGGCCAGGTGCAGCTCGCCGACGCCGCCCGGCGGCACCGGCTCCAGCAGCCCGTCCAGCACGTAGCCGTGCTTGCCCCCGACGGGACGGCCGATCGGCACGGACCGGCCGGTCAGGTCGGCGGCGGTGATCCGGTGCGCGGTGCTGTAGCCCATGCTCTCGGCCGGGCCGTACCCGTTGGTGAGCCGGACGTGCGGGTGGTCGCGCAGGGCCTTCGCCGCGTGCGCGGCCGACGCGGGCTCGCCGCCGGTCATGGCCCGGCGCACCGCGGCGAACACCTCGGGGTGCTCGTCCAGCACGTGGTTGAACAGGCTGGCGGACGCCTTGAACACGGTGACGCCGTGCTCGGCCACGAGCCGGGCGATGTCGGCGGGGTCGGGCGGACCGGCCGGGTGCAGCACGCACGTGCCGCCGTGCAGGAGCGCGCCGAGCAGTTCGGTGGCGAACGCGTCCCACGAGACCGGCGCGGCCTGCAACCACACCTGGTCGGCGTCGAACTCGGCGTAGTCCTGGCCGGTGAGCGTGGCGACCAGCGCGCGGTGCGGCGCGAGCACGCCCTTCGGCTCGCCGGTCGAGCCGGAGGTGAACATGATGACGGCCGGCGACTCCGGCGAGACCCGTGCCGCGGGCGCGTGGTCCGGACCGGGCACGTGGGGGTCGAGCACGTCGACGCCGTCCAGCGGCGCGCCGACGACCACCGCGGCACCGGCTCGCCGCACCGCTCTCCGCAGCCGTTCGGCGGGGAACGCGGTGTCCAGCAACGTGTAGCAGCCGCCCGCCTTGAGCACGCCGAGCAGCGCGGCGACCAGCGCCGGACCGCGGTCGAGGTGCACGCCCACCACGGCGCCGGCCGGCAGGTGGTGGGCGATCCGGTTGGCCCACCGGTCGAGCTCGCCGTACGTGACGCGCCCGCCGTCGTGGATCAACGCGGTCCGGTCCGGTGTCGCGGCGGCCCGCGCGGCGAACAGCTCGTGCACGGTGGCGTCGAGGTGCGCCCGGCCGGGTGCGGTCAGCGCGGCGCGTTCGTCGTCGTCCAGCAGCGGCAGCGCGCCGATCCGGGTGTGCGGGTCGGCGGCCGCGGCCGTCAGCAGCCGCACCAGCCGCCGGCCGAACGCGGCCGCGGTGGACCGGTCGAACAGGTCGACCGAGTAGTCCCAGTCGATCCGCAGGCCGTCGGGCCGTTCCCGGAACGCGATGGTCATGTCGAACTTCACCGCGCCCGTGCCCAGCGCCATCGGAGTGAACGTGCCGGCGGTGGCGGGAGCGCCCTCGGCGCCGTGGACCAGCATCACCTGGAAGAGCGGGTGGCGCGACAGCGAGCGCGGCGGGTTCAGCTCCTCCACGATCCGCTCGAACGGCACGTCCTGGTGCGAGTACGCGGTCAGACCCGTGTCCCGGACCCGTGCCACGAGCTCGGCGAACGTGGGGTCGCCCGAGGTGTCGGTGCGCAGGACCAGGGTGTTGACGAAGAAGCCGACCAGGTCGTCCAGGGCTTCGTCGGACCGGCCCGCGACGGCCGTGCCGAGCGGCACGTCCGCGCCGCCGCCGTGCCGGGTGATCAACGCGGCCACCGCGGCCTGCGCCACCATGAACAGCGTCGCCCCGGTGGCGGCGGCGATGTCCGCCAGGGCGCGGTGCACGTCCGCGGGCACGGTCAGCGGCACGGAGTCGCCGCGGTGCCCGGCCGTCGCCGGTCGGGCCCGGTCGGCGGGGAACCCGACCTCCACCGGCAGGTCCGCCAGCTCCCGGGCCCAGTGCCGCACCTGCCGCGCGAACCGGCTGTCCGGGTCGTCCGGGTCGCCCAGCAGGTCCTGCTGCCAGTAGGTGTAGTCGGCGTACTGCACGGGGAGTTCGGGGAAGTCCGGCACGAGCCCGGCGCGGCGGGCCGCGTAGGCGGTCTCCAGGTCACGCGTGAGTGGCCCGGTGGACCCGCCGTCACCGGCGATGTGGTGCAGCAGCACGAGCAGCACGGTGTCACCACCGTCCACTCGGAACAGACGGGTGAGCACCGGCGGCGCGGCGGTCAGGTCGAACACGTGCCGCGCGGCGTCCGCGAGCGCCGGGGCCAACCCGTCCGCCGGCACGACCGCCACCGGCAGGTCCACCGGCGCGGCCGGGCGGATGTCCTGCCGCGGTTCGCCGTCGACCTCCGGGTACGCCGTGCGCAGCACCTCGTGCCGCGCCACGACGTCCCCCAGCGCCGCCCGCAGCGCGGCGACGTCAGGGTCACCGCCCACCCGCAGGGCGATCGGGATGTTGTAGGTGGCGCCGGGCTCGGCCCGGCTGAGGAACCACAGCCGCCGCTGGGTGAACGACAGGGGAATGCTCGGCGCGCTCACTTGACCTCCTCCGGGCGGACCCGGCGCCGCAGCGCGGGGCGGGCCTGTTCCGCGTGGCCCAGGCGCTCGGCCAGCGCGGCCACCGTGCGGTTCTCGAACACGGACTTGATGGACAGCTCGGCGCCGAACGCGGTGCGCACCCGGCTGATCAGGCGGGTCACCAGCAGCGAGTGCCCGCCGAGGGCGAAGAAGTCGTCGTCCGCGCCCACCTCGCCGTCGAGCCCGAGGACCTCGGCGAACAGCGCGCACATCACCTCTTCGCGCGGTGTCGCGGGCCGGCGCCCGGCGGGGCGGTCGAGGTAGTCGGGTGGCGGCAGGGCCGCCCGGTCGAGCTTGCCGTTGGCGTTGCGCGGCAGCACGTCCATCCGCACGTACGCGCTGGGCCGCATGTGCTCGGGCAGGTGCTCGTCGGCGTGCGCCCGCAGCGACGCCGGGTCGGGCTCCGCGCCCGGCTCGGCCACCACGTAGGCCACCAGCCGCCGGTCGCCCGGCCGGTCCTCCCGGACCACGACGGCCGCCTGCCGCACGGTCGGGTGGTGGGTCAGCGCGTTGGACACCTCGCCCGGCTCCACCCGGAACCCGCGGATCTTGACCTGGTCGTCGGCGCGGCCCAGGAAGTGCAGCACGCCCGACTGCACGCCGTCGTCGGCGCCGTCGTCGGCCAGCCACCGCACCAGGTCGCCGGTGCGGTACATGCGCTCGCCCGGCGCGCCGTGCGGGCAGGCGACGAACCGCTCGGCGGTCTGCGCGGGCGCGCCCAGGTAACCCCTGGCCAACCCGACACCGGTCATGTAGAGCTCGCCGACGACACCGGGCGGCAGCAGGTTCAGGTGGGCGTCCAGCACGTAGAAGCCCTTGTTCACGATCGGCCGCCCGACCGGGATCGACGGCAGGTCGGTGTCCTCCGGGCGCACCTGGTGGCACACCGTGAAGATCATGTTCTCGACCGGCGAGTAGCCGTTGACCAGCCGCACGCCCGGATGGCGGTCCAGCAGCTTGCGCAGGTGCGCCACGGAGGCGGGCTCGCCGCCGGTCATGATCTGCCGCACCCCGGCCAGCGCGGTCGGGTACTCGTCGAGCAGGTGGTTGAGCAGGCTCGCGGACAGGTGCACGGTGGTGATCCGGTGGCGCGCCACGAGCGCGTCGATCACCGCGGGTTCCGGCGTCGGCCCCGGCTGGAGCACGCACGTGGCGCCGGCGAGCAGCGGCCCGAACAGCTCCAGCGCGAACGCGTCCCACGACACCGGCGAGCACTGCAACCACACGTGGTCGGGGGAGAAGTCGACGTACTCCTGGCTGAGCAGCGTGCCGACCAGCGCGCGGTGCGGTGCGACGACGCCCTTGGGCACGCCCGTCGACCCCGAGGTGAACATGACGCACGCGACGTCCTCGGGCGACACCCCCACCTCCGGCGACGTCACGGGGTGACCGGCGACGCGGGCGGCCGTGCCGGGCTCGTCCACGACCAGCGCGGGCACGTCCGGCAGCCGGTCGGCCAGCGCCGCCGAGGTCACGACCAGCGGTGTGCCGGTGCGGTCGACCAGCCCGGCCAGCCGTCGGCGCGGGAACCGGGGGTCCAGCGCGGTGTAGCCCGCGCCGGCGGTGAGCACGCCCAGCACGGCCACGACCAGGTCCACGTCCCGGTCCAGCAGCACGCCGACGACCTGCCCGGCCCGCACGCCGCGGGCGACCACCTCGTGCGCCAGCCGGTTCGCCCGGTCCACCAGCTCCCGGTACGTGATCCGCACGTCGCCGTGGACCAGCGCCACCGCGTCGGGGGTGCGCGCGGCCTGCGCCGCGACCAGCTCGTGGGCGCAGCGGTCCACCGGCGCGTCGGCGTAGGTGTCGGTCCACGCGGCCAGCAGCCCGCGCCGCTCCTGCCGGTCCAGCAGGTCCGGTTGGCTGATCCGGGTGTCCGGTGCGGTGATCACCGCGGTGAACAGCCGGGTCAGGCGGGTGGCGAGGGCGGTGGCCGTGCTGCGGTCGAACAGGTCGGTGGCGAACTCCAGGCTGCCGGTGATGCCCGCGGGCGCGCCGGTCGCGTCGTGCTCCTCGCGCAACCCGAGGGTCAGGTCGAACTTGGCGCTCGCGGTGTCGACCGGGGCGACCTCGGCGGTCAGGCCGGGCAGCTCCACCCGGCCCGCGGTGGTGTTCTGCAGGACCAGCATCACCTGGAACAGCGGGTGCCGCGACAGCGACCGGGTCGGGTTCAGCTCCTCGACCAACCGCTCGAACGGCACGTCCTGGTGGTCGTAGGCGGCGAGGTCGGTCTCGCGGACCCGGGCCAGCAGTTCGGTGAACGTGGGGTCGCCTGAGGTGTCGGTGCGCAGCACGAGCGTGTTGACGAAGAAGCCGACCAGCTCGTCCAGCGCCTCGTCCACCCGACCGGCCACCGGCGAGCCGGCGGGCACGTCGGTCCCCGCGCCGAGCCGGGTCAACAGGGCCGCGAACCCCGCCTGGAGCACCATGAACGGCGTCGTGCCGGTGCGGCGCGCCAGGTCGAGCAGCGCCCGGTGCAGGTCGGCGGACAGCGCCACCGGCACCGACTCGCCCCGGCCCGACGCGGTCGCCGGACGGGCCCGGTCGGCGGGCAGCGGCAGCTCGTCGGGCACGCCCGCCAGGGCCTGCCGCCAGAACGCGAGCTGCCGCGCCAGCGGGCTCGTCGGGTCGTCCGGGTCGCCGAGCAGCTCCCGCTGCCACAACGTGTAGTCGGCGTACTGCACGGGCAGCGGCGCCCAGTCGGGGGTGTGGCCGCGCAGCCGCGCGGTGTAGGCGTCGGTCAGGTCGCCCAGCAGCGGCCCCATGGACCAGCCGTCGCCCGCGATGTGGTGCAGCACCAGGAGCAGCACGTGGTCGTCCTCGGCGACCCGCAGCAACGACGCCCGCACGGGCAGCTCGGCGGTCAGGTCGAACGTCTCCCGGGCCGCCTCCGCCACCGCGCCGTCCACGTCGGTCACGTCGAGCACGGGCAGCGGCAGCGCCACGTCCGACGCGGGCCGCACCACCTGCTGCGGCACGCCGTCGATCGACGGGAACACCGTGCGCAGCGACTCGTGCCGCCGCACCACGTCGGTCAGCGCCGCGTGCAGCGCGGTGACGTCGAGCGCGCCGCGCAGCCGCACGGCGTGCGGCACGTTGTACGCCGCGCCCGCGCCTTCCAGCTGGTCGATGAACCACAACCGGGCCTGCGCGTAGGACAGCGGGATCTCGTCCGGGCGGGGCGCGGGCGTGAGCGCGAGGCGGTCGGCGACCCGGTCCAGCCGGCCGCACAGCCCGGCCGGGGTAGGCGCGTCGAACAGGTCGCGGATCGCGAGCTCCGCGTCCAGCGCGGTGCGGACCCGGCCGACCAGCTTCGCCGCCAGCAGCGAGTGCCCGCCCAGGGCGAAGAAGTCGTCGTCCACGCCCACCCGGTCGGCGGTCAGGCCCAGCACGTCGGCGAACAGGCCGACCATGATCGTCTCACGGGGTGTGCGCGGCGCGCGGCGCTCGACGCCGGGGTCCGCCGCGGGCACCGGCAGCGCGGCCCGGTCCAGCTTGCCGTTGGCGTTGAGCGGGATGCGGTCGAGCAGCACGTACGCGGCGGGCCGCAGGTGGCTCGGCAGCACGGCCGCCGCGTGGGCCGCCAGCGCCGCCCGGTCGGGCGCGGCGCCCGCCTCCGGCACCACGTACGCCACCAGCCGCTTGTCGCCGGGCCGGTCCTCCCGGACCACGACCGCGCTGCGCCGCACGCCGGGGTGGGCGTCCACGACGGCCTGCACCTCGCCGGGCTCGATCCGGAAGCCGCGGATCTTGACCTGGTCGTCCGCCCGGCCGACGAACTCCAGCTCGCCGGTGTGCCGCCACTTCACCAGGTCGCCGGTGCGGTACATGCGCTGACCGGGCTCGAACGGGCACGCCACGAACCGCTCGGCGGTCAGGCCCGGCTCGCCCGCGTACCCGTGGGCGGAACCGGCACCCGTGACGTACAGCTCGCCGGCCACGCCGGGCGGCACGAGGTCGAGCCGGTCGTCCAGCACGTAGGACCGCTTGTCGGCCAGCGCGAGGCCGATCGGCACCGGGCCGCCGGTGTCCTCGGGCCGCACGTCGTGGAAGCTCGTGTAGACCATGTGCTCGGCCGGCCCGTACCCGTTGACGACCCGCACTCCGGGGTGGTCGCGCAGCAGCGCGGCCAGGTGCGGCGCGGACGCGGCCTCCCCGCCGGTCATGACGACCCGCAGCACGTCGAACACGTCCGGGTGCTCGTCGAGCATGTAGTTGAGCAGGCTGGCGGACAGGAACGTCGTGGTCACGCCGTGCCGGGCGACCAGGTCGGCGATCCGCGCGGGTTCCGGGGTCCGGCCCGGCTGGAGCACGCACGCCGCGCCGGACAGCAGCGCGCCGAACATCTCCAGCACGAACCCGTCCCACGGCAGCGGCGCGCTCTGCAACCACACCTGGTCCGGCGAGCCGTCGAAGAAGTCCTGGCCCACCAGCGTGCGCACGACCGCGCGGTGCGGCGCGAGCACGCCCTTGGGCTTGCCGGTCGAGCCCGAGGTGAAGATCACGCACGCGGGTGCGGCCGGGTCGACGTGGACCGCCGGCGCGTGGTCGGGCCGCCCGCTCACGTCGACCGCGATGTCCAGCATCCGGTACGCGCCGTCCAGGCGGGTCAGGCCGGCCGCGTCCGTCACGACCGCGACCGCGTCGGCGGCGTCCAGCACCGCGGCGACGCGCCGGTCCGGGAAACCGGGGTCGAGCAGGGTGAACGCCGCGCCCGCCTTGAGCACCGCGAGCAGCGCCACGACCAGCTCGGTGCGCCGGTCCAGCAGGACGCCGACGAGGTCGCCGGGGCGGACCCCGGAGTCGAGCAGGTGGTGGGCGAGCCGGTTGGCCGCCGCGTCCAGCTCACCGTAGGTCGTGGTCCGGTCCTCGAACACCAGCGCGGTGGCGCCCGGCCTGGTCCGCGCGTGCGCGGCCACGACTTCGTGCGCCGTGCGGTCGTCCACGACCCGGGCCGGTGCGCCCGGCGAGCCCGCCGCCAGCACCTGCCGTTCGGCCGGGGTGAGCACGTCGAGCCGGCCGATCCGGACGCCGGGGTCGGCGGCGACGGCCCGGAGCACGGCCGCCAGCCGGTCCACGAGCGCGGTCGCGGTGCGGCGGTCGAACAGGTCGGCGGCGTACTCCAGGCCGCCCACCACGCCCGCCGGCGTGCCGTCGTCGTACTCCTCGCCGAGGCTCAGCGTGAGGTCGAACTTGGCCGCGCCCGTGTCGACCGGCGCGACCTCCACGTCCAGGCCGGGCAGCTCCGGCCGTGCAACCGCGTTGTTCTGCACCGCGAACGCGACCTGGAACAGCGGGTGCGTTCCCGGCGTGCGCACCGGGTTCAGCTCCTCCACCAGCCGGTCGAACGGCACGTCCTGGTGGTCGAACGCGGCCAGGTCGGTTTCGCGGACCCGGGCCAGCAGTTCGGTGAACGTCGGGTCGCCGGAGGTGTCGGTGCGCAGCACGAGCGTGTTGACGAAGAACCCGACCAGGTCGTCCAGGGCTTCGTCGGACCGGCCCGCGACCGGCGCGCCCAGCGGCACGTCACCGCCCGCGCCCATCCTGCTCAGCACGGTCGCGAACGCGGCCTGGAGCACCATGAACAGGGTCGCGCCCTGTGCCCGAGCCAGGTCGAGCAACGCCCGGTGCAGCCCGGCGTCCAGCCGCACGTCCACCAGCCCTCCCGCGCCGCCCTCGGCCGTGCGGGGGCGGTCCAGCGGCAGCGGCACCTCGTGCGGCAGGTCCGCGAGCGCCTGCCGCCAGAACGCCAGTTGCGCGTCGCCGGCTTCGCCGAGGAGTTCCCGTTGCCACAACGTGTAGTCGGCGTACTGGACGGGGAGTGGTTGCCAGGTGGGCGCGTGGTCGGCGAGTCGGGCGGTGTAGGCGTCGGCGAGGTCGTGCAGCAGCGGTCCCATCGACCAGCCGTCGCCCGCGATGTGGTGCAGCACCAGCAGCAGCACGTGGTCGTCCTCGGCGACCCGCAGCAGCGACGCCCGCACCGGCGGTTCGGTGGTGAGGTCGAACGGCTCCCGCGCGGCGCGTGCCACCTCTTCATCCACATCGGACGGATCGTGCACGGGCAGGTCGACCTCGGTCGCGGGTTGCACCACCTGGCGCGGCTCGCCGTCGACCGCCGGGAACACGGTCCGCAGAGCCTCGTGCCGGCCGACCACGTCGGTCAGCGCGGCGCGCAGCGCGGCCACGTCGAGGTCGCCGCGCAGCCGGACGGTGTGCGCGACGTTGTAGGCGGGGTTCGGCCCGCGCAGCTGGTCCACGAACCACAGCCGCGCCTGCGCCGGTGACAGCGGTGTCCAGTCGGGACGGTCCACCGGCCGCAGCGGGGTGCGCGCGGCGCGGGCGGAGTCGAGCCGTTCGGCCAGCGCGGCCGGGGTCGGCGCGTCGAACAGGTCGCGGATGCCCAGCTCCGCGCCGAGGGCCCGCCGGACCCGGCCGACCAGCTTCGCGGCCAGCAGGGAGTGCCCGCCGAGGTCGAAGAACCCGTCGTCCAGGCCGACTTCGGCGACTCCGAGCACCTCGGCGAACAACGCGACGACGATCTCCTCGCGGGCGGTGCGCGGTCGGCGCGCCGCGGTCACCGCCAGGTCCGGCACGGGCAGCGCGGCGCGGTCGAGCTTGCCGTTCGCGGTCAGCGGGAGCGCGTCCAGCGGCACGTAGGCGGCCGGTCGCAGGTGCTCGGGCAGCAGCGCCGCCACGTGCGCCCGGACCTCGGCCACCGGTGCCCCGGTGACGACGTAGGCGACGAGCCGCCGGTCGCCGGGCCGGTCCTCGCGCACCACCACGGCCGCGTCGCTCACGTCGGGGTGCGTGGTGACGGCGGCCCGCACCTCGCCGGGCTCCACCCGGAAACCCCGGATCTTGACCTGGTCGTCGATCCGGCCGAGGTACTCGAGGACCGCCGACCCCGTGCCGGTGCCGTCGTCGCCGACGGTCACCCAGCGCGCCAGGTCACCGGTCCGGTAGGCCCGCTCGCCCGCCCGGAACGGGTGGGCCACGAACCGCTCGGCGGTCAGGCCGGGTGCGCCCAGGTAGCCGTGCGCCAGGCCGTCGCCCGACACGTACAGCTCGCCGGTCACCCCGGGCGGCACCGGCCGCAGCCGGTCGTCCAGCACGTGGGCCACCTTGCCCGCGACCGGCCGGCCGATCGGGACGGACCCCGCGCCCGCGCCGGTGATGCGGTGGGTGGTGGTGAAGCCCATGCTCTCGGCCGGCCCGTAGCCGTTGATCAGTGCGACACCGGGGAACTCCCGCAGCGCGCGCGCCACGTGCGCGGGGGACGCCGGCTCACCACCGGTCATGGCCCGGCGCACCGTGGCGAACACCTCGGGGTGCTCGTCCAGCACGTGGTCGAACAGGCTCGCGGAGGCGTCGAAGACGGTGACGCCGTGTTCGACCACCAGCGCCGCCACCACGGCCGGGTCCACGTCGCGGCCGGGCAGCAGGACGGACGTCCCGCCGTGCAGCAGCGGCCCGAGCAGCTGGGTGGCGAAGGCGTCCCACGACACCGACGCGATCTGGAGCCAGACCTCACCGGGCCCGAAGCCCGCGTAGTCCTGGCCGGTGAGCGTGGACACCAGCGCCCGGTGCGGTGCCACGACGCCCTTGGGCCGACCGGTGGAACCGGAGGTGAACATGACGCACGCGATGTCGTCCGGGCCGGTGGTCACGGCCGGTGGCGTGGCCGGGTGGGCCGCGACGGCTGCCGCGTCCGCGTCGACCAGCGCGGTCGGCGTCCCCGCCACCACGCCGGCGAGCCGGGAGTCGGTGACGACCAGCGGCGGCGCGGTGCGCGCCACCAGGTCGGCCAGCCGCGCGGCCGGGAACTTCGGGTCCAGCACGGTGTAGCCCGCGCCGGCGGTCAGCACCGCCAGCACCGCGACGGCCAGCTCGTCGTCGCGCTCCAGCAGCACGCCCACCACGTCGCCGGGCCGCACCCCGGCGGTGACGAGGTGGTGCGCCAGCCGGTTCGCGCGCTCGACCAGGTCGCGGTAGGTCACCCGGCGGTCGCCGCTGATCAGGGCCACCGCCTCCGGGGTCGCCTCGGCCCGCGCGGCGACCAGCGCGTGCACGGTCGCGGGCGGCGCGGCGGGTCCGCCGTCGCTCCACCGCACCAGCACGTCGTGCCGCTCGGCGGGGGTCAGCAGGTCGAAGTCGCCGATCGGGCGGTCCGGTCGAGCCGCCAGGGCTGCGAGCAGCGACGTGAAGCGGGAGAGGAGGCGTTGGGCCGTGCCGGCGTCGAACAGGTCCGTCGCGTACTCCAGGTACCCGCCGATGCCGTCCGCCGTCTCGGTGGCGGCCAGCGTCAGGTCGAACTTCGCGGCCGTGTTCGGCACCGGTGCCGGCACGCACGTCGCACCGGCCAGGTCCACGGCGGCGTCGGCGTTGTTCTGCAACACCACCATCACCTGGAACAGCGGGTGCCGGGCGGCGCTGCGGACCGGGTTCAGCTCCTCGACCAACCGCTCGAACGGCACGTCCTGGTGGTCGTACGCGGCGAGGTCGGTCTCGCGGACCCGGGCCAGCAGCTCGGCGAACGTCGGGTCGCCGGAGGTGTCGGTGCGCAGGACGAGCGTGTTGACGAAGAAGCCCACGAGGTCGTCCAGGGCTTCGTCGGCACGGCCCGCGACGGCGGTGCCGATCGGGATGTCCGTGCCCGCACCCATCCTGGTCAGCAGGGTGGCGAACGCGGCCTGGAGCACCATGAACAGCGTGACGCCGTGCGCGCGGGCGAGGTCGGACAGCGCTTCGCGCACTTCGGCCGGCACGTGCAGCGGCAGGGACTCGCCCCGGTGGCTCGCCACCGGCGGCCGTGGCCGGTCGGTGGGCAGGTCCAGCTCCTCGGGCAGGCCGGCCAGCGCGGTCCGCCAGTGCGCGAGGTCGAGGGCGGTCCGGGACGTGGGGTCCTCGGCGTCGCCGAGCAGGTCGTGCTGCCACCGCGCGTAGTCCACGTAGGACACCGGCAGCGGCGGCCGGACGGGTGCCGCGCCGGCCAGCCGGGCGGTGTAGGCGGCGGCGAGGTCGGTCAGCAGCGGGCGCAGCGACCAGCCGTCGCCCGCGATGTGGTGCAACGTCACCAGCAGCACGTGGTCCCGCTCGCCGGTGCTCAGCAGGTGCACCCGGATCGGCGGGCGGCCCGCGAGGTCGAACCGGTGGCCGGACTCGGTCCGCACCACGGCGTCCACGTCACCGGGCGTGACGTCGTGCACGGTCAGCACGGACCCGACGGCGTCCTCGGGCAGCACGAGCTGGTACGGCTCGCCGTCCACCGACGGGTACGCGGTGCGCAGCGGCTCGTGCCGGAGGACCACGTCGGTGACGGCGCGGTCCAGCGCTGCGGCGTCCACCGGTCCCGTGACGCGGGCGGCGAACTGCACGTTGTACGCCGTGCCGCCGTCGACCTGGTCCAGGAACCACAGGCGCGCCTGCGCCGGGGACAACGCCGGACGTTCGGGGCGGTCACCGGCGACCAGGGCGGGCCGGGCGGTGGAAGCGCCGTCCAGGCGCAGCGCCAGGTCCGCCACGACGGGCGCGGCGAACACGTCCCGCACGCCGATCTCCACGCCGAGCGCCGCACGCACCCGGCCCACCAGCTTCGCCGCCAGCAGCGAGTGGCCGCCGAGCGCGAAGAAGTCGTCCGCCGGTCCCGCCGGCACGCCGAGCACGTCGGCGAACAGGCCGCACAGGATCTCCTCCCGCGCACCGCGCGCGGCCCGCCGGGGCGCCTCCGCGTGGTCCGGCGCGGGCAGCGCGGCCCGGTCGAGCTTGCCGTTCGGGGTCAACGGGAGCGCGTCGACCAGCACGTACGCGGCCGGCCTCAGGTGCTCGGGCAGCAGTTCGGCGACGTGGGCGCGCAAGGCCGCCGCGTCCGGGTCGCCGCCGGGCTCGGGCACCACGTAGGCCACGAGCCGTTCGTCCCGCACCACGACCGCGCTCTGCCGCACGCCGGGGTGCCGCTCGACGGCCGTGCGGACCTCGGCGGGCTCCACCCGGAACCCGCGGACCTTGACCTGGTCGTCGGCGCGGCCGAGGAACTGGAGGACCGCCGACTGCGTCCGGTCGTCGGCTCCGCCGAGGGACACCCACTTCACCAGGTCGCCGGTGCGGTACATGCGCCCGCCGGGGGTGAAGGGGTCGGCGACGAACCGCTCGGCGGTCTGGCCGGGCGCGCCGAGGTAGCCGTGGGCGAGCCCCCCGGTCATGTAAGCCTCGCCGGGCACGCCGACCGGAACCGGGTTGAGCCGGTGGTCGAGCACGTAGACCCGCTTGCCCGCGATCGGCGCGCCGACCGGGATCGTGGCCAGGGCCGTGTCGGCGGTGGTGATCGCGCGGCACAGCGTGAAGATCATGTTCTCCACCGGCGAGTAGCCGTTGACCAGCCGCAGGTCCGGGCGGGCGGCGAGCAGGCGGCCGACGTGGGCCACGGACGCGGGCTCGCCGCCGGTCATGAGCTGCCGCACGCCGCGCAGCGACTCGGGGTGCTCGTCCACGAGGTGGTTGAGCAGGCTGGCGGAGAAGTGCGCGGTGGTGACGTCGTGCGCGGTGAGCAGGTCGGCGATGACTGCCGGGTCGGTGACGTGACCGGGTTGCAGCACGCACGCCGCGCCGTGCAGCAGCGGGCCGAACAGCTCCAGCGCGAACGCGTCCCAGGACACCGGTGAGCACTGCAACCACACGTCGTCGGCGGCGAACCCGACGTAGTCCTGACCGGTGAGGGTGCCGACCAGCGCGCGGTGCGTCGACAGGACGCCCTTCGGCTCGCCCGTCGACCCGGAGGTGAACATGACGCACGCGAGGTCGTCCGGGTGGACCGCGACGTCCGGTGCGGTGCCGGGCAGGTGGTCGTGCCCGGTGGGGGACAGGGTCGTCACGCCGGGGAAGTCCACTGTGGACACGATGTGGCGCAGGTCGGCCCGCTGCGCCACCGCGGTGAGCCGGGCGGTCGGGAACCGCGGGTCCAGCACGGTGTAGGCGGCACCGGCCTTGAGCACCGCCAGCACGGCCGTGACCAGGGTCGTGTCCCGGTCGAGCAGGACGCCGACCACGTCACCGGGCGTGACGCCGGCGGCGCGGAGGTGGTGGGCCAGGCGGTTCGCCGCCGCGTCCAGCTCGGCGTAGGTGACCGTGCCGCCCGAGACCAGGGCCACCGCGTCCGGCGTGCGCCCGGCCTGCTCGGCGAACACGACGTGCGCGGGCCGGTCGTCACCGCGTGCGGGAGCGCCGTTCCACGTGGTCAGCAGCTGTTCCCGGGCGTCGGCGTCCAGCAGTTCGATCGCGGTGATCGGGGTGTCGGGGTCGGCGGCGGCCGCGGTGAGCAGCCGGGTCAGCGCGGCGGCGAAGCGCTCGGCGGTGGCCCGGTCGAACAGGTCGGTCGCGTACTTGAGCGCGCCGGTGAGGCCGTCGTCGGTCTCGGTGAGGTCGAGGGTGAGGTCGAACTTCGCCACGTCCAGGTCCACGACCCGGTGCTCGGCGCGCAGCCCGGTGAACTCCGCCGTCGCGGGCGGCGTGTTCTGCAGGACCAGCATCACCTGGAACAGCGGGTGCCGCGACAGCGACCGGGTCGGGTTCAGCTCCTCCACCAGCCGGTCGAACGGCACGTCCTGGTGGTCGTAGGCCGCCAGGTCGGCGTCCCGCACCCGGGTCACCAGCTCGCGGAACGTCGGGTCGCCGGAGGTGTCGGAGCGCAGCACGAGGGTGTTGACGAAGAAGCCGACCAGGTCGTCCAGGGCTTCGTCGGCCCGGCCCGCGACGGGCGTGCCGATCGCCAGGTCCGTGCCCGCGCCCAGGCGGGTGAGCAGGGCGGCCACGGCGGCGTGCAGCACCATGAACACGGTGCTGGCGGTCCGCCCGGCCAGCGCCTTCACCGCGGCGTGCGGCCCGGCGGCCAGCGCTACCGGCACGGTGCCGCCGTGCGCGCCCCGGATCGCGGACCGCGGCCGGTCGGCGGGCGGGGTCGACTCCTCGGGCAGGCCCGCCAGCGCCGTGCGCCAGTACTCGCTCCACGAGTCCCGCTCCCACAGCGCGTAGTCCGCGTACTGCACGGGCAGGGCGGGCCAGTCGGGCGTGCCGCCGGTCAGCCGGGCCCGGTACGCGGCGGCCAGGTCGCGCAGCAGCGGCGCGGTCGACCAGCCGTCGCCGGCGATGTGGTGCAGCACGAGCAGCAGCACGTGGTCGTCGTCGGCCAGGCGCAGCAGGTGGGCGCGCAGCGGTGGTTCGGCGGCGAGGTCGAACGGCTCGGCCGCCAGGTCCCGCACCAGCTCGTCGGGGTCGGCGCAGGCGTGCTCGGACCACGCGGGCACGACGGCGTCGAGGATCCGCTGCACCGGCGACCCGTCGACCACGGGGAACACGGTGCGCAGCGACTCGTGCCGCGCCACCACGTCGCCGACGGCGGCGCGCAGGGCGTCCGGGCGCAGGTCGCCGCGCAGCCGCACGGTCACCGGGATCGTGTAGGTCGCACCGCCCTCGACCTGGTCGAGGAACCACAGCCGGGACTGCGCGAACGACAGCGGCAGCACGTCCGGACGGGTGGTCGCGGTCAGCGGCGGACGTGCCGCCGCGGCCGACGGGAGCGCGGCGGCCAGCGCGCGAGGCGTGCGGGCGGCGAACACGTCGGCGATGCGCAGCTCCACGCCCAACGCGGCACGCACCCGGCTCACCAGGGTCGCGACCAGCAGCGAGTGCCCGCCGAGGTCGAGGAAGTCGTCCAGCGCGCCGACCGAGGGCAGGCCCAGCACGTCGGCGAACAGGCCGCACAGCACTTCTTCGGGCACCGTGCGGGGTGCGTCGTCCGACGACGCCGTGACGGCGGGGGCGGGCAGCGCGGCGCGGTCCAGCTTGCCGGTCGCCGTGCGGGGCAACGCGTCGAGCACGACCACGGCCGAGGGCACCAGGTGCTCGGGCAGCAGTCCGGCGACGTGCGCACGCAGCTCGCGCGGCGTGCCGTCGGCCACCACGTAGGCCACCAGCCGCTTGTCGCCGGGCCGGTCCTCCCGGACCACGACCTCCGCCTGCCGCACCGACGGGTGGCCGGTCAGCGCGGCCCGCACCTCGCCCGGCTCGACCCGGAAGCCGCGGATCTTGACCTGGTCGTCGGCGCGGCCGAGGAAGTCCACCGCGCCGTCCTCGCGCAGGCGGCCCAGGTCGCCCGTGCGGTACATGCGCGCGCCCGGACGCGCGGGGTCGGCCACGAACCGCTGCGCGGTCAGCCCGGGCTGCTTCAGGTAGCCGTGCGCCAGGCCGCCGCTCATGTAGATCTCGCCGGTCTCACCGGCCGCGACGGGACGCAGGTCCGGGCCGAGCAGGACGGCGGTCTTGCCCGCCAGCGGCCGGCCGACGGGGACCGACGTGCGGCGCGCGTCGTCGCGGGTGACGTCGTGGCACAGCGTGAAGATCATGTTCTCGACCGGCGAGTAGCCGTTGACCAGTCGCAGGTCCGGGCGCAGGTCGAGCAGGGTGGCCACGTGCCTGGTGGACGCCGCCTCGCCGCCGGTCATCAGCACCCGCAGGCCCTCGAACACGGCGGGGTGCTCGTCGAGCAGGAAGTTCAGCAGGCTGGCCGAGAAGTGCGCGGTCGTCACGCCGTGCTCGGCGACGAGGTCGGCGATCAGGGCCGGGTCGGGCGCTTCGCCGTCCTGGAGCACGCACGTCGCGCCGTGCAGGAGGGGTCCGAACAGCTCCAGCGCGAACGCGTCCCACGAGACGGGGGAGCACTGGAGCCAGACCTCGTCCGCCGTGAAGCCGGCGTAGTCCTGGCCGGTGAGGGTGACCACGAGCGCCCGGTGCGGCGCGACGACGCCCTTCGGCTCGCCGGTGGAGCCGGAGGTGAACATGACGCACGCGACGTCGTCCGGGGAGGTGGCGACGTCCGGTGCGGTGGCCGGTCGGCCGGCGATGCCGGGCGCGGCGGGGTCCACGACGGTGCGGCTGCCCGCGAGCACGTCGTCCGCGGCCACGACCGCGGTCACGTCGGCCCGGTCGCACACCGCGGCCAGCCGGGCGGCGGGGAACCGGGGGTCGAGGACCGTGTACGCCGCGCCCGCCTTCAGCACCGCGAGCACCGCGACGACCAGCTCCACCCCGCGCGGCAGGCGCACGCCGACGACGTCGCCCGGCCGCACGCCCGCGTCGAGCAGGTGGTGCGCCAGCCGGTTGGCGCGGGCGTCGAGCTCCGCGTAGGTCACCCGGGTCCGCCCGCTCACCAGGGCCGTGGCGTCGGGGGTCCGCCCCGCCTGGCGGGCGAACAGGGCGTGCACGGCCGGGAGGGCCGTGCCGATCGGGTGTGTCGTGGTCACCGCAAACCAGCTCCCCAGTCGTCGCGTGTCGTGGGTGTCGTCAGGCGCGCAGGGCGGCGAGGCTCGCCGGCCGCAGGTCGGTCCAGGTGGTCTCGATGTGCTCCAGGCAGGCGGCGCGGGTGTCCGGCCCGTGGGTGACGTCCCAGCCGGCGGGGACGTCGATGTCGCCCGGCCACAGCGAGTGCTGGCCCTCGTCGTTGACGAGCACGAGGAACTCGCCGTCGGGGTTGTCGAAGGGGTTCGTCATCGTCTGCTCCTTGTCGTTGCGGGACAACGGTTTCGCTGCAAGGGCAACGCTAGGGGCGGCGAGGGCGCGGTTCCGGCAGTGCGGGCGGCAGATAGGCGGCAGCTCCCGTGCCCACCCGGGAACGACGACGGGGTCGGCACGACCGGGACTGCCCCGGTCGTGCCGACCCCGAAGTGCTCGGCCCTACGCCTCCAGGAAGCGGGGCGCCCGCCGGTCCCCGCACACCTCTTCCACGGTCGCCGCGAGCGTCAGCGCCTCGAACGTGTCCCGCGGCCCGAACACCGACGTCCCGAACGGCAGCCGGCCGAGGAACCCCGCCGGCACGGTCACGTTCGGCACGCCGGCCATCGCCGGGATCGTCGAGGTGTTGCGGGTCAGCGGGTCGCCGTCGGGCGCGAGCCGCCACGCCGGTTCGGTGGTCGGCGCCACGATCCCGGCCAGCGCGTGGTCGGCCAGCACCGAGCCGAGGGCGTCGCGGGCCCACCACCGGGCCTGCGCGCGTTTCGCGGACGCCTCGGCGAGCTGCTCGTCGGTGACCTCGGCGGCGCGTTCCAGCACGTCCTGGCCGAACGGGCCCAGCTCGACGGGATCGGACCGGTTGCCGGCCAGCACGTCGGCCAGCGACGTCACCGGGCCGCCGCGCGCGGCCAGGTAGCCGTCCAGGCCGAGCCGGAACTCGGCGAGCAGCGCGTCCATCCCGGCGATCAGCGGCGGCGCGTCCCACGGCAGCTCGACCGGCACCACGACGACACCGGCGGCGCGCAGCCGCTCGGCGACGCGGTCCACTTCGGACAGCACGGCGTCGTCCATCCGCCGGCCGTGCCACAGGCCGATCCGCAAACCCGGCGCGGGGACGGGGCGCACCGCCGGTCCACCGGTCAGCGCCGCCAGGCACGTGGCCGCGTCGGCGACGCTGGGCGCGAGCACGCCCGCGGTGTCCTGCACGCGTGACACGGGCACGATCCCGCGTCCGGGCAGCAGGCCGAGGGCCGGTTTCACGCCGACCACGCCGTTGAGCGCGGCGGGGACGACGATCGAACCGTCGGTCTCCGTGCCGAGCGCCAGCGGCGTCATGCCGGTCGCGACCGCCACCGCCGAGCCCGACGACGACCCGCCGGGGCTGTGGTCGAGCACGTGCGGGTTGCGGGTCTGCCCGCCGACCGCCGACCAGCCCTCGACGCCGCCGGTGGAGCGGAAGTTGCCCCACTCGGAGAGGTTCGCCTTGCCGACCACCACGGCCCCGGCCCGGCGCAGCCGGACCACCACGTCGGCGTCCGCGCGGGGTGGCGTGCCCGCCAGCAGCCGCGACCCGGCGGTGGTCGCCAGGCCGGCGGTGTCGATGTTGTCCTTCACCAGCACCGGCACGCCCTCCAGCGCGCGGGCGCGGCCGGCGGCGATCCGCGCGTCGCTCTCGCGGGCCTGGTCGCGGGCCGTCGGGTCGAGCGCCAGGACCGCGCGCACGAGCGGGTCGACCTCCCCGATCCGGTCCAGGCACGCCGAGAGCAGGTCGGTCGCGGTGAGCTCACCGCCCGTCAGGCGCGAGCGCAGGTCGGTCAGCGACGGCCACTCGGCCGCGGTCGTCTCAGTCAAGGCGGGCTCCCCTCAGGACGGGCGAGGACGCGTACACGCAGACGGCCACGAGCGCCGACAACGCGTGCAGCGCCATCGTGGTGGTGATGCCGAACAGGTCGATGGAGACGCCGATGAACGCGTTGCCCAGCAGGGGCGCGCCGAACACCACCAGCGACATGATCGACATGACCCGGCCGCGCACCGGTGCGGGCGTGCGGCGTTGGATCAACGAGGTCAGCACGACCCCGGACAGCGCGGTGACCGAACCGAGCACGCCGTAGCCGCCGAGCAGCGCCGGCAGGGTGTCGAGCACGCCCAGTGCTCCCAGCACCACGGCCTGCGCGCAGACGCCCAGCACCAGCGCCGGTCCCGCGCGCCGGCCGACCGGACGTGCCAGGGTGACCAGGAACGCGACCGTCGCGCCCACCGTGAACGCGGTGAGCAGCAGGCCCGCGCCGGGGTCGCCCGCGCCGATCGAGTGCGCCAGCAGCACGAGCCCGATGTTCACCGGCCCCGCCGCCGCCAGCTCGACCAGCCCGACGACCAGCACCAGCGTGCGCAGCTGGGGGTCGCCGGCCACGTGCCGGAGCCCTTCGGCGATCCTCGTGCGGATGGCGACGCGATCGCCCCGGGGCACCGGACCTCCGGGTCGACTGCGCGCCACCGCCGCCGCCGACACCAGGAAACTCGCGGCGTTGGCCACCGCCACCGCCGCCACCCCGCCCAGGCCCAGCAAGGCCGCGCCGACCGGACCACCCGCCGCCTGACCGGTGCGCAGCCCGATGAGGTAGAGCGCGTTGCCGCGCACCAGGTGCTCGTCGGGCAGCAGCAACGGCCGCAGCGCGCCCGACGCGGGCACGAAGAACGCCCCGAGCACCGTCAACCCCGCCGCCACCACCGCCAGCACGGCCGCCGTCGGCTCCACCGCCACCACCACACCCGCCGCCACCACCATGACCGCGCACCGCGCCAGGTCGGTCCAGACCATGACCTTCACCGGTCCGTACCGATCCGCCGCGACACCGCCGCCGAGCAGCGCGATCACCCGGGGCACCCCGGCCAAGGCGACCAGCAGGCCGGCCGTGGTCGCGCTGGACACACCGATGAGCGTCGTGGTGAGCGCCAACATCCAGGCCGCGTCCCCGAGCGACGACAACCCGGTGGCGGACACGAAGGTGAGGTAGGAGAGCGACATCGGCCCCCGCCGGACCCGGGCGGGCGCGGTCATCCGGTCACGGTCCCGACCGCTGTGCGCGCCGGGACCGCCCAACCCGTCGGCGACCACAGGTCCTCCGGGGTCAGCGCCGCCGCGCGGTACTTGCCCAGGGCGCTGATCAGCAGCCGCAGCTCCAGCGCCAGGCACTCCACCAGCCGCGTCAGCCCGGCCTCGGGGTCCTCGTCCACCGCGAGCAGCGCCGCCCGCCCCAGCCCGGTCGCCCGAGCCCCGGCGGCCAGGCACTTGGCCGCCCGCAACCCCTCCCACACCCGGCCGGACACCAGCAGGCACCCGGACGGGCCGGCCAGGCGGCGCAGGCACTCGGCCAGCGGCAGGCCGACGCCCGACAGGAACGACGTCGGGGCCCACCCGCTGCCACCCTCGGCGCCGTCGACGGTCACGGCGTCCGCCCCCGCCTCCCACGCCACGGCCGCCGCGAGCGCGACGTCACGGCCGGGCGGCAGCTTGACCCACACCCGGGCGCGCGGGAAGTTGTTGCGCATCAACCGGATCTGCTGGCGCAGGATCTCCTCGGTGAACGTGCCGGGGCTCGCGCACCGCAACGCCCGCCCCGACTCCGCGCCGAACACGTGCTCCACCGCGAACTGCGCCGACAACCGGTCGCCGTCCGCCGAGTCGACCACGGTCAGCCCGCCGAGCCCCGGTTTCGCGCCCTGCCCCACCTTCAGCTCGAACCCGAGCCGCCCGGAGTCCAGCAGCGGCCGGGCCGAGGGGTCGCTGTAGACCAGGTTCCACACCTCCGCGTCGGCGTCCTCCGTGCTCTGCTGCACGACCACGCCGCCCACCCCGTCCGGCACGGCCCCCGCGTACGCCGAGATCCGCCCCAGCAACGACCGCCCGCCACCGCCGGTGAGCCGCCCGTACCCGTTGACCGGCACGACGTTCTCCCCGATCACCATCGGCACGCCCAGCGCACCGGCCTGGGCGCTCGCCGCCTGCCCGAGGTCCGCGCTGGCCACCTGCGTCGACCCGAACGCCGACAGGTACAGCGGAAGCGGCGAGGTGAAGCCGCCGATCTCCGTGCCCAGGTCGACGTCACCGTGCAGCGGCTCGCGGGCCAGGTCGATCAGCTTCTCCAGCCGTTCGGGCACGAACACGGGCGGCACCAGCCGGGCCGCGTCCAGCTCGTCGCCCGCCGGCCCCGCCTCGGGCGCGCCGAACAACGCCCGCCCGTAGTCCGCCAACGCCGGGAACGCCGCCCCGGCGCCGAGCCGCGCCCGCTGCCGCACCGCCGCCTCGGGGAACGACCCCGCGCTCAACCCCCTCACGGCGACACCACCCCGGGCACCTTCGGGTACGCGCTGGCCTGCCACACCGACTCCAGGCCCGCGATGTAGCGGGTCAGCCGCTCCAGCCCGATGCCGAAGCCCGCGCTGCCGGGGATGCCCTCGCGGACCATCTTCAGGTACCAGCCGTACTTGGCCGGGTTCTCGCCGGTCTCCCGCATCCGCGCGATGATCGTGCCGTACTCGTGCTCCCGCTCGCTGCCGCTGCACAGCTCGCCGTACCCCTCGGGTGCGAGCAGGTCGAAGTTCAGCAGCCGCCCGGCCTGGGCGGGGTTCTCCTTGTCGTAGAACCCGCGCGAGCCCTTCGGGTAGTCGGTGAGGAAGAACGGCCGGCTGGACTTCGCCGACAGCACCGCCTCGCCGGCCCAGTCGATCTCGGCGTCCGGGTTCTGGTCGTGCCCGAGGCCGTGCAGGTCGGCGACGGCCGCGGTGTGCGTGCGCCGTTCGAACGGCTCGCCGGACAGCAGGTCGGCGAACGCGTCGGGGTCGCGCCCGAGGACCTCCAGCTCCCCGGCCGACCGCTCCACGACGCGCCGCAGCACGTGCGCGACCAGCCCCTCGACCACCGCCATCGCGTCGTCGCGGGACGCGCCCGCGATCTCCACGTCGATCTGGTGGAACTCGGCCAGGTGCCGGCTCGTGTTGCTGGTCTCCAGCGGTTCCAGCCGCACGTTCGGCGCGATGCAGAAGATCCGGTCGAACGCGGTCAGCGACGCCTGCTTGTAGAGGATCGCGCTGGTCATCAGCTTGTACCGGTGACCGTAGTAGTCGACGTCGACCTGCTTCGCGCCGCGCGCGCCCGGGTCGGTGACCGGTCCGATGATCGGCGGCAGCAGCTCGGTGAAGCCGTTGCCGCCCAGGTGTTCCCGGGCCGCGTCCAGCACGGTGTGCTGCAACCGCAGCACCGCGCGGGTCGTGGGTGACGACAGGTGCTCGCGCGGGCTCGCCGGCAGCGGGGTCGCCGCGTCGGCGGCGCTCGTGGTGTCCATGTCGCTCTCGCTCCTTCGGTGGGGTGGGGCTGGGTGGTCAGCCGGAGCCGATCGGCTGCGCGCCGACCCGGTCCAGGGCCAGGTCGTCGAACGTCCGCTCGACGTGCGACAGCGAGCGCAGCAGCTCGGTGGAGGTGATCTCGGCGCCGGCGGCGGGTTCGACGACCCCCGCCAGCGGCAGGGAGCCGGTGCGCGACCAGCGCAGCCGCCCGGTCCGGTCGACCACCGCCCTGGTGCGGCCCGCGTTGTCCGGGTGCAGGCAGTAGGGCACGTCCAGGTAGCCGCGCTCGACCGCGCGGACCAGCGCGACGCCGAGGTCCGGTGCGAGTTCCAGCACCGCCTCCACGATCGCGCGCGCCTCGGCCAGCACACCGGTGTCCTCGACCGGCCCGCCGAACGCGGTCCGGGCCGCCGCGCGGCTCGCGGTGCGCAGCGCCGTCACGTTCTCCTCGACGGTCGGGATGCGGTGCGCCTCGGCCGTGGTCTTGACGATCAGGCGTTCCGCGCCGGTGCGCACGGCCAGCTCGGCGGCCCGTTCGAGCAGCGCCGACGCGCCGCGGCGGGTGCGCGGGAACACGCCCATGTAGGTGTAGAGCACGACGTGCCAGTCCACATCGGACAGGTGCTCGGCGGCGAGCGCCCGCAGCGCCAGCACCGCCTCCGCGTCCTGCTCGGGGTGGGTCTGCTGGGCGTAGCTCAACGACACGCTGTCCAGGCCGTGCTGCCGGAAGAACAGCCCCTCCAGCACGCTGATCGCCACCAGCAGCCCCGGCGGGCACAGCTGGCCCATCATGCAGCCGCCGAACGACTCCAGGTGCGGTCGACCGCCGCGCTCGCGCAGCCCGGCCAGCAACAGGCACGACTCGGCCCACGCGCGCACCGCCTCGGCCACCGGCACCCGGCTGTAGGGCAGGCAGTACGACAGCGGTCCGCCCTCGGTGGCGTGCAGGCCGGCGTCGAGCAACGCGACCACGATGTCCTGCGGTCGCGCCGAACCGTGCCGCACCTGCACCGGGAACGCGTCACCGGCCACGCCGCGCAGCACGTCCCGCGTGGTCCGCGGCGGGTAGGCGACGATCGGGTAGCCGTTGAGGGCGTCACCGGCGGCGAGCGCGGCGCGCACGGCGTCGTGGTCGCCGACCCGGGTGAAGCTGTCGAGCGTGAGCGTGCCGACCGCCCGCACCCCGGCCGCGCGCACGGCGACCAGCCCGGCCCGCATGGCCGCCGGGTCGCCGAGGCCCATGCGGGGCTGGACGACCAGCTCGCCGTCGGCCGCGGCCCGCGCCACGAAGTCGCCGAACGAGCTCATGACCGCACGCCGACGGGCAACCGGGCCAGGAAGGCCCGGAACGCGGCGATGCTGCCGGCGTCCTCGAACACCGCGTCGTACCCGGCCGCGGTGAGGGTCGCGGCGCGGTCCTGCCCGCCGGGGCCGTCGATGCCGAGCTTGCCGCCGACGACCACCGGGGTCGCGGCCAGGCCGGGCTCGGCGCGCAGCTTGGCGATCACGCGCTTGGCCTCGTGGAAGCCGTGCCCGTTGACGCTGCTCACGACGACCAGGTCCGGCGCGCGCCGGGCGCACTCGGACACCAGCAGGTCGTCCGGCACGCACGCGCCGAGGTTCACCACCCGGTGCCCCAGCTCCTCCAGGACGAGCTGGAGGAACACGAGGTTCCAGGTGTGGGCGTCGGACGCGAGGCTCGTCACCACGATGTCGAGTCCGGCGTCGTTCTCCACCAAATCCATGGCACTCCCTCGGGTCGCGGGATGGTCGTTGACGCCGAAACTAGGAGTCGCGCGACGCGTCGAGCGGCAGCCCGACCGGCAGCCGGGAGGCAGTTAGGGCGCGCGCCAGGGCCAGCACGCGGAACCGGTCGTCGCCGACCGGGCGCACCAGGCCGAGCAGCAGCAGGTGCCGGACGAGCCGGCCGGCCGCCACCGGTGCGACGCGCGTCAGGCGGGCGGCGTCGGCCACCGACCAGTCACCCGTCAGCGCGGTCAGCGCGCTCACGTCCACTTCGGACAGCGCTTGGTCGAGGACGTCGCGCAGCTCGGGCAGCCGGTCGACCACCACGTCCAGCGGGTCGGCGCGCACCAGGTCGAGCAGCTCGCCGGGGCGGTGCACCACCAGCCAGGACGAGGCCGCCTCCAACGCGCCGGGCAGGCCGTCCAGCCGTTCGGCGACCTCGACCAGCGCGGGGTCGGGTGCGCCGGAGCGGCAGGCGAGCCGGTGCAGCAGGCGCGCGGCGTGCTCGGGCGGGAGCGGGGGGAGGGCGACGACCCGTTCGCCGGGTATCGGGCGGGAGCCGCGCGTGGTGCGCAGCAGGCGTAATCGGCGGCAGTGGTGCAGCAGCGCCAACGCCCGGTCCGGGTCGGGCCACGTGGGGTCGTGGCCGTCGAGCACCAGCACCGCCTCCCGGTCGCCGATGAGCGAGGCCAGCGCGTCCCAGCCCTCGCCGTCCTCCGCGGCGGCCAGCGCCGAGTGCACGAGCAGCCGCAGGCGGGCCGCGTGGCCGCCCGGGGCGGGCGCGGTGGCCGCGTCCCACAGCACGCGGGCCGTGCCGGACTCGTGCAGCCGTCCCGCGACCTCCACGACCAGGCGCGTCTTGCCGACGCCGGGCAGACCGGTCACCGCGACCAGCCGCGAGCCGCCCTCGCCGAGCAGCGCCAGCAGCGACGCGACCTCGGCGTCCCGGCCGACCAGGACGTCCAGCGCGGCCGGCGGCGGCACCGCGGCCAGGTCGGGGGCCAGGTCGATCTCCACGCCGCCGCGCGACCGCATGGCCGCCGCCTCGAACGTGGTCAGCTCGCGCCCGCTGAGCCGCAGACCGTCGGCGATGAGCCGCACGGTGTCGCGGCGCGGCCGGCTCGCGCGCCCGGCCTCCAGGTCGCGGATCGCCCGGACGCTGACGGTGGACAGGTCGGCCAGTTGTCGCTGGGTGGCTCCGCGCTTCATCCGGTGTTTTTTGAGCAGTTCGCCGAATTGCCCGTACATGAAATTCCCGTCCATGCCTGCTCCGGTGGCGATGAGGTCGTGCCGCTGCGAGGTGCGTTGTGCCGGTGAACCCGCTTCGACCTGCGAGGAGCGGTTGCTCCGGCGGTTCTCCATCCAGCATCGTCACGCCGGTATCGCCGCGTTATCGCGGCGGTGCGCGGCCCGCGATAACGCGGTATCGCGGGACGTTCGTGGCGCGATAATTCGGCAATGCTTCGCATTCCTAATGTCGGTTCCAGCAGCACGGAAGACGAACCCGACAGCCAGGAAGAAGGAGCCCCACCATGCGCATCGACCGCATCCTCGCCGCCGCCGCCGTCACCGCCGCGATCCTGCTGGCCCCGGTGGTCGCCGCCACCACCGCCCACGCCGCCACCGAGCCCACCGCCGTCACCACCGCCGCCGCCGTCACCACCGACGACACCCCCTGGGGCCCGACGGGTGGCTCGTCGTCCGAGTTCACGAGCGAGGACACCCCGTGGGGCCCGACCGGTGACGACACCCCCTGGGGCCCGACCGGTGACGCGTCGCCCGAGCCCACGTCCGACGACACCCCGTGGGGCCCGACCGCGAGCTGAGTCAGCCGGTCCTGATCCGGTCCAGGACCTGTTGCGCGCGCAGCCTCGCCGCGCCCATGTTGCGCTCCGCGAACGTCGAGATCGCCCGGCCCAGCAGGCCCACCGCCGCGGTCCGGTCGCCCCGCTCGGCCAGCACCACCGCCAGCTCGGCCCGCGTCTCCGCCGCGCCACCGTGGTCCATGGCCCGCTCCCGCACCTCCAGCGCCTCCCGCAGCAGACCTTCCGCCGCATCCGGGTCCGCCAGCGCGAGCTTCACCACCGCCAGCTTGTGCAGCACCCGCGCCTCGCCGACGGTGTCACCGGACGCGCGGACCGCCGTCAACAGCTCGGTCAACGCCTCCTGCGCCTCCCAGTGCCGCCCCTGCCGCACCATCAGGTCGCTCAACCGGTACCGGACCTGCACCTCCACCCGCTGGTTGCCGAACCGGCGGCAGATGTCCAGCGCCTCGTACAGCCGGTCCGCCGCCAGCTCCTGCTCGCCGTGCTCCAGGTCGATCTGCGCGATCTGCGTCAGCACCCACGCCTGGCCGACCGGGTCGTCGGAAGTCCGGAACTCGCCCAACGCCGCCAGGTACAGCGGCGCGGCGTTCTCCAGGTCGCCGAGCCGGTGGTGCACCAGCGCCAGGTTCCGCCGCGCCAGCGCCACGCCCCGCTCGTCGCCCAACGACTCGAACGTGCGCAACGCGGGCTCCACCAGCTCCCGCGCCGCCCGCGCCCGCGACCACGAGAGCTGCAACGACGCCATCGAGCACAGCAACGCCGCCTCGCCGCGCGAGTTTCCCGCCGCCCGGACGGCCGCCAGCGCCTGCTGGTGCGTGCGCTCCCAGTCGGCGAAGTAGCACCGCGCCTCGAACAACGTCACCAGCGTCACGGCCAGGTCCCACGACGCCTCGTGCAACCCCTCCGCCGCGCTCACCTCGACCGCCGAGCACAGGTTGGGGTGCTCGGTCTCCAGCCACAGCAACGGGTCCGCGAGCAGTCGGTCCACGTGCGACGGTGACGGCAGCCAGCGCGGCGCGTCACCGCGCAGCGAGGTGAAGTCACCGCCGTAGACGCGCGCGTGCGCCTCGCCCGCCAGCGCCAGCCACCCGCCGACGACCCGCCGCAACGCCATCAACCGCGGCTCGTCGCCCTCGTTGTGCTCCAACTGCTCGCGCGCGAACAGCCGGATCAGGTCGTGGAACTTGTAGCGCGGGCTGCCGGTCGCGTCGACCGCCACGACCTCCAGCATCTGCGCGTCGACCAGCCCCTCCAGCAGGTCGGCGGCCTGGAACACGTCCACGTCCAGCAGTGCCGCCGCGACCCAGGTGGGGAAGCTCAACCCGTCCAGCGCGCCGAGCAGCCGCAGCAGCCGGCGCGCCTCGACGGGCAGGCCGTCGTAGGTGAGGGCGAGGCTGGCGCGCACCATCATCTCGCCGTGCGCCAGCTCATCCAGCCGGCGCCGTTCGTCCGACAGCCGTTCCAGCATCCACGCCAGCGACCAGCCCGGCCGGGCGGCCAAGCGGGCGGCGACGATGCGCAGCGCCAGCGGCAGCGAGCCGACGAGCCGGATCAACGCGGTCGCGGCGGCGGGTTCGGCGTCGACCCGGTCGTGGCCGATGACGGTGGCGAGCATGTCCAGCGCCTCGTCGGGCCCGAGCACGTCGACCTCCAGCACGCGCCCGCCCGGCAGACCGGTGAGCCGCGTCCGGCTGGTCACGATCACCGAGCAGGAGCTGCTGCCCGGCAGCAACGCCTGCACCTGGCGCTCGGTCGCGGCGTCGTCCAGCACGACCAGCATCCGCTTGCGCGCCACGAGCTGGCGGTACATCTCGGCCCGCTCGTCCTCGGCGTCCGGGATGGACGTGCCGGGTATGCCCATGGCGCGCAGGAAGCGACCCAGCACGTCGGCGGCGCTGGCCGGGTGCTCGCGGGTGCCGCCCAGGTCGCAGTACAGCTGGCCGTCGGGGAAGTGCTCCTCCACCAGCAGGTGCGCCACGTGCACGGCCACCGCGCTCTTGCCGATGCCGGGCTTGCCGACCAGCGCCACCACGCGCGTCGCCAGACCGCCCTGCGCGAGCAGCTCCCGGACCTGGGCGACGATGCCGGACCGGCCGGTGAACTCGCCGATGTCGGCGGGCAGTTGCAGCGGCACGACCATCTCCGCCGGGGGCGGCGACGACGGCCGGGCCGGTGCCTGGACCTGCTGCTGCGGCGCGGGTTCCGCGCCCGCGGTCAACGCCGGGTCGCCCGCGAGGATCGCCGTCTCCAGTCGGCGCAGGTCCTCCCCGGGTTCCAGGCCGAGCTCGTCGATCAGCAGCTCGCGGGTCGTGCGGTACGCCTCCAGCGCCTCGGCCTGCCGCCCCGACCGGTACAGCGCGAGCATGAGCTGGCCGCGCAGCCGTTCCCGCAGCGGGTGCTGCGCCACCAGCGCGCTGATCTCGCCGACGAGCTGGCGGTGCCGGCCCGCGTTCAGCTCCAGGTCGAACGTCGTCTCCAGCACGGCGAGCCGGTCCTCGTCCAGCTTCGCCGCCTTGGCCCGCAACCGGCCCGTCGTGCCGCCCAACGCCGGTCCACGCCACAGCGCGAGACCTTGGCGCAGCAGCGCGAGCCCGGCCTTCGGGTCGCCCGACCGCACCAGCGACTCGCCCTCGGCGGTCAGCGCCGCGAACACCTGCACGTCCAGCTCGCCGTCCCCGACCCGCAGCAGGTAGCCCGGCGGCCGGGTGACGATGGCCTCACCGCGGCCGATCGACGTGAGGTTGGCGCGCAGCGCGGACACGCAGATCTGGATCTGCCGCCGCGCGGTGGCGGGCGGTGCGTCGTCCCACACGGCGTCGATGAGGTGGTCGATGCTCACGACCCGGTTGGCGTCGAGCAGCAACGCGCCCAGCACCAGTTGCTGACGGCCGGGTGGCACCCGGCTGACCCGGTCCGGCCCGTCCGCCACGTGCAGCGGTCCCAAGATCCGGTACACGGGGATGGGCGGCGACCCGACTGCTCCCACATCCACGGGCTGCTCCCACTTGCATCGACCCCCGAACCGAAGATAACCGGTGGTCACCGCCCTCGCACCCACCCGGAAGCCGGGTTGGGACCGGTCATTCGGCGCACGCCGATCGGCGTGCGCCGGGCTCGTCAGGCGGGCGCCGCGAAGAAGAACGACTTCTGCGACCGCAGCAGCCCGTGCTCGGTGAGCGTGAACAGGTCCACGAACTCCACCTCCCGCCCGCCGCCGGTCACCCGCCCGACCACGACCACGCGCCCGGGCGCGACGAACACCTGCTCGACGACGTGCCGCTCGCCGTCGTCGGCGCGTTCGGCCTGGTAGGACTCGATCTCGGCCCTGCCGCGCACGCATCCGGCCACCGGCGAGCGCAGCTCGGCCTCGGCGTCGAACAGCGACCCGTACCCGTCCATGTCCCGCCGGTCGAGGTACTCGTAGCTGAGCCGGACGTGCTCGACTCCCACCGTCGTGACCACGTCGCCGGATGGTCTCAACCCCTCTGGCCCGTTCGCCGACATGTCCCTGTCCCCTCCGTAGGCGTCCCTGCGAACCCCACCCTTTCCCACCGCGATCAAAGATCGTTATCGCTGCGGTATCACGAACCCCTGAGCGGGTGGGAAGGGCCAGCCTTTCGAGTGGTCCGGGGACCCGGGGCGCATGGTGGGCGGCTGCGGTGCCACCCCTTACGCGGAGGTCGGCGAGGGTGAGGGTGGGTGCGCGGCGTGCCGTCGGCGGGGTCGGCACGCGGCTACCCGTTGGAGCGCTCCAACCCCGGCAACCGGGACGGAGGACTGCGTCGAGCCGGGTGTGGTCGGCGTCGGCACCGGTCAGCGGAGGCGGCCGACCTCCTCGCGGTGTTCGAGGGGTTGCTGAGCAACGCCTAGCGCGGGTCGGACCGCGGTCGGTCGGCGATGGTGCCGGTGATGGTGGCCTTGATCGCGAGCGCGGCGCCGGAGCGGGCCCACTCGCTGAAGTCGAACGGCCGGGCGTCCAGGTCGATCAGGTCCGGGTCGTCCTCGTAGGTGTCCTCGATGCCGTCGTGCACGAGCGGTGCGGCGACTTCGTAGAGCGGCAGGCCCTCGCCGGTCAGCAGGACCTTCTGCGGGTCGATGACGTTGGCGACGGTGCCGATGAGCACGCCGAGCGCGTAACCGGCCTCGTCGAACACCTGGCGGGCGTCCGGGTCGCCCGCGCGGACCCGGGCCAGGGCCTCGGCGTAGGTGGGCCGGCCCGGCAGCCGGCGCAGCATCGCGTGCGTCATCAGGTAGCTGGAGATGCAGCCGCGCCTGCCGCAGCCGCACTGCGGGCCGGTGGCGTCGACCAGGGTGTGGCTGAAGTGGGGCGGGAGGCCGTGCGAGCCCGCGACGAGCCCGCCGGACACGATCAGCCCGGTGCCCACGCCCGCGCCGACGGTGATCACCGCCAGCGACTTCAGCCCCGCGCCGGGGCCGAACCAGTGCTCGGCGGCGGTGAGCGCCTGCACGTCGTTGTCCACCGCGGTCGGCACGCGGGTCGCCGCGGTCACCGCCGCCTTGAGCGGCACGTCGGTCCAGCGCAGGAACTCGTCGCGCGCCACCAGGCCGTCCAGCACGATCCCGCCCAGCGTCACGCCGATGCCCGTGATGCCGGGGAACCGGCGCGCGACGTCCGCGACCTGCGCGACGACGTCGTCCGGCGCGGTGGAGCGCAGCGGCTCCTCGACCGTCGCCAGCGGGGTGGCGGTCAGGTCGGTGACGGCGGCGAAGAGCCGGTCGGCGGTCAGCTTCACGCCGAGGAAGCGGTGGGCCGGGCCGCGCACGTGCAGCATCTCGGACGGGCGGCCCGCCGAGGCTCGCGGTCTCGTGTCGCCCTCGACCAGCAGGCCCTGCGTCACCAGCGCCTTCGTCACGCGGGTGAGCGTCGGTCGGGACAGGCGCAGCCGGGTGGCGATCTCGGCCCGGGACAGCGGGCCGTGGATCAGCACCTCCAGCAGCACGTCCCGCGCGACCTCGGGCAGCTTCGGCCAGGAGGAGGTGGTGGCACGGGCGCCGGCTTCGGAGATCACCGCTCGAACATAGCGGCGTTCTGGGATCGCTCCCAGTCGTTGGTCCATCGGATGGTTACGCACCGCGACCTTTGCGCAACTCGACCTTGACGCTGGAAGGGCGGTGACCGTACCGTGACCGCTTAAGTTCCACCCAGAAACTAATGACGTCCTTCTCGGTCGTCACTGAGCGACAACATTGCTGGGAGCGCTCCCAGAATGGGGAGCGGGACGAACGTCGACTCAATGAGGTGTCGAACAGCCATGAGAAGCAGAATCGCCCTGATCGGAGCCGCCCTGCTGGTCGTCGCGGCCTTCGGGTTGACGGTGTTGCCGCAGGCGCAGGCGGCGGTGGGCCTGCACGTCAGCGGCACGAGGATCGTCGAGGCCAACGGGCAGCCGTTCGTGATGCGCGGCGTCAACCACCCGCACGTCTGGTACACCGGCCGGACCGGCTCGTTCGCCGACGTGAAGGCGTTGGGCGCGAACACGGTCCGGGTGGTGCTGGGCACGGGCAAGAGGTGGGGTCCGTCCACGGACGTGCCCGCCGTGATCGACCTGTGCAAGCGCAACCGGATGATCTGCGTGCTGGAGGTGCACGACACCACCGGTTACGGCGAGGAGGCCGCGGCGGCGTCGCTGGACGAGGCGGCGAACTACTGGATCAGCCAGAAGGGCAACCTGGTCGGCCAGGAGGACTACGTCGTCATCAACATCGGCAACGAGCCGATCGGCAACGTCGACGCCGCCCAGTGGACCGACGCCACCGCCAACGCCATCAAGAAGCTGCGCGCCAACGGCTTCCAGCACCTGCTCATGGTGGACGGGCCGAACTGGGGCCAGGACTGGCAGTACGTCATGCGGGACAACGCCCAGAAGGTCCTCGACGCCGACACCGCGCGCAACACCGTGCTGTCGATCCACATGTACTCGGTGTTCAACACCGCGTCGAGCATCGTGGACTACCTCGACCGCTTCCAGGCCAACGGCTGGCCGCTGGTGATCGGCGAGTTCGGCTGGCGGTTCGCGGCGAACGAGGTCGACCACGAGACGATCCTGAGCGAGGCGCAGAAGCTGGGCCTGGGCTATCTGGCCTGGTCGTGGAGCGGCAACAGCGACCCGATCCTGGACATGGCCACCGACTTCGACCCCGCCCGGCTCACCACGTGGGGTCAGCGCATCTTCAACGGCGCCAACGGCATCAAGGCCACGGCCAAGGAAGCGTCGATCTTCGGCGGCACCACGACTACCACCACCACGACCACCACGACGACCACCACGACGACGACAACCACCACGCCGGGTGGCGGACTCGCCTGCACCGCCAGGTACACCGTCACCAACCAGTGGCCGGGCGGGTTCCAGGCCGAGGTCCGGGTCACCGCGGGCGCGTCGCCGATCAAGGGCTGGACGGTCACCTGGACCTACGCCGACGGGCAGACCGTCACCAACGCGTGGAACGCCGCGATCACCAGCAGCGGGTCCACCGTGACGGCCCGCAACGCGAGCTACAACGGCGCCCTCGCCGCCGGCGGCAGCACCTCGTTCGGCTTCACCGCGTCGTCGAAGGGCGCGAACACCGCCCCGACGGCGTCCTGCACCGCGAGCTGACCGGTCCCGCCGGTGCGCGGAAGCCGGCCTCCGCGCACCGGCGGTCACTCGAACCGGATCGACTCCGCCCGCGGGTACTTGCGGCCCGGCGCGGGCACCGGCGACCCGGTGAACGACACGGGCGTGCCGGTGGGCAGCATCGCCACCCCCACGGGCAGGTCGTCGCGGGAGGCGTACCACGAGCTGCCGCGGCTGTCGGTGATGAACCCGTGCGGCTGCCCGGCCTTCCACCCGGTCACGGTCCCGCGCCGCCGGCCGCGCGGCGCGCCGGCGGGGGAGGCCACCACCTCGCCGGACCGCACGAACGGCCGGCGCAACGGGTAGCCGGCGCGGTCGGCGGGCGCGAACAGGTCGTCGAACGTCGGGGTCAGGGTGGCCGCCGCCCGCAGCGGCGCGGCGGAGCGCGGCGTCCAGGCGGGCGCCTGCTCGGCGGACGCCCGGTCGTCCACCACCGGCACCACCACGCCCACGCCGCGCCCGGTCAGCCGGGTGGCCAGCGGCGTGAAGTCCGCGTCGCCGGTGATCAGCACGACCCACCGCAGCGGCACGGTGGTCGCGAGCTCCCACGCCTCGAGGGCGAAGTGGACGTCGACGCCCTTCTCCTTGCCGCCGTGCAGCGGCAGGTCGTGCCGGGTGACGCCGGCGGCGGCCAGGGCCGCGTCGAACGACGCCGCGGGCGTCTCGATGCGACCGCGCACGTAGTGCGCCTCGTGCACCACGCACTCGTCCAGCGCGGTCCCGGTCTCGGCGTGCAGGTACCAGCGCAACGCGTCGTGCAGGCCGTCGAGCGCGATCCGCGCCGCCCGCGGATGGGCGGTGGCGTAGTAGTCGCTCAGGTAGGCGAACCACGTCCCGTCGTAGAACACCCCGATGCGCACGATCTCCCCTGCTGGTTTGGGCCGTCAGCGAAGGGATACACCATGGCGATGACGACACCGGAACCCGACCCCGCCACCGCGGCCGCGATGGAGGAGGACCCGGACTTCGCCGACGAGCACTCGCGGCCCACCTTCGCCGACGAGCAGGCGGACTCCGCCAACACCACACCGGACGAGTCCACACCCGACGGCACGGCCGGCGCGGGCGGGATGGACCCGGAGTAGCCGACGGCCGCGGTCGCGCGGATGTGGCGGCCCCGGCGGAACGGGCACTCCGCCGACCCGGTACGGCGACTACCTGACGCCGGTGGACTCCCCGGCCGGCCGGCGGCGGTGGAAGCGGGCGATGGCGGCGATGCCGGTCAGCGCCACGGCGGCGCTCGTGACCAGGGCGAACAGGGTGCCGCCGCCCGCGTCCGGGGTCTCGTCCAGCAGCACCATGCCGATCCACGCGGCGACGATCGGGTTCACCACGGTCTGGCCGGCCACCACGAGGTCGGCCGGGCCGCTCGCGTAACCCAGCTGCACCAGCGACGCGCCGACCAGGAACGCCACCGCCAGGCCGACGAACGACACCCACGGCAGGTGCGGCAGCGAGGTGGCCACGTCACGCACCAGCACGGCGACCAGGCCGTACGCCGCACCCGCGCCGGCGGCCAGCGCCAGAGCGCGCCCCGTCCCGCTCCGCAGCGCCCCGACGAGGACGAACGCGCACACCACGCCGGCGACGACCTGACCGGCCCGCAGCGCCACCGCGGGCGGCACGTCCGTGGTGACGGCGGACCGCGCGGCGACCGCGACGAACGTGGCCACCCCGCCCGTCGCCGCCATCACGGCCACCGCGAACCCCCGCGTCACCCGCCGCACGCCGATCGCCGCGACGACCGGCAGCGACAGCACGGCGAGCGGCGCCACCACGGTCACCGGGGCCAGCGCCAGGGCGAGGACCTGGAGCACCGCGGCGACGAACAGCACCGCGAACCCGAGCAGCCACCGCCGGTTGCCCGCCAGCCGGGTGAACCTGCGCACGGTGAGGTCGCCGACATCCCGGACGCCGCGGAACTGGAGCGCGGCGCCCACCGCGCTGAGCACCGCCCCGGTCAGCGCGCACAGGATCGCGATCCCCACCCGACCAGGGTAGGTCCGATCAAGGCCGGTCGGCCGATGTGCACGAACGGTCGCTACCCGGCGGCTCCGGTCGTGGTTACCGTCGCGGTCCAGGGGGTGGGTCATGACCTTCGCGCGTCGAGCGGGCGCGGCCGTGCTGGCGGCCGGTCTGCTGTTCACCTCGGCCGGACCGGTGTCGAGCGCACCCGCCGCCGGCGGGGAACGGCTGGAGGGGGGCGCGGCGGCCCGACCCCACGCCGTCACCGGCTGGTACGTCGATCCGGCCACCGAGGCGCTGGTGGTGTCCGTGCACGGCGACGCGGCGGGCGTCGTCGAGTGGGCGCGCGGGCTCGGCGTCGGCGCGGTCACCGTCGAGCACGTCGCCGAAGCGCCCCGCCCGGTGTGGGACCTGATCGGCGGGCAGACGATCACCAGCGGCGGCACGCGCTGCACGGTGGGCTTCAACGCCCGGTCCGGCGCGAACCGCTTCATCGTGTCCGCCGGGCACTGCGTCGCCACGGGCAGCGAGTGGTACGGGAGCGGCGGCTACATCGGCCCGGCGGTCGGCTCCTCCTTCCCCACGAACGACTACGGCCTGATCCGGGTGGCGTCGACCGCCGCGGTGTCCACGCCGCTGGTCGACCGGTACGGCAGCGGCACCGACGTCACGATCACCGGCCACGCCACCCCGCCGGTCGGCTCGTCGGTCTGCTACTCCAGCCCCGTCGTGGGCTGGCGGTGCGGCGGCGTCACCGGGCTCAACCAGACCGTCTGCTACCCGCAGGGCTGCGTCAGCGGGCTCATCCGGACCTCGATGTGCCCGGAGGCGGGCACGTCCGGCGCGCCCGTGGTGACCAACCCCGGCTCGGGCACGGCGGTCCGCGCGGTGGGCCTGGTGTCGGGCGGGTCCGGCACTTGCACGTCCGGCGGGACGACGTGGGTCCAGCCGATCGCCGAACCGCTGTCGGCGTACGGGCTGACGCTCTACACCGGGTGACACCGCGCACGGGTCAACTGTCAAGAACGACCCACGATCACCGGTGTCGTCCGCGCCGCCGCGTCCCCTAGCGTCCGCCACGGCCGTGCCGTGGTCCACCGTCTGGGGGTTCCCGATGCGAGTTCGCCGCCTGCTGGTCGTCGCCGGCGCGTTGGTGCTGCTACCCGTGCCCGCGCTCGCCGACCCGCCCGGCACCGGGCAGCCCGGCGAGTACCGACCGGTGCGCGGTCCGTCGGCCCCGGCCGAGCACCGGTTCCTCCAGAAGGCCGTCCGCGGCGACACCATCCCGCGGCACGCGCACGACCTGGCCGCCGCCGAGGCCGACCGCATCCCGGCCGCCGGCGCGCCGTGGCGCCCGATCGGCCCGACGAACATCGGCGGGCGGATCGTGAGCCTCGCCCTGGACCCGCAACGGCCCGACACCGTGTACGCCGCCGCGGCGAGCGGCGGGCTGTGGCGCTCCACCGACGCCGGGAGCACGTTCGCGCCCGCGTGGCCGGACAACGCGACGCAGTCCATGGGCGCGGTGGCCACCGCCGCGGACGGCACCCTGTACGTCGGCACCGGCGAGCCGAACCCGGGCGGCGGCAGCGTGACCTACGAGGGCACCGGTGTCTACCGGTCCCCGGACGGCGGCGCGACGTGGCGCCACGTCGGCCTGCGCGACTCCGGCGCGGTGGGCGGCATCGCGATCGACCCGACCGACCCGAAGCGCCTGTTCGTCGCCGCCACCGGCTCGCTCTACAGCCCCGGTGGCGACCGCGGCGTGTACCTGTCCACCAGCGGCGGCGACGGGTGGCGGCGCGTGCTCGACGTGCCGAACGAGTTCACCGGCGCGGTCGACGTGCAGCTCGACCCGACCGACCCGAAGCGCGTGTACGCGGTGCTGTGGGACCACCGGCGCACCCCGGTCAAGCGGACCTACGGCGGCGAGGGCTCCGGCGTGTACCGCTCCGTCGACGGCGGCCTGACCTGGCAGCGGCTCGCCGGCGGCCTGCCGCCCGCCGGGCCCGACGTCGGCCGCATCGGCCTCGGCGTCTCGGCGTCCGAGCCGGGCAGGCTGTACGTGATCGTCAACAGCACCGCGGGCCCGTTCGCGAGCTTCCACACCTCCGCCGACGCGGGCGACAGCTGGACCCGGCTGCCCGAGCCGGACGTGCTCAGGTCGTCGCAGTCGAGCTTCGGCTGGTGGTTCGGCAAGGTCTGGGTCGACCCGGACGACGCCCGGCACGTGCACGTCGCCGGCGTTCCGCTGCTGACCACCGAGGACGGCGGCGCGACCTGGACCGCGGACGACACCTCGACCCACGTCGACCACCACGCCATGGTGTGGGACCCGCGCCACCCGGCGCGGACCTACTTGGGCAACGACGGCGGCGTGTACCGGTCCGACGCGGACGGCGACGGCGGCTGGGTCAAGGCCGTGCACGAGCCGTGGACCCAGTTCTACAGCGTGGCGATCAGCCCGCAGGACGTCACGCGCGTCTCCGGCGGCACCCAGGACAACGGCTCGTTGCGCTCGTGGGGCGGTCCGGCGTTCAACGAGTACCTCGGCGGGGACGGCGAGGAGAACATCATCAACCCGCGCGACGAGGAGAACGTCTTCGCCTGCTACCAGTACGGCAACTGCTTCCGGTCCACCGACGGCGGCGCCACCATGGCCTACTTCACCCCGGCGACCACCGCGGACCGGCGCAACTGGTTCACCCCGGTGCAGTTCGACCCCTCCGACCCGGACGTCCTGTACTACGGCGGCAACCGGCTCAACCGGTCGGTCGACAACGGCGTGACCTGGACCGCGATCAGCCCCGACCTGACCGGCGGACCGGGGCAGGACACCTACCCGTACGGCACCATCACGACGGTCGCCGCCGCGCCGTCCGACCCGCGCACGATCTGGGTCGGCACCGACGACGGCCGCGTGTGGCTGACCCGCGACCTGGGCGCGACCTGGGCGAAGGTGCTCGACGGCCAACCGTGGGTGACCCGGATCGCGGTGTCCGAGCGCGACCCGGCCACGGCGTACGTGACGCTGTCCGGCTACCGGTCCGGCTCCGACCAGCCCCACGTGCTGACGACCCGCTCGGCGGGCGCGCGGTGGGCCGACATCTCCGGCAACCTTCCGTCCGCACCGGTCAACGACGTCGTGCTCGGCCGCGCGGGACAGCTCTACGTGGCCACGGACCAGGGCGTCTTCGTCGGCAACGCGCTCGCGGCCGGGCACTGGCTGCGGCTGGGCCGCGGCCTGCCGAGGGTCGCGGTGGACGACATCGAGTACGACGGCCGGCACCACCGGCTCGTCGCGGCCACCTTCGGGCGGGGGATCTACGAGACCGTCGTCCCCTGACCGGGCGGAGGGGACCGGCATGCGCGGCGAGCCGGTGCCGGAGCCGTCCCACCGGGTGGCCGCCACCGTGCCCGCCTACCGGAAGTTCCCGGCCGAGCACGACGTCCGGCCCGGGGGCGTCACGACGGTGGAGGCGTTCCGCCGTCCGGGTCGAGCGGCCGGCCGACGGCGTGGCGTCCCACCGGAACGCCGACTGCCGCAGGTGGTGCCGCGCCCGGCGGGCGACCCGGACACCGGTGTGGTGTCCGGGCCGGTGCCGTCACGGACTGGTGCAGGTCACCTCGCTCGGCGGGGTGGAGTTCGGGCCGTTGGCGACGTAGCCGAACGTGGTCGACGCGGCGCCGGCCAGGGAACCGTTGTACGGCGCGTTCTTCACCGACACGGCACCGCTGGTTCCGGTGTTCGCACCGCCCCAGAGGCTGCTGACCGCGTGGCCGGACGCCAGGGTCATGCGGACCGTCCAACCGTTGATCGACGTGGTGCCGGCGTTGGTCACCTTCACCTCGGCCTGGTAGCCGCCGCCCCACGCGTTGACCACGCGGTAAGTGGCCGTGCACGCCGCACCACCGGGCTGAGTGGTGGTCGTAGTGGTCGTGGTGGTGGTGGTCGTCGTGGTCGGGTCGCCGATGCTGCCCGGCACGGCCAGCAGCGCGTTGTACCAGGCCGTGGCCATCTTCGAGTAGCCACCGGCGTTCGGGTGCACGCCGTCGGCGAGGTCGGCGGTGGTCAACGCGCGGTACATGTCGACCAGGTGCACCTTCTTGCCCGCGTTCACCTTGCTCTGCACCATGGACGGGATGGTGGCGTTGAACGCCCGGACGGTCGCGTCACCCGACGACAGGGGCACGATCGTGGCGACGAAGAGGTTCGCGTCCGGCGCCAGGGTGGTGATGCGGTCGACCAGGTTCGACAGGCGTTGGGGCGCGCCGCCCGGGTCGCCGCCGTACATGTCGTTCGTGCCGATGTGCAGCAGGATGGTGCGCGGGGTGTAGGTGCGCAGCCAGTTGGTGACGTTGCTGTCGATCTGGGCGATGGTCCAGCCCGAGTGGCCTTCGTGGTTGCGGTCGCCGAGGCTGGTGGGGCCGTTGGTCATCGACCCCACGAAGTCGACCGCGCGGCCGCCGGCGACGAGCTTCTGCCACAGGTCGACGCGGTAGCCGCCGGGCACGTTGAAGCCGTCGGTGATCGAGTCGCCCAGCGGCATGACCTTCACGCCGCTGTCGGCCTGGGCGGTGCCGACGGCCAGCGCGGCGGCGACCAGGGTCAGCGCGGCGGCCGCGCTCGCGAGCAGGTGCCTTCGTTTCATGGACCGGACCTCCGGGGAGCTGAAGAACGCGGTGGTGGCGGCGTCGGTGGGCGGCGGTTCCAGCCGTCGGTGTCGTCCCACCGGGCACTTCCTCCCGGCGACCGGCTTGAAACGTTCAGCAGTGTGCTTCGGACCGATTCCCTTGGCAAGGCAATCGAGACGCCCTGCCGGCCGGTGACCGTGCGCGGCGTGCGGCCGTTCGCCGGTGTCACGACGGCGGCCGGGCACGTCCGGTCGCGCGGTGGTCAACGCGCGGACCTGCCCGGTGAACTGCGCGATCGGCTGGGGTCGGCGTGGCGGAACCGCCGCGGCGCGCGAACCCCGTCACGGTCGCGTTGCGCTGTTCGGGCCAGTCGGGGCGGTTCGGTCGGGACCCGGGAAATCGACGTCTCGTTTCGCGGGTCTTCCGCTCAACGGCCGAGGCGGCTTGGGCCGGACGTCCGGAGCCACCACGGCGCGATCTCCCGCGGTCGCAGGGTGATGGCGTCGCAGATCAACGCGACCGGGTCGGCGCGGACGAGTCCGGTGTAGACGGTGGTCGTGGTGAGGCCGCGGTCGCGGGGCCTTCGCCGCCAGGCCGCGGAACCAGGTGTCGAACGCGGCCTTCGACGCGCGGTGGCCGCCCCAGCGGGACGGCAGCGGCAGGCGGATGTGCGCGGGCAGCACGTTGATCAGGTGCGCCGGGCCGCGCGAGCGCAGCGCGGGCAGCAGGCCGCGGATGAGCGTGGACGGGCCGACGTAGTGGGTGTTGATCGTGTGCTCGAAGCCGTGGCACGACGACGGCCGTGGCGGGGTGCCGGCGGTGTGGATCACGATGTCGAGCCGGTCGTGCTCGTCGAGCAGCCGTTCCGCCACCCCGCGCATGGCGGCGGCGGGGTAGCCGGGTCCGCCCGGTACACCGGAGCCGGCGCGCCGTCCCGGTGAGCAGGACCGTCTTCCCCGACACCGCGTGCCGGAGCCGGGTGTCGTTCACGCGGAGCCTCCCGCCGAGGGCTCGGCCGGGCTCGCGGCGCGGTCGGGCACCCAGGCCGGCGCGAGCGCGCCGCCGGTGACCGCGAGCAGGAAGCCGAGCAGGAAACCGCCGAGGTTCGCGCCGACCACCGCGGCAGCGCCCGGTCGGTGAACCGCTCCAGGTCGAACCGGTCCGAGGGCGCCTCGCCCACCAGGTCCCGGCCGTCGACCAGCGCCTGCCACAGCGCGTCCGGTCCTTCGACGCCCCCGGGCAGCCGGCAGGCGACCCCGACGATGGCGACGGCGTGGTCCTCGTGATCGTTCCAGTGCGCACGGCTCACCCTTCGCCACCATCGGCCCGGTCCGTGCCCAGCCTTGCCGGCGGCGACGAGGCCCCGCCAACGCAGACCACGAGGTTCACCCGGACCGGCGACCGATGTGGACGGACGTGCGCCCGGTGCTCAGCCCGGTTCGCCGGGCACGGACCGGTAGCGGCCGTCGTGGTAGAGCAGGGGAGGGGTGGCGTCGCGCAGGTCGGTCGCCGTGACGCGGGCCAGCACGAGGTGGTGGTCGCCCACCGGGACGAGCGCCTCCACCTCCGCCCGCAGCCAGCCGGCCGTGTCGTCCAGGACCGGTTCGCCGCCGGCGAGGCGACGCCACCGGGTGGGCGCGGCGAACCGGTCGACCCCGTGGGTGGCGAACCGCCGTGCCAGGTCCTCCTGGTGCGCGCCCAGGAAGTTGACGACGACGCTCGCCGCGTCGCGCACGTGCGGCCAGCTGGACGAGCCGGCCGAGACGCCGAAGCAGACCAGCGGCGGCTCGGCGGACACCGAGGTCAGCGATGTCGCGGTGAACCCGGCCGGCCCGCGTTCGGCGTCGACGGTGACGACCACGACGCCGGCCGGGTGGCGGCGGAAGACCCGCCGGAACTCCGGGACCCCGATCCCGGGTTCGCGGCCGGGCGGGGATGTCTGTCCGATGTGGAGCGATGTCGGTGCCACGCGTCGATGCCGGCACCCGGCCTCCGCCCGGAACAGGGAGGCTCACCATGTGGGAGGGCTTTACCGGCGCGCGCCGACGTGCCGCCGCGCCGGGTCGGGCGGCCCGTCGTTCCCGCTTCCGGGGACTCCGCGACCCGCGAGCACGGTCCTGGACCGCGGGGCTGACTGCGCGTGACCCGTCGGAGCCCGGCACGCCACCCCGGCCGGTGACGTGCGCCGCAGTGGTGCGACCCGGGTGACCACCGGGTGTGCGTGCGGCGGTATCCGCCGGGGTGACCCGCACGGGTGGTTTCCGCGCTGGTCGGGACGGGGCCGTGCTGCACTGGGGGCGTGCCCGCGATCCGCTCGGCACGACGAAGGTCCCGAACCCCCGGAAGTGGTCCGCCATGACCGTCCCGAAGTCCGTGCCGGAGTGCGTGCCGGAGTGCGACGACCCGGAGCCGGCCGGCGTGGTGCCGGTCGTCGGTCCGGAGGAGCTGACCCAGGGCCACGGGCTCACGGAGCTGGGCGCGTCCAGCGGCGGGTTGTGCCTGGGCCGCGCCGACTGCGACGACCACTGCGGCGGCTGTGCGGCCGTGGCCTGACCGGAGCGCCTGGAGGGAACCGTGCCGCCCACCGCCGTCCCCGCACGCCCGGGTCGCGCCACCGGGTCCGCCTTCGAGCTGCCGGCGGTGGGCCCGCATGGCTGAGCCCGACCGCGAGTGGGTCGGCGCGCACGTCTTCCACCGCGGCGACCAGGACCTGCTCGTCACGTGCGCGGTCGTCCCGCTGTGCGAGGAGCTGTCCCGCGGCGGCAAGGTCCGCGACTGGTTCTTCCTGCGCTGCTGGGAGGGCGGGCCGCACGTGCGGCTGCGGTTGCTGACCAGGGTGAACCCGGGCGTGGTCCGGGCCGCGGTCGCGCGGGTGTGCGCGCGGCACCTGGCCGGGCACCCTTCGCCGCCCGACGACTGGTCCCAGCGCGAGTACGAGTCCGTCGCCCGCCGCCGCGCCGAGGTCGAGCGCCTGACCCGGTGGGACCGGCGGCTGCGACCGGTCGACACGGTCGAGTTCGCCGCCTACGAGCCCGAGCACCACGCCTACGGGGACGGTCGGGCGTTGCGCGCCGTCGAACGGCACTACACCGACTCCAGCCGCCTCGCCGCGCGCCTGCTGGCCGCGCCGCCCGACCGCCGGGCCGGCGCTGCCCTCGCCATGCTCACCCTCGCCCTCGTGGTGTGCGAACCCGACCTCGAACGGGCCGCCGCCCGCTTCGCCGCGGCGCGCACCCGGCAGCCGTCCGCGCCGCGCCCGCGACGCCGGGACGACCTGCTCGTCCAGACCCGGCGGTTGTGGGCGCACCCGCCGTCCGGCCCGGCCCCGGCCGATCCCCTCGCGGCGTGGTGGCTGTCCGTGCGGACCCTGCACGGGACGTTGACCGGGCTGCGGGCACGCGGCGACTTCACGCCCGTGGACGTGCCGTCCCCGTTCGCGGGGCTGGCGCGCGCCCTGCGGCCGGAGGACCCCGTGGTCCCGTACGTGGTCCTGCGCTGCGCGCACCTGCTGTGCAACCGGCTCGGCCTCGCCGAGGCGACCGAGGCGCGCCTGGCGTCGCTCACCGCCCGAACCCTCTCCGAACTCCACGACGAGGTGGCGCCGCTGTGACCGTCGAGACGGAACGCCCCGACCACGACACCCGCACCGCGTGGCACTGCGTGCACGTCTACTACTACGACCCGGACAAGGACCGGCTCATCCTCGACGGGGTCCGCCCCCTCTTCCAGCAGGTCCGCTCGCGGGTGGACGCGCTCTACCTCGCCCGGCACTGGCGGCAGGGCCCGCACGTGCGCCTGTTCGCCAGGACCGACCCGCGAACGTGGTCGGACGTCGTGCGGCCCCGCGTGGACGCGGTCATCGGCGACTACCTGGCGGCGCACCCGTCCACCGCCGAACCGGACCTGGAGCACGACCTGGCCCAGCACCGCGTGCTGGCCCGGTGGGAGAGGGAACCCGGGCCGCTGGTCCCGTGGTTCCCGGACAACTCCATCCACGAGCAGCCCTACGACACCCGCTCGCACGTGATCCGCAGCGCGGAGACCGGCGAGCTGATGGCCTCGTTCGCCGTCGACGGCACGCACCTGCTGTTCCGGATGCTCGACCGGGCCCGCGCGGGCGTCGACGCCAAGGAGCTGATCGCGCTGGAGCTGGTGCTGGCCACCACGGTGGCAGCCGGCCCGCCCGTCGCGGCCGGTTTCGCGTCCTACCGCGCGCACGCCGAGGGTTTCCTGTCCTCGTGCCGCGACCCGGACGCGGTCCGCGCGGCGTTCGACGCCCACTACGACGCCCACCGCGCCACCCTGCTCGCCCGCACCCGGGCCGTGCTGGCCACCTTGGACAGCACGGTGAACACCGCCCCGTACGCCCGCCGGTGGGCGGCGCTGTGCCGGGAGTACGGCCACCGGGTCGCCCCGCTCGTCGACCGGGGCCTGGTCTTCCGCCCGCTGCCCGCCGAACCACCCGCCACCCTGCCGCCGGCCCCGGTGCACGCGCTGGTGGTCGGCGATCGCGCCTACCGCGAAGCCGTGCTCAACGACCCGGCGCTGCTGCGCCACCGGTTCCTGCTCAACTGCACGTACCTCCAGGTCAGCCGCCTGGGCCTGACCCCGTTCCAGCGCTTCCGCACGTGCCACGCGGCGGCGAACGCGGTCGAGGAGGTCTGCGGCGTCTCCGCCGTGGCCGCCATCCGGGATCACGTCGAGTCCCACCCGACCGCGACGACCTGACTCGCGTCCGACCGGCGGAATGCGATCACCACGCCCGGGGTTGCAGGTGTCGGTGGACGATGGCCGGGAGGTACGGGTGACGAAGACTTACGTGATCACGGGCGCGACCGACGGCATCGGTGCGGCCGTGGCACGGGCGCTGGTGTCCCGGGGGGACCACGTGGTGGCGGTCGGCACGAGCGCGGAGAAAGGGGAGGCGCTGCTCCGCGAGGCCGACCGGGCTCCCGGTTCGCTGGAGTTCGTCCAGGCCGACCTGAGCCTGGTGTCGGTCAACCGGGAGGTGGTCGAGCGGATCCTCGACGCCAACCCGGTCGTGGACGGCCTGGTGCTGTGCGCGCGCTACTTCCGCACGCACCGGCGGGAGACGGCGGAGGGCTTCGAGGACAACTTCGCGCTGTTCTACCTGAGCCGGCTGCTGCTGGGCGACGGGCTGAGGCCCGCGCTGGAGCGGGCCGAGCGACCGGTGGTCGTGAACGTGGCCGGACCGGGGCACGACACCCCGATCGCGTGGGACGACCTGCAGAGCGCCCGCCGCTACGACGGCGTCGGCGCGATGTTCCTGACCGGGCGGCTGGTCGACCTGCTCGGCGTGGCGTTCGCGGACCGGTACGGCGGTGGACCGGTGCGCTACGTCCTGTTCCACCCCGGCACCACGTCGACCGGTTTCGTCGGCGAGTTCGACGCTCCGACCGCGGCGTTCGTCGAGCGGCAGAAGGCGGTGGCGAAACCGGCCGCAGCCGTCGTGCCGCCGATCCTGCGGCTGCTGGACGACCCGCCGGCGGACCCGCTGACCGCGTTCACCGTCGACACGGAGATCAGCGTGCGCAGCGCGCTGTTCTCCTCCGCGGACGCGGCACGGTTGGCCGCGGTGACCGACGAGCTGCTGGCAGGCGTACGACCGGTCTGACACCGACAGTTCGGTTGACACCAGGGGGAACGGTAGCGCGGTGGCGCAACCGCCTCCCGCCATGTGGGCGGCGTGGACAGGGTTTCGGTTGTGCCCCAATGCTCTGCGGCATGAGGAGAGTTCTTGCGCTGGTGATCGTCGGGATCTTCGCGGTGGTGGGCGCGGCTCCGGCCGCCGGGTCGCCGCGGCACCGGGTGGACGTGGTGGCCGAGTGGTTCGACGTGACGGCGGCGACCGTCGCCGCCGCGGGCGCGTCCGCGCAGTCGACCAACAGCCGGACGTGGGCGATCGGCTGGCTCGCCGCCGCACGTGCCGCGCGTGGCGCGGGCGGCGGTGATCGCGCCGACGCGGCGGTGGCCTCGGCGGTGCACACCGCGCTCGCGGCGCTGGCGCCCGCCCGCCGGACGGAGCTGGACGCGGCGCTGCGCGCGACGCTCGACCGCCTGCCGCCGGGCGGGCAGCGCGACCGGGGCGTGGCCGACGGTGCCGGGGAAGCGGTGGACCTGCTGGCCGAACGCCGGGACGACGGCCTCGACCCGGCCTCGGTCAACGCGTCGTTCACCGTGCCGACGGCGGCGCCGGGCGTGTGGCAGCCGACGGCGCCGTCGTTCACGCCGCCCCAGCAGGCGGGCAACCGGTTGGCCCGGCCCTTCCTGCTCGATCGCGCCGAGCAGTTCCGGCTGCCGCCGCCGCCCGCGCTCGACTCGCCGCGCGACCGGGCGGACGTGGCGGAGGTGCGCGCCTACGGGGCCGCGGACAGCACCGTGCGCACGGCGGCGCAGACCGACACCGCGCAGTTCTGGCTCCAGAGCTCGCTCGTCGGCTACACCGAGCCGCTGCGCGCGGCCGTCACCCAGCTCGCCGGGCCGCCCGCACACCGGGCCGCGCTGGTCGCCGCGTTCCACGTGATCCTGGTCGACACCCAGATCGCGACCTCGGACTCGAAGTACGCCCACCTGCGGTGGCGGCCGATCACGGCCATCCGCGCCGCGGTCGACCCGGGGTGGACGCCGCTGCACGCCACGCCCGCGCACCCGGACTACCCGAGCGGCCACAACACCTACTCGGGCGCGGCGGAGGTCGTGCTGACCGCGTTCGCCGGGCCGTCCGCGCGACGGCCGTTCACCACGACCAGCCCGACCGCGCCCGGCGTCACCCGCACCTACCAGCGGTGGGCCGACCTCACGGCGGACAACGTGGACGCGCGGGTCTGGTCGGGCATTCACACGCGCACGGCGGACGAGGCCGGAGTCGTCCTCGGCAAGCGCGTCGCCGAGTTCGGTTTGTCCCGTTTCGCCTCGCTCCTGGACTGAGCGCGAGTGCGATTGTCGTGATGAACTCGCGGTGCGCCGATCGGTGACGGATTCGGGTGCGCGAAGCCGCAGAAGTCGGATTTCCGGCGAATGGGAATCGACGTCACGAACCGGTTCCCTCGACGACGTCGGCGGCGGGGGCGAACCCCGCGGCCAGCGCCCGCAGCTGGTCGGCCACGTTCTCCAGCGTCTGGGCCAGGCCGGTGAGCACGTGGTGCTGGGCCAGGTGGTCCGCCGCCCGGCCCGGGGACGGCACGGGCGTCAGCGGGAGCACGGCGGCCACCCGGCGGGCGGCCCGGCTGTCCAGCGCCGCGCGGTAGATCGTGAGCAGCCCGTCGTCCTGCGGTGACAGCACGCGGACGTAGGCGGACATCAGGTCGCGCGGCGGTATCCGCAGGCCGCGCTCGTAGTCGACCAGGCCGCTGTGCGCGGTCATGCCCAGGAGCCTGGCCAGGCGGCGGAGGGACAGGCCGCGCGCGGTGCGCAGGCGCAGCAGCTCGCGGCCGAGCAGGGTCGCGGGGTCGCTGCCCGCGCTGGGTCTGTCGTGGTCCGGCACGGGGGTGCCTCCCTTCACCGGCGGCAGAAGGGAATAGATCCTGACACGGGGAACGGGGTGGGACATCGGCTGAACGGGTGTCCGCCGGAAAAGCGCGTCGGCGAACGGCGGAATGCATTCGGACGTCGTATGAGCCGTTCAGTCGCGTGGTCGTCCGGCTGGCGTACGGGCAATTTGCCGAACGGTCGCCGCCGCTGTTCTGCGGTTGTTCCGGAGTCGTTCTGAACACCCCGAAACGATCCCGCCGGGTGTTAGGAATTCCTGGCCGCACCGGCCGGGGCGGCGCCACCAGGCCGAGGAGGAACCCGTGAAGACGACCACGAAGATGAAGAAGATCACCGTCCGGCGGACGGGCGACGTGCGCCTGACCACGGCCACCTGCAAGTGCCCGTACAGCGTCGAGGTCTGACGGACCGGGGCCGCGCGCCGGGTGCGCGCGGCCCTTCCCGCGTCGGGAGGGGTGCGACATGGGCGGGACACCGGTGCCGTTCCACGACCTGAGCTTCGTCCCCGAGGGCGAGGACGTCGTGGTCGGCCGGTTGGACACCGGCGCGTACGCGGTGCTGCCCGCGGACGGGGCGGCGTTGCTGCGGCGGATGACCGAGGGGCACAGCCCCGAGGCGGCGGCCGACTGGTACGAGGCCGAGTTCGGCGAGGCCGTGGACGTGGACGACTTCCTCGAAGCCGTGCGGGAGCTCGGTTTCGTGCGCGAGGGCGGCGACGCGGTCGTGACCGGGCCGGTGCGGTTCGGGTGGCTCGGCCGGGCGGTGTTCTCCCCGGTGGCGTGGCTGCTCTACGCGGCCGTCACGGCGACGTGGCTGGTCATCGGCGCGGACCACGCCGACGTGGTGCCCGACCCCGGGCAGTTCTTCTTTACCGGCTCCACCCTGGTGGTGCAGCTGGTGATCACGTTCGGCCAGTTGCCGCTGATCTTCCTGCACGAGGGCTACCACACCCTCGCCGGGCGCAGGCTGGGTCTGCCCAGCAGGCTCGGCATGAGCAACCGGTACCTGTACGTGGTCTTCGAGACGAGCATGAACGGCCTGTTCAGCGTCCCGGCGGCCAAGCGCTACCTGCCGTTCCTGTCCGGCATGGCGGTCGACGTGGTGGTCCTGGCCGGGCTCGGCCTGCTGGCCCACGTCACCCGCGCCGCGGGCGGGGAGCTGTCGTGGTTCGGCGCGATGTGCGTGGCCCTCGGCTTCACCGTGGTGATGCGGCTGGTCTGGCAGTTCCAGCTCTACCTGCGCACCGACCTGTACTACGTGTTCGCGACCGCCCTGCGCTGCCACGACCTGCACGACGCGAGCGTGGGCCTGCTGCGCAACCGGGTGTGGCGGCTGCTGGGCCGGCCCGACCGGCTGGTGGACGAGGACCGCTGGACCGGGCACGACCGCCGGGCGGGCCGCTGGTACGGGCCGTTCATCGTGCTGGGCGTGGCCGTCATGCTCGCGCTGACGGTCTTCGGCTCGCTGCCGATCGTGCTGACCTACGTGGAGATCATCGGGCGCAACCTCGGCGGCGGGCGCCACGACCTGTACTTCTGGGACGCGGTGGTCTCGTTGGCGATCAACGTCGGCCAGCTCGCCCTGGTGGCGCACCTGGCCCGGCGCAAGCGGCGCACGCGCGGCGCCGCGTCACCGGCGCCGATCCCGGAAGGAGAACGGGTATGACCACGCACCTGCTCGTCCGCGGCGGCCGGCGGGCCGACCGGCGACGGCTCCTGGCGGACCTCCTGGCCGGCGCGGACCCCGTGGTGGTGGGTTGCCACCGGCGGTTGCGCGGTCCGTACACCGGGGTGGACGACCTGCTGCGCGCCGTCCTGCCCGACGCCTCGACCCGCCACCCCGAGCTGGTGGAGGCGCACCGCGGCGAACTGCTCCACGGCATCCCGGAACTGGCCCAGCTGATCGGGCCGCCACCGCCGACGCTGGCCGACGAGGCGCCGTTCGACCAGCGCACCCGGTTCTACGGCGCGCAGATGGTGCGCTGCATGAGCCAGGGCGTGGTGACGTTCCTGGTGGCGCACGCCCGGGCGCGGACGCGGGCCGGGCTGCCCGCGCTGTGCCTGGTGTTCGAGGACGTCCACGCCGCCGAGCCGACGACGGTGGAGTTCATCGCGCTGCTGGCCCGTCGCTGCCCGCCCGGACTGGCTCGCGTCGTCGTGTCCACCGCGGACGGTGACCCGGGTGACGAGCTGACCGACGTGCTCGCGGAAACGGTGACGTGCCAAGGAAGTCCGGCCGGGCCGGACCCGCGTGCGCCGGAGGAGCTGGCGCGTGCGTACGTGCGTTCCGACGGCACGAGCGACGACCCGGCCGAGGTCGCCGCCTACCGCGACGCCGATCCCGCGCTGGTGCGCCGGCTGCACGACGAGCGCGCCGACGAGCTCGAACCCGGTGCGGGACAAGGGGTCGTGATCGGCGCGCTGACGTTCCACCGGGAGCGCGGCGGCGACCCGGGCGGCGCGGGCCGCGAGGCGTTGGACCGGGCGTTTCGCGCGTGCGTGGAGACCGGCTTCTCCGCCGCCGTGGTCGACCTCGGCGAACGGGGCCGTGCTCTCACCGACCCGGAGGCGCACCCGAAGCAGTACCTGCGGTTCGCGCAGCACGCGGCGTCGGCGCTGGTGGCGCTCGGGCGGCACGACGAGTCGCTGGCGCTCTACCTGCACATGCGGGCGCGCTTCCTGGACCCCAAGGTGCACATGATCGCGAGCTACAGCATCGCCATGCTGCACACCAGGTTCTTCGAGCCGCGCGACCACGAGGCCGCGATCGGCTGGCAGAACAACGCCCACGCGCTCGCCTCGCAACTGCCCGACCCCGCCGAGCGCCGCACGTACGAGGTGTTCCAGGCCAACGGGTTGGCGCTGGTGGAGATGCACCGGGGCAACCTCGACCGCGCGTTGCGGCTGGTCGAGGACGGCATGGCGCGGCTGGACGAGGAACTGGGCGAGGGCGACTGGGCGCTGCACCGCTCGCAGCTGCTCTACAACCGCACCCGCCTGCTGGCCGCGTCGGGCCGGGTGGACGAGGCGTGCGAGGGCTTCACCCGCCTGATCGAGCTGGACCCGCACTACACCGACTACCTCAGCGAACGCGCCAAGCTCCACCGCCGTCGGGGCGACTTCGAGGCGGCGCTCGCCGACTACGACCGGGCGGTGCGCCTGGGGCCGCCGTTCCCCGAGCTGTACTACAACCGCGGCACGGCGCGGCTGGAGGTCGGCGACGTGGCGGGCGCGCTGGCCGACTTCGACCACGTGCTGGAGATGGAGCCCGACGACGTGGACACCCGGCTCAGCCGCGCCGAGCTCGCGCTGGCCGCGGCCGACCTGGACGCCGCCGACGCGGACGCCGAAGCCGGGCTGCGGCTGCGCCCCGGCGAACCGCGCCTGCGCGCCCTGCGGGGCACCGTGGCCCTGGAACGCGACCGCGTGGACGAGGCCATGGCCCACCTCGACGCCGCGCTGGCCGTCGACCCGCACTTCCCCGCGGCGCTCGTGAACCGCGCCGTCGCCCACTTCCGCGCCGGGAGGCCGGACGCCGCCGCGGACGACCTGACCCGCACCCTGGAACTCGTCGGCGACGACCCGGACGTCCTGCTGAACCGCGGCATCGCCCACGCCGCCCGGCACGACCTCACCGCCGCGCTCCAGGACTTCGACCGCGCCCTGACCCTGCCCGACGCCGACGTCACCGAACTGCGCCGCCAACGCGACCTGTGTCTGGCCCAGGTCCCGACCCCGTGAAGGTGCGGCGAAGGCGGCGACCGGTCGGTGCCGGTCGCCGCCTTCGCACAGCTCAGAGCTTGCCCGCGCCGGCGCCCGCGGTGACCGAGGACTTCACCGTGGCGGAGCTCTCCGCCGTGTAGCTGTACGGGATCGGTGCGACCGTGCCGTTGACCTCGCACGGGCCGGAGTCGGTCAGGGAGTTGTCGCGGGCCACCAGGCGGCCCGGGTCGGAGTCGGCGTAGCCGCTGGCCGACCAGCACGCCTGCTGCACGTTCTCGAAGACGTTGCCCTCCACGAGCACGCCGGCGTCCATGACCGAGGCGATGGCGTACGAGTCCGCGTTGTTCCGGACGTTGGTGTAGTAGTTGTTGAACACGTGGACCGTCTCGCCGAAGCGCACCCGCGGGCTGCGCTCGAAGGTGCGGTCGAACCAGTTGTGGTGGTAGGTGACCCGCAGGTGGCCGCGATCCTCACCGGCGTTGCCGTCGGAGTGGCCCACGAGTGAGGTCTTCCAGTGGTCGCGGATGACGTTCCACGACACGGTGATGTAGTCGGCCGCGTGGGTTATGTCGATCATGCCGTCGTAGTAATCGGGGTTGTCCGCGATGGTGCTCGACATGGTGTTGTGGTCGATCCAGATGTGCGTGGCGCTCTCGATCTGGATCGTGTCGCCGCCGACCTTCCCGCGGATGTTCATGTTCTGGATGATCACGTTGGCCGGGCTCATGTCCTCGATGTTGAGGGTGGTGCCGGAGATGCCCGAACCCGAACCGACACCGCGGATCGTCTTGTTCGCGCTGATCTCGACCGTGCCCGTGCCGCTGAGCATGCCGTCGACCAGGATGGTCTTCGCGCCCGAGGACTGCGCCTGCGTGCGGAAGTCGGCGAACGTGCTCACGGTGACCGTGGTGCCGCCCGCGCCACCCGTCGTGCCCCCGGCCTGCGCGGCCCAGCCGACGAGCCCGCCGGGCGGTTGCGGCTGCTGGCCGCCGTCCGTCTCGACGTCCAGGTGGTCGATGTTGGGCAGGCCGGTGGACGCGGTGGGGGTCAACCGGATGGTGTTGGTGCCCGCGGTCACCGGCACGCTGAACGTCTTGGTCACCCAGGTCGACCACGTGCCCGTGCCCTCGAACGACGGCGACTGGACCGCCGACCCGTTGACCACCAGGGTGGCCGGTCGGGCGGTGGTGGTCCCGTTGGCGAACCGGACGCCCAGCGTCGCCGTGCCCGCCGCCGCCGCGGTCACGGTGAACTGGGCGTAGCCGCTGGTGGAGTTGGCGCCGTTGCAGAACCCGCTGCCGGTGTACCCGGTCCAGTCCGAGTCGATCGAGCCGGAGCAGACCGCGGGCGAGCTCTCCGCCTCGTACCGGGTGGTCGCGGCCTGCGCGGTGGACGACGCCACCGCGACCACTGCGCCGGCCACCAGGCCGACGCAGGCAATCATGGGTTTCACGCGCATAGGAGTCTCCGTGGCGTAGGGAAAACAATTCCGACGCAGTGGAAGACACAGTGGTCCCTGGTGCTTCATTGCGCCGTAGGACGAGAAACCGCTTTCCCTTCGGATGCTATGAGCTGCACAACGCCCGGTCAACGGGCCCGTAGTGGACTGTGCGGGCCGGTCACGCACGTGAACAAAATGGTCACGAACGTGAACCGCCGGCGGCTATTTGCCGAGCTGTTGTGCGGATATGTGAATTCGACCGGGCGGAACCAGGGGTTGCGCCCGGTACGGCGACCTCGCCAGACTGCACGCTTCCGCTCACGGTTGGGGGACTCCATGCGGACGTTGTTCGTCGCCGCGCTCGTCACCGCGCTGACCGCGAGCGCGCTCGCGGGCCCATCCGAGGCGCAGGCCGCCACGATCTCCTGGCAGCCGTGCCCGGACCAACCCGCGGCCGAGTGCGGCACGGTGTCCGTGCCGCTGGACCGGACCGACCCGCGCGGCCCGGCGGTGGACCTGGCCGTGTCCCGGGTCCGCGCCACCGACCCGTCCCGCCGGATCGGCGTGCTGTTCGTGGACGCGGGCGGCCCCGGCGGTTCCGGCGCGGAGTTCGCCCGCGCCCCCTACCTGAGCGGCGAGGTGCGCGCCCGGTTCGACGTCGTCGGCTTCGACCAGCTGGGCACGAACAACAGCTCGGCGATCCGCTGCTCCGCCGAGCTCATGGCGCGGAACCCGGGGGAGGACCCGGCGGACGAAACGGCGTTCGCGGCGCTGGCCGAGCACAACCGCGCGGTGCGCGACGACTGCCGCGCCCGGCACCCGGTGTTCGACCACGTCGACACGGCCCGGTCGGCGCGGGACCTGGACGCGGTGCGCAAGGCGTTGGGGGAGCGGCGGATCAGCTTCTACGGCGTCTCCTACGGCACGTTGCTCGGCCAGCAGTACGCGGAGCTGTTCGGCTCGCGGGTGCGCTCGATGGTGCTGGACGGCGTGATCGACCACAGCGTCGACCTGCGCCGGTTCGTGGTGGACCGGGCGCGGGCCGTGGAGGAGGCGTTCGGCGCGTTCGTCACGTGGTGCGCGGAGAACGCCACGTGCGCGCTGCACGGCCAGGACGTCCACGCGGCCTGGGAGCAGGCGCTGGACCGGGCCGACGAGATCGGCCTGGGGCGGGGTGAGCTGATCTCGTGGGCGTACTACGAGATCCGCGGCGGGGCGTGGGAGAGCCTGGCCTCGCTCATCGCGGACGTCGGCGGGGCGCGCCTGGCGTTCGAGCCGAACTACGACTCGCTGCGCTACGCCGTGGTGTGCCAGGACTTCGCGCTGCGGTTCGCGGACTTCGACGAGTACCGGGCGTTGCGCCGGGCCGAGCTGCGCGCCGCGCCCACGCTGCGCGGCACGCTGATCGGCCACCAGGAAGCCGCCACGTGCATCGGCTTCACCGACCGCCCGGCGAACCCGCCGCACCGCCTCGACGTCGACGACGCGCCGCCGCTGCTCCTGCTGACCAGCCGCTACGACGTGGCCACGCCCTACGCGTGGGCGCGCAACGTGCAGCGGCAGGCGGCGGGCTCGCACCTGGTCACGTTCGACGGTCCGGGCCACGGCGTCTACCACGCCAACGACTGCACCCGGACCGCCGCCGACGGCCACCTGCTTGGCACCGCGACCGCGCGGGACCTCACCTGCTGACCGCCGGCGGGTCCTGGTCCAGGCGCAGGATCGTCTCCTCGACCTCGGCGGCGCGACCGGCCGCGTAGGAGACCTCGGTGCCGGTGACCTCGAAGCCGGCCCGGCGCAGGACGCTGAGCGAGCCGACGTTGTCACTCGCGGCGCGGGCGTGCAGCGGCCGGACCTCCACCACGTCGAGGAACAGGGCGAGGGCCCGGCCGGCGACCCCGCGCCCCCACACCGAGCGGTCGACCCAGAAGGTGATCTCGGTGTCGCCCTCGATGACGAAGCAGCCGATGCTGCCCACGAGCCGACCGTCCAGGGTTATCGCGCGCAGGGTGATGTCGTGCGACGTCCGCAACTTCGCCATGTGCGCGTCGAACGCCGCCCGGTCGTCGGGGTCCTCGGCGGTGAACGCGGCCATCCGGACCGACTCCGGGTCGCGCATCTGCTCGAACAGGGCATCGAGGTCCGAGTCCTCGACCGACCGCAGTGCCACCTCCGCCACTGGTGCTCTCCTCACGCCGCTTGAGCTCGCGGCGCAAGGTAGCAGCGGGGTCCGACAACCGGCGGCTTCAGCCGACCAGGTCCACCGCGGTCGACGGCGCGGCGGTCGTGCCGCAGAACTCGGTGAACACCACCTGGAGCGCGGCGTCCTGGGCGGCCGTCGAGGTCAGGTTGGTCGTGACGCCGACCGTGACCTGCCGTGCGGCGTCGGGGGAGTGCATCGTCCACGTGTAGTAGCCCGGCACCGAGCCGTTGAAGCCCCAGATCTCCGGCGCGGCGCAGCCCGGCGGCAGCGGGATGCGCATCAGGCCCAGCCCGAACTCCAGGCCGGCGATCCCGCTGGGCACGGTCGCGCGCATCTCGGCCCACTGCGCGGCGGCCACCAACCTGCCGGTGAGCAGGGCGCGGAAGAAGCGGTTCAGGTCGTCCGCGGTGGACACCAGGTTGCCGGATGCCCAGAACCGCGACATCTCGTAGTCGGTGACGTCGGTCGGCGCGGCGTCGGGGCCGTGCAGCCGTTCGTAACCGCGACCGGCCGGCCGGTCGACGTGGGGGTAGCGGTAGGGCAGGTAGCTGTCCCGCATGCCCGCCCGGTCCAGCACCCGTCGTTGCAGCTCGTGGTGCAGCGGCCGACCGGTGACCTTCTCCACGAGCTTGCCGAGGACCGCGTAGTTGGTGTTGGAGTACTCGACGCCCTGACCGGGTGGGAAGGACAACGGCTTGCCCTCGGTGCCCGACCGGATGGTCTCGTCGGGCGACTGGTGGACCCACCGGGTGGTGTCGACCTCGGACAGGCTCTGCCAGCGCGCGGTGTGCGGTATCCCGCTGGTGTGCTGGAGCAACTGGCGCACGGTGATCGGCTCGGCGTAGGGCAGCAGCCCGGGGAGCCGGTCCTGGACCCGATCGGACAGCCCGACCTCGCCCTCGCCGACCAACTGGAGCACGGCGGTCGCCACCACGGTCTTGGTGACGCTGCCGACCCGGAACCGGCCGCGCGGGTCGGGCGTGCCGCGGGTGCCGAGATCGGCGACCCCGCTGTGGCCGTGCCACTGCCCGTCCGCGTCGACCACCCCCGCGACCGCACCGGGCGCACCGACCGCGACGACGACGTCCAGCGCCGCTTGCAGCCCGGCCCGCGAGGGCACGGCCGAAGCCGACCCACCGCCGACCGCCGCCGTGAACAGGAGGGTTGCGGCGGCGAGGACGGCCACCCGGTGCGTCGCGCGAGTCATCCGAGATCCCCCAGGATCCGTCAGGGTCGTGGACCGACCCTGGGCACCCTAGGCACTCGCGACCCGCCGGTCACCCCGTTCGGACCAGCCCGGTACGGGGTCGCGCGGCGGCTAGGCGTCGCCGCGCATCGAGCGGCGGATTTCCTCGAGCCGGTCCAGCCCGGCCTGGCGGCGTGCCTCGAACTGGTCCTCGACCGCTTGGCCCTCGGGGATGGCGTCGGCCAGTTCGGCCGAGCCCGCGCTGGTGGCGACCCGGTTCTCGATCCGGTCCCGGACGTGCTCGAACGTGGGCACGCCGTCCTCGGTGTAGTCGGCGGGCGGCACCACCACCGGCGGGGTCTCCTCGTACGCCACGATCTCGGCGTCGATCACCGGTTCCTGGTCACCGCTCATCGCCTTGCTCCGTTCGCCGTGCCGATGCCCGAGGCTACCCCGCGAGCACCGACCGGGCCTCGTCCCGGCACAGCTCGCTCCACCGGGCCAGGTTCGCGGCGGCGCGCCGGCGCACGTGCCGCGGCACCGACCCGTCCGTCGCCACCGCCCGTGCCGCCACCGCGGCCCTCTCCCGGGCGTCCGACGACAGGCCGACCGCCGTTTCCGCGCACCGCGTCCGCGCCACCGCCGGTGAACCCCCGTCGTGCGCCATGGCGAGGAGTTCCACCACCGCCTCGGTCGGCTCCAGCGACCCGATCGCGTTCAGGGCTTTCCGGCGCAGCAGCGGGTTCGGCGTGGCGAGCAACCCGCGCAGGGCCGCCAACGCCGCACGCCGGGCCGCGGGCGCCTGCTCGATCAACGTCCGCGCCGAACGAATGCGCACGGTCGTCGGCACGGCCTCGTCCGCCAGCAGGGACCGCAGCACCTCGGTGGCACGCTCCCGGCCGACCGTCCCGAGCTGCATGAGCTCGTACGCCGCACGCCGGCGCAGCACCGGGCGTTCCGCCGGGTCGGTCGCGATCGCGTGCGCGACGCGTGCCGCGGCGGCCCGGTCGTCCACGTCGTGCGGCACCAGCTTGACGGCTGCCTGCAAGCGGATCACGGACGACAACCGCTCGTCGTCCCGCATCGCCCTCAGCGAATCGAGGCCGTCGTGCTGCCGCAACGCGTACCGGAACTCGACCAGGTCCCGGCCGGACGTGCGCGGGTCGCGGACGACAACACGCAGGAACTCCGCCACCGGTTCCGGCAGCGTCGTGGTGATCTCGACGACGAGCCGAGCCGCCCGCACCCGGTCGCGGGGCGGGAGCGCGTCGTCCGCCACTTCACCGACGGCCTCGTCCACCACCCGCCGCCACGACTCGGGCGTCAACCGCGCGAGCGCCTTCCGCGCCCGCGGTGAAGCCGCCACGGCCTCCAGCGCCCGTTCGGCTTCCGGCAGGAACTCGGTCGACAACCCCGCCAACGCGACCGCCGCCGCCACCCGGTCCTCGAACGACGTCTCCGGCGCGGCGAGCGCGTCCCGGGCCTCCACCTCCGCCTCAGCCGCCAACGGCAGGTCGTCCCAGAAGTCGGCCGTCGGCACGCGCTGCTCCACGGGCAGCGAACGATCGGCGAGGAGCACGCGCTCCACCTCGGTCCGCTCCCGCCGGGGAAGGCGGGCGACCAGGCGTGGCATCCGCTCCCCCAGCCGCTGCCGGACCAGCGCGCCGACGACGTGGGTGACCTCGTCACCGGCCGAACGCTTCGACCACACCAACCACTCCACGCCGCCGCCGCGCTCGTCCGCCGTCATCGACAAGTCGTCGGCGCACCGGCGCAGGAACCCGAGAGCAGCGCCCGTGAGCGCGCGGTCGGCCTTGGCGAGCCGGCCGGCAGCGAGCTGGCGACGCCAGGGCAGCTCCTCGTGCGAGGCGATCACCCGCCGGTAGAACGCGACAGCCCGCTCCGCCCTCCCCGCGTCGCACCCCGACCAGGTCTGGTGCGCGTCACAGCGCGCGGCGACGTTCAGGTGCGCGTCTTCGGCACGACCTCGGATCACGTCGAGTGCCCGTTCCCGGTCGGTGACCGCGAGGTCGTGGAGCAGGGCGGCGGCGGATTCCCGGTCCTCGCCGAGCGCGTCGCGGTCCGCCACGACCTCCCTGAGCCGGGGCAGGACGTCGGTCCCACCGCGAGCGAGGCCGAGCACCGCCTCGCGGATCAGGGGCGTCGCGGCGACGATGCGCTCGCGGTCGCCGGGGACGAGCCGGGCCAGCATGACGGCCGCCTCACCGCGGACGTGCGCGTCGGCCGTGCCGCCGAAGACGATGGACCGCAGCGCGGCCACCACGTCGTCTCCGTCACCGGAGCCGAGCCGGTCCAGCGCTTTCACCACGCGCCACGTGCCGGTTGCCGTGCGTGACTTCCGCGACAGCACCTCGCGCAGCGTTCGGGCGAGAGCGGCGCGGTGACCGGCACCGAGGTCCCGGCCGCGCATCACCATGAAGGGGAAGTCGAGCTCCACGACGGTGGCCGAGCGGATCAACTCGCACAGACCCTCCACCGCGGCGCGGTGGAACGGCCGGCCGAGGCTCACCAGCCCGTCTGCCGCCGAAGGCCGGACCCGGTAGCTGTGGGCGGGGTCGACCACGATGGGCAGCAGCGCCCGTGCGATCCGCTCGTGGTCGGCGTCCGACGTCGCGAACGTCGAGGCACTGCTGAACAGGCCCGTCAGGTGCTCGTCCACCGACCGCGTGGCGTCCAGCAACGCGTTCAGCGCCTCGACCTGGTGCCCGGCTTCGAGGTAGAGCAGCGTGGTCCAGGCGCGCAGCGCCGCCCCGGTGTCGGTCGGCATGCGGGCGAGCGCGAGCAGGACGGCCTTGGCCTCGGTGTGGAACTGCGGTCCCAACCGCACCACCCGCTCGGCGACCGTGTGCCGGCCGTCCGGTGGCAGGCTCGGATCGGTGAGCCGCTGCCGTAGGAGCTCTATCGCCCGCGCCCGGTGGGGCTCGTCCAGCTCCGCGAGGTTGGACAGCGCGACCGCGCGGTCCAACTCGGTGCCGTGCGACTCCTCGACCACCCGCCACAGCTCGCGGGCTGCCTCCGCCCGGTGCTGCGGGCCGAGGTCGGCCAGGTCCTTCGCGCACCAGGTGGCGGTGTTGGTCGAGGCCCGGCTGTCGGCGATCACCCGTCGCAGGTGCGTGGCGGCGGTCTCGGCGGCTTCCGGCCCGAGGTCACCCAGCCTGGTGGCGCAGTGCCAGCGTTCTTCGGGGTCGATGCCGGGTTGCTCCAGCAACGCGACCAGCAGCGCGGCGGCGGCGCTGCGGTGTTGCGGCCCGAGCTCACCGAGCGCCTGCGCAACCCTCGCCCGGTCGAAGACGGAGCGACGCTGGTCGGTGACGAGGGCGGTGAGGTGCTCGGCGGCTTCGGTGGCGTGGTCGGGGCCGAGGGAGGCCAGGCCGAGCGCGGCGTCACGGCGGCCGGTGGTGCTGTCGACGGGGTCGCGCAGCACGGCGCGGAACACCTCGGCCCCGTGCTCGTGGAACTCCGCCCCGATCTCGACCAGGCCGGTGGCGGCTTCGACCAGGTCGTCCGGCGGGGTCTCGTCGCTGGTGGTGAGCCGGGTCAGCGCGTCGACCGCGAACGCGCGCTCCGCCGGGCCGAACGCGGCCAGCACGACGGCGGCGGTGCGGCAGGCGTAGCCGGAGGCCAGCGGGTTGGCCAGCACGGCACGCAGGCCGCGGGCGGAGGTCCGCCGCTCGGCCGCGCCGCACTCGGCCAGCGCCTCGGCGGCGGCGAGGCGTTCGGGCACCGACGCCGACGGGTCGTCCACCATCGCGATCAGGTGGCCGACGGCCTCCGCCGTGTGCTCGCCGCGCAGCCGCGTGGCCAGCGCGGAGGCGGCCTCGGTGCGGGAGTGGGCGGGCGCGTTGGCGGTGCGCATGAGCGCGACCAGCCAGTCCGCCAGCCCGGGGTGGTGGGTGGCGCGGCTGGTGTCGGCGAGGATGTCGGAGCCGGGGTGCTGGGCGGTCATCGCCCAGCCCCACACCGTGGCCAGGAACCCGTCGACCACCTCCCGGCCGGCGGGGACGCGCTTGGCGAGCAGGCGGGCGGCCAGCAGGTGGGCCTCGGCGTCACCGCCGTGCAGCCACCGGACCAGCGGGTCGGCCTCGGCCGGGCGCAGGCGGGTGTAGTGCAGCAGCACCGACCGGGCGAACCGGCCGCGCTCCTTGGGCCGGGCCGCGTGCACGGTGCGCACGAACCCGTCGTCGCCGGGCGTGAACTCCTCGGGGAACTCGCGGGCCAGCGACGTCGCGGCCAGGTGCTCGGCGAAGCTGTGGTGCAGGAACCGCAGGTCCTCACCCCGGATCACCAGCGGTCCGACCGACACCAGGAACGTCGTCAGGGCCTCCTGCCAGTCGGCCGGCAGCGCGTCCGCGGGCACCTGCTCGGCGACCCACGACCGGGCCGCCGACACCAGCGACGTATCGGTCTCCGACCGCGTGCGGCCCAGGTGCTCCAGCAGGGCGTCCCGGTGCGGCTCGAACGGACCGGTCGACGTTCGCGCCGACCGCAGGAACGCCAGGTACGCCTCGTACAGCTCGTACTGGTTGTCCGGCAGCGGGAGGTCGCCCCGGCGGGCGAAGACGATCGCGGCGATGGTCGCCAGCAGCGGCACCCGGACGAGCTCGTCCAGGTGCGCCGCGCGGATCTGGCGCAGGAACCGGTCGGCGGTCTCCTCGCCCTCCTCGGCGAACCAGTGGCGCGCGAACGACCGCAGCGCCTCGGCGTCGAACGGCAGCAGCTCGTAGCGCGCCGCCCCGATCCGGTGCAGCGGTGCCAGCGCCGCGCCCTCCACCGGCCGGGTCGTGACCACGATCCGGTACGGCCCGCCGGACGCCCACGCCGCCAGCACGGACGCCAGCCGGTCCCGGTCGGCCGCCGCCGCGACCTCGTCCAGCGCGTCCACCAGCAGCAGCCACCGCCGACCCGCCACCCGGTCACCGAGCAGGTCCGCGGTGACCGGGCCCCGTAACAGCGCCCCGTACTCGGCCTGCGCGCTGTCCGCCAACGCCTGCGAGAACGGCAGGTCCAGCCGCGCCGCCAGCTCGCGCGCGGTCAACCGCAGCGGCACCACCGGCTCGCGCACCCCGATGCCGCCCGCCTCGCCGCACCACCCGGCCGCGAGGTCCGCCGCGAGCCGCAGCGACAACGTCGACTTGCCCTGGCCCGCACCGCCGGTGATCAACAGGTGGTCGTCGCCGTCCAGCGCCGCCTCCACGGTCCGGGCCGGAGGCCGCACGGCCACCCGAGGCGCGGGCGGGCGCGGCGCCTCCACCAGCCGCCCGTGCCCGTCCAGGATCGGCGTGGGCCGGGACGCCTCCGCGTGCGGCTCGTCCGCGCCCGTGCTCAGGTCCTGCCGCACGTACACCGTCGCCAACGACGGCCGCCGCGCCCCCGGCAACCGGTACGGCAGCTCGTGCGCCGCCCGGACCTGGGCGCTCATCAACGACACCACGCCGACCGGCAGCCCGCCCGGGTCGACGACCGGCGCCGGGCCGACGTGGATGTGGACGCCGCCTTCGATCACCCCGGCCTGCACGCTCGGCCCGAGGACGTCACCGCCGACGTGGTTGGCGGCCACCCGCCGGTCGTCCTGTCCCACCCGCGACTCCCCGTCCCCTCAAGGAAAACCGGCCGGACCGAGACTAGGAGTCCGCCAGCCACGCCAGCAAGCGGCCCTGCGACCAGCAGCGGCCGACGCCCTCGACGTGCGCGGTCGAGTGGCCGAACACCGCGACGCCGAGGATGCTGTGCCCGGACGCGCGCCGGTCGCCGAACGTCGGCACGGCCGGTGCGACGCCGACCCCTTCCGCCGACACCCACGCCACCGGTCGCCGGGTCGCCGCTTCGTCCAGCCGGTGCAGGAAGCGCAGCCGGTTCTCCAGCGACAAGCCCGACAACGCCCACGTCGTGGTGACGACGGGCAGCGCGTCGGCGGGCACCCGGGCGAGGGCGTCCGGCAGCACCTCGACGGCGTCACCCCGCAGCAGCAGGGGAGGGGTGGACGCGGCGAGCGCCAGCTCCGCGTCCAGCGCGGCCCGGCGCTCCGGCTGGTCCGGCGGCACGCAGGCGCGCAGCCACCGGGCGTCGTCCGCGTCGGTCACGTCGACCGGGTCGAGGTCGATGCCGATCCGGGCGACCACCTCGGGCATCGGCCGCTGCGGGACGGACCGGCCGCCCACCACCGAGCACGACACCCGCACGGGGGACGCCGGGTCGCCCAGCGACCGCCCGTCGCTGTAGGAGATGCCGACGCGGTCGACGGTGAGGTTGAACCCGGCCGAGCAGCCGACGTCGACCAGCCCGACCGAGGTCGCGCCCACCCGGCGCGCGGCCTCGGCGATGAGCGGGTACAGCACGGCGGCCCGCCCGGTCTCGTCGGGGCGTGGCGGCCGGCGCACCGCGATGTCCACGACCGGGTCGGTCAGGCGCAGCAGCGCGTCGACCGCCGCGCGGGCGGCGGCGTCACCGTCCCCGGCGGCGTAGGCGGCGGCCAGCTCGGGTGCGCGTCCGGCGAGCGCGAGGTCGTGCAGCGCGGCGAGGACCAGGGCGGGCTTCCGCTTGCGCGCGGGCACTGTTTCGATGGCGCGCAACGCCTCTTCGGACTCGCTCAACGCCGCGGCGACGCGCTCGTACAGCGTGCCGGCGGCGTCGACCTCGCCGAAGCGCCGGTAGGTCTCGGCGAGGGTGCGGGTCGGCGGCATTCCCCGGATCCTAGCTACCCGACCGGTCGGGCTCCCCTGAGGAACTGCGCCACCGCGGTTTCCACGAGCCCGTCGAGCAGGTCCCGGCTTGACGAGGTTGCCGTTGGTGATCGTGGCGATGCCCTGGAGGGTCGCGAACAGCACGATCCCGATCCGCTCGGGGTCGCCCCGCCTCCAGCGTCCCCTGCGCCTGCCCCTGTCGGATGAGGTCGTCCATCAACCGGAACGGCGCCTCGGCCGCCTCGACGATCCGCTCCAAGGCCGTGAGGCCGCCGCGGCGATGCCGGGTCACGTCGAAGTCCGGCGGCTCGACCTCGCCGACCTGTCCTCGGTCCGCGCGTTCGCCGCCGACTTCACCGACCCGGTCGACGTGCTGGTCAACAACGCGGGCGTGATGATCCCGCCCCGGTCCCGCACGGCCGACGGTTCCGAGTTGCAGCTCGGGACCAACCACCTCGGTCACTTCGCGCTGACGAACCTGCTCCGGACCGACGGTCGGCGACGCGTGCGCGCCGCCTGTGGAAGGTCTCCGAAGAGCTGACCGGGGTCACCTTCCCCTGGCGCGACGCCCCGGCCGTCTGATCCGCGTCACGCCACGGGCTGGTCCGGACGCCGCCGGATGCGGCGGGGCAGGCCGCCCAGCGCCAGCAGCACCACGACCGGCAAGCCGTAGAAGACCGCGACCTCCGCCGCCGCCGGGATCCGGCCCAGCACCAGCCACTGCGCCAAGCCCAGCACCGCGGTCAGGCTCGGCAGCAGCAGGATCAGCGCGGCCCGGCGGCCGACGCGCGACCCGGAGCCGCACGCCGCCAGCGTGCCGCCGACCAGCACGGCGAACCGCAGCACCTCGACCACCGGCTGGCGGTAGCCCAGCACACCCATCACCCCCGCCACGACGACCGTGACGGCCAGCACGACGATCCCCCGGCCGCCGATCAGCGCCCGGCCACGCGCCGGTCCCGGCGACCACGTCAGCGCGGCCGCGGTCAGCAGCCCCGTCAGCACCCACCCGGCATCCGTCCCGATCCACCAGCGCTGGAACGGCAGGAACACCGCGAGCAGCACGAAACCCGCCGTGGCCGACCACGCGAACAACGCGGCGGTGCGCCGCAACCCCCTCAGCACCAGCACGGCGACCACGCCCCAGAGGACCCACACCGGCGCGTCCGGGAACTGCTCCGCCCACGGCATCTCGGCCAGCGCGCCGGCCTTCACCCACCACGCGATCTCGTGCACGCCGTTCGTCGCGCCGGTCAGCAGCGCCACCGGGCCGAGCAGCGCGACGATCGCCAGCACGTCGCGCGGGTCGACACCGCCGTCGGCCGCCACCACCCGCCGCAGGTGCAGCCGCACCGCGGCCCACAGCAGGTCGAGCGACTCCCGCCGGGTCGGCCGGTCCCGGTCACCCGCCCCCGACAGCAGCACCGCCAGCATCTCGTCGCCGTGGCGCTCGCGGTGGTCGCGCGGGTACCACGACAGGAGCCGGCGGTAGCGCCGTTCCAGCCCGCTCACGCCACACCACCGGCCGGCCTGAGCCGCAGGCGGCGCTCCGCCGCCCGGGTGTGCGCCCGCATCCTCTGCACCTCGGTCTCCAGCCTGGCTGCCCCCTCGTCGGTCAGCCGGTAGTAGCGGCGGAGCCTGCCGTCGACGACCTGCTCCCGGTCGACCGCCACCCAGCCGTCCGCCGACAAGCGGTCCAGCGCGGTGTAGAGGGTGCCGGCGCGCAGCTTCACGCGACCGCCGGAGATCTCCTCGACGTCGAGCAGGATGCCGTAGCCGTGCTGCGGCCGGGCGGCCAGCGCCGTGAGGATCAGGAACGTCGGTTCCCGCAACGCCGCGTCGGTCATGCGTTCGGTATATACCGATCAACTGATTATGGCAAGCGCGGTCGCGGCCCGGCGGCCGTCAAACGGGTGACGTCGGGCGGACGTGTCGCGGCCGGGCGTTCCGAGTGCCATGTTGAGAGGCGACGTGGTGCGTGCACTCTGGCGGGGGGAGCGCGATGCGGAGGACGACGATCGTCCTGCTGTCGGTGGCAGGTCTGCTGGCGGGGTGCCTCGGGCAGAGCCGGGACGCCGACCCGGCGCGCAACGCCGACGCCAAGGACGTCACGTTGACCATCACGGCCAACGCGGTGGCCGGCGGCAAGAACGCGCGCGGCGCGGACTGGATCACCAACTGGGTGATCCCGCGGTTCACCGAGGCGCAGCGGGCCAAGGGCGTCACCGCCACCGTCCGGTTCGAGCAGAACGGGGCGGGCGACGAGGACTTCAAGACCAAGGTCGCGCTGGACCTCAAGACCGGTGGTGGCGGCGACGTCGTGGAGCTCGACGGCATCTGGCTCGGCGAGTTCGCCCAGGCGGGTCACGTCGAGCCGCTGGCCGAGGTGGTCGGCGCGGCCGAGGTCGACGCGTGGGACGGCTGGCAGCAGATCCCGGCCGCCGTGCAGCGGCTCGGCGAGTTCGACGGCAAGCGCTACGGCGTGCCGATGGGCACCGACGGCCGGGTGCTGTTCTACAACAAGCGCCTGTTCGCGCGGGTCGGCCTGCCCGTCGACTGGCAACCGCGCAGCTGGGACGACGTCCTCGACACCGCCGCGAAGCTGAAGGCGCTGCCGGGCGTCACGCCGATCCAGCTCAACGCGGGCACCGCGATGGGCGAGGCCACCACCATGCAGGGCGTGCTGCCCGCGCTGGCGGGCACCGGCGCGACCGTGCACGAGAACGGCAAGTGGCAGGGCGCGACGGCCGGCGTCGAGGAAGTCCTGTCGCTCTACCAGCGCATCTACCGCGACGGACTCGGCGACCCGGTCCTCCAGCAGGAGGCGAAGGGCCGGGACCGGTCGTTCGCGCTGTTCGCGGACAACAGGATCGGCATCCTCCTGGAGAGCGACTACTTCTGGCGGTCGGTGGTGGAGCCGCGCAACGGCGTGGCCAGGATGGCCGACCGGGACGCGGCCGTGGGCTGGGCGCTGATCCCGGCCCGGGTGCCGGGCAGCGGCGTCGGCGGCCAGGACTTCGTCAGCACGTCCGGCGGCGGCGTGCGGGTGATCAACCCGAACACGCGGTACCCGCGGCAGGCGTGGGAGCTGATGCGGTTCCTCAACTCCGCCGAGGCGGTCAAGGCCGCGCTGGCGGGCGGCGCGCAGGTCACCCAGCGCGCCGACGTGAACGACGAGGTGCTGGCGGGCGACCCGATGCTGAGCTTCGTCGCCGACCGCGTGCTGCCGATCACCCGGTACCGGCCGGGCCTCGCGGACTACCCCAAGGTGTCGGCCGCGTTGCAGCAGGCGACCGCCGACGTGGTGTCCGGCCGCAGCCCGGACGAGGCCGCGCGCGCCTACCACGAAGCGCTGGTGAAGGCGGTCGGCGAAGATGCCGTCGCGGGCGGCTGAGCGCGACCCGGCCGGGATCGGCACGGCGCGGGCCGTCGGGTTCGTCGCGCCGGCGTTGCTGCTGATCGGCGTGTTCCTGGTCTTCCCGGCGCTGTGGACGCTCTACATCGGGATCACCGACTACCAGCTCACCGGACCGGCCGCGGCCGAGCCGAGCGTGGTCGGGCTCGACAACTTCACCACCGCGCTGGCCGACCCGCTGTTCGGCAACTCGCTGTGGCTGACCGCGCTGTTCGTGCTCGGTTCCGCGGTCGTCGGGCAGAACGCGCTGGGCTTCGCGCTCGCCTGGCTGCTGCGCCGGGCCCGGCCGGGGCTGCGGCGCACCGTCGAGGCGTTCGTGCTGCTGGCGTGGATCCTGCCGGGGCCGGTGGTCGCCTACCTCTGGTTCGCGGTGCTGAGCCGGGACGGCGGCACGCTCGGCCTGCTGGTCGGCCGACCGGGGACGGCGTGGCTGGTCGAGTACCCGATGGCGAGCCTGGTCGTGTTCAACACCTGGCGCGGCACGGCGTTCTCCCTGCTGCTCTACAGCTCCGCGCTGGCCGCCGTGCCGCCGTCGCACCTGGAGACCGCCCGGCTCGCCGGCGCGACCGGGTGGCAGACCGTCCGGGACGCGGTGTTCCCGCACATCCGGGGGCACGTGCTGACCAACACGCTGCTCATCAGCCTGTGGACGGCGAACGACTTCACGCCGTTCCTGCTCACCGCGGGCGGGCCGAACCACGAGTCGGAGGTGCTGCCCGTGCTGATCTACCGGCAGGCGCTGGAGAGCGGGCAGCTCGGGTACGCGTCGGCGATGTCGTCGCTGCTGCTGGTCGGGAACCTGGTGGTGGCGCTGGTGTACCTGCGGCTGCTGCGCAGGCGCGCGTGACGCCCGGGTGGGTGGTCCGCCGGATCGGCTTCTACGTGCTGGTCGCGGTGGTGCTGGCGTTCTTCGCGGTGCCGATGCTGTGGCTGGCGGGCGCGCCGTTCGACGCCCGGCCCGGCTTCGGCGTCCGGTGGCCGGAGTGGACGCTGTCGAACGTGCGGGCGACGTTCCGTCACCCGTTCGCGGTGCGGTCCCTGGTGAACTCGCTGGTGCTGTGCCTGGTCGCGACCGCGGTGACCACGACGTTCGCCGCGACGGCCGCGTACGCGCTGTCCCGCGTGCGCATCCCGGGCCGTGACGCGCTGCTGTACGTGCTGCTCCTGCTGTCCAGCGTGGTGACCGGCACCGCGGCCATGGTGCCGCTGTTCGTGCTGATGCTCCAGCTCGGGCTCATCGACTCGCGGTTCGGCACGGCGCTGGTCATCGCGGGCGGGATGCTGCCCGCCGCCATCTTCATCCTGAAGGACTTCGTGGACTCCGTGCCGCGCTCCTACGAGGAGTCCGCGCGGGTGTTCGGCGCTGCACCGCGGCAGGTGCTGGGCCACGTGGTGCTGCCGATCGCCCGGCCGGGCATCGCGACGATCCTGGTGTGGTCGTTCGTCAACGCGTGGGGCAACTTCCTGCTGCCGTTCCTGCTCCTGCGCGACGTCGGCAAGCAGCCCGCGGCGGTGCTGGTGCGGACGTTGCAGGACGAGGGCGGCAGCGCCGACCTGACCGTGATCCCGGTGTTCTCGCTGCTGTACTCGATCCCGGTCGTGGTGCTGTACCTGGTCGTCAGCCGGCGGTACGGGTTCCGATTCCACGGGGGCATCAAGAGCTGATGGCGGGCATCGGGATCAGCGGTCTGTCCACTGTGTACCCGAACGGGGTGCGCGCGGTGGACGGGCTGGACCTGGAGGTCGTGGACGGGGAGCTGTTCGCGCTGCTCGGGCCGTCCGGCTGCGGCAAGACCACGTTGCTGCGCACGATCGCGGGCCTGGAGCTGCCCGCGGCCGGCGCCGTGGCGATCGGGTCTCGGGACGTGACGCGGCTGCCGCCCGGGCGGCGCGGGGTGGCGATGGTGTTCCAGGACTACGCGTTGTTCCCGCACATGACCGTGGCGGAGAACATCGCCTACCCGCTGCGCGTGCGCCGCGAGACGAGGGCGCGCCAACGGGACGCGGCGGCCGACGTGGCGCGCGGCCTGAGCCTGTCCGCCCTGCTCGACCGCAGGCCGGGGCAGCTGTCCGGCGGTCAGCAGCAACGCGCGGCGCTCGGCCGTGCCGTCGCGGCCGGGGCCGACGTGCTGCTGCTGGACGAGCCGCTGTCCAACCTGGACGCGCGGCTGCGGCTGGAGGCCAGGACGTTCCTCAAGCGGTTGCAGCACGACCTGGCCCTGACGACGGTGTTCGTGACGCACGACCAAGCCGAGGCGCTGGCGCTGGCCGACCGGATCGCGGTGATGGAGGCGGGGCGGATCCGGCAGCTGGGCACGCCGCGCGAGGTGTTCCAGCGGCCCGCCGACACGTTCGTGGCGAACTTCATCGGCTCCACCCCGATGAACCTGGTCGGGGGCCGGGTGCGCGGCGGTCACGTGGACTGCGCGGGCGCCCGGCTGCCGGGTCCGCCGGGACTGGCCGACGGCACGCCCGTCGTGGTGGGCGTGCGGCCGGAGTACCTGGCGGTGGCGGACCACGGCATCACGGGCCGGGTGTCGACGGTGGAGAACCTGGGCGTGTCGTCCCTGGTGACGCTCGACTGCCCGGACGGCACCCCGATCAGCCTCACCGTGCCGGAACAGGACGAGCCGGAGCTCGGCCGAACCCTGACCGTCGACGCCGCACCCGGCCGGCTGCTGTTCTACGACGCGGAGCACGGCCGGCTGCTCGACGGCTGAGCGCGTCGGACCGGGGTCGCGCGGCCGTCCGGTGCAACGCCGTTCGGGCAAGCGCACGACGCGGTAACGAGCCGTCGCGGGTGGTCGATCCCGGGGAGGTGAAGCGAATCCTCGCGGTGGTGTCCGCGCTCCTCCTCACCGGGTCGTTGGTGACCGGCACCGCGCACGCCGCACCCGTGCCCGGCGTCCGCACGCCCACCAACGGCGCAACGGTCGCCGTGGGCGAGCCGGTGCTGCTCGCCGGGATCGCCGTCAACGGCGAGTCCGGCGACGTCACCGGCGTCGACATCACCTTCGACGACGGCGCGACGTGGCTGCCGACCGAGCAGCAGGGCGAGCAGTGGCTGTACCGCCACACCCCGGCGGTGGCGGGCGCGGTCGCCTACCACCTGCGCGCGTCCAGCTCGGCGGGCGTCGGCCCGGTGGTCGGGCCGTTCGGGTTCTTCGCCGGCGGCTCGGCCGCGCCACCCGCCCTGCTGTGCTCGCGCTGCACGTTGGCCCTGCCGTGGCTGCCGAACCGGCCGGAACGCGACGACGCCGACGACGCCGCGGTGGAACTGGGCCTGCGGCTGCGCTTCGACCGCGCCGGGTACGTCGCCGGCGCGGTGGTCCACCGTGGCACGTACACCGGCCCGCTGACCGTGCACCTGTGGTCGGCGGACGGCACGCTGCTCGCGGAGGCCGGGTCCGCGGCCGACCGGGTCGTCAGCTCCGTGCGGTTCCCGGACCGCGTCCCGGTGGCGGCGGGGGAGGAGTACGTCGTCTCCTACTTCGCCCCGGAGGGCGGTTACGCGTCGACCGAGGACTACTTCACGGCAGCCTTGGTCGTCGCGCCCCACACCATGGCGCGGGGTGCCGGCGTCTACTCGTACGGCGGCGGTTTCCCCACGCAGACCTGGCACGACAGCAACTACTGGGTGCACCCGACGTTCGAGCTGGGCTGAGCCGGCGTCAGCGCACGCGGTCGTAGACGAGGGCCAGTTCGCCCAGCTCGCCGATCTCCTGGTGCGTGACGGCCCACTTCGAGCCCGGCAGGCCGTCGTCGAACAGGCGCGGCCCGCCGCCCTCGATCTCGGGGCAGATCATCAGGTAGAGCCGGTCGACCAGGTCCGCCGCCAGCAGCGGCTTGATGACGCTCGCGCTGCTGTTGACCAGGATCTCGCCGGTGCCGTCGGCCTTCAGCTCGGTGATGACGTCGGCGGTGGGCGCGTTCACCACGCGGGCGCGTTCCCACGGCGCTTCGGCCAGGGTGGTCGACAGGACCACCTTCTCCACGTCCACCAGCCACTTCGCGTACCCGCGGTCACGCGGGTCGGCGTTGTCGTCGGCGGCGACCGAGGGCCAGAAGCCCAGGAAGCCCTCGGCGTTGCGCCGGCCGAGCACCGCCGTGGTCGCGTGCTCCCAGATGCGGGTGAGGTGGCCGCGCGCGACGTCGGTCATCGCGTACGGGACGATCGCGCCGAGGTCGCCGGGCCCGCCGGGGCCGTGGTAGCGGCCGTCGAGGGTGAGGCTGATGTTGGCGGTGACCTTGCGGCCGGTCGGGTTCGTCATGATCGATTCTCCTTCGCGGGTGCTGCTTCGGTGGTGCGGGTGGAGGTGACGGCGGCGGCGAGGTGGTCGAGCACCTGGCCCCAGCCGGTGCCGATGCCGGCGATGTGGGGAGCGGCCTCGACGGTCGTCCCGGTGATGCGCAGGTCGAGCCGCAGCCGGGTGCCGTCCGCCGCCTCGGCCAGCGCCACGTCGTAGTGGCCGGTGAACGAGACCGCGCCCGCCGCGTCCAGCACCGAGAGGTCGAACACGAGCCGCTCGGGTTCCGCGGCGGCGTGCACGACACCCTCGGAGCGGTACCGCCCTTCGGCGTCGCGGTACTCGAGGACGGCGCGCCCGCCCGGTCGCGGCTCGACGACGCACTCGCTGACCGTCATCGACGTCGGCGCCCACCAGGACGCCAGCAGGTCGGCGTCGACCCAGTGCCGCCACACGACGTCCGGGGACGCGGCCAGGAGGCGGTCGAACGAGAACGTGCGCCCGTCCGCCCACCGGTCGCGGTCCGCGGCCGCGGTCTCCGCCTCGATGGCGGCGCGGTACCGCGCGATGACGTCCCGCTCGCCCTCGTGCGCCTCGCCGGCCTCGACCAGCTCCCGCAGCCGCTGCGCGAGAGCAGACAGGGGCGCGGTGTCCACGGCGTAGACCCGGCGCTGCCCGAGCGGCGTGACGGTGACGAGGCCGGCGCGGGCGAGGGTCTGGAGGTGCTTGGTGGTCTGGGGTTGGCGGGAGCCGGTCAACTCGGCCAGCTCGCCCACCGAGCGCGGCCGCTCGGCGAGGAGTTCCAGGATGCGCCACCGCGCGGCGTCTCCCAGTGCTGATGCGATCCGGTCCATGCGGCGAAGTATTCACTGCTGAGAATATTCGTGTCAAGGAATATCTTGGGTCGGTTCGGCGTGGTCGTGCCCAGGCCGGTTCGAGCCCCGCGCCGGGGGGGAAATACTCATGCGGTCGCGCCGCCGACGTGGATAACGTGGCGGACATGGGCCTACTGCCGCGCGTCACGTCGATCGCCTGCCTGGGCCTGCTGCTCGCGTCGTGCGGTCTCCTGGGCGAGTCCGCCCCGGGCGACTCGCAGACGGATCGGCAGTCCACGACCCTGGCCGACGCGATCAGCCACCCGCGGCAGCCGGACGCGGCCGGCCTCGCCCGCGCCGCGCTGGCCACGCCGCTCGGCGAGTCGCCGGGCTTCAGCGTGCTGGTGGCCGAGGACCTGCCCCACGAGTCTCCCGAAGAACCGATGGCCCACCTGGTCTGGCGCATCCACGTCGGCGCGGTCGACTCGGGCTGGAAGCAGACCCCGGCGTTCGACGCCTGCTACGACGTCGAGTTCACCTACTACGGCCCCGCGGGGCGGCCGTCCCGGGTCTCCTGCCCGGACGACGCGACGCCGATCACGCCGCCGCCCCTGCCCGACCGGACCATCCCGCCGGAGTTCACCCCGGCCCTGGAAGCCACTCTCGGCGCGCTGCCCGCGACCCCCGGCGAGGCGGAGGTGCACGACGCCCTGGCGGCCGCCCTGCCCGCACCGGCGGTCGACCCGGAGACCGCGCTCGCGGGCATCCCGCCGCAGGTGAGCGTGCAGGTCCGGGGCTCCGACGTCGGTGTGGCGCTGTTCGCGCGCACCGGCGGCGACGGCAAGGACTGCGTGCTGGGCCGTCGCCTCGGCGGTGAGGTCCGGGTGTGGTCGCTCAACTGGCGCGACCTGGGGCCGCTGGAGAAGCCGTGCACCCCGGAAGCCGCCCTGACCTCGTGACGGTCGCTCACCCGGCCGCGTCGGGGTGCGGCACGGGGCACTGGCCGCCCGGCGTGGTCGACAGCTCGAAGTGCCACATCTCGTTCGCGTAGGTCTGGCACTGGCCGTGTTCGGAGCACTTCGAGGTCGTCGCGGCGGAGGCGTTCCCCTCGTGCCGGACCTGATCACCATCCGCCGCTGACGCCCCGAGTGCCGAAGCCGCGCGGCCCGGACCGGTCACCGGGGCGTCGCCGCGCGAGGAGACCCCGCCACCTCGCGAGCACCCGCCGCACCGCGATCGTGTCGGGGTGCGCGAGTCCCAACACCCGGATCATGTCCTCCAGCAGCAGCTCCGCCGCCGCTGTCGAGCGGGTCAGGTCGGCGTCGTCTGCTGCCAGGACCAGCACCGACGCCCGGGTGTGGAGGGTGCCGGGGTGGTCGGGCCCCAGGACGCGGGCCTGGTCGGCGAGCAGGCGCTCGTACGCCGCGATCGCGCCGTCCCCTGTTCTCGCCTGCCACCAGACGACCTGCTGCCGGCTCTCGAGCGTGTCCGGGTGGTCGCGTCCCAGCACCCTGGTGCGATCGGCCAGGAGCCGTTCCGCCGCGGCGGCGCCGTCGGCGTCCCCGAGGTGCAGCGCCTGGTTGTGGCGAGCTCTGAACGTTCCGGGGTGGTCCGCGCCCAGGACGCTGGTGCAGTCGGCCACCAGCTCCTCGTAGGCCGCCGCCGCGCCCGCGGTGTCACCGGACTCGCCGCGCCAGTGCGCGAGGTGGTCGCGTGCCGTGAGGGTGTCGGGGTGTCCGGGGCCCAGCACCCGCGTCATGTCCACGAGCAGTTCTTCGAACTCGGCGACTACTCGTGCCGGGCCGTCCCTCTTCGCCCGGCACTGGGCCAGGTTGCTGCGGGTGATGAGCGTGTCGGGGTGGTCGGGGCCCAGCACCCGGGTGATGTCGGCCAGCAACTGCTCGGTCCGCGCCACGGCGGTGGGGTGCCCGGCCTGGCCGAGCCAGCGGGACAGCTTCACCCGGGTCACGAGCGCGTGCGGGTGGTCGGCGCCCAACGCCCGTGCTTCCACGGCCGCCAACTCCTCGAACGCCGCCACCGCGCCCAGGGCGTCGCCCGCTTCGCCGCGCCACGTGGCGAGGTTGGCGCGCGCCATGAACGCGTCGGGGTGGTCCGGTCCCAGCGTGCGGTCGATCTCGTGCACCATCTCCTCGACCGTCGCGGTCGCGCCGGCGAGGTCGCCGTTCTGGCCGAGCCAGAGCGCGAGGTTGGCACGAGCCGCGAGCGTGTGCGGGTGGTCGGACCCCAACGCGTCCAGGCAGTCGCGCAAGAGCTGCTCGGTCGCGGTCGCGGCACCCGCGAAGTCGCCCGCTTCCCCACGCCACTGCGCGATCTTGCCCCGCAGGGCGAGGGTGTCGGCGTGCCGGGCGCCCAGGTAGCGCTCGGCCTTGGTGTGCAACGCCGAGAAGTGGTCCCTCGCGTCGGCGACCGCCCCGGCCTGACCGAGGCTGTCGGCGGCCGTGAACAGCACCACCCGCGAGTCCGATGCCCACAGCGCGGTCTCGGCGACCGCCTCCAGCGCCGCGGTGTTGGCGCGCAGGGACGCCATCAGGTCCGCGTCGCGCGGGACGTCCGGCCACACCTCGTCCAGGGCTGCGGCGGCCACGTCGGCGACCTCGTGCAGCACCTGCTCCTCCGCCGCGAACGCCTCCCGCGCGGCGCGTTGCACCAAGGCGTGCATGCGCACCTCCCGGTGCGACGACGCGCGGTCCCAGGTGAGGAGGTTCAACCGGTGCAGGCACCACAGCGCGTCGCGGGTGTCGTCCGCGCTCACCTCGCGCCCCACCGCCCGGCTCAGGTGCCCGGTCACGGCGGCGGTGGCGAACAGCCCGGCCGGGATGCCCGCCGGGTCCAGCAGCGAGGCGACCCGCAGCACCGGCCCCGCCACGCCGACGGGGGCGAGCCCGTCGGCCAGCTCGACCGACAACGTCCAGGTCGCCGCGAGCACGTCGCGGTGGTCGTCGGTGAACTCGTCCGGCCTGGGCAGGACGTCCCGCAGCGTGCGCCGCCGGTCCGCCAGCCGCACCCGGTAGTCCGCGCAGGTCAGGTCGCGGTTCACCAGGTACGCCACGGCCTGGGCCAGGGCCAGCGGTATCCGTTCCAGGTCGTCGGCCAGCTCGTCCGCGCCCGGTGAGAGGTGGGGCGTCCGGGAGAGCTTCGCGCTGAGGTAGGCCGAGGCTTCCTCGGGGGTGAACACCTCGACCTCGATCAGCTCGCGGTCCGACCGCAGCAGGCTCGGGTCGCGCCGCCGGGTGGTGATCAGCACCCGGCCGCGCTCGGCGGCCGGCGGCCACAGCTCGTGCAGGTGCTCGGGGTGGCGGAGGTCGTCCAGCACGATCAGCCAGCGCTCGCCGGAGCCGGCCAGCCACTCGCGCAGCCGCAGCGCGGCCACCTCCGGGTGCGGGAAGTCGGTGCCCAGCACCCGGCTCGCGGCCTCCGCGTAGGACGACAGGACCGACTCGCGCGTGCTCGCCGAGACCCACATCGCCAGGCGCAGGTCGGGATCGGCCCAGCGCGCGGCGGCGTGGTGCGCGGCCAGCTGGGTCTTGCCCATGCCGCCGTTGCCGGACAGCACGAGCACCGCGCCTCCGTTGCGGTTCAGCAGCTCGGCCTGCTCCCGCGCCTGGAACCCGTCGGCGAGCATCGCCGGCACGCCGACGCGCACACCCGCGGTCCCGGTGGACCGGACCTCCGCCTCCCGGGACAACTCCACCAAGGCGTGCAGCACCGCGGCTTCCAGCTCGCCCGGCGAGGACACCGTCGCCACGGTCAGCCCGCTGTCCCGCAACCGCCGCCGGAACCGCTCCTGCCGGTCGCCGTGGTCGAGGTCCCGCAGCAACGCGGCCGGCCCCTCGGTGTCGTCACCGAGCAGGAACACCAGGCGCGGCAGGCCCGCCGCGCCGGCGGCCTCGAACTCCAGCTCGGTGTAGGAGACCTCCGGCCGGTCCGTGACCGGTGCGCCGTACCGGAATCCGGCCACCAGCACGTGCACGTCCGCGCCGGCGACGGCCTCGACGCACACCGACGCCGGCGCCCGGTCACGGGCCGGGAAGTACGCCATGTCCACCACGGCGTCACGGGCCTTCGCGACGGCCGACTCCACCGCGGCGACGAACGACCGGCCGGACGGGTGCGCGCGCAGCTCGGACGTGTGGCTGATGAACACCCGCCGAGCCGCCACCGGCACAACACCCCGCTCCACGACCGCCGCTACGGGGGATCATCCTCCTCCGCGAGGTCACGCCGAAGGGTTCACCCGGCCTGGCGGCTGAGCTGCTCCCACTTGGCGAGTTCGTCGGTCCGCGCCTGCGCCATCCGCGCGACCGCGTCGTAGGCCGAAGAGCCGAGGACCACCCGCTTCGGCGGTTCGGGCAGGTCGACCACGCGCAGCAGGACGTCGGCGGCCAGGCGCGGGTCGCAGTCCTCCGACTCGGCCCACAGCCCGTTCAGCCAGGTGCGCAGCGGTGCGTAGGCCGGGTTCTCCTCGGTCGTGGTCAGACCCCGGGTGAACAGGTCGGTGTGATACCCGCCCGGCTGCACGACGGTCACCTTGATGCCGAAGCGCTCCACCTCCATGGCCAGGGCCTCGGCCATGGCGTCGAGCGCGGCCTTGCCCGCGCTGTAGAGGCCGGTCGCCGCGAAACCGCCGGCCGACCCCATCGACGAGACCTGGACGACGTGGCCCGAGCCCTGCTCGCGCAGCAGCGGGACCACCGCCTGGCTCACCCACAGCGCGCCGAAGAAGTTGGTGTCCAGGTGGGCGCGGGCCTGCTCCTCGGTGATCTCCTCGACCATGCCCAGCACCACGCCGCCCGCGTTGTTGACCACGACGTCGAGCCGGCCGAACTCGGCGTGCGCCCGCCGCACCCCGGCGACGACCGCCCGCCGATCGGCGACGTCGAGCGGGAAGGCGACGAGCCGGCCCGCCGAGGCGGTGACCAGGTCGGCCAGCGGCGTGACGTCGCGGGCGACGCCGACGACCCGGTCGCCCGCCGCGAGCGCGGCCTCGGTGAACGCCCGGCCCAGGCCGCGGGAGGCGCCGGTGATGAGCCAGGTGCGGGGTTCGGCGTGATCGCGGGTCATGGTCTACCTCCGTCTGAGACGAGACGTCTCGTCTCGATCGAGGTGCACGGTAACCCGGGGTCGGAGCAGGAGTCAAGACGGACCGTCTCGTTCCCCAGTACAGTGCCCGCCATGGCCGCCAGCACCACGCCGAACAGCACCCGCCGCAGCGAGCGGTCCCGGGTCGCGATCCTGACCGCGACGCGCGAGCTGATCACCGAGGTCGGGTACGCGAAGCTGACGATCGAGGCCATCGCCGCCCGCGCGGGCGTCGGCAAGCAGACGATCTACCGCTGGTGGCCGTCCAAGGGCGCGGTCGTCTTCGACTCGCTGCTGGCGTTGAGCGAGTCGCCGGACGGCGGCATCGAGCTGCCGGACACCGGCGACCTCGAAGCCGACCTCAAAGCGGTCCTGCGCGCGACCGCGGCCGAGTTCTCCGACCCCGCGTTCGAGGCCCCGATCCGGGCGCTGAACACCGAGATCATCAACGATCCCGAGCTGGCCGAGGTCTACCGGGAGAAGATGGAGCGGCCGATCCGCGCGGCGAAGCTGCGCCGGTTGCGCAGCGCGCGGGACGCGGGACAGCTCGCCCACGACGCCGACCTCGACCTGCTGCTGGACCTGCTGTACGCGCCGCTGACCCAGCGGTGGCTGCTGCGGTCGGGTCCGCTGGACGACGCGTTCGCCGACGCGCTGGTCGAGGCCGCACTGCGCGCGTTCCGCCCCTGACCGGCGGCGATGTCGGGGAACGCGCGGACCCGCCGGAGATAATCCGGTGCGGCGGGTCCGCGGCTTGTCCTACCCTGGTCGACGTGATGCCGAACCTGTACTTCGTCTGAGGGACGACGCCTCCACCGGTACGCGCGAGTCGCGCTACCGGACTTCGTCCTTTGCAGCGCATCACTTCTCCTCGGAGGCAGTTCCTTCATGTCGTCCCAGCTTTCGCCTGCGCGCGTCCGCGCGGCGCACGTCCGCCTGTCCGACGTCCACCTCTCCTTCGGCGGTCGACCCGTGCTCGCCGGCGTCGACCTGGTCGCCGCCGCCGGTGACCGGGTCGCCGTGGTCGGCGAGAACGGCCGCGGCAAGACCTCCCTGCTCCGCGTCCTCGCGGGCGACCTGCCCGCCGACCGCGGTGACGTGCGCCGCGCGGGCTCGACCGGTGTGGCCGACCAGCAGATCCCGCTCGGCGACGCCGACACCGTCGGCGACCTGATCGACCTCGAACTGGCCGCCGTGCGCGCGGCCCTGGCCGACCTGGAACGCGCCTCGGACGGGCTCGCCGACGGCCGTCCCGGCGCGGACGACGCCTACGCCGCCGCCCTCGCCGAGGTCGAGGCGCTCGACGCGTGGGACGCCGACCGGCGGGTCGAGGTCTCGCTGGCCGCGCTGAACGCCGTGGCCGACCGCGAGCGGCCGCTCGGCACCCTCTCGGTGGGCCAGCGCCACCGCGTGCGGCTGGCGTGCCTGCTCGGGGCGGGGCACGCCGTGCTGCTGCTCGACGAGCCGACCAACCACCTCGACGCCGGCGGCCTCGCCCACCTCACCGGGCGGCTGCGCGCTCACCCGGGCGTGGTCGTGCTGGTCAGCCACGACCGGGCGCTGCTCGCCGACGTGGCCACGACGGTGGTCGACCTCGACCCGTCCAGCGACGGCCGGCCGAGGGTGTACGGCGGCGGCTACTCCGCGTACGTCGAGGCGCGCGGGGCCGAGCGGGCCCGGTGGGAGGCGCTGCACGCCGAGCAGGTGGCCGAGCGGCAGCGGCTGGCCGACGACCTGTCCGCGGCGCAGAACCGGCTGCGCGACAACTGGCGGCCCGACAAGGGGCACGGCAAGCACACGCGTGCCACCCGCGCGCCCGGCCTGGTCCGGGCCGTCCACCGGCGGCAGGAGGAGCTGAGCGCCCACGTGGTGGAGGTCCCACCGCCGCCGACCCGCTTCGCCATGCCGGAGCTGCCCGGTCACGTCGGCGCGACGGTGCTGCGCGCCGAGGGCGTGACGGTGGCCGGGAGGCTGGTCCGCCCGGTCGACGTGGCGCTGGACTCCGGTGACCGGCTGGTGGTCACCGGTCCGAACGGCGCGGGCAAGTCGACCCTGCTGGCGGTGCTGGCAGGCGTGCTGGAACCGGGCACGGGCACGGTCCGGCGCGCCCGGTCGGCGCGGGTCGGGCGGTTGGGCCAGGAGTCCGATCCGCACGGTCGGCGCACGGCGGCCCAGCTGTACGACGAACAGCTCGCGCGGACGGGCGCGCCGGGGCCCGGTCTGGCCGAGCTGGGCCTGCTCGACGGCTACGACCGGCGTCGCCCGGTGGCCGAGCTGTCGGTCGGCGCGCGCCGGCGGCTGGACCTGGCCCTCGTCCTGGCCGCCCGGCCGCACGTGCTGCTGCTGGACGAGCCGACGAACCACCTCTCGGCCGCACTGGTCGACGAGCTGACCGCCGCGCTCGACGCCACCCCGGCCGCCGTGGTGATCGCCACGCACGACCGGCAGCTGCTGCGCGACACGGGTTCCTGGCCGCGACTGGCCCTGTGACCCCGGTCGGGGGTGCCGGACAGCTCCCGGCACCCCCGACCGCCGCACGCGGCGTGGTTCCGTGAACGGTCCGATCGGTTGGCCGTAGTCGACGGGCGCCGGTGAGCGGGCCACCATGGGGGCGGGGCACGGGAGGAGCGTCCAATGGAGCCGGCACCGCGGATTCCCATGGCACGAGGTCGGCTGCCGCTCGTCGGGCACGCCTGGCCGATGATGCGCGACCCGCTGGGCTTCCTCGGCTCGCTGGCCGGCCAGGGTCCGCTGGTGCGCATCGCGTTCGGACCGGTCAAGGCGGTCGTGGTGTGCGACGCCGAGCTGGTGCAGCAGGTGTTCCGCGACGACCGCACGTTCGACAAGGGCGGGCCGTTCGCCGACCGCGTGCGGGAGGTGGTGGGCAACAACCTGTCCACCTGCCCGCACCACGAGCACCGCAGGCAGCGGCGGCTGCTCCAGCCCGCGTTCCACGTCGGCAGGTTCGACGCCTACGGGCGCACGATGGCCGCGCAGATCGCCGACCGGGTCGACTCGTGGCGCGACGGGCAGGTGCTCGACGTGCTCGCCGAGATGACCATGCTCACCACCAACGTGCTCACCGCGACGATGTTCTCCGACACCCTGTCGGCCGCCGACCTCGAGCAGTCGCAGCGAGACGCCGAGGTGCTGACGACGGACGTGTTGCAGCGCATGATGATGCCCCGCGCGATGACCAGGCTGCCGCTGCCGGTGAACCGGAGGTTCGAGCGCGCCCACACCAGGCTCAGGGGGATGGTCGAGGCGATCGTCGCGACGCGGCGGGCGGAGGGCGGCGACCGGGGCGACCTGCTGTCCGCGCTGCTCGCCGGGTACGACGAGGAGTCCACCGGCGTGGACCGCACGCTGTCCGACGAGGAGGTGGTGAACCAGATGCTCACCTTCCACCTCGCCGGCAGCGAGACGACCGCGGTCACGCTCACGTGGGCGCTGCACCTGCTCGCCCGCCACCCCGACCTCGAACGCCGCCTGCACGACGAGGTCGACGCCGTGCTGGCGGGCCGCACGGCCGGGCCCGAGGACCTGGCCGCGCTGGAGTTCACCGGCCGGGTCGTCACCGAGACGCTGCGCCTGCGCTCGCCGGTCTACGTCCTCACCCGCCAGGTCACCGCCGACACCGAGCTGGGCGGGCACCGGCTGCCCGCGGGCACGGTCGTGGCCTACAGCCCGTACCCCGTCCACCACAACCCGGACCTCTACCCGGACCCGCACCGCTTCGACCCGGATCGCTGGGACCCGGCCCGCAAACCGGCGCGCCACGCGTTCGTGCCGTTCTCCAACGGCGCGCGCAAGTGCATCGGCGACCGGTTCAGCCTGATGGAGGCGACGTTGGCGCTCGCGTCGATCGTCGCGCGCTGGCGGCTGGCGCACGTGCCGGGCGAGGAGGAGGTCCGGGCCGCCGCGGCGGCCGTGATCCGGCCCAAGCGGCTGCGGATGCGTGCCTCCGGTCGCCACGGGGGCTGATCGCGGGATCGTTACGCTGGCGCCGTGGTCCCCGATCTCGTCCTGTTGCCACGGGTGGCGTTCCGCGGCCGGGAGATCGCGGGTCCGCGGCTGCGGGACCTCCTGGCGCTGCTCGCCGTCGACCTGCGCACGGGCTGCGGCACCGGGCGGCTGGTCGAGGGGCTGTGGCCGGACGCGCGGCCGGAGCACCCGCCGAAGGCCGTGCAGGTCCTGGTCTCCCGGGTGCGGGCGCAGCTCGGCGCGGACGTCGTCGCGCGCACCCCGACCGGCTACCGGTTGACGTTGACCGAGGACCAGGTCGACAGCTCGGCCGTGCTGCTGCGGGCCGCGGCGGCCTCGCGGTGCGCGCAGGCGGGCGACCACGCCGCCGCGCTCTCGCACGCCGACGCGGGGCTGGCGCTGTGGGACGGCGTCGACCCGGACGCGACCGAGGACGGCCCGGTCGCCGCGTTGCGCGCGGAACGGCGGACGACGCAGCGCGTGTTGGTGCGGACCCGCGCGCTCGCCCTGGCGCGGCTGGACCGCCCGGCCGAGGCGGTGGAGCACCTGGTCGACCTGTCCGCCGAACGACCGCTCGACGACGAGGTGATGGCCGAGCTGCTGCGCTGCGAGGCGGCGACGGTCGGCCCGGCCGCCGCGCTGGCCCGGTACGAGGCCCACCGGCGGGCGCTGCGCGACGAGCTCGGCGCCGATCCCGGGCCGGCGCTGCGAGCCGTGCACCGACGCCTGCTGCTGGGCGTCGCGCCGGCGGTCCGCCACGGGGTCGTGCACGAGCCCAACCCGCTGCTCGGTCGGGACGACGACGTCGCCGCGGTCGAAGCGCTGCTGCGCACCTCCCGCGTGACGTCGATCGTCGGGCCGGGCGGTCTGGGCAAGACGCGCCTCGCGCACGCCGTCGCCCGCCGCGCCGAGGCTCCCGTCGTCGCCGTCGTGCCGCTGGCGGGCATCGCGTCCGACGACGACGTGGCCCGGGAGGTGGCGACGGTCCTCGGCGCGGGGAAGCACCGCACGCACGTCACGGTCGCCGATGACGTCGCCGCCATCGCGGCCGAGCTCGCGGGGCCGTCCCTGTTGGTGCTGGACAACTGCGAGCACGTCGTCACCGGGGTGGCCGACCTGGTCCGCGCCCTGGTGGCGACGACCGCGGAGCTGCGGGTCCTCACCACGGGCCGGACGCCGCTGGGGCTGTCGTCGGAGTCGGTCCACCCGCTGCCCGAGCTGAGCCCGGCGACGTGCGCCGAGCTGTTCGGGCAGCGGGCGCGGGCGGCGCGGCCTGGTGTCGACCTGCCCGCGGCGGCGGTGGCGGAGGTGTGCCGCCACCTCGACGGGCTGCCGCTCGCGGTCGAGCTGGCCGCCGCGCGGGTGCGGACCATGTCGGTGGCGGAGCTGGCGCGTCGGCTCGACGACCGGTTCGCGGTGCTGCGCGGCGGTTCCCGGGACGCGCCGCGACGGCACCACACGTTGCACGCGGTCGTGGACTGGAGCTGGAACCTGCTGGACCCGGCCGGTCGGGCGGCGATGCGCGCGCTGTCGGTGTTCCCCGACGGGTTCACCGCCGACGCCGCCCGCGTGCTGCTCGACGGGCTGCCCGCGCACGACGTGGACGTGGACGTGGTGCTGGAGCACCTGGTCGACCACTCGTTGCTCAAGGTGTCCGACACCCCTGCGGGCAGCCGGCTGCGGATGCTGGAGACGGTGCGCGAGTTCAGCGCCGCGCGCCTGGCGGCCGGTGCGGCCGAGGACGTCGCGACCGCGTTCCTGGGGTGGGCGCGGGCGTTCGGCGTGGCACACCACGACGAGCTGTTCGAGACGGACCCCTTCGACGCGGTCGACGCCGTCCACGCGGAACGGGAGAACCTGGTCCAAGCGCTCCGCCTGGCGCTGGGACGGGACGACCGGCCCACGGTGGCGGCGGTCGCCGCGGTCCTCGGCGCGCTGTGGACGGTCCGGTCCACCGCGTCACGGCTCGCGGCACTGGTCCGGCAGACGTCCTGGGCGCTGTCGCACCACCGGCCGGAGCCGGCGCTGGTCGAGGTGACCCGGACCGCGCTCACCGTGGCCGCGGGGCACGCGTTCAGCACGGAAGGGCCGCGCCCGGTGCGGGCGGTGGTCGCGTTGCGCCGCCTCGGCCCCGCCAGGCCGGACACGGTGATCCGGGCGATCGGCCGGGTGATCGGCGCGTCGGGCGATCCCGCGGAGCTGCAACGGTTGTGCGACAGCCCCGAACCGCTCGTGGCCGGCGTCGCGAACGTGCTCGCCGGCTACCACCGGGAGGGCGCGGGCGACGTCGAGGCGGCGCTGGCGTCGACCCGGCGTGCGCTGGCGGTGTTCACCGACCGCGGCCTGCCGTGGCTGCGCTCGATCACGCACGGCCGGGCCGCGGAGCTCTGCCTGCGCCTGGAGCGGGGCGCGCAGGCCCGTGACCACCTGGTGGCGGCGCTGCCGGTGCTCCAGCGGCTCGGCGCGCGGGCCGACGCGGCGGGCGTGCGGTCGTGGCTCGTGCTGGCCGCGCTCCAGGTCGGCGACACCGCCGAGGCGCAGCGGTGGCTGGACGGGCTCGCGCACGTCGTGCTGGACGAGGAGGAGGCCAAGTCGGTCGGCTACGACCTCGGCATCCGGGCCGAGTTGCGGTTCGCCCGCGGTGAGGCGGACCCGGGCCTGCGGCTGTGGCGCCGGGTGGTCGACCGGGTCCGCGACGCCGCCCTGACGTCCACGCGCCTGCCGCTCGACCTGGACCCGTGGGTGGTGGAGGCGCGTTCGGCGGCCGTCGTAGCCCACGCCCGGCACGACCGGCTCGACCTCGTCGCCGACACTGCCGAGGCCCTGCGCGACCCCCTGCGTCGCCTGCTGACCCACCCGCTGGTCAACCCGCCGCCTTACGTGGTCGAGCAGTCGTTGTGCGGGACCCTGCTGCTGGCCGTCGCCGTCGCGGACCTGGCCCGCGTTCGGCGGACCGGCGATCGGCCCCTCGCGCGGTCGGCGGCCCGGATGATCGCGCTGGCCGAGCGGTTCGGGTTCCTGCGCAACTTCCAGCCGACGATGGCGGGCGCGACGGCCAGGGCGGACGCCGTGCGCGCCGACCGCACGGCGTACGAGGAGGCGGTGCGCTCGTACGCCGCCTTGGACCGGGCGGGGCTGCGCTCCGCGGCACTGGGTCTGCTCGACGAGCGCCCCGCGGGTGAGGTGCGGGATGCGCCGGCACGGGCTCGGTGACCAGCAGCCGGGCCTGATGTGCCGTGCCCACACCGAGAACGCGGCGTGCGGCAGCCCACGGCCGGCACCGGGCCCGGCGGAGCGGACCCGGTGCCGGCATCCGTCAGCGGGTGCGGTCGCGGTTGTAGAGGTGTTTCGCCCACGCGTAGCCGAGCAGGGCGATCACGGCGCACCAGCCGAGCGCGAGGGCGGCGCTGTCGCTGATCGGCGTGCCCAGCAGCAGGCCGCGCAGCGTCTCCATGATCGGTGTGAGCGGTTGGTGCTCGGCGAACCAGCGCAGGCCCGCGGGCAACGAGTCGGTCGGCACGAAACCGCTGCCGAAGAACGGCAGCAGGGTCAGCGGCATCGGCAGGTTGCTCGCCGCCGCCACCGTCTTCGTCACCAACCCCATCGCGACGGCCAGCCACACCAGGGCGAACGTCGTCGCGGTGAGGACACCGGTCGCCGCCAGCCACTCGACCGCGGTCGCGGTGGGGCGGAAGCCGACGAGCAGGGCCACGCCGAGCACGACCGCGAGGCTGAACAGGGTGTGCAGCACGCTGCCCAGCACGTGCCCGGTCAGCACCGACACCCGCGCGATGGCCATGGTCCGGAACCGCGCGATGATGCCGCCGGTCATGTCGATCGCCACCGAGATCGCGGTGCCCTGGACCGCGCCGGCGATGGTGATGAGCAGGATGCCGGGCGTGACGTAGTCGACGTACGCGCCGCGACCGCCCGACCCCACGCCCAGGCCGTCGCCGAGCGTCCCCCCGAGCACGTACACGAACAGCAGCAGGAACACGATCGGCACGGCCAGCAGCATCAGCGTCACGGACCACGCGCGGGTCATGTGCCGCAGTTGGCGGCGCAGCATGGTGGTCGAGTCGCGGACGGCGAGGGTGAGCGCGCTCATCGTGCGGTCACCTCCTCCGCGGACCCGGCGGCCTGGCCCGTCACGGCGAAGAACACGTCGTCGAGGTCGGGCGTGCGCACGGCCAGCCCCTCCACGTCGACCGCGGCGGCGTCGAGCCGGTCGAGCAGGGACTTGAGCGCACGGGTGCCGCCGTCTCCGGGCACCCGCAGAACCGGCGACTCGGCGTCCGGCACGACGTCCAGCGCCGCCGCCGCGGCGGCGAGGGCCCGGTCGTCGGCGAACCGCAGCTCCACGTGCCCGCCCGGCACCAGCCGCTTCAACTCGGCCGGCGTGCCCTCGGCGACGAGCCGGCCGCGGTCGAGCAGCGCGACCCGGTCGGCGAGCTGGTCGGCCTCCTCCAGGTACTGGGTGGTGAGCAGCACCGTCACCCCTTGACCGGCGAGGTCCCGGACGACCTGCCACAGGTCACGCCGGCTGCGCGGGTCCAGCCCCGTGGTCGGCTCGTCCAGGAAGATCACCCGCGGGTCGCCCACGAGCCCCATGGCCAGGTCGAGCCGCCGCCGCATGCCGCCCGAGTAGAGCGCGCCGGGCTTCTTCGCCGCCTCGCCGAGGCCGAACCGCTCGAGCAGGTCGGCCGCGCGCCGCCGCCCCTCGGCGCGGCCCAGGTGGTGCAGGTCGGCCATGAGCCGCAGGTTCTCCTCCCCGGTCAGGTAGTCGTCCACCGCGGAGAACTGGCCGGTGACGCCGATCGCCGCGCGCACCAGGTCGGGCTCGCGGTCCACGTCGTGACCGCAGACGCGCACTTCGCCCGCGTCGGCGCGGATCAGGGTCGACAGGATCCGCACCACGGTCGTCTTGCCCGCGCCGTTGGGGCCGAGCAGCGCGAGGATCGAGCCTGCGGGCACGCGCAGGTCGATGCCGTCGAGCACCACCTGGCTGCCGTACGACCGGCGCAGCCCGGTGACCGCGATGGCGGGTTCGATGGGGGTGTTCGTCATGACCGGGACAGTGCCGCCCCGCCGGTTCGGAGCGGTTTCACCGCGGTTTCAGCGGCACTCGTCAGTGCGCCCGCCGACCGCACGCGGCGGGGATCAGGACGGCCCGCGCGGGCAGGGACTCCGGGTCCACGTCGACCAACCGCAGGCACGCCTCCGGCTCGCCCGGGAGTTCGCGACGCACCTCGCCGAGCAGCACGTGGCCGTCCGGACCGTGGCACTCGGCCTCCTCCCCGGTCTCCGGCAGCGTGCCGCGCAACGTGCCGAAGGCGACCGCGTCGCGCCCGTCGTCGATCGCCTCGCCCACCTCGAACGACCAGTGCCCGGACGCCTCGGCGAGCAGGTCGCGGAAGAGCGGTCCCAGGGCGACCACGGCGTCACGCCGGGCGTGCACGTGGTGGGCGACGGCGCAGCAGAGGGGGACGGCCGGGCCGAAGGCGGCGGGAACCCGGCTGTAGCCGGCGATCGGGTCGTACCGGATCGAGTCCTCCAGCAGGCCGCACGCCGCCACCTTCGCCGCGTGGTGGCCGTGTTCGAGGACGTCGAGCAGGAACGGCGCGGCGAAGGCGGCCGCGGGCATGGCGACGCCGCTGTGGCCGTGCACGAGCGCGCCCTGGTCGAGGCTCGCGGCGGCCCGTGCCGCCGCCACCAGCCCGTTCGCCTCGGCGAGCCCGCGCAGACCCGGCTCGATCACCTCGGGCCGGTAGAGGGGCGGGTAACCCGGCACGGCACCCCAGTCGGGACGCCCGGTCGTCACCGGGCCGGTCCGGCGAACTGGCGCTGGATCATCTCGGTCATCGCGGCGACGTCCGCGTCGGCCATCGGCGCACCGGTCATGCCCATCCGGTGCAGCAGGGTGCCGACGGTGATGTCGATGAAGAGCAGGATGCGGTCCTCGGGCTCGCCGAGCGCGTCCTGCAACGCGCGCAGGTACGGCGCCTGCAACCGGGTCGACAGGATCTCGCGCAGGCTCGCGTCGCTGACGGCGTCGACGAAGACGCCCGCGAACGCCGCTCCCACCCCCGGTTGGGCGATCTTCGTCGCGGCCAGGTCGATGGCCGCGGCGAGGTACTCGGCCCGACTGCCCGGCATCGGCGGGAGCGGGCCGAACGTGTCGACCAGGCAGTCCGTGATCAGCGCGCCCTTGGACGGCCAGCGGCGGTAGAGCGTCGTCTTCGCGACACCGGCCGCGGCCGCGATGCGGTCCATCGTCGCGCCCGCGTAACCCAGTTCGTGGACGGTCTTCAGCGTCGCGGCGAAGACCAGGGCGTCGATGCCCGCCCGTGGGCGGCCGGGCGGTTTGGCGGAGGTGGTCTCCCGGGTCATGGCTCCACGATACCGAGTTGCGCTACGATCGGTATCGATACCATCGGTAGCGAAATCATGGTGGTCGAGGAGTGGGGACATGAACGACGAGGAACGCCCGCCGCTGGGCATCCGGCTGCTGCGCGCCCTGCGCGGGGAACCGGACTGGTCGGCGATGACGGCCGAGGCACTGGCCGCCTTCCGGGACGCGGAGAACCGCAAGCGGTCGTCCCGGCTGTTCCGGGTGGTCACCGGGTTCCCGGACGGCGGCGCGGAGATCCGGTGGCGGCAGGTGGAGCTGCCCGACCGCGTGCTTCCTGTCCGGGTGCACCGGCCCGCGCACCGCAGCGGTGACCTGCCGCTCGTCCTGCACGTGCACGGCGGCGGGTTCGTCGGCACGGCGGTGCAGTCCGACTGGGTGAACAGCCACCTCGCCGCGCGGCTGCCCGCGGTCGTCGTCTCGGTCGAGCACCGCCTCCTCGCGGCCGACACCTCGATCCGGGCGGTCGCCGACGACGGCTGGGACGTGCTCGAGCACGTCGTGCGGCACGCGTCCGACTGGGGCGTCGACCCGACCCGGACCGCGGTGTTCGGGGAGAGCACCGGCGGGCTGGTCGCCGCCCTGGCCGCGGTCCGGGCCGCGGCATCCGGTCTGCCCGTGCGGGCCCAGGTGGTGGTCAACCCGGTCGTGGACCTGACCGACGCGGCGTTCGACCTGCCGTCGATGGCGCGCCACGCGGACAGCCCGACCCTGACCGCCGCGCAGATGCGGCTGTTCCACCGGCTGGCTGTGCCGCCGGGGACCGACCCGGTCGCGCTCTCGCCCCTGCACACCGACCTGGGCGGGGTGGCACCGGCGCTCGTGGTGGTGCCGACCGTCGACCCGGTGGCCGATCAGGGCCGCCGGTACGCCGAGCGGCTGCGCGGGGCCGGCACGCCCGTGCGGCTGACCGAGCACCCCGGCGCGCCGCACGGGTTCCTCAGCATGCCGGGCGTGGTGCGGCAGGCGAAGGCCGCGCGGGCGGAGATCACCGGGTTCCTGCGGGACCACCTCGCGGCGGACCGGGCCGCCGGGACAGCGGTGGGGGAGCGCGATGACCACCGCTGACCTCCTGGAAGCGAAGGCGCCCGCGCCACCCGGGGAGCGGGAACGGCTGTTGCGCCCGTTCGCAGGTGGGTTCGCCGCCGTCGCGGTCCTCCAGGTCGTCGGCGCGGTCGCGGGCCTGGCGCCGTTGCTGGCGGTGGTGGAACTGGGCCGCGCGCTGCTGTCGCCCGGCCCGGTGGACCACGGCCACGTGCGGCTCGTCGTCCTCGCGGGCGCGGTCGGGCTGCTCGTCCGGCTGCTGCTCACCGCCGCGTCGGCCGGCGTCGGGCACCTCCTCGACGGCCGGGTGCAACTGGCGCTGCGCCGGGCTCTGGCCGCACGGCTGGGCCGCGTGCCGATCGGGTGGTTCTCCCGGCGCCGGACCGGCGAGCTGGCGAAGGTGGTGGGGGAGGACGTGAGCGCCGTGCACCCGCTCATCGCCCACGCGCCCGGGGAGCTCGTCGCCGCGTTCGTGGTGCCGCTGGTGTCGTTGGTCTACCTCGTCGCCGTGGACTGGCGGCTCACGCTGATCACCCTCGTCCCGGTGGTGCTGGCGGTGGCGCTGGTGCCGCTGATGATGACCCCGGCGCGGCTGCGCGAGCAGCGGGAGTTCGACGCGGCCATGGGTCGGATCTCCAGCTCGGTGGTCGAGTTCGTCCAGGGCATCTCGGTGGTGAAGGCGTTCGGCGGCGCGCAGCGCGCCCACCGCCGGTACCGGGCAGCCGTGGACGACTTCGTCGCCACGTTCCACCGGTGGGTGCGCGGCATGTCGGTGATCGCGGCCGGGATGCAGTTGGCGCTGTCGCCGCCGTTCGTGCTGCTGGTCGTGCTGGTCGGCGGCACGGCCCGGATCACGTCCGGCGGCCTGGCGCCGGCCGACCTGCTGCCGTTCCTGCTGCTCGGGCTCGGCCTGACCGCGCCGGTGGCGGCGTTGGGCCACGGCTTCGACGACGTGCAGGCCGCCCGGCGCGCGGTCGGCCGAGTCCGGGAGGTGCTGGCCGTGCCGCCGCTGCCCGAGCCCGCGCGGCCGGTCGCGCCACGAGGGCACCGGGTGGAGCTGCGTGACGTCCGGTTCGGCTACGAGCCCGGTCACGAGGTGCTGCGGGGGATCGACCTGGTGCTGGAGCCGGGCACGACCACCGCGCTCGTCGGCCCGTCCGGCAGCGGGAAGTCCACGCTGGTGCGGTTGTTGCCGCGGTTCGCGGACCCGACCGGCGGCGCGGTCCGGCTCGGCGGCGTCGACCTGCGCGACATCGCGAGCCGCGAGCTGTACCGGGCGGTGTCGTTCGTCTTCCAGGAGACCTCGCTGCTGCGCGCGTCCGTCGCGGACAACATCGCGCTGGCCGTGCCGCACGCCGACCGCGACGACGTGGTCCGGGCCGCGCGGCAGGCCGAGATCCACGACCGGATCCTCGAACTGCCGCGCGGCTACGACTCGGTGATCGGCGAGGACGCCCGGCTGTCGGGCGGCGAGGCGCAGCGGATCTCCCTCGCCCGCGCGCTGCTCGCCGCCACACCCGTCCTCGTGCTGGACGAGGCGACCGCGTTCGCCGACCCGAAGACCGAACAGGCGGTGCGGCGCGCCCTGGCGGCAGCCGGTCGCACGATCCTGGTCATCGCCCACCGCCTGGAGACGATCGCCGACGCCGACACCGTCGCGGTTCTGCGGGACGGCGTGATCGTCGAGCGCGGCAGCCCCGCTGAACTGGTGGCGCGGGACGGGGAGTTCGCCGCCCTGTGGCGCTCCCGCCAGGCGGCGATGGCCGCGACCCCCGATGGCGCGAGGCGAGGAGACCCGTCCCGATGATCCGAATGCTGCTGCGCGTGCTCGGGCACGAGTACGCCCGACCGGTGCGGCGCACCGTGGCCCTGATGACGACGACCGCGGTGGCCGAGGGTTCGTCCTACGCGCTGCTGGTGCCGGTGCTGCGGGCGCTGCTCGGCGGCACGCCGGGCGACGCCCGACCGTGGCTGGTCGCGTTCGGGGTGGCCGTCGCGGTCTACGCGGTGCTGCGCTACGTCAGCGACCTGTCCGGCTTCCGGGCCGGGACCACGTTGCTGCGCGGCATGTACCACCGCCTCGGCGACCACCTGGCCCGGCTGCCGATCGGCTGGTTCGGCGGCGGGCGGGCCGGCGAGGTGTCGGTGCTGGCGGGCACCGGGGTGCTCCAGGCGATGAGCGTGATCGCGCACCTGCTGGGGCCGTTCATCTCGGCCCTCGTGACCCCGTTGACGATCGTCGTGGTGATGCTCGCTCACCACTGGCAGCTGGGGTTGGCCGCGCTGGTGGCGGCGCCCGCGGTGGTGGCGGTCCAGGCTTGGACGGCGCGGTCGACGGCCGCCGCCGACGCCGAGCGCGCCGAACGAGACCACGAGGCCGCCGACCGGGTCATCGAGTACCTCCAGGCGCAGCCGGTGCTGCGCGCGGGCGGCCGGACCGGCGAGCGGTTCCGGTTGCTGGACGACTCGCTGCAAGACGTGGAACGCGCGTCCCGGCGCGGTGTGCTGTCGGCGTTGCCCGGCGTGGTGGGCCTGGCGTTCACGGTGCAGGCGGTGTTCACGGCGGTGCTGGTCCTGGGTGCCTACCTCGCGGTCGGCGGTCACGTCGGCACGGCCGAAGTGCTGGCGGTCCTGGTGCTGGCCGCCCGCTGCGCGGACCCGCTGCTGTCGTTGTCCGACATCGGCGGCAAGGTCCGCGGCGCGCGGTTCGAGCTGGCGCGGCTCGACGCCGTGCTGCGCACCGAACCGCTGCCGGAGCCGCGCGAGCCCGTCCGGCCGCGCCACCACGGGCTGGAGCTCGACGGCGTCACGTTCCGGCACGGCGACCGCACGGTGCTCGACGACGTGACGCTGTCCGTGCCGCAGGGGCAGCGGCTCGCGGTCGTCGGACCGTCGGGCGCGGGCAAGAGCACGCTGCTCCAGCTGCTCGCGCGGTTCTACGACGTGGACGCGGGCGCGGTGCGCGTGGGCGGTGTGGACGTCCGGGACATCGGCTCCGAGGAGCTGGTGTCCCGGATCGCCTTCGTGTTCCAGCACGTCTACCTCTTCGACGGCACGATCGAGGAGAACGTGCGGCTGGGCCGTCCCGGCGCGAGCGACGCCGAGGTGCGGGAGGCCGCCGTCGCCGCGCGGTTGGACGAGGTGGTCGAGCGACTGCCCGGCGGGTGGGCGACGAACGTCGGCGAAGGCGGCGCGCTGCTCTCGGGTGGTGAGCGCCAGCGCGTGTCGATCGCGCGGGCGCTGCTGAAGGACGCGCCCGTGGTGCTGCTGGACGAGGTCACCTCGGCGTTGGACCCGGTGAACGAGACGGCCGTCCACGAGGGCGTGGAACGCCTGATGGCGGGCCGCACGGTGGTGATGGTGGCGCACCGCATGCGGACCGTCCGGCGCGCCGACCGCGTCGTGTTCCTGGACGGCGGCCGGGTGGTGGAGGTGGGGACGCACGACGAGCTGCTGCGCCGCGACGGCCGTTATGCCGAGTTCCAGGCCATCTCCGCGGGGACGCCGGCACGTTCCTGAAACTACGTATGTACGTGTAGTGTCGTACTGTCGTAGTGGCGACCCCGAGGAGACGACGATGCCTTCCCACGCGGGAGACCGGCGGAACAGGGACATGCGGTGCGCCCGGTGCGCGGTGGGTCGGCGATGACCCACTACGAGGTGGCCGTGGCCGGTGGCGGCCCGGTGGGGATGTTGCTCGCGCTGGAACTCGCCACCCGCGGCGTGCGCACGGTCGTGCTGGAGCGGCTGCCCGAGCCGACCGGCGAGTCCAAGGCGGGCACGCTGCACGCCCGCACCGCCGAGACGCTGCACCGGCGCGGGCTGCTCGACGCCGTGCAACCCGGGCCGCACAAGGCGGCGCGCCGCGGCGGGCGCTCCGTGACGTTCCACTTCGCGGGCCTGTTCGCCCTCGACATCGGCCGCGTCGTGGACGAGGGGCCGGTGATCGTCGGCAGCCCGCAGGCGTACGCCGAGCAGGTGTTCGCCGACCGGGCCGCCGCGCTGGGCGCGGTGATCCAGCGCGACAGCGAGGTCGTGGGCCTCGCCGACCGGGGCGACCGGGTCGTGCTCGACGTCCGCTCGACGTCCGGTGCGACCCGGCAGGTCACCGCCGACTGGGTGGTGGGCTGCGACGGCGCGCGCAGCGCGGTGCGCAAGCTGTCCGGCATCGACTTCGTCGGCACGCCCGGCACGGTCGCCGCGCTCATGGGCGACGTCCGGCTGCTCGACCCGGCCACCGCCCCGGTGGGCTGGCAGCGCACCGAACGCGGCTGGACGTTGTTCTGGACCAACCCGTTCGGCCACAGCCGGGTGTGCACCTACGACTTCCGCGACGCGGCCCTGTCCCGCCCGGACCGGACCGCGCCCGTGACGCTGGAGGAGCTGCGGGCCGAGGTGGAGCGCATCGCGGGCCGCCCGGTGCCGATGGACCAGCCGCGCCGGCTCACCCGCTTCACCGACGCCGCCCTCCAAGCCGACACCTACCGGCGCGGCCGGGTGCTGCTCGCGGGCGACGCCGCGCACGTGCACTTCCCGGCCGGCGGCCAGGGCGTCAACCTGGGTTTGCAGGACGCCGTCAACCTCGGCTGGAAGCTCGCCGCGCAGGTCCGCGGCTGGGCCCCCGAAGGTCTGCTGGACACCTACCACGCCGAACGGCACCCGGTGGCCGCCCGCGTGCTCTACAACGTCCGCGCGCAGGTCGGGTTGATGCTGCCCGACCGGCGGGTGGACGCGCTGCGCGAGCTGTTCGTGGAACTGATGCAGCTGCCGCAGGTCAACGACTTCCTCGCGGGCATGATCACCGGCGTGGACGTGCGCTACGACACCGGGCGGCCCGACGACCGGCTCACCGGGCTGTTCGTGCCGGACCTGCGGCTCAAGGTGGGCGCCGAGGCGACCACCCTGGCCGGGCTGCTGCGCGCCGGCCGCCCCGTGCTGCTGGACCTGGGCGACCGCGAACCGCTGCGCCGGGTCGCCGCCCCGTGGGCCGACCGGGTGGACGTCGTCGTGGCGGACTGCGACGACGTGCCGTCCGCGCCGACGCTGCTGGTCCGCCCGGACGGCTACACCGCGTGGGGCGGCACGGGATCGGCGAGCGACGGGGACACCCTCGACGCGGCGCTGCGCACCTGGTTCGGCGCACCGGCGTGACCGGGTTCAGGGCAGCCGCACCGACTGGCGGTGCCGGAAGAAGTCCGTCGGGTCGTAGGCCGCTTTGACCCGTTGCAGCCGGGGGTGGTTCTCGCCCCAGTACAACGCGTGCCACGGCACCCCGGACGCGTTGTGCGCGGCCTCGGTCAGATCGGCGTCCGGGTAGTTCAGCACGCACCCGTCGGTGCGCTCGTCCGGGACCGGCACCCCGCCGGTCCCGGCGTACAGCTCGGCGTAGAGGCGCCGCGCCCACGCCACGTTCGCTTCGTCGTCGGACGGCTCGCTCCAGCCGGTCTGCACGTGCAGCTTGAACGCGCTGTCCCGGTGCGGGTTCGCGGTGTCGGTGCGCCCGACGGCGTTCACCCGGCCGCCCGAAGAGGTCAGCATCACCTGCGCGAACGGGTTGGCGAACCCGTCGCGGCCGTCGAGGTTGCGGTACAGGGCCGCGAGCTGCGCGTCGGTGAACCCCGCGCGGTGGTAGGCCGACTTGTGCTCGCCGCGCAGCGTCGGGTCCACCATCCGCGGGTGCATCGTGCCCAGGTGCCGGGTCGCGGTCAGCCAGCTCCACCGCTTCGGCCGGGCGTACCGCGTCAGCGGGCCGTGCTCCCCGGACGGCCGGGTGAGCGCGCCGTGCGGCAGGTCGACGCCGCGCGTGACGTCGGCGACGAAGCGGTCCAGCAGCTCTTCGGCGTCCGCGCCGCTGCCGTCGAGCACGGTGAACAGGCCCACCTCGCCGGTGGCGCGCTGGTTGAGCAGCAGGAAGCTGCACAGGCCCGCGTACCGCCCGCCGGGCGCGGCGTTGGTCGTGTGCCACCCGGTCCAGTTGCGGACCAGCCGGGAGAACGCCGCCTCGGTCATCCTGTCCCACGGCCACGCGATCGCGCTCAGCAGCAGCTCCGCCGGCGGCTTCGGCAGGAGCCGCGCCGGGTCGGACGACCGCGCGCCGGGCGAGCGGAACAGGTACCGGGTCACCACGCCGAACGTGCCGCCGCCGCCACCGGTGTGCGCCCACCACAGGTCGTGGTGGGGGTCGTCGGGCTCACGGGTCGCCACCACGAGCCCGGCCCGGCCCGCCGCGTCCACGACGACCACCTCCACCCCGTGCAGGTGGTCGACCACGAGCCCGTCACGGCGGCACAGCAACCCCCAACCACCACCCGCGACGTGCCCGCCGACGCCGACCGAGTAGCACTGGCCCGCCGGGATCGTCACGCCCCACGTCTTGTAGAGCAGCTCGTACACGTCCAGCAGCGTCGCCCCGGCCTCCACCGCGAACGCGCGGTGCGCGGGGTCGAAGGCCACCGAGGTCATCTCCGACAGGTCCAGCACGACGTCGACCTCCGCGTTGAACACGAAGTCCTCGTAGCAGTGCCCACCACCGCGCACGGTCAGCCGCTTGCCCGCCCGCACCGCCTCCCGCACCACGTCCAGCGCCTGCCGCGGCGAGGACACCACCCGCACCGACTCCGGCCGGGCCACCCACCGCCGGTCCAACCCCACCACCAGGTCCGGGTACCGCGGGTCTCCCGGCCTCACCGTGACCGCGTCGAACCTTGCCGCCGCCACCCCGGCCGCCCCCGCCGTCCCGACCTCGGCCGCCGCCGCTCCGGGTGCCGCTACCGCGCCGATCCCGATCGCGCCGGTGGCCGCGAGCAGCCGCCGTCTGCTCATCGCGCCGCTGTGGTGGTTCACGCCGCCTCCGTCCCGATCGCCGCCGCTGTCGTGGTCCCGACCGCCCGTCACCTCGCCACCGCCGCCGTCAGCAGCGGCGCGACCAGGTCGGCCAGGATGTCCGGGCCGTCCCGGGTGAGGATCGACTCCGGGTGGAACTGGGTCGAGGCGAAGCCGGGGCCCCGCAGCGCGTGCACCTGGCCGGTCGACGGGTCGCGGCTGACCTCGACCGCGCCATCGCCGAGTGGCAGCGCGCCGCCGCCGTGCCGGGCCGCGAACGTGTTGTAGAACCCGACGTGCCTGCTCCGGCCGAACAGGTCGATCTCCCGCTGCACGCCCTGGTGCGGCAGGTCCCGGCGCAGCAGCGGCAGGCCGAGGTGGGCGCTGAGCACCTGGTGGCTCAGGCACACCGCCAGGAACGGCCGCCGCTCGCCCAGCAGCCGCCGCACCGCCGCGGCCAGGTGCGCGATCTTCGGGTGCGCCCGGTCGCGCGGGTCGCCGGGACCGGGGCCGAGCACCACGAGGTCCGCGTCGTCGACCGCGTGCTCCGCGTCGTAGCGCCGCACCACGACCTCCAGCCCGAGCGACCGCAGCTGCACGTCGATCATCGACGTGAACGTGTCCTCGGCGTCGACCACCAGCACCCGCCTGCCCGCGATCCCCGCGCGCGGCCGGGCCCGCCGGTCCGCCGGCTGCGACCAGAACCGGGCCAGCGGCTCGTTCCGCCGGGCCAGCGCGTCCACCACCGGCCGCAGGGCGCTCAACCCCGCGCCGTCCGACGGTGCCGCCGACGTCGCCGACCCGGTCAGCGCGGCCAGCAGGCCCGCCGCCTTCACCCGCGTCTCGGCCACCTCCGACGCCGGGTCCGAGTGCCGCACCAACGTCGCGCCGACCCCGACGGCCACCCGGCCGGAGGCGTCGATGTCGGCGGTGCGGATGAGGATCGCCGAGTCGACCGACCGCCCGCCGGCCGGGTCCGGACCGATCAGCGCCACCACGCCGCTGTAGTAGCCGCGCCCGGCGGGCTCGTAGCGGCTGATCACCTCGCAGGCGCTCTCCAGCGGGCTGCCGGTGACGGTCGGCGCGAGCAGCGTCTCCCGCAGCACGTCCCCCGCGTCCATCGCCGTGCGGCCCTCGATCAGGTACTCGGTGTGCGCGAGGTCGCCCATCTCCTTGAGGAACGGGCCGATGACGCGCCCGCCCGCGCCGCACACCCGGGCCATCATCTTCAGCTCCTCGTCCAGCACCATGTGCAGCTCGTCCACCTCCTTGCCGTCGGCCAGGAACCGCAGCACGCCGTCCAGCTCGGGACCGGTCGCCGGGTACCGGTAGGTACCGCTGATCGGGTTCATCACCACCCGGCCGCGGTCGAGGGTGACGTGCCGCTCGGGGCTCGCGCCGACGAACGTGCGCGTCCCGGTGTGCACCAGGAACGTCCAGTACGCGCCCGGCTCGCGGGTCACCAGGCGGCGGAACAGGGTCAGCGCGGACGCGGGGGAGTAGTCCGCGATGTCGACCAGGTACGACCGCTTCACCACGAAGTTCGCGCCGACGCCGTGCCCGATCTCGTCCGCCAGCACGGAGCGGACGACGTCGGCGTACCCGTCGTCGTCGAGGTCGAAGTGCCCGCCGGTGAGCTCGATCGGGGCGTCCGGCAGCCGGTCGAGCACGTCGCCCAGCGGCAGCACGGCCTGCTCGGACACCGCCATCGCCAGCAGCGGGGAACCGTCGTCCGCGCACGCGAAGCCGCGCTCGGTGATCTGCCGGTAGGGCAGCAGCGCCAGCACCCGTCCCTCGTGGACGGACAGCTCGGCCAACCGGTCGTGCTCGGTCAGCGGGCCCGCGAACACCTCGACGTGCCCGGAACCGGTCGACCGGGGCCGGTGCAGCAGGGCGTAGGCGCCGGCGTGCCCGGCCAGCAGCCGGTCCAGCAGGTCGGCGCCGGTCACGAGTCGGCTCCCGTCGACAGCATCTGCAAGACCTCCTTGGTGGACGTGGTCAGCGCGCACGTCCCGGCGGCGTAGGTGACGGCCATCCGGTGGTGCGCCTCGGAGAAGTCCGCGACGGCGTCGGTCACCAGGAACGGCCGGATGTCGGAGCTGAACGCGTCCAGGCACGTCATGAGCACGCCGACGTGGGCGTAGACGCCGCACACGACGATCTGGTCACGGCCGCGTTCCCGCAGGAACTCCTTGAGCCCGGAGTTGAAGAACGCGCTGTAGCGCCACTTGGTGAACACCGTGTCGTGCTCGCCCGGCGCGAGCTCGTCCACCACCGCGCGGTCGGCCTCGGACACCGTCATGCCGGGGCCCCACAGGTCGGTGAGCAGGCCGCGCTGCGCGGGCGTCATGCTGCCGGGCTGCGCGGTGTAGGCGACCGGTACGCCGAGCGCGGCGCACCGCTCGCGCAGCGCGGCGATGTTGGCCACCAGGGAGACCACCGGTTCCTCGCCCGCCGGGAAGGGCGCGACGAAGTAGCGCTGCATGTCGTGGATGAGCAGGATGGTCCGCTCCGGGTCGACCACCCACCGCAGCGGGCCGTCCGCCCCGGCCGCGGTGGGCATGGGATAGGCGTCGATCGTCGGGATGGGCATGGGATGGCCGCACCTTCCTCGTCGGGCGGCGGGTGACGACGGCGCGGTCACGCGCCGAGCGCCGCGCCGCCGTCGACGGTGAGCGTCTGCATGGTGATGTGGGACGCGCGGTCGGACAGCACGTAGAGCACCGCGTCGGCCACGTCGGACGGCTGCGCGACCTTGCCGAGCGGGATGCCGGTCCGGAACGCCGAGGGCACGCCCTCCACCGAGGCGCGGACCGCGTCGCCGTCGTCCCACAGGCCGGTCAGCATCGGGGTGTGGGTCGAGCCGGGCGCGACGACGTTGCAGCGGATGCCGTGCTCGGCCAGCTCCAGCCCGAGGCACCGGGTGAAGCTGGTCGCCGCGGCCTTGGACGCCGCGTAGGCCGCCATGTCCATCCGCGCGATGCCCGCCGCGTTCGACGCGACCGTCACGATCGCGCCGCCGCGCCGGGGGATCATCCGGGCCGCCACCGCCCGGCACAGGTTGAACACGCCCGTGCTGTTGACCGCGAACGTGGTCGCCCAGTCGTCGTCGGTGAGCAGGTGCGCCCGGCCGGTCCGCAGCACGCCCGCCGCGTTCACCAGCGCGCCGATCGGGCCCAACCGCGCCTCGACGTCCTCGACCAGCGCCGCGACCGCCGCGCTGTCGGCCACGTCGGCCGCGTACGCCGTCACCAGGTCGCCCTCCAGCTTCGCCAGGCCGTCCGACGCCACGTCGACCGCGGCGACCGACACGCCCTGCTCGACCAGCGCCCGCACGATGGCCGCGCCGATGCCGCCGGCCGCGCCCGTGACCACCGCCGTGTTGTCGTGGAACACGTCACTCCCCCCAGACCGCGGCGACCGCGACGGCTTGCCCGGGGTTGAGCCGCGGGTCGCACAACGTCGTGTACTTGGCGCCGACGTCGGCCAGCCCGGTCTCGTCGGCCGCGCACTCGGTGACGTCGTCGGGCGTGGTCTCCAGGTGCAGGCCGCCCGCGACCCCGCCCGCGCCGGCGACCGCGTCGCGGAACGACCGGACCTCGCGGGTGATCGTGGTCAGCAGGCGGCTCTTGAGGCCGTCGGCGTTGGTGACCGTGTTGGCGTGCATCGGGTCGCACAGCCAGATCACCGGGTGGCCCTGCGCGCGCACGGCGGCCACCAGGGCGGGTAATCGGTCGGCCACGACGTCCGCGCCCATCCGGGCGATCAGCGCGAGCCTGCCCGGCGTGCGGTGCGGGTCGAGCCGGGCGCACAGCGCGAGCAGGTCGTCGGTGGACGCAGTCGGGCCGACCTTGCACGCCACCGGGTTCACCACCGACGCCAGCAGGTCCACGTGCGCGCCGTCGGGCCGGCGCGTGCGCTCCCCGATCCACGGCCAGTGGGTCGAGCTGAGCACGGTGTCGCCGTCGCCGTCGCGCCGCAGCATCGCGAGCTCGTAGTCGAGCACCAGCGCCTCGTGGCTCGACCACACGGCCCGGTCGTCCGCGTGGCCGCGCAGGAACGCCAACGCCGAGCCGGACGCGGTGTAGCAGGTGAGCATCCGGTTCGGGTCGGGCCGCCGCAGCTCGGGGTCGGGCTCCGGGCTGTTGACCATGTGGCCCGCGTAGACGGGCACCTCCACGCCGTTGACCCGTTCCACCGGGGTGGACCGGGGTTTGGCGAACTGGCCCGCGAACCGGCCGACGCGGACCACCGGCACGCCCGCGTCGGCCGTCATCGCCGCCGCGACCGCGTCCAGCAGACCCACCTTGCGGGCCAGGTCGCCGGGGCCGCACTCGGCCGGGTCCTCGGCGCAGTCGCCCGCCTGCACGACCTGGGCCCGGCCCGCGGCCACCTCGGCCAGCAGCGCGCCGAGCCGCCGCACCTCCCCGACCTCGACCAGACCGGGCATCCCGGCCAGCGCCGCGCCCACCTCGGCGGCGGCCCGCGCGTCCCAAGCGGGTTGGTGCGCGGCGGGCAGCGATCGGCGGCACCGGATCTCTTCGCCCGGCAGCGCTCCCACACGATCCATCAAGTCCATGTACCGAGCCTGCGTGACCGCGGGGTGCGATCGCGGCGAACCGGGCGGATCCGCGATCCACTTCGTCACGGACGGTTCGAATGTGTCACAACGTTGGGACAGCGGGGAATTCGCCCTCCGCGCAGCACCGGGGAGCGGGCCCGCGGGCCCGCTCCCCGGTGTCGGTCACGTGCCGGCGTCAGTCGACGACGGCCACCGGCTCCGCTCCCGCGGCGGCGGTCCGGTCCGCGGTTCGCGGCTTGCGCAGCGCGAAGCTCACCAGGATGCCGAGCACGATGCCGATCGCCGCGACGTACACCGCGGACTGGAGGGTGTGGGTGGTGAAGCCGATCGCGCCGGGGTTGGCGATGGCCACCAGCACGGCGAGACCGACGGCGGTGCCGACCTGCATCGCGGTGGACGTCATCGCCGAGGCGATGCCCTGCTCGCCGCCCGCGACCCCGGACGCGGCGGCGATCCACATGCCGGTCCACGTGATGCCCTGGCCGATGCCGTAGAGGGCGAAGCCGGGCAGCACGGCGAGGTACGAGCCGCCCGCGTCGCTCATGCCGTAGGCGATGGCGGCGGTGCCGAGGATGCCGATCGACATGCCCAGCACCAGGATGACCCGCATGTCGACCTTGCCCGCCATGCGACCGCTGATCTGCGTGCCGACCGCGATCAGCAGCGCGGGCACCAGGAACGCCAGGCCCGTCTGAAGTGCGTCGTAGCCGTGCACGGTCTGGAAGAACACGGTCAGGAAGTACGGCACGGTGCTGTAGGTCGCGCCGAAGACGAACGCGATGGACATGGCGGTGCTGAGGCTGCGGTTGGTGAACAGGCGCAGCGGCATCAGCGGGTCGCGGCTGCGGCCCTCGATGAGCGCGAACGCGACCAGCAGGACGACCGACAGCACCAGGCTGATCAGCACCTCCGGCGAGGTCCAGCCGGACTCCGGACCCTGCACCAGCACGAACACCAGCAGCGTCACGCCCAGGGTCGCGGTGACCGCGCCCGGGAGGTCGAACGTGCGACCCCGCTCGCGGGCCGGGTCGCGGGGGATGAGCGCGAACGCGACCAGCGCGGCGAGCCCGGCCAGCGGCACGTTGACGTAGAACACCGACGTCCAGCCGAACGCGTCGGTGAGCAGGCCGCCGAGCAGCGAGCCGAGGCACAGGCCGCTGGCGCCGCAGGCGCTCCACACCGCGAGCGCCCGGTTGCGCTCCTTGCCCTCCGCGAACATCGTGTTGACCAGCGAGAGGGTGGCCGGGAACAGCAGCGCGCCGCCCAGGCCCTGCAACGCGCGCGCGGCGATCATCACGCCGGTGTTGGGCGCGAGGCCGCCGAGCAGGGAGGCGACGGCGTAGACGGTCAGCGCCAGCACGAACATCCGGCGCCTGCCGAGCAGGTCGGCCGCCCGGCCGCCGAGCACGAGCAGGCCGCCGAACGCGACGGCGTACGCGCTGATCACCCATTGCAGGGTCTGGGCGCTGAAGCCGAGGGAGTCGCCGATGTCCGGCAGCGCGACGTAGACGATGTTGAAGTCCACGGTGATGATCAGCTGCGCGAACCCGAGCAGCAGCAGGGCCGGGCCGAGCCGTCGAGCCTGGGGCGGGGCGGTGGGCATGGCGCTCCTTGTCGTGGGCACCGTACGTCACTATACGTACAGTTGGAATGTACGTGGATGCTCGTACAGTCGCGCCCCGCTGTCAAACCGCTCGCCAGGGTTTGTCATTTCGTCTGTACGCGTACACTCGTCACCGTGTCCGAACCCCACCACCCGACCCGCGACCAGATCCGGCTGGAGGCCGTGCTCACCGCGCTCGGCCACCCGTTGCGGATGAACGTGCTCCAGGTGCTCGCGGAGGGCGGGGAGTACCCGTGCGGCGCGATCGTGGACGGCGTGTCGAAGTCGACGCTGACGCACCACTGGCGGGTGTTGCGGGAGAGCGGTGTCATCAACCAGCGCGCCTCGGGTCGGACGCTGCTGCTGTCGCTGCGGCGGGAGGACCTGGACGCCCGGTTCCCGGGGCTGATCGACGCCATCCTGTCCTCGTACACGCCTGCCGACCCGGCCGAGCTCGTCGACGCCCGCTGACCCGGGCGGCACCGGGGGCGGCCCGCCGCCGCACGCAACAGCGAACCGCCCCACACCCGGCGGCCATCGCCATCCCGATCACGCCTGGCTGCGACCACCACGGCGCGCCCGGCGCTGCGGTCGACGGGACCAGGTCCGAGGGTGGCGGTCACCCAAGCCGTGCCCAGGGCTGCTGTCACCCCGGCCATGCCCCGCGGCGGCGGCACCTCGGCGTTCCGGCGGTGCCGCCGCCTCGGGGCGTCGGCTAGGACGACCGGCCGGCGACCAGCATCTCCGGCATCCGGAAGTCCGCGTTGGCGGGCATCAGGATCGCGTGCGCGACCGACACCAGCGTGATGTGCCGGTGCCAGCCCGCGAACGAGCGGCCGGTGAAGTCCTCGATGCCCACCTGCGAGCTGACCTCCGCCACGTCCTGGCGCACCCGGTCGAGCTGGCGGGTCAACCGCAGCAGCCCCGCGCTCGACGTGTCGGTCAGGTCCGACAGCCACAGCTGCGGCAGGCCGTTGCCGTCCGGCGGCCACACCGCCAGCAGCACCAGGCGACCCGGTCGCGCCGTGTCACCGGGCATCGTCACGTCCATGGTCGCGCACAGCCGGAACCGGTGCGACGGGTCGAGCACCACGGGTCGCCGCAACGGGTGCAGCGCGGGCCGCAGCGAGCGCAGCGCCGTGCGGACCCGCCGGTTGTCCGCCAGGTCCGCCACCACGTTCACCGACGCGTCGACCCGCATCACGAACGACACCTCGCGCATGCGCAGCTGGGCGATCAGGGCCTCGGCGTCCGCCTCGCGCGCGTCCAGCACCAACGGCCGCGGCTGGACGTCCCAGCCCTCGGCCACCTCCAGCGCGGCGTTGAGCTTGCACGAACCGGGCGTGGTCGACGACAGGTGCGCCGGGATCGCGGCCTGGCGCCGGCGCACCGGGTCGTTCAGCCAGCTGTCGGGCAGGGCGAGCCGCCAGTTGACGGGGTAGCTCGTGTGCTCGGAGGCCAGCCAGACGCCGTAGGCGTGCTGGCTGTTGGCGACCCGGCCCAGGTGCTGCACGAAGGCGTTCTGCACGCCGACCGAGTGCCGGCCGGACTTCGTGATCGCCATCGAGTCCACCACCCAGGCGATCGGCTTGACCGTGCGGTCCAGGTGCTCGGCCAACGCCCGCCGCACCTGCTGCCAGTCCCACGGCGAGTTGCTGACGAAGTGGTGCAGGCTCTGCTCGGCCGCGGGCCTGCCGAACTGGGACGCGAGGTTGCGCATCGACTTGCGGCCCTCCGCGGCGAGCAGACCGCGGACGTACAGCTCCCCCGCGCGGCGCTGGCTCCGCCTCGCCAACGACGCGAATACCCGTTCGCACAGCTCCGCGGCGTCCTCGGCCAGCCACTCCCGATCCAGCTCCGCGTGTCTCGTCACGTGCGCATTGCTCATTTTCGGCTCCCCACAGCGGCGTTGTCGACCTGTTCGGGCGCGCCGTCCCGGCGAAATAACCGGAGTCGGCGCGGCCCGGCGTGCGTGGTGGCGCTGCGCGCACAGCCAATGGCGGCCGCCCCCTCGACGGCCACGCGCCGCGCTCGATCCACTGACCGGTGCGAAACGTGCTCAGGTAAGGAGTTCTCCCAGCGTGACTGCCCCCTGCGCCGGCCACCGGTCGATGTCGCTCATGATGCCACGACCGCAGGGAATTGGCCAACGTCTGCGCAATCACGCCAATTGACCGAGTAGGCCGTCAATACGGGCAAATAGCGTAGGAGTGCGCGGAGTCGGCGTGGAATATTCCTTTGTAAAGAGTCGGTCGGTCGCCGAGTGTGACAATACGGCGACCGACCGTTTCTTCACCCGGCGGATGCTTCCACGCGCCGCGCCGCGACGAGGGATTCGGGTGTGCCCGACGAGGCGCCGAACCGGGTCGCGCCGTGCAGCCAGGCGATCTTCTCGTGCAGCTCGTCGGTCGACCACCCGCCGAGCATCGCGTTGCGCCGCTGCGCGGCCTCGCCCGAGGGGTGGTACAGCCGGGTGCCCATGGCCCTGGCCAGGAGCTGCGCGGCCGCCGTGCGCTCGCGCCGGTCCCCGACGAACGCCGCGAACGCGGCGGCCGGCTCGCCGTCAGTCAGCAGGTCGCCCAGGTGCACCGCGTCCTCCAGCGCCATGCAGGCCCCCTGCGCGGCGTACTGCAACATCGGGTGCGCCGCGTCGCCGAGCAGCACCACCCGGCCGTCGGCCCACCGGTCGACCGGGTCGCGGTCGCACAGCACCCAGCTGCGCCAGTCCCGCCCGAGCGCGAGCAGCGCCCGGATCACCGGCGCGGCGTCGGCGAACTCGGCGAGCACCCGCTCGTGCTCCACCGGCACGCCCACGACGACCTCGGTCGCGCCGTTGTCGCGGGTGATGGCCACGTTCAACGAGCGGCCACCGTCGATCGGGTAGTGCACGAAGTGCCAGCGCGGACCGGCCCACAGCGTCACCGAGTCCGACCGCAGCCGCGCGGGCACCGTCTCCATCGGGATGACCGAGCGGTAGATGGTGTGCCCGGACACCCGCGGCTCGCCGTCGCTCACGAGCTGCGCCCGCACGGCCGAGCGCAGCCCGTCCGCACCCACCAAGGCGTCGCCGCGCACCCGCCCACCGTCGGCCAGCACCGCGTCCACGCCGTCACCGTCCTGCTCATAGCCGACGACCGGGCTGTCCACCCGCAGCTCCACGCCGCGGTGCGCGCGGCACCGCGCCAGCAGCGGGGCGTACAGGTCGTTGCGGTGCACGACCGCGTACGGGTTGCCGAAGCGCGCGCGGTACTCGCCGAGCACCGGCAGCGCGGCGACCTGCTCGCCGGTGACGGCGTCCATGAAGCGCAGGGCGTCGACGTGCACCGCCCGGTCGAGCACGGCCTCGGCGACGCCCAGCCGGTCCAGCGCGAGGAACGCGTTCGGCGCCAACTGGATGCCCGCGCCCAGCTCGGTGAACTCGGACCTGCGCTCCAGCACCACGACCCGGTGGCCGCGGTCGGCCACCGCGAGCGCGGTGGCCAAGCCGCCGATGCCGCCCCCGGCGACGATCACACGTGACATCGTTCCTCCGCGCCCCGCCTCACGGCAGTTCGATCGACTGGGAGTGGCGGAACACGTCGCGCGGGTCCCACCTCGCCTTGACCTGTCGCAGCCTGGGGTAATTCCCCTTGTAGTACAAGGTGGACCACGGCACGCCGGACGTGTTCTGCGCCGGGTCGCGCAGGTCGCCGTCCGGGTAGTTGACGTAGCAGCCGTCGGTGATCGCGTTGGACACCGGCACGCCGCCGGTGTCGGCGTAGACCTCGCGGTAGAGGTCGCGCAGCCACGCGATGTGCTGCGCGTCCTCCGCCTGCTCGGTCCAGAACACCTGGTAGAGCAGCTTGAACGTGGAGTCGCGCTGGCCGTTCGCGGTCGCGTTCTCGCGCACGCGGTTGATGTTGCCGCCGAACGACAGCATCGTCACCATGGCCATCGGGTTGGCGTAGTCGGCCCGCGTGAGGTGCTTGTGGAGCGCGGCGATGTGCGCGGCGGGGAAGTTCTTGCGCATGTACGTGGACTTGTGCGCGCCGCGCAGCGTCGGGTTGGTCAGCACCGGGTTGCTGGTGCCGAGCAACCGCGTGGCGGCCAACCACGGCAACCGCCGCGGCGTCGAGGCGGGGGACGGGACCACCGAGGTGCCGGCGGTGATCGCGGACAGGTAGTCCTGCAACAGCGCCGCCGAGTTCGGCACCGACGCGTCCTGCACGGTCAGCATCACCAGGTTGCCGTTGGAGCGGTGGTACAGGGAGAAGAAGCTGCTCAGGCCGATGTTCGCGCCGCCGGGCGCGCCGTTTGCCTCGTGCCACGCGCCGTAGTTGTGCACGAGCCGGGTGAACGCGGTGCGGTCGATGGAGCTCCACGGGAACTGCACGACGCTGACGATCACCTCCGCCGGCGGCTTGACCAGCAGGTCGGACGGGGTGGTCCCGGTCGCGCCCGGCGAGCGGAACCAGTACCGCGTGATGACGCCGAAGTTGCCGCCGCCGCCACCGGTGTTGCCCCACCACAGGTCGTGGTTGGGGTCGTTCGGGTCACGGGTCGCGATCACCGCCCTGGCCACGCCCGACCGGTCGACCGTGACGACCTCGACGGCGTGCAGGTGGTCCACGGTCAGGCCGTGCACGCGGGAGAGCAGGCCGTACCCGCCGCCGCTGACGTGGCCGCCGATGCCCACCGAGTAGCACATGCCGCCGGGCAGCGTGACGCCCCACTCCTTGAACAGGCGGTCGTACACGTCGAGCAGCAGCGCGCCGCCCTCGACCGCGAACGCGCCCATCGCGGCGTCCCAGTACACCCGGTCCATGCGGGACATGTCGATGACCACCTGGACCTCCGGGTGGTACACGAAGTCCTCGAAGCAGTGCCCGCCACCGCGGATGGAGATCCGCTTGCCCGCCCGCACCGCGCCCTGCACCGCGGCCACCACGTCGTTCGTCCCGCCCACCAGCTGGATCGCCTCGGGTCGCGCCGTCCACCGGGAGTTGTTGCCGGTGATCAGCTGCGCGTACCTCGGGTCGTCGGGCGTCACGGTCGGCTTCCCGATGCGGCCCGACACCTCCTCGGCCGTCGCGACGCCACCCGCGGCCAGGGCGCCGGCCACCGAGCCGGTCACCGCCCCGGCCAGGGCGACGCTCGCCGAACCCGTCAGCACGCGCCTGCGGGATAACTCACGCCCAGTTTCTTCAGACATGTTCCTAAAAGCCCTCTCGTCCCGGGAGGCGTCGAGTATCACCGCGGTCGCGGGCCGCCCGGCATCACGTGTTCTCGTGATTCGCGGTGAGCGCGACGAGGGGCACTGTGGGGTTCGTCGGTGACCGCAACGCGATGGGAGCACGGTGAGTTTCACGTCGGATCAGCTGAAGGCCGCGGTGCACGTGCCACCCGGTGCGGGGCCGAGCAGGTGGGTGTTCGGCGACCGCTACACGCTCAAGTCGGGCCTGCACAACACGGGCCCGGCGTTCGGGTTGGTGGAGGCCGTCGTGCCCGCGGGCGGTGGGCCGCCCAAGCACGTCCACTACCACGAGGACGAGCTGTTCTACGTGATCGACGGCCGGTTGGAGCTGTTCACCGGCGAGGAGACGGTGGTCGCCGAGCCGGGCGCGTTCATCTACGTCCCGCGCGGCGTCACGCACTCGTTCACCAACGCCTTCACCGAGGACTGCCGGATGCTGCTGATGTTCCTGCCCGCCGGCAAGGAGCGGTTCTTCCTGGAGATGGGCGTCTCGGCCGACGACGGCGCGCCGCCGCCACCGCCGGAGCAGTACGCGATCGACCGGGAGAACGCGATCCGGCTCGCGCCCAAGTACGGGGAGAGGTACGTCTGATGCTGATCGACGTGCACCACCACGCCATTCCGCCGGTGTACCGCGACGCGTTGCGCGGCATCGACCCGATCCCCGGCGTCGACTACCCCACGTGGGAGCCCGACCGGAGCCTGGAGGTGATGGACCGCAACGGCATCACCGCCGCGCTGCTGTCGATCACCGCGCCCGGCGTCTCGTTCGCCGGACCGGTCGACGCGCCGAAGCTGGCCAGGCAGGTCAACGAGTACTTCGCCGAGCTCGTCGCGGCGCACCCGACCCGCTTCGGCGCGTTCGCCGTGCTGCCCCTGCCGGACGTCGCCGCCGCGAGGGACGAGCTGTCCTACGCGGTGGACCAGCTCGGCCTCGACGGCGTCAACGTGCTCACCAGCTACCGGGGGGAGTACCTGGGCGCGCCGGAGTTCGAGCCGCTGCTCGCCGAGATCGCCGACCGCGGCACCGCGGTCCACGTGCACCCGGCCGCGCCGCCCGCCCGGGACCTGGCCACGTTCGGCCTGCCGCCGTCGCTGTACGAGTTCACCTTCGAGACCACCCGCACCGCGGTGAGCCTGCTGTTCGGCGGCGTGCTGGACCGGCTGCCGGATCTGCGGCTGATCCTGTCGCACGCGGGCGGCACGCTGCCGTTCCTGGCCAAGAGGCTCACCTACGGCCCGACGATCGGCGCCTACCTGCGCGGCAAGCCGCCGCTCGACGTGCTCGCGTCGTTGGGCCGCCTGCACTACGACATCGCCATGTCGGCCACCCCGCACGCGCTGCCCGCGCTGACCGAGCTGGCGGGCGCGGACCACGTGCTGTTCGGCAGCGACTACCCGTTCATGCCGGACTGGCACACCGAGGAGAACGTCGCGGGCTTCGCCGGTCACCCCGGGTGGACCGACGCGCAGCGATCCCGGGTGGCGAGCGGGAACGCGCTGGACCTGTTCCCGACGTTGCGCGCGCGGATTGTGACTTAATCCGCGGGTTGTCACGAACTCCACGACGGGTTCGTTGACCCGCCCGACCCCACCGGCACACAGTGGCACCAGGCCATCAGTGACCAGGGGGAGCCCGGATGTCGAACACGCGGGGATCGACCGGACCCGACACGACCGGCGGCTGGACCAGCCTGACGCCCGCCGAGGCGCGCGTGGCCGGGCTGGTCGTGCTGGGGTTGACCAACCGGGCGGTGGCCCGCCGGTTGGCCATCTCCCCGCACACGGTGGACACCCACCTGCGCCGCGTGTTCGGCAAGCTGCGCGTGCGCAGCCGCGTGGAGCTGACCAGGGAGGTCCTCTCCCGCGGCCACGCCGCGGTGGTCGACGCCTGACCCGGTCGGGTCAGCCCGCCTCGATCGCCTGCACGATGAGCTCGTTGCGGGCGTCCTGGCCCAGCGGCTCGGTGGTGTGCACGCCGTCGCGCAGGTACGCCGTGAGCCGGGTCGGCTTCGCGGCCAGGAACTCGGCCCAGCGGATGATGCGCAGGTTCGGGTGCGCCCGCTGGGCGTCGGCGAGCTGGAGGTTGATCCACGCGCTGTTGCGCTGGTCGGCCAGCTGCACGGCGGCGGTCTGGCTGGTGCGGGCGACCTGCACGTTCACCCAGTACACCCGCCGGCCCGGGCCGACGATGTCCATCACGCGCTCGACCTGGGCGGCGAACACCGGCGGCGTGAAGATGTCGTTGGACCCGGTGGCCATCAGGACGCGGCCGGGCAGGCCGTAGGTCTGGGCCCACTGCGCCAGCGCGTCGACGGCGGGCGCGGTCGGCCGGCCGGACCAGTTGTGCACGGCGATGACGTCGCCGGTCCGGCTGTTCAGCCGCTGGGCCAGGGAGTAGCCGTCCTGCACCGAGATGCTGTCGCCGAACATGAACAGCCCGTCGGTGTCGAGCACCGGCCTGATCTGGGTGAGGGTCGAGATCGCCTTGGACGAGTTCTCCCACGGACCCAGCGCGCCGGAGCCGTAGCCGTCGGCGAACGCCTCCGGCGCGGTCAGCAACGTCGAGCCGACCGCGACCGCGCCCGCGGTCAGCAGCCGGCGGCGAGTGGTCTTCCCGGTGCTCACGACACGACCTCCGGTTCGGTGCGGCGGGTCGTCGACGATCGGTGCATGGCGGTGCCTCCCCGGTCTCGGTCACGCGGTGCGCACGGTACCGCTCCTGCGTGCCGGTGAGGCGGGAATGAGCAGGAAGCCACCGGACGGGTGGCGCGGGCGCCGTCATCCGGTGATCGTCAGGTGATCGGCAGGTGGGCGGGCGGGGTGCTGCGGCATGATGGCGGTGCGGCGCGCGGCACCGCGTGCCGCTGTCCTGTTCGGACCGTTGTTCCCGGGACGAGGGGGTAGGTCATCCGTCCTCTGTGGACAGAAATGGGCGGTCGCGCCGGATCGGGGGCGGGGTCGTGAGCTTCGGGGAGTTCCTGGCCGACCGGTGGCACCGGTTGCTGGTCGAAGCCCTCCTGCACGTCAGCGCGGTGGTGCAGTGCGCGGCCGTCGCCGCGGTGATCGGGGTGGGCATCGGGGTCGCGGTGTACCGCAGCCCGCTCGGCTCGACCGCCGCGACGGCGTTGACCAGCGCCATCCTCACCATCCCGGCGTTCGCCCTGCTCGGCCTGCTCATCCCGGTCCTGGGCCTGGGCGTGCCGCCGACCGTGGTCGCGCTCGTGCTGTACGGCCTGCTGCCGGTCGTGCGCAACACGATCGTGGGTCTCGGCGGCGTCGACCCGGCGGTGCGCGACGCGGCGCGGGGCGTCGGGATGAGCCGGTGGGGCGTGCTGACCGGGGTGGAGCTGAAGCTGGCCTGGCCCGCGATCCTGACCGGGACCCGGGTCGCCACCCAGATGCTGATGGGGATCGCCGCGATCGCCGCCTACGCCCGCGGTCCCGGCCTGGGCGTGGAGATCTTCGCCGGGCTGACCAGGGCGGGCAGCGCGAACGCGACCAACCAGGCGGTGGCCGGCACGCTCGGCATCGTCGTCCTCGCGCTGGTCCTGGACGGGGTCTTCGCGCTGATCGGCCGCTGCACCGTCTCCAGGGGGATCCGTGGCCAGTGAGATCCGGCTCGTCGACGTGACCAAGCGCTACCCCGGCGTCGCGGCGCCCGCGGTGGAGTCGGTCAGCCTGACCGTCCCGGCGGGGGAGACGGTGGTGCTGGTCGGCACCTCCGGGTGCGGCAAGACCACCACGATGCGGATGATCAACCGGCTGATCGAGCCGACCTCGGGCCGCATCACCATCGACGGCGTGGACACGCTGTCGCTGGACCCCGACGAGCTGCGCCGCGGCATCGGGTACGCCATCCAGCAGGCGGGGCTGTTCCCGCACCTGACGGTCGGCCAGAACGTCGGGACGGTCCCCGGCCTGCTGGGCTGGCGGCGTCCCCGGGTCGCCGACCGGGTGGACGAGATGCTGGACCTGGTCGGGCTCGACCCGGCCGAGTTCCGCGACCGCTACCCGCGGCAGCTCTCCGGCGGGCAGCAGCAGCGCGTCGGCGTGGCCCGCGCGCTCGCCGCCGACCCGCCCGTGCTGCTGATGGACGAGCCGTTCGGCGCGGTGGACCCGATCACCCGCGGCAACCTGCAGGACGAGCTGATGCGGCTGCAGTCCGAGCTGCGCAAGACGATCGTGTTCGTCACGCACGACTTCGACGAGGCGGTCAAGATCGGCGACCGGATCGCCGTGCTCGGTCCCCGGTCGCGCGTGCTGCAGTACGACACGCCCGAGGCGATCCTGGCCAACCCGGCGGACGACACGGTCGCCGGGTTCGTCGGCGCGGGCGCGTCGCTCAAGCAGCTCGGGCTGCGCCGGGTGCGCGAGGTCGAGCTGAGCCAGGCGGTGACCGCGTCGGTGACCGACCGGCCTGCCGAGGTCGGCCGCCTGCTCGCCGCGTCCGGGCACCGCTACGCGCTGCTGCTGGACGCCCGCGACCGACCGGTGAGCTGGGTGCACGAGCGCGACCTGGGACGACCGCGGCCGGTCGGCACGACGCTGTCGCTCCAGTCGACGGTGCAGGACGCCCTGGAGGCCATCCTCACCGAGGGCGGCGCGGCGGTCGTCACCGGCGCGCGCGGCGAGTACGTGGGGCTGGTGGAGGTGGACGCCGTGATCGGCGCCGTGCAGAAGCTGCGCGACGACCACGCGGGAGCGGACGCGTGACGGCCGCGGCGGTCCGGACGCCCACCGCCTCACCGCGCCGGGCCGACCGGCTGCGCCTGCTGGTCCAGCCGGCCGTCGTGGTGGCGCTGGTCGGCGGCGTGCTGCTGTGGGCGTTCAGCCGGGACCTCGACTCGATCGAGCGGCAGAGCCTCACCGCGTCCGCCCTGGTGGCCGCGACCCGGGACCACCTGGTGATCAGCCTGGTCGTGGCCGCGCTGGTCCTCGTGGTGGCCGTCCCGCTCGGCGTCGTGCTCACGCGCCGGTGGGCCCGACCGGCCGCGCCGCTGTTCCTCGGCATCGCCACGATCGGCCAGGCGTCGCCGTCCATCGGCGTCCTGGTGCTGTTCTTCCTGGTGTCGGGGTGGGAGGGGCTGTGGGCGGCGGTGCTGCCGATCGCCTTCTACGCGCTGCTGCCGGTGCTGCGCAACACCGTGGTCGGTCTCCAGGGCGTCGACCCGGCGCTGGTCGACGCCGGGCGCGGCATCGGCATGTCCGCGGGCGCCGTGCTGCGCCGCGTCGAGCTGCCGCTGGCCGTGCCGCTGATCCTGGCCGGGCTGCGCACCGCGCTGGTGCACGCGGTCGGCGTCGCGACCCTCGCGGTGTTCGTCAACGGTGGCGGGCTCGGGTTGCTGATCGACACCGGCTACAAGCTGTCCCGGCCGCCGGTGCTCGTCACCGGCGCCGTGCTGGCGGTCGGCCTCGCGCTGCTCGTGGACTGGCTCGGCGCCCTGGTCGAGACCTACCTCGGACCGAAGGGGCTGCGATGAGGCGGATCACCCGGTCGGTGGTCGCGGCGGTGGTGCTGCTGACGTCCGGCTGCGGGCTGGAATCGTCGTTCGCGCTGCCCTTCGAGGTGGCGCCGGGCTCGATCCGACCCGTGTCCGAGCTGGCCGGGGTGGACATCGCGGTGGGCTCCAAGGACTTCACCGAGAACCAGGTCCTCGGCTACCTCGCCGAGGTCGCCCTGGTCGCGGCGGGCGCCGAGGTGCGCGACCTGACCAACATCCAGGGCTCCAACAGCTCCCGCCAGGCGCTGCTCACCGGTGACGTCGACCTGTCCTGGGACTACACCGGCACCGGGTGGATCAGCTACCTCGGCAACACCGACCCCATCCCCGACGAGCGGGCCCAGTACGAGGCGGTCCGCGACGCCGACCTGGCCCGCAACGGCCTGGTCTGGCTGGACCACTCGGCGATCGACAACACCTACGCCTTCGCCGTCACCCGCGAGTTCGCCCGCACCCACGACCTGCGCACCACCTCCGACATGGCCGCCCTGATCGCCCGCGCGCCGCACGAGGCCGTGTTCTGCCTGGAGACCGAGTTCGTCAGCCGCGACGACGGCTTTCCGGGCGTGGCGGAGACCTACGGCTTCGACCCCGGCGCGGTCGAGGTCAAGACGTTCGGCACCGGCACGATCTACACCGCGACCTCGACCGGGCTGTGCAACTTCGGCGAGGTGTTCACCACGGACGGCCGGATCGTCGCGCTGGACCTGGTCGTGCTGGAGGACGACAAGAGGTTCTTCCCCCGCTACAACGCGGCGGTCGTGCTGCGCCGGGACTTCCACACCGCGCACCCGCAGGTCGCCGAGGTGCTGGCGCCGATCGTGGCGCGGCTCGACAACGACACCATCCGCGGCCTCAACGCGGAGGTGGACGTCGCCGGCCGCGACCCGGCCGCGGTCGCGCGCGACTGGCTGGTGCGCGAGGGGTTCGTCTCGCTGCCCTCCTGACCCGGCTCACGACCTCCCGCGCAGCCGCGCCAGGACCTCCTCGGCGGTCAGGCAGCCGGCGGTCGTCAGCTCCAGGTTCGCCAGCGAGGCGGCGTGCGCGGCGTCGTCGGCGGCGGTCACGCAGTCGCTCACGACGTGCACGGTGAAGCCCAGGTCGGTGGCGTGCCGCGCGGTCTGCTCGACGGTCAGGTTGGTGGCCACCCCGGTCAGGAACAGCGTGTCGACGCCCAGGTCGGACAGCCGGACGGCCAGGTCGTTGCCGGCCAGGCCGGACAGCTTCTGGTTGTCGACCACGGTCCCCGCCGCGCCGGCCACCTCCGGGATCAGCCGCGCGCCCGGCGCGTCCGGCCGGAACGCCTCCTGGGCGTCGGCGACCGCGCGCATGAACCCGGTGTTGCGCACCAGCCCGCCCTCGCCCTCGGGGACGGTGAACCGGGTGAAGAACACCGGCACGCCCGCCTGCGCGTGCAAGCGCGCCGCCCGCTCGACGACGCCGCTGCGGGCCACCGGCTCGGCGAGCATGGGGCCGAAGAACCCCTCCGGCTTGATGACGTTGACCTGCCAGTGCAGCGCCAACACCGCTGCTCGCTGTGCGTTCGGGCTCATGGCCGCAGATTGTGCCCCGCGCTCGATTAGAGAGTTGTTAGAGCCCGTTCTTACGGTCGTCGGGCCTGGGGCAGTCCGGGGGGACACCGGAGGTCGGTGTACGGCGGCGGCTGCCCGCAGGGGGAGGGGCCCGTGAGGCGCAACCGAGTCCGTGCGTCCGTGTTCGCGCTGGTGGCGCTGCTGCTGGCCGGTTCAGCGGCGGGTGACGTGGCGGCACCGTCCGGCCCGGTGTTCCCGACCAGGGCGAACGCGGCGCCGGAGCAGCGGTGGGGGTCGGCGGCGGGGCAGCCGCACCTGGAGCCGGGCGTGGTCAACCGGACGCTGCCGCCGTCGCACCGGAGCCTGCACCCGCGCGTGCAGGCGCCGCCGCAGCCGGCGAACACGGCCTCGGTGAGCGCGGGCCCGACCGCGGCGCGGACCGGGTTCGACCGGGCGACGAGCCGGGAGCGCGTGGACGCTCGGGGGCCGCACGAGCGGGTGTACACCAACGCCGACGGCACCGAGACCACCGAGTTCTCCGCCGCCCCGGTCAACTACCGCAACCGCGACGGCGCGTTCGCGCCGATCGACACGGCGCTGACCAGGACCGACGACGGCTGGCGGAACACCACCAACGCGGTCGGGCTGGCGCTGGCGGCGCACGCCGACGGCGAGCACCGGGTCGAGCTGGACGACCGGCACGCGTTCGGCTACCGACTGGCCGACGCCGCCCGGAACGCCGGCCAGGCCGAGGGCGACCGGGTCCGGTACCCCGACGCGCGCCCCGGCGTGGACCTGCTGCTCCAAGCGCGACCGGGCGGGCTGAAGGAGACGCTGGTCCTCAAGGACGCCACCGCCACCCGCGCGTTCGACTTCCCGCTGACCCTGCGCAACCTCCGGGCGCGGCTGGACGGGCAGACGCTCGTGCTGGCCGACGGCGACACCGCGCACGCCGTGGTGCCGCCCGGCGACATGGTGGACGCGGCGGGCGCGGTGTCCCGCGGGGTGACCTACGCGCTGGTGGACGGCGTGCTGGAGGTCCGGCTGGACCGGGCGTGGCTGGACGACCCGGCCCGGGTGTACCCGGTGGAGGTCGACCCGACGGTGGCGCTGCCGGTGGACGACGGCGCGGCGGACGCGGCGATGTCGGTGCGCGGCTCGACCTCGGTCGCGGGCGGCTCGGAACTGCGGGTCGGGCAGGTGGCCGGCGTGTCGACGGCCTCGTACGTGCGGTTCGGCAGCCTGGTCGACCGGCTGCGCCACCACGTGGTCTTCGGCGCGCAGCTCCAGGTCGTGGAGTTCGACGCCACCTCGTGCCGGGCCCGCCCGGTCGCGGTGCACCCGGTGTCGCAGGCGTGGACGGCCACGGGCTCCTACAGCTACCCCGGCCCGGCGGTGGGCGCCTCGCTGGCGAGCCGGTCGTTCGCGCACGGCTACGTGGCGACGGGCCAGTCCTCGTCGCAGTGCCCGGCCGCGGCCGAGGTGTTCGACCTGGGCGGTGACGGCACGAAGCTGGTGCAGGGCTGGGTGGACGGCACGGCGGCGAACAACGGCCTGTCGCTGCGGGCGGACGTGTCCGACCCGTTGTCCGGCAAGCGGTTCACCGGCACGGGCACGGCGAACCCGCCGCGGCTGTTCGTCACGCACAGCCCCTACAACGCCGAGTACGGCATCCCCGACCCGGTGCCGAACCCGCCCGTGCTGCAGAACCAGGACGGCAAGGTCAAGGTCACCGTCACCAACAAGGGTGCGGAGGCGTGGACCGCGGCGGACTACTACCTGGCCTACCGGGCGTACAACGCGAAGACCGGCGCGGCCGTCGGCCAGCAGCGGGCGGCGTCGTTGCCGGGCGCCGTGGCGCGGGGTGCGAAGGTCACCGTCGACGCGACGGTGAAGGCGCTGCCGCCGGGGTCGTACTTCCTGGACTTCACCATGGTCCGCACCGGCGGCGTGGTGTTCACCGACCACCAGGTGCCGCCTGCCCGGCTGGCGCTGGACGTGATCGACCTCGCGCCGGTGGTGCAGGAGCTGCACCCGCCGAACGGCTACCGCACGCCGACCCTGACGCCGATGCTGTGGGGCCGCGCGCTGGACATCGACGCGCCGCCCGGGTCGTCGTTGAGCTTCGACTTCGAGGTGTGCCGGGCGGACGACCCGAAGCTGTGCTTCACCTCCGGCGCACAGCCGAGTCCGCAGTGGACGGTGCCGGAGGGCAAGCTGTTCTGGGGCAGGAGCTACCTGTGGCGGGTGTTCGTCCGCGACGCGGGCAACGTGGTCGCGTCGCCGCAGTCCGGGTTGGACGCGGACGTGCCGCAGCCGGAGCTGGCGTCACGGTCGGCGAGCGCGTCGGACGAGCGCGAGTTCGAGCCGCAGACCGGCGGCGTGTCGAACGTCGCGGTGGACGCCACCGTGGCCACCGTCGGACCCGAGCTGAACGTGGTGCGCACCTACAACAGCCTCGACCCGCGCCGGGACGGCGTGTTCGGCGCGGGCTGGACCAGCCGGTACGACATGCGCCTGACCCCGGACGACGACGGCACGGGCAACGTCGTGGTGACGTTCCCGGACGGTCAGCCGGTGCGGTTCGGCCGCAACCCCGACGGCTCCTTCGCCCCGCCGTCGGGCCGGGTGGCGGCGTTGACGCAGGAGTCGGGCGGCTGGAAGCTCGCCGACCGGTCGGGCACCGCGCACCTGTTCACCGCGAGCGGCCTGCTCAGCCGCATCACCGACAGCGCCGGTCGGTCGGTGGTGCTGACCTACAGCGCGGTGGACGGCAGGCTGGCCAAGGCGCAGGTGTCCAACAGCCAGAGCAACACCGCGGGCCGCTCGCTGCGGTTCACCTGGACCGGCGCGCACATCACGTCCGTGACCACCGACGCGAACACCACGTGGACCTACGCCTACACGGGGGACGCGCTGACCCAGGCGTGCGCGCCCGGCGGCCTGTGCACGAAGTACGCCTACAGCACCGGTTCGCACTACCGCAGCGCGGTGCTGGACTCGCGGCCGGAGTCGTACTGGCGGCTGGGCGAGGCGCAGGGCACGGCCGCGGGCAGCGAGGTCTCGGCCAACCTGGGTGAGGACGCGGGCACGTACGTGAACGCGGCGCTCGGCACGGCGGGCGCGGTGGCGGGCGCGCCCGGCACGGCCGCGTCGTTCAACGGCACCACCACGCGGTTGGACCTGCCCAAGGGTCTGCTGAAGAAGAGCCGTGACGGCGCGGTCGAGCTGTGGTTCAAGGCCAACACCACCGGCACCGGCGGCCCGCTGCTCGGCTACCAGGACAAGGCGTTCGGCACCGCACCGGGTCGAGGGGTCCCGGTGCTGTACGTCGGCACGGACGGCAGGCTGCGCGGACAGTTCGGCGCGGCCACGATCGCACCGCTGACCTCGCCGAACGCCGTCAACGACGGCCGCTGGCACCACGTCGTGCTGTCCCTGATGGGCACGGCGCAGACGCTGTACCTGGACGGTGCGCAGGTGGCCGGGGCGACCGGCGTGGCGCTGGACCACGCGCAGCTGACGTTCAACCAGGTCGGCGCCGCGTCGGTCAGCACACCGGGGTCGTGGCCCGCCTGGGGCACGGCGGCGCAGCGGTCGTTCAGCGGTTCGCTGGACGAGGTGGCGGTCTACTCGCACCCGCTGGGCCCGAACGCCGTGGCGACGCACCACCGGCAGGGCACGACCGCCGCCGACCAGCTCGCGACCGTGACCCGGCCGAGCGGCAACGTCTCCTCGCGGGCCACCTACGACGCCGACCTGGACCGCGTCACCACCTACACCGACCGCAACGGCGGCCTGTGGAAGATCGGCCCGACCGCGGTCTACGGCGGCGACGCCGACCTGCGGCGCGGCGTGCAGGTGCTGGACCCGGGCAACCGGCCGGTCCTGTACGAGTTCGACGGCGTCACCGGGAAGCTGTTGCGCACCGGCACACCGCTGGGCCTGGAGCTGCGCGACGAGGACCAGCCCGCGCCGCAGCCCGAACCGGTGGAGCAGTGCAGCGCGCCGGACCCGAACGACCCGAAGTTCTGCACGGTGATCCCGGGTGACGCGGGCGGGCCGGTGTTCGTGCGGCACCCCGTCAACGGCATGGCGATCCGCTCCTACCAGTACGACGCGAGCGGCAACCCGACCACCGTCACCAACGAGAACGGCGACGCGGTCACCATGACCTACGACGAGCGCGGCAACGCCACGTCCACCAGGACGTGCCGCCGCGCCGGCGAGTGCCACACCAGCTACACCACCTACCCGGCCGGCGGCGCGGCGGACCCGAGGGCGGACCAGCCGGCGGAGACCCGGGACGCGCGGTCGGCCAACGCCACCGACCCGACGTTCCGCACGTCGTACACCTACACGGCGACCGGCGAGCTCGCCACGCAGACCGAACCCGACGGCTCGACGGTCCGCCACACCCACACCAACGGCGCGGAGGCCGCCGTGGGCGGCGGGATCGTGCCCGCCGGCCTGCCGCTGACGACCGTGGACGCGCGCGGCAAGACCACCCGGTACGCGTACTACGCCAACGGCGACCTGGCGCGCCTGACCACGCCGTCCGGGCTGGTCACGAACTACTCCTACGACGTCCTCGGCCGGCTGACGACCGAGACGGAGGTCTCCGACTCGTTCCCGGGCGGCGTCACCACCACCTACGGCTACGACTCCCTGTCCCGGCAGACCCGGGTGACCGAGCCCGCGACGACCGACGCGGTGAACGGCACGAAGCACCAGCGGCAGGTCTCCATCGCCTACGACGCCGACGGCAACCAGACCAAGGTCGAGGAGACCGACCAGCTCGGCGGCGGTCCCGCCCGCACCACCCTCACCGCCTACGACGAGGCGGGCCGGCCGGTCCGGGTGACCGACGCCGAGGGCGGCGAGACGACCCAGGACTACGACCGGTTCGGCAACGTCGTGTCGTCCACCGACGCGGGCGGCACCCGCTACGACTTCGGCTACACCGCCCGCAACGCCATCGCCGAGGTTCGGCTGCGCGACTACCGGGCCGACGCCGAGGGCGGGCTGACCGGCGACTACCTGGTGCTGCGCTCGTTCTCCTACGACTTCGCCGGGCGCAAGGCCAGTGAGACCGACGCGATGGGCAGGCGGGTCGAGTTCACCTACCTCGGCGACGACCGCCCGCACAAGGTCGTGCTCAAGAACTTCCACAACCCCGACGGCAGCACGCGCGACTACGTGCTCCAGGAGAACACCTACGACGCGGCGGGCAACGTGACGCGGACGGTGTCCGACGACGGCACGTCCGTCACGACCGCCGCCTACGACCGCTCGGGCAACCGCACCACCGTGGTGCACGACCCGGAGGGCCTGGCGCTGAGCACGAGCACCGCGTTCGACGCGGGCGGCAACGTGACGCGGGTCAGCCGGTCGGGCAAGGCGTCCAACGTGCCGTGGCCGGTGTCCACCGCGCCCGAGGTCGTCGACTACGTCTACGACGACGCCGGCAACGCCGTCCGCGAGACCGTCACCGCGGGCAGCACCACCATGATCACCACCGCCGCCTACGACCAGCGCGGCCACAAGGTCGCCGAGACGTCGCCGCGCGGCAACGAGACCGGTGCCGACCCGGCCGCGTTCACCACGAACACCACCTACGACGAGCTGGGCCGCGAGGTCGTGGAGATCGCGCCCCCGGTGCGGGCGGAGAGCTCCGGGGGCACGCCCGGCACCGTGCGGCCGACCACGCGGACCGGCTACGACGCGTTCGGGCAGCAGACGGCGTCCACCGACGAGGTGGGCCAGGTGCGGCGGTTCACCCACGACCGGCTCGGCCGGCAGGTCACCGCGTCCGAGCCCGGCTACCGCGCGCCCGGCTCGACCGACACCGGCACACCGACCACCCGCACCCGCTACGACGCGCTGGGCAACGTCCTGGAGGTCACGGACCCGCGCGGCAACACCGTGCGCAACACCTACGACCAGCTCAACCGGCTCGTCGCGGTCGACCGGCCGATGACCACCGACGCCGACCGCGCGGTGTGGCGGTTCGCCTACACCCGCACCGGCCAGGAGCTGACCGGCACCGACCCGCTGGGCGGCGTCACCCGCGCCACCTACGACGACCTCGACCGGCGCGTGACCAGCACCCACGTCGAACGCCGTCCCGTGGCGGACAACCTGGTGTCCCGCTTCACCTACGACGACGCCGGGAACGTGGTGCGCGAGCAGACCCCGACCGGCGCGGTCACGCTCTCGGCGTACGACGCGGTGGGCCGGGTGATCCGCACGACCGACCCGGCCGGCGTGGTCACGCACCACGGGTACGACGCGAGCGGTCGGCTCGTGCGGCAGTCCGACGCGACCGGCCGCACGGCGCAGAGCACCTACGACACCGCCGGGCGGCTGGTGGCGCAGGCCGACCTGCGCCCGGACGGGTCCACGATCCGCTCGCAGCGGCACACCTACGACGTGGAGGGCAACCGGACCTCGTCCACCGACGCGATGGGCGTGACCGCGACGTTCGAGTACGACGCCGACGACCGCCTGGTGCGCCAGGTCGAGCCGGTGTCCGCGACCGAGTCCATCACCACGTCGTTCGGCTACGACGCGGCCGGTCGCCGCACCCGCTACACCGACGGCCGGGGCAACCCGACGTTCTTCACGTTCAACGCGCTCGGCCTGGTCGAATCCCTGGTCGAGCCGTCGACCCCCGCGCACCCGGACCCCGCCGACCGCAGCTGGACCGCGGTCTACGACCTCGGCGGGAACCTGGTGCGGATGACCGCGCCCGGCGCGGTGGTCACCGAGGTCGCCTACGACGCGGCGGACCGGCCGACCACGCGGTCCGGAAAGGGCGCCTCCGTCCCGAGCCCGACCCGCACCCGCGCCTACGACGCGCTGGACCGACCCGTGCTGGCGGGCGGACCGGACGGCGACAACACGTTCGCCTACGACGACCGCGGCAACCTGCTCAGCTCACGCGGCCCGTCCGGCAACGCGGACTTCGCCTACGACGCCGACGGCCGGCCCACCAGTCGCACCGACGCGGCGGGCACGTCCACGTTCGGCTACGCGGGCGGTCGGTTGTCCACCGTCACCGACGGCCTGACCGGCACCACCCAGCGCTACGCCTACGACGCCGCGGGCCGGCTGTCCACCGTCGACTACGGCGCCGGCCGGGTGCGCACCTACGGGTTCGACGAGCTCGGCCGCGTCGCCTCCGACGTGCTGCGCAACGCGGAGGCCAAGACCGTCGCGGCCGTCACCTACCGCTACGACCACAACGACCGCCTGACCGGCAAGACCACGTCCGCGGGCGAGCAGACCTACCGCTACGACCTGGCGGGCCGCCTCACCGCGTGGACCAGCCCGGCGGGCACCGTCGACTACGCCTGGGACGCCTCGGGCAACCGCGTCCGGGCGGGCGGCAAGACCGCCACCTTCGACGCGCGCAACCGGCTGGTCCACGACGGGGACCGCGCCTACACCCACACCCCGCGCGGCACCCTCGCGTCCCGCGGCGACGTCACCTACGAGTTCGACGCGTTCGACCAGCTCGTCCGCGCCGGGGACCGCACCTACGCCTACGACGCCCTGGACCGCCTCGTCCAACGCGGCTCCGGCCGGTTCACCTACGCCGGCCTCTCCGACGAACCGGTGTCCGACGGCGTGGAGAGGTACGCCCGCGGGCCGTCCGACGACCTGCTCGCCGTCGGCGACCGGATCGCGATCGGCGACGAGCACGGCGACGTGGTCGGCGCGTTCCTCGCGGCCGACCTGGCGCTGCCCCGGCTGACCGACACCACCACCTACGACCCGTTCGGCAAGGCGGTGGCCACCACCGGCGACACCGGCAACCTCGGCTTCCAGGGCGACTGGACCGACCCCGACACCGGCGACGTCGACATGGGCGCGCGCTGGTACTCGCCCGACACCGGCACGTTCCTGTCCCGGGACAGCCTCGACTACGGCGAGGGCGACTCGGTGCTGGCCAACCGTTACACCTACGGCGCGGCCGACCCGCTGGGCAACGAGGACCCCGACGGCCACCTGCCCAAGTTCTCCTGCGGCATCTGCAAGAAGGTCGGCGACTTCGTCAGCTCCACCGCGGAGCGGGTCACCACGGTCTTCCGCAGCGCCGGGTCGGGCCTGCGGCGGCTGGAGGACTTCGGCAAGCGCATGTTCAAGTCCGCGGTCAAGCGCGTCACCGGCCTGGTGGACAAGGGCAAGCGGCTGGTCAACAAGGTCAAAGCCTGGGGCAAGCGCAAGTTCGACAGCGCCGTGAAGTGGGTCTCCCGCAAGTGGAAGAGCACCCGCTCGTGGGCCGGACGCCAGTGGAAGCGGTTCAAGGGCGGCATCGACAAGGTGCGGCGCGGCTTCACCAGGCTGGTCAAGAGGGCCGAGGAACGCGGCAGGCGGATCATCCGCGACGCCAAGGAGAAGGCCGAACAGGCTCGCGAGTGGGCCGAGGAGACCGCGCGGCGGTTGGAGAAGAAGCGCAAGGCCGCGCGGGAGAAGGTCAGCCGCATCGCCCGCGGCATCATCGAGCAGGTCGCGAAGACAGTTCCGGTGAAGATCGTCGCGGCCGCGCTGAAACCCGTGATGTCCGTGGTGAAGCCGCTGGTGTCGGCCGCGTCGCACGTGCCGGCCGCCGTCGTGGGCGTCTTGCGCGGCGACCCGTCCGGTGTGGCGCGGGTGGCGAAGGACCTGGTGACGGCGGCGGCCAACGCGGTGGCCGCGCCGGGCGCGAGCATCGTGGGGGTCGCCCGGGTGTACGCCGAGATGCCGGTGTTCCAGTCCCTGCCGTGCGAGGGCGCGTTCAACTGCGCCTGGCGCGCCGGTCTGGGCAGCGCACCGCTCAGCCTGGTCGGCGGTGACACCGCGCCGGACTACGTCACGCTCGACGGGTCGCTGGCCACGAAGGCGTTCGGCCCGATCGGGTTCAGCCGGTCGATCAGCATCACGGTCACCAGCCACGGCCAGGTGTCGTGGGGCATGGGCGCCGGCATCTCGACGCCGGGTGCCGGCGTGGGCCTGCGAGGCGGCTGGCTGCCCCAGGCCAACCCCACCAAGGAGGACACCAACAGCTTCACCGTCGGTCCGGCGGCCGGGTGGAACGGCACCGTGCAGCGCTGGTGGATCACCCCCGCCGCCGGCACGTCGCACACCCTCCCCGACGGGCGCACCGCGGTCGAGGTGGGCGTGTCCATCGCACCGCCCAGCAAGGACGGCGTCGACGTGGGCTTCGGGGTGTCGGAGTCGAAGTGCCTCATCGGCTGCCCGAAGAGCAGTTCGTGGTGACGCCCGGAAGCGGCGGCGCTGGGAGAAGAGGGAGAGCAATGTCCACAGTAGAATCGCGGCGAGGGGTCGCGGTGCTCGTGGCCGCGCTCGTGGCGCTGGCGCTGGCCGTCGTCCCGGGAAGACCGGCGGCGCACGCCGACGCGGCGGGCCGGGGCGGTGACTACGTGCCGTTCACGACCGCCCGGTCGGTGCTCGACACGCGTTCGGGCGCCGGCGGTGTCACCGGCTCGCGGGGCGCGAAGAGCGTCACCACGTTCCCGGTGCTGGGTGTCGGCGGCATCCCCACGTCCGGGGTCAACGCCCTGTACCTGCGGGTCGTGGCCGTGACGCCGACCGCCAACACCTACCTGACCGTGTGGCCGGACGGCGCGCCGCAGCCCAGCGTGTCGATGGTGAACGTGATGGCCACGCAGACGTTGTCCAACGGCGCGATCGTGCGCCCGGGGGCCAACGGCCGGATCGCCGTGTACAACTACGGCGGCACCGTGCACATCGTGGTCGAGGTGCACGGCTACTTCACCACCAGCACCGGCGCGACCAACGGCGGGTTCGTCCCGGTCACGCCCAGCCGGGTGATCAACACCAACACCGGCCTGGGCATCACGGCGGGCGCGATCCCGGCCGGTGCCAGCCGCACGATCAGCCTGGCCACCGCGGGTGTGCCGGTGGGCGCGGCGGCCGTGTTCGCGCAGGTCACGCTGTCGCCACCGGCCGAACGCGGCTACTTCCAGGCCACCGCGTCCGGCACGACCGGCGTCCAACCCCTGATGGACTACGAGAACGGCATCAACAACGCGGCCGGCACCGCCATCACCCTCGGCGCGGACGGCAAGGTGATCATCACCAACAAGGGCTCGGGCGCGGCGCACCTGGTGGTCGACCTGATGGGGTACGCGACCAAGGCCGCCACCGCGGGCGCGGGCCTGCGGCCGGTCACCGCCCGGTTGTACGCGGGGCAGATCGCGGCCAGTTCCTCGATCGACATCGCCGTCGGCGGCACCAACGGCCTGCCCACGCGCGGGATCGCGGGCGCGGCGCTGAGCATGCAAGCGGTCGCGGGCAGCGTCGCCGGAACCCTGCGCGCGTGGCCGACCGGCACCGCCGAACCGTCCGCGACGCAGACCCAGTTCGCGGCCAACTCCACGCACCGGTCGTCCACCGTCATCAAACCGGGCACGGACGGCAAGGTCCGCGTCCGCAACCTCAGCTCCAGCGCCATCACCGCCTACATCGACCTGGAGGGCTGGTTCGCCGAGCCGCAGCCCGTCGTGCCGGTGGTGCCCGACACGCCGGTCACGGTCGTGCAGGCGCCGGCCACCGGTGGGCAGCTCGTCGGCGCGCTGGAGTACGCCTACGTCGACAACATCGGCCGCGTGGTCATCGGCCACCAGGAGAACCTGGACAACTTCGGCACCGTCCAGTACACGGTGATCTCGGGCAACGAGGCGTTCACCGGACGTCCGGCGCTCAACGCCAGGGCCGACGGATCGCTGGCCGTGTTCGCCCAGTACTCCGACGGCGGCGACGTGTGGTCCAGCAGCCAGACCGCGCCCCGTGCCGCCACCTGGACCGGGTGGTCGGACCTGGGCGGCTCCCTGGCCGCCGCGCCCGCCGCCGTGACGCTCGCCAACGGCTCGACCGCCCTGTTCGCCGCCGACGTGGACGGCAGGCTGTGGGCGCACATCGCGGGCGTGTGGCGCAACCTCGGCGACGTGGACCTCACCGGCACGCCCGTCGCCGTGCAGGTCCGCGACGGCGTCCAGGTGTTCGGCCGGGTGAGCGACGGCACCGTGGGCACCCTGCTGCACCGCACCGACGGCACCACGTCCGCGTGGACCGGTCTGGGCGGCACGGGCCAGGGCACGCCGTCGGTCGTCGTCTACCCCGGCTACCGGCTGCGCGTCTTCGCCACCGCCGCCGACGGCACCGTCACCACCAAGGTCCAGGACGCGGCCGGCGTGTTCCCCGCCGCGTGGGACAGCGTCGGGACCTTCGTCTCGGCCGGCGCGCCGTCGGCCGTCCTGGACCCGCAGCTGGGCCGCACCGCCGTCGTCGCCCGCGCGGCGGACGGCATCCTGCACGCCAGCTTCGAGACGACCTCGGGCTCCGGCGTGTTCGGCGACTGGTCGCCGGTCAACACCCCGGACCTGCCGTCGGCCACCGACCCGGCCACCACGACGGTGAACAACGGCAGCACTCCGCTGTGGACGATCACCTACCGCACGCCCAACGGCACCGTGGTGATCTACGACCGGCGCGGCGTGCCCGGCGCGGCGGCGTTCGGCGAGCCGACCCTGCTGGCCGCACCGCGGTAGTCCCGGAGACCGACGGCCACCCGGCGGGCCCCACCGCCGGGTGGCCGTCGCCGCGTCCGTGATAGCTTTGTAGAAAGCTTTCTGCAAAGCTATCCGGCGGAGGTGGTGGTGACCGATCAGGTGGCGGAGATCGTCCGGTGGTGGGCGCGGGAAGCGCCGGAGCTGCCCGCGGCGACGATCGAGTTCACCAAGCGCGTGGCGCGGGTGCACGCCCTGACCGACCGCGTCACGGTCGCCGTGCTGGCCCGCTTCGACCTCAGCCGGGCCGAGTACGACGTGCTCGGGACCCTGCTGACCGCGGACGACGCGCCGTTGAGGCCGTCGGAGCTGTCGTCCCGGCTGCTGCTCACCACGGGCGGGCTGAGCAACGTGCTGCGGTCGCTGGAACGGCGCGGCTGCACCGCCCTGACCCCGGACCCGACCGACGGGCGCAGCCGGCGCATCTCCTTGACGCCCGACGGCGCGGCCGTCGCCCGGCGGGTGGTCGGCGAGGTCGTCGCCGCGCAGCACGAACTGCTCCGCCCGGTCGACGCGGCCCGCATCGGATCGGTCACCGAAAGCCTCACGGCCGTCCTGACCCTGCTCGACCACTCCTGAAGCGTTGTCCGCCCGGCTCGTGGAGGCACGACATCTCCCGGTTCACCATCACCGACGTCCACGTGCTCGCCGCCGACGGCACGTTCGGTCCGCCCACCTCGGTGGCCGTGGCGGACGGCGTGCTCGTCGAGCGCGCCGGGGGAGCGGAGGTCGACGGGCGGGGCGGGTACCTGCTGCCCGGCCTGATCGACACCCACGTGCACGTGGACCACCCCGACCAGCTCGCGACCGGGCTCCGCTGGGGCGTGACGACCATGCTCGACATGGGCACACCCCGGTGGGAGGAACTGCGCGCGTGGCGCGACTCCGACGACGACGCCCGCGCCGATCTGCGCGGTGTCTCGTCTCCCGCGTGCGCCGTGCGCGGCCGGGCGGTGCGGAAGATGGGCTTCCCCGCCTCGACGGCCGTCCGGGGACCCGAGGACGCGGCCCGGTGGACCGCCGACCGGCTCGCCCAGGGCCCCGACTACCTCAAGGTCGTGCTGGAGGAGAGGCTGCCGTTCCAGCCGGAACCGCTCAGCCCGGACACCGTCGCCGCCATCGTGTCCCACGCGCACCGCGCCGGGAAGAAAGTGGTGGTGCACGCCGCGTCCAGTCGTGCGTACACCGTCGCGCTCGACGCGGGCGCGGACATCATCACCCACGCGCCCATCAGGGACACCGTGTCCGCCGACCTGGCCCGGCGGATCACCGCCGCCGGCACCGCCGTGTCACCGACCCTGGTGATGATGCGGACGATCCTGCGCACCCTCAAGCTCCCGTTCACGCCCAAGTCGTTGAACTTCGCCCACACGCTGGCGTCCACCAAGGCCCTGCACGAGGCCGGTGCGACGATCGTCCTCGGCACGGACGCGAACGCCGACCGCACCTCACCGGCCCGCGTGCCCCACGGCAGCTCCGCGCACGACGAACTGGTCCTGCTGGTCGAGGCGGGCCTGACCCCGTCCGCAGCGCTGACCGCCGCGACCTCCCGCGCCGCCGCCGTGTTCGGCCTCCACGACCGCGGGGTCCTCGCCACCGGCATGCGCGCCGACCTCCTGCTGGTCGCCCGCGACCCGACCCGGGACATCACCGCGACCCGCGACATCGTCGGCGTGTGGAAGCGCGGCGTCCCCGCTCCCGCCTAGAGCACGGCCGCGCGGGAGAACCCGTCTCGGCCGCGTCCGGCCCTCGGCACACGAACGTGGAGGCATCGCCTGGGGGCTGCCCCGCTTCGACGTGCTCGGCGACCACGTCGATCCGCGGCGGCGAACGCGCGTCGCGCTACTGCGGGGAACAGCGCGTGCCGCACCCCGAACCGCCGCCCCCGGCGGCCACCGCGCCGCAGGTGCGCCGGGGGTCCTGCTCGCGGCCGGGCCGATCCCCGGTTCAGCCCTTGAGGCCGTAGAAGTGCACGGTCGAGTTCGGTTCGAAGCCGATCCTCCGGTACACGGGCGCGCCGGCGACGGTGGCGTGCAGGGTGGCCCTGGTCAGCCCGGTGGCCCGGCCGCCCTCGAACAGCACCTTCCGAGTCACGGCCTCGCCGTAGCCCGACCGCTCGCACTCCGGGTCGGTGGCGACGAGGGCGACGAACAACCGGCCGTCCGCCTCGACCGCGCCCGCGCACGTCACCGGAACGCCGTCCCGCAAGCCCAGGTACGCGTGCACGTCCCCCTTCCACAGGGTCGAGCCCGCGAGGCCGTCACGACCGTCCTCCAGCGGGAAGCCGTAGGCGCGCGAGTTCAGGTCGGCGTAGGCCAGCAGCTGCTCGTCGGTGGTCACGCGGACGAACGTCAGGTCGGGGTGGGTCGGGTCGGCGAGCGGCAGCAGGTCGCCCGCCATGCCGGTGCCGGGGAAGGCGTGGCGGAGACCGGCGCGGTCGGCCGCCGCGTCGAGCGCGGCGCGCGCGTCCTCGGTCAGCAGGTCCTCGAACAGCCACAGGAAACCGGGCCGCTGCTTGGCGCGCATGATGTCCGCGACCTCGTGCAGTCGCTGCTCGACCAGCTCCGCGTCCGCGCCGACGTCGGTCATCGTGACGCAGTTCCAGAACGCGAACCGGCAGTCGGCCCAGCGGACCGCGATGCCGGGGAGGTCCCGCACGTCGGCGTCCGGATCGCGGTCGAGGACCATGCCGCGCCAGACGTGGGCGAGCTGCTCCACCGATTCGATCGAGGCGGACAGGTCGGTCATGGAATCCCCTTGTCGCGTGGTCGGGTCGAGCCAGCCTAGCGAGTGGGTTCGGGCACCCGCGCGCGCCGTGATCGCGTTCTGGCGTTGGACGCAGTCGGGGCGGCCACCGCGCCCCTGCCGCCGTGGAGCGGCTCCCTGCACACCGCGTGGGGCGCGTTCCCGACCGTCGTCTCCGACGGCGCGCAGGCCATCCACACCGTCAACCCCGGCATCGGCATCCCGTCGGGCAACCCGGAGGTGGTGTACGCGCCGACGCTCGTCCCGAGCGGCAAGACGTGCATCGAGGTCACGTTCTACTGGCAGGGCGGCAACGGCGTCGGCGCCGGCCAACTCGTCGGCGGCGCCGTCCGCACCCCGGTGGGTCCTCACTCGCCTCCACCCGGCGAGACCGCCCTGATCCGCTCCACCCGGAACTGCCGCTCGGCCTCGCGCAGGTGGCACCACGCCACCAGGAACGGCCCGTCCCACCGGATCGGGGTGATCGTGCGCCGGGAGGACTCGCCCTTGCCGTCGACGTACTCGACGCGCACGTCCGACTTCCCGTCGACGGCCTCCGCGAGCAGCGCCACCGCTTCCTCCGACAGCGCCCGGTTCCGCGACCGCACGAACCGCGCCGTCGTCGGCTCGCCCAGGTCGGTGAGGTCCACCGGAACCGGCTCCACCCCAGGCCCCGCGGTGGCTGTCCGCGCCTTCCGCCGCCGGACCGCGACACCACCCGTCGACGGGTCCTCGACCACCGCGAACCCCTCCGCCCGCAGCAGCTCGACCACCTCCGGAGGCGTCATCGCACTGCCCGCCACGGTCGGCGCCATCTCGGTGAAACCGGGTAATCGCACCACTTCGGCGATGACCTCCGCCTCGGCCACCACGCAGCACCGCACCTCCCGCACGCGCACGCGACCCCGCCCGCGCTCGCCCAGCAGCGCCCACGGCACCTTCCGCTGCGTCAGCTCGTCCAACGCGGCCAGCAAGGACTCCTCGGTCCACCCCTGCGCGAGCGCCGCCCGCACGCCGGCGGGGGTGAACCGCCACACCCGCGCCCCGTCCTCCGCCCGGCTCTCCGCGGCGGCCTCCAACACACGCGCCGCCTCGACCGTCAACTGCCCGAACACCACGGCCCTCAGGTCCTCGAAGATCTCCAGCTCGAACCGCATCGGCACCACCACCTCGGCCACCGATGCGGCCAACGCCTCCGCGTCACCCGCGGACAACAACGCCTCACCGCACACGCTCAAGGCGTCCCCCACGACCACGCCCAGCATCTCCGCCTCGCGCGCCACCCCGTCGACGTGCTGGTGCACCGCCGGGCAGAACCAGTGGGAGGCCGCCGCGACCCCCTCGACCGACAACCCGCCCCGGCTCGCCCGCAGCACCGCCCACCGAGCCGCCCGGACGTGCGACGACTCGACCCTCGACACGGCCGCGTGCCGCCGTGCCGTCGGGGAGTGCGGCAACCACAGCCAGGCCGACGCCAACTCCGCCCACTGCCGCGCCGGCGTCGCCGCCCGCCACCGCTCGTACCGCGCCGTCACCTCGAACGCCGTCCCGACCTGCACCGTCAACCCGGCCGCGAACAGCAGGTCCAGCACCAGGGACAGGTGGTCGTCGGCCAACCCGAGCGCCGCGCCCAACCGCTGCCGCTCCTTGGCCCCGACCCCGCCCTTCTTCAACCCCGCGATCGGCCGGCTCGTGTCCGACAACGCGTAGGCCGACCGCAGCAGGTGCTGCACCGCGGCCCGCAGCTCACCGTCCGAGCCGCCACGACCCGGCTCGACCGCCGGCGGCCCGGTCACCTCCACCGGTCCTGCCGCCCGCCGCCACCGCTCCAGGACCGGCGGCACCAGGCGCACCACCTCGCCGTCCGGCCACGCCACCCCCACCCGCCGCAGCTCACCCAACGCCGACCGGACCGCCTCGCGATCACCACCGGTCAGCTCCGCCACGGACGCGACCGTGGCCGACGGGCCCAACCCGGCCGCCGCCCGCCCCGCCGCCACCGCGTCCCGGCTCACCAACCGCACCGCGGCCAACGACCCGCGTTCGCTCAACCGCGCCGCCAGCGCGTGGGGACCTTCCGGAACCGGCGGCACCCGCACCTCCGGCCGCAGCCGTGTGACGTCGGCCAACTCCGCCCGGTCCATCCGACCGAGGTACGCCGCGAACGAACCGTCGCTCATCCCCGGGATTCTGCCCAAGACCACCGCCGCGCCGGAAGCGTCCCGCCCTCCGCGCACCGGTCGGGCGCCCACCTGTGCGCGGACGCCCGACCGGTCACGACGCTCAGGCCGCCGCGGGGCCGCGGTAGGTGGCGCTGCCGAAGGCGAGCATCGGGTAGCCGATGAACCCGAACAGCCACAGGCCGACGACGCCGAACCCGGTGCCCTTGCCGAACGACTTGGCCAGGTCGATCGCGACGATCAACGAGATGATGATGTTGACGACCGGGATGATGAACAGGATCAGCCACCAGCCCGGTCGGCCCACGATCTTGAGCTGCACGTAGATGTTGTAGATGGGGATGATCGCCGCCCAGCCCGGCCGGCCCGCCTTGGTGAAGACCTTCCAGACGGCGGCGATCATGAAGATCGCGATCGCCAGGCCGATGAGCGCGGGGATGATGGCGAGGGACGAGTCGGTCTGGTTCACCGAGGGGTTCCTTCCGGCAACCGGCGGAGGTGCGGGCGCTGCTCGCACGCATCGGGGTTCCCCCGACCGGTCGTGGCGCGGGACTTTCCCAGCCGGCGAGCCGGGACGGCGAGCGGTTGACCGATTCGTGAGCTGTTCGAGATCAATTCAGGTCCGATGGGTCGGCGGCCGGCGCCGCGCTGCACGAACGGGTTGACGTACAGCACCAGGGGTTCCGCTCCCGGATTCCGGCCGATGTGGACATAACCGGGGCCGCTCTCCGGGATGCTGGGACGTGTGCGCCGAGCGTCAACCGCGTGACCCGGCAGCCAACGGCTTAGCGGGGGCCGGACCGCCTCGCCGGCCGCACGCGCAGGGCGACGCCGCCGAGGGTGATCAGCACGCCGACCACGGCCAGTCCCGGATCGCCGACGAGGCCGACCGCCGTCAGCAGCACGCCGAACGCGGCCCCGGCGGTGAGCCACCCGGTCGGCCGGTCGGCCCGCCCGCGGTCGGCGCCGGCGGGGAAGCGCAGGCGTGCGGCGAAGTCGGGGTCCTCGGCCTCCAGCCGCCGCTCGATCGCCCGCAGGCGGAGCCGTTCGTGGTGGTGGAGCAGACGTGCCCGGCACCGGTGGCGTGCGCCGTACCCGGCGGTGACCAGCCCCGTGGCGAGCGCGGTGGCCACGGGCGGGGTCCGGGCGGCCGAGGCGACGAGCAGGCCGACGAGCACGAACCACAGCGACCACCGCATGCCGCCCCCTCCCGTCGGGCCGCGCCCGCCGCCGGCGTGCGCTCCACCTGATGGTCGCCCGGTCGCACGGCCGGCAACAGGGGCGAACGGCACCGAGAAGACGGCCGCTGCTTGCCGGACACCGGCAACCCGGCCGGCACGGTGACCCCCGTCCCGCTCCGCGGCTGCGCTTGCCAGACTCTTGCCCATGCCACCGACCAGGAGGACGTCCCCGTCCGGGGTGCACGCGTTGGCGGGCATCGCCGACATGGCCAGCCGTGACGCACAAGGCGTACCCGCCGACCTCCTAGACGGGTACCTGGAGGAACTGGACGGGATCAGCACCACCCGCAAGCCGTTCCGGCCCGAGCAGCTCCGGGTCCGCCGCGAGGTCGGAGCCCGCGCGGCCGAGCGCGGCGTCTCGCTGCACGGAGTGATCGACCTGCACCTGAGCGCCACCTGGCTGGCGTGGCGGTCGTTGTCCGGTGTGCGGCGCGCGACCGGCGCGGACGCCGTGCGGGCCGCGGGCGAGGCGGTGTTCAAGGCCGCCGACGCGGCGGTCACGGCCATCGCGGAGGGCTACGAGGAGGCGCAGCGCTGGGCGGTGCGCCAAGAGGAGTCGTTCCGCCGGGAGTTCGTCGACGACCTGCTCGAAGGGCGCAACCTCGGGCAGCTCGCCGAGCGGGCGGAGCGGTTCGGGCTCAGGCTGGCCGGCAGCACCGTGGTGGCGGCGGTCCGCTCCGCGCAGCCGCTGGTCGACGGCGGCGAGGTGGCGAGGGCGGTCGAGACCTCGCTGGGACTGCGCCTGGACTCCCGCGACGTGCTGGTCACCACCAAGGAGGGCCTGCTGGTCTGCGTGGCCCCGGACGCGCTGACCGACGTGCCGGACGAGTTCGTGCGCCAGGTGGCCGCGGCGCTGGGGTCCGACGCCGCCTGGCGGGTCGGGCTCGGCCGCGCCCACCCCGGGCCCGGCGGCGTGGTGCGCTCGTTCGAGCAGGCCCGGTACGCGCTGGACATCGCCGAGCGGCTGGGGCTGCCCGGACGCCTGCACAAGGCCGTGGACCTGCTGGTCTACCGGGTGCTGTTGCGCGACCGGGCCGCGTTGGAGGACCTCGTGTCGGTCGTCCTGCAACCGTTGCGCGGCGCGCGCGGCGGCGCCGAGCCGCTCATGGAGACGCTGGCGGCCTACTTCGCCAACGGCCAGGTGGCGGCCGCGTGCGCCCGGCAGCTGCACTTGGGCGTCCGCACGGTCACCTACCGCCTCCAACGCGTCGCCGACCTCACCGGCTACAGCGTGGACGACCCGGCGCAGGCGCTGTCGCTGCACGTTGCCGTGCTCGGGGCGAAGCTGTTGGACTGGCCGTCCTCCGCCGACGACACGCCCTGACGCTCCACATCGGACGGCCGCCCCCGGGTCACCGGCCGGCGGGGTCGGCGACCAGCAGCACGGGCCGGTGGGCGGCGGTGGGCAGGCCGCGGCTGACCGAGCGCCGCATCATCCGGCTCAGCGGCCGGTGCCGGTGCGTGCCCACCACGATCATCAGGGCGTCCTGCTCGTCCGCCACCGTGACCAGCAGCCGCACCGGTTCGCCGTTCCAGGCGTGGTAGACCCACTCGCCGGGGTGGTCGGCCAACGCGTCGCGGACCTGCGCGTGCAGGTGGTCGAGCGCTTCCCGCGCCCGGCCCTCCCAGACCTCGACCGCCGCGTCGGAGTCGATCGGGTAGTCCCGCACGTCGACGCCGTGCACCACGTGCAGGTCCGCGCCCAGCCGACGCGCCAGCCCGGCCGCCGTGCGCAGCGCCGCCAGGCTCGCCGACTGCCCGTCGAAGCCGACCACCAGCACCGGGGCCGTGCCGCGCTCGGCGGAACGACCGGCGGGCAGCGTCAGCCGGCGCTCGTCGTGATCCGGGGCACTCACCACCCCACCTTCCCGCTGTCCGCGCCCGGTCGCAGCCCGGCGGGGCGTCATTCCACTTGACATGTGTTCGAACGCGTGTGCGACGATCTCGGTGCGGTTCTTCCCCGGCCGCCGGGCCGCCGCCCCGAGGAGCGGTGGCGCACGGTGTCGGTGGTCGGGGGTGTGCGGTGGATCGGCGTGAGTACGAACGGATGGTCGACCGGTTCCGGCGGCTGGTGGCGCGGCTGCCCGCGTGGACCGTCGAGCGGCGGGACGGGCCGCCGGTGGTGGTCGACGACGTGCTGGGCAGCGGCGGGGTGCTGCTGCACCTGGACAGCCGCTGGAACGCCTACCTGGCCCGCTACTTCGAGGCGGTGGACAAGGACCGGCTGCTGGAACTGGTGGCGTTGCTGGAGGTCGTGCCGCCGGACGGGCCGGCCCACCGGGCGGCGGTCGCGTTCCTGCGCTCACTGCGCCTCGGTGACGACGACTGACCGACCGGCAGGGCGGCGCTCGTCACGCCTGGTCTGCTGCTGCGGGCACGGCCGTGCGGCGGCGGGTGGCGCGCACGACGACGTCGTGCAGGGGGACCGGTCGGCCTTCGACCGTGCGCACGCGCTCCTCGGCGGTGACGACCTGCCATTCGGCGTCGTCCAGGACCTCCATGATGTCGGCGAGGGTTGCCGATGCTTCGGCGGGAGGCTGGTGGCCATGCCCGTGCCCGTGCTGGTGCTGGTGTTCGGCGGTCTGGGGAGCGTGCAGGTGTCCGACGATCAGCAGGGTGCCGCCGGGCGCGACCCAGTCGGAGATCCGGGCGTAGAACGCCGCCTGCGGCATCGCCGGGTGCGCGTAGTGCGTCGTCACGAGGTCGAACCGGGTGTCCGGCGCCCACGTGGTCAGGTCCGCCTCCACCCACCGCACGCGCTTGGACGCCTCGCCGCCCGCAGCCCGTTCGGCGGCGCGGGTCAGCGCTTCGGGCGAGATGTCGGCCGCGGTGACGTGCCAGCCCCGGGACGCGAGCCAGACGGCCTCGGCGCCGGTGCCGCACCCGGCGTCCAACGCCGTGCCCGGCGTCAGCCTTCCGGTCTCGCCGACGATGTGCGGGTTCGGCGCGTCACCACCCGGGCTCCCGTGGCGGTCGGCACTCGCCTCGCGCCAGTGTCGCTCCCAGTAGTCCTGGTCGAATTCGGGCATCGTGACCTGCTCTTCCGTCGTTCCGTCCACTCGCGACCGATAGTGCGCCCGGACGGGTGACAAGCGCAAAACATCTTGCCGAATGGCAAAATCACGCCATGGACGACCACCAGGACCGCACGCTCGACACCGTCGGACCCAGGTTGAAGCACCTGCGCTTGCGCCGCGAGCTGACGCTCACCGAGCTCGCCGAGGAGACCGGCATCTCCGCCAGCACGCTGTCCCGGCTCGAAGCGGGCCTGCGCCGGCCCACACTGGAGCAACTGCTCCCGCTCGCCCGCGTCCACGGCGTCACCCTCGACGACCTCGTGGGCGCGCCGCCGACCGGCGATCCCCGCATCAACCTGCGCCCCATCGCCTGCGACGACGGGTCGACCATCCTGCCGCTGACCCGGAGACCGGGCGGCATCCAAGCCTACAAGTTCGTCCTGCCGACCGGCGACGACGACCGGCAGCCCGACCTGCGCACCCACGAGGGCTACGACTGGGTCTTCGTCCTCAACGGCACGCTGCGCCTGGTCCTCGGCGAGCACGACCTGCTGCTGAAGCCGGGCGAGGCCGCCGAGTTCGACACCCGCACCCCGCACTGGTTCGGAGCCACCACCGCCGGCCCGGTCGAGTTCCTGAGCCTCGTCGGCAGGCAGGGCGAACGCACGCACGTCCGGGTGGCCCCATGACGTGACGGTGCCAAGGGGCCGACCACTGCGGGATCACCCGGCGCGCGAGACGGGACCTGGCTCGCGGATCCCGGTGTTGGTGCGTGAGCCGGTCGTGCCTTCCGGCCTCTTCGCCGCGCAGCCCGTTCCGGTCGCCACGGGTGTTCTCGCGCTGGGCCGCGACCGACCCGGTCGGGTCAGCGCGGCGAGACGGAGAACTCGTTGCCGTCCGGATCGGTCAGCAGCACCCGGCCGGGCCGGTCGGGATCGTCGCCCGCGCGAGTCGCCCCGAGCGCGACCAACCGGTCCACCTCGGCCCGCTGGTCGCCGCCCGCCGCCGGGGCGAGGTCGAAGCGCAGCCGGTTGCGGCCCGTCTTCGGGCGCAGTGGCGGGCCGCCCCAGGTGATCTTCGGGCCGCCGTGCGGCGAGCGGATCGCGGTTTCGGTGTCCTGGTCCCAGACCAGCGGCCAGCCCAGCACCTCGCTCCAGAAGTAGCCGACCTCCTGCGAGCCGTCGCACGACAGCGCCCCGAGAAAGCCGCACTCGGCCAGGAAGTTGTTGCCCGGCTCGATCACGCAGAACTCGTTGCCCTCGGGGTCGGCGAGCACGACGTGCGTCTCCTCCGCACTCTGGCCGATGTCGATGTGCCGGGCCCCGAGGTCCACCGACCTGGCCACGGTCTGCCGCTGCTGCTCGGCGGACGCGCTCGTCAGGTCGAAGTGCAGCTGGTTCTGCCCGGTCTTCGGCTCCGCGTCGGGGAAGAACCGGACGGGGAACCCGGTGTCGTCGTCCGGCACGAGCGCGATGCCGTCCTGAGCGCTGTCGGTCACCTCCCAGCCCAGGACACCGGCCCAGAAGCGCGCGAGGCCGAGCGGGTCGTTCGCGCCGAAGCGGAGCGCGACGAGGTGACAGGCCATGGTGGAACCCCCTCTTCCGGCGCAACGCTAGGCACCGAAGAGGCTGCCGCGCAAAGGGATTAGCCCGCTACCGCGCTAGTCTCGCCGACCGGCAGCGGCCGTGGGGCGGGTGGGCCGACGTAACGGGCGGCGGGGCGGATGACCTTGCCGCCCGCGGCCTGCTCCAGCACGTTGGCCGACCAGCCGATGACCCGGCTCGCGGCGAACGTCGGCGTGAACATCGACCGCGGGATGCCGCACTGCTCCATCACGACCCCGGCGTAGAACTCGACGTTCGCGTACAGCTCGCGCCCCGGCTTCAGCTCCGCGAGGACCTCCACCACCCGCCGTTCGACCGCGGTCGCGAACTCGGCCAGCGCCGGGTCGAAGCCCCGGCGGCCGAGGTCGAGCGCGATGTCCCGCAGCATCCGGGCCCGCGGGTCCTCGGTGCGGTAGACGGCGTGCCCGAAACCCATGATGCGGTCACCGGAGCTCACCTTGTCCCGCACCCAGGCGTCGACCCGGTCGGGCGAGCCGATCTCGTCCAGGCTGTCCAGCGCCCGGTCCGGCGCGCCGCCGTGCAGCGGGCCGACGAACGCCCCGATGGCCGCCGCGATCGCCGACACGACGTCGGAGCCGGTGGACGCGACGACCCGCGCGGTGAACGTCGAGGCGTTGAACCCGTGGTCCGCGGTGGCGACGAGGTAGCTCTGCACGGCGGCGACCCGTGGCTCGTCGGGCACCTCGCCGGTGATCATGTAGAGCCAGTTCGCCGCCGCGGACAGCTCGGCGCGGGGCTCCAGCGGCGGCAGGCCGGCGCGCAACCGGTGCAGCGCGGCGAGGATCGTCGGTGTCACGGCGCTGACCAGCAACGCGTCGGCGCGGCGGCGCGCGGGCGTGGCGTCCCACACCGGCGGCAGGCCGCGAGCGGCGGCGAGCAGCGAGAGCGCGGTGCGCAGGCCCGCCAGCGGAGTGGACCCGTCGCCCGCGCGGGCGATCGCGGGCAGCACGTCGCGCACCTCGTCGGGTACGTGCCGCAGGGCGGCGACGTCCTCGGCGAACCTGGCGCGCTCGGCCGGGTCGGGCAGCCTGCCCTCCACGAACAGGAACCAGACGTCCTCCAGCGTCCGGGTCCGGGCCAGCTCGACCGCCGAGTAGCCGCGGTAGTGGTAGTAGCCCTCGCCGCCGCGCACGTCGCCCAGTTCGGTGGTGGTGACCACGACGTCGCGCAGGCCCGCCGGTGCATCCATGACAACCTCCTCGTTGACCTGGATCCACTGTCGATTCGCCGATCAACTATTGTCAACGTTGATGCAGTCAATACGAACGAGGAGTGGCAGGTCGTGCCGGCCGGGAGTGACGAGCGTTACCTGACCACCGCCGAGGTGGCGCGGCGGCTCGGCGTGAAGACCGAGACCGTCTACGCCTACGCCAGCCGCGGCATGCTGCGCAGCGTGCGGCTGCCGGGACGCCGGGGCAGCTTCTTCGCGCAGGCCGAGGTCGAGGAGTTCGTGGCCCGGGGTCGCGACGAGCGCCAACCCTCCGGCGCGGTCGAGCGGATCCGCACCGAGCTGACCCTGCTGGACGACGACCGGCTGAGCTACCGCGGCCACCTCGCCACCGAGCTGGCCTCGTCGCACGCCTTCGAGTCGGTCGCCACGCTGCTGTGGACCGGCGAACTGCGCCACCACGAGCCGTTCCCGACCGAGGCGCCGCTCGTGGACGCGGTCCGCGCCGCCCTGGCCGCGCTGCCGGACTCGGCGCGGACGACGGACCGGTTCAAGGTCGCCGCCGCCGTGCTGGGCGCGACCGACCCGCTGCGGTTCGATCTGTCCGAACGGGCGGTCGTCCGGGTCGGCAGGCGGCTGATCGGCGTGCTGGTCGACGCGCTGCCCGGCCCGGTGGGCGACGGCGACCGCATCGCCCAGCGGCTGGCGGGCAAGCTCGGGGACCGGCCCGTCGACCCCGCGCTGCTCGACCTGGCGCTGGTCCTGCTCGCCGACCACGACCTGGCCGTGTCGACGGTCGCCGTGCGCGTGGCCGCCAGTGCCCGCGCGCATCCATACTCCGCAGTGTCGGCCGGTCTGGGCGCGGTCGACGGCCAGTATCACGGCGTCGCGAGCACCTTGGCGTACCGCTTCCTGCGTGACGCGGCGGAGGACCCGTTGGGCGCGTTGGCCGAACGGCAGCGCACCGGCGGCGTGCCCGGCTTCGGCCACCGGGTCTACCGCGAGCGTGACCCCCGGGCGGACGCGCTGTTCACCGCGCTGCGCGGGCACGACGCCGCCCGGGAGGTCCTGGCCGTGGTGGACGCGGTCACGCCCGGCGCGGGCACGTTCCCGAACGTCGACCTGGCGCTGGCGGCCCTGATGCACGCGTTCGGCCTGCGTCCGGACGCCGGTGAGGCGATCTTCGCGCTGGCCCGCTGCGCGGGGTGGCTCGCGCACGCGATCGAGGAGTACCGCGAGCCCGGCCTGAGGTTCCGCCCGGTCGGCGTCTACACCGGGGAACGCCCGCGGCGCTAGACCGGCGCGGCGCGTTCCCGAAGCACTGTGCCGGTGCGATAACGAACACTTTTCACATAAGCCCCGAAATCGCTATGGTCGATCGCAGACGGTAGTCACTCGGTCGCTGAGCGAATAAGGGACGTGGGATGCGCACCGAAGACCAATGGGAGTCCGACCGCCTCGACGTCGACACCTACCTCGACCGGCTCGGGATAGCCGGGCCGCTCGACCCGACACCGGAAACCCTGCGCCTGCTGCACCGCGCGCACGTCACGACGATCCCGTTCGAGAACCTGGACGTGGTGCTCGGCCGCGGCGTCGACCTCGACCTCGGCGCCGTGCAGGCGAAGCTGCTGGAGAACCGGCGCGGCGGCTACTGCTACGAGCACAACCTGCTGTTCGCCGCCCTGCTGGAACGGCTGGGCTACCGGGTCACGCGGCTGCACGCCCGGCCGGACCTGCAGTACCCCAAGCCGCTGCCGCGGACCCACATGGCGCTGCGCGTGGAGCTGGACGACGGCACGGCCTACCTGGCCGACGTCGGCTTCGGTGACAGCGGCCCGCTGGACCCGGTGCCGTTCGCCGACGGCGAGGTGTCCGAGCAGGCCGGCTGGACGTACCGGCTGACCGAGGACCCCGACCGCGCCCAGCCGTGGTGCCTGCAGCTGCGCCGCGGCGACGAGTGGTTCCCGGTCTACCGGTTCACGCTGGAGGCGCACCACCGCATCGACGCCGTGGTGGCCAACCACTTCATCTCCACCCACCAGCGCTCGCCGTTCGTGGGCCGGGTGTTCCTGGAGCGGATCGCCGAGCAGTGGCGGCTCAACCTGAACAACCGCACGCTGACCCTGCGTTACGCCGACGGCGGCCGGGAGGAGTCGTTGGTGGACGACGACCGGTTCGGCGACGTGCTGGCCGACCGGTTCGGCGTCGTGCTGAACGACTCGGAGCTGAAGTCGGTGCTCGCGGTGCTGCCGGACTGACGCCTGGACGCGGGCTGCCCGAGGCTCTCGGGCAGCCCGCGTCAGCCGGCGCGCTACCGGGGCCGCGGCGTCACTCGACTGTCCCGGCGGGCAGCCTCGGGTCAGCGCCAGCCGAGGGCGGGGGCGACGTGGGTGAGGATGCTCTCCAGGACGTGGGCGTTGTAGTCGACGCCGAGCTGGTTGGGCACGGTCAGCAGCAGGGTGTCGGCCTCGGCGATGGCCTCGTCGCCGGCCAGTTGCTCGACCAGGGCGTCCGGCTCGGCGGCGTAGCTGCGGCCGAAGATGGCCTTCGTGTCGGCGTCGATGTAGCCGATCTTGTCCGTGCTGCCGCCGTCCGCGCCGAAGTAGGCCCGGTCCAGGTCGGAGGTCAGCGCGAAGATGCTGCGCGACACCGAGACGCGCGGCTCGCGCTGCCACCCGGCTTCCGACCACGCCTTGCGGAACGCCCGGATCTGCTCGGCCTGCTGAACGTGGAACGGCGCGCCGCCCTCGTCGTTCTTCAGCGTCGAGCTCATCAGGTTCATGCCCCGCTCGGCCGCCCAGACGGCGGTCGCGTTGGAGCCGGCGCCCCACCAGATGCGGTCGCGCAGACCCGGCGAGTGCGGTTCCAGGCGCAGCAGCCCCGGCGGGTTGGGGAACATCGGGCGCGGGTTGGGCTGGGCGAAGCCCTCGCCCTCCAGCACCTTCAGCAGCACCTCGGCGTGCTTGCGGGCCATGTCGGCATCCGTGTCGCCCTCACCGGGCCGGTAGCCGAAGTACCGCCAGCCGTCGACGACCTGCTCCGGCGATCCTCGCGAGATGCCGAGCTGGAGCCTGCCGCCGGCGATGAGGTCGGCGGCGCCCGCGTCCTCGGCCATGTACATCGGGTTCTCGTACTGCATGTCGATCACGCCGGTGCCGATCTCGATGCGCTCGGTCCGCGCGCCGATCGCGGCCAGCAACGGGAACGGCGCGGTCAGCTGCCGGGCGAAGTGGTGCACCCGGAAGTAGGCGCCGTCCGCACCCAGCTCCTCCGCCGCCACGGCCAGCTCGACGGCCTGCGTCAACGCGTCCGCGGCCGTCCTCGTCCGCGAGTGCGGGGTGTCCGACCAGTGCCCGAAGGACAGGAAACCGATGTTCTTCACGCTCGTGGGAACGCCTCGCCCAGCTGATTGATTCCTCAACTACTCTGCTCGTCGGCATAACCGCCGGTCAGCGGCGCTGTGGGTCGCACCACCAGGTCCAGGGCATCCAGCAGGGCATCGAGCGCGCCCGGTGCGGCGCCCAGGGTCGCCAGGTCGAACGACGGGTACTTGCGGACCAGGTCGTCGTCGGCCGGGAGGAGCGCGTTCACCCCGGGGTGGCCGCGGAGCTTGGTGAGGACGTCGGACGCCAGCGCCTGGTCCTGGTCCCAGATGGACCTGAGGTCGACGGTCAGCTCCGGGCGTTCGGCCGAGAGGTAGAGCGACGCCAGCGACCGCCTGTTCCCGCCGAACGGGTAGTAGACGCCCGAAGACGGGTAGGCGCCGTTCCCGCCCTTCAGCTGCGCACCGCGCTCGTCCGCGTGGTCGAGCAGGCGACGACCTGCGGCACGGGTGCCCGGATCGGCGAGCGCGTCGACGGCGGCGCCGATCTCCTTCCTGGTGGCGAATCCACGCCCTCCCCGTGTTCCGACAGCGGGACCGGGACCACTGCCCGCTCTTGAGCCGGGATCTGGTCGCGGTGAGGTCCTCCAGCGGCGCGGCCCCGCGCGGCCCACGTCGCACAGGGTTCGCACACCGTCCGGGGTTGCCGCGCAGAGATTTGTCCACTGTGGACGGAAGATGGGGGCGGTCGGTTCGGCCACCGGCTCGGGCCGGATCTGCTATCTGTGGTCGACGGGATCGAGGGGGTAGGGGTGCCGGCGACCAGTGCTTGGGCCGCGTTGCGCGTCCGGGACATCCGCTTGTACATGATCGGGTTGACGCTGTCGCTGTTCGGCGACTCGGTCTTCCTCGTCGTGGCGGGCATCTGGGTGAAGGACCTGACCGGCAGCGACGGCGCGGCCGGGATGGTCAACTTCTGCATCTGGGCGCCGTCGCTGGTCGGGCCGCTGTTCGCGCTTCTGGCCGACCGGGTGCCGCGGCGCAGGCTGCTCGTCATCGTCAACCTCGGGGCGGCGGCGGCGTTGCTGCCCCTGGTGGTCGTGGACCGCGCGGGGCTGGTGTGGGTCGTCTTCGCGGTCATGTCGATCTACGGGATCGTCTACGCGCTGATCGGGGCCGCCGAACCGGCGCTGATGGCGACGCTGGTCCCCGAGGAGCACCTGGGCGGCTACAACAGCGCGCGGTTGACGTTGTCCGAGGGGTTCAAGCTGCTCGGGCCGGCGGCGGGCGCGGCGCTGTTCGCCCGGTACGGCGGCCCGGCGGTGGCCGTCGTCGACGCGGTCACGTTCCTGGCGGCCGCGGTGGCGCTGTCGTTGATGGCGTTCCGCGAGCCGCCGCTCACCCCGGTCCGCAAGAGCTGGGGACGCGAGCTGCGCGCCGGCATCGACCGGATCGTCGAGTTCGTGCCCCTGCGCCGGTTGGTGATCAGCTCGGCGGTGGTGTTCGGCTTCGGCGGCCTGCTGACTTCGTACGCCTACGCGGTGGTCGAGCAGGGCCTCGGTCGCGCGCCGGAGTTCGTCGGCGTCGTGGTGACCGCGCAGGGACTGGGCTCGGTGCTCGGCGGGCTCGTCGCGCCGTCGTTGCTGCGCCGCCGGGGCGAGGTCGCGCTGGCCGGCACCGGCATGCTCGTGGCCGCGACCGGGTGCCTGCTGACCGCGCTGCCGCCGTCGCCGTGGCTGATCCTGCTCGGCGCGGCCCTGCGCGGGTTCGGTCTGCCGTGGCTGCTCATCGGCACGACGACGCTGATCCAGCGCACCACGCCCGACGAACTCCAGGGCCGCACCGGCAGCGCGGCGTTCACCGCCGCGTTCATTCCGTCGACACTGGCCATCCCGGTCGGGGCGGTGCTGGTCGGGATCGTCCACTACCGGGTGCTGTTCGCGGTCGCCGTCGTGGGCATGGCCGCTGCCGCCGGTCACGCCCTGCGCTCCCGCGGGGACGCCGTACCCCGGGCCGGGGGAACCAAACGCGACCAAGTCGAGCCGATGGACCCGTGACCTGTTCAGGGCTGGTCGACCTGCCCACCGTCCACTCGGGATCGACGGATGGTGACCGCCCGGCTCCCGCTCGGGCGACCCGGTGAACCTTGAAGGCTCAATCGGACCAGTGGACCTGCGTGGCGCGCGGGGCAGCGCTACGTGGCCAGGTTGGCCCGCGCGCCGCTGGCGGTCCGGCCGCCGCAGGTCAGCCGCGAGGTCGACGCGGTCGTCGGCGAGGACGAGTTCGTGCTGAGGCCGGACGCCGACGGCGGCCTCGACCTGCTGCGGCTGGTCGGGACCGGCGCGCCCCTGCCGACGCCGGGACCGGGGCAGGTGCTGCTCCGGCCGCAGGCGTGCACCGTGCACTTCCGGGACGTTCTGGTGGCCCTGGGCATCTACCCGACCGACGACGGGACCCTGCCGCGCTCGGCTCGGACGCCGCCGGCGTGGTGCTCGCGGTCGGCGACGGGGTGGACGACCTGCGACCGGGGGACCGGGTCACCGCCGTGATCGCGGACGGCGGCGGGTCGATGGGCACCCACTGCCTGGCCCGCGCCGACCTGACCGCGCGCGTGCCCGACGGCTTCGACACCGTCGACGTCGTGCCGTCGGTGCTGACCTATGTCACGGCGTGGCACTCGCTGCACGACCTGGCCCGGCTGCGGCAGGGCGAGACCGTGCTGGTGCACTCGGCGGCCGGCGGCACCGGGCTCGCCGCGGTCGAGGTGGCCCGGCTGCTCGGCGCCACGGTCATCGGCACCGCGGGCACCGAGGCCAAGCGCCGCCACCTGCGCGAGCACGGCGTGGCGCACGTGTTCGACTCGCGCGGCCTGGACTTCGCCGAGCAGGTGCGGGAGGTCACCGGCGGGCGCGGTGTCGACGTGGTGCTCAACTCGCTGACCGGGCCCGCCATGCGCGCCTCCCTGGACCTGCTCGCCCCGGCCGGGCGCTTCGTCGAGATCGGCAAGCGCGACCTCTACGACGGCGCGCGCGTGGACCTGGGCACGTTCCGGCACGGCAACACCTACGCCGCGTTGGACCTGGTGCTCACCGCCAACGAGCAGCCCGCCGTGTTCCGGGCGGTGATGCTGCGGGTGCTGGACGAGCTGGCGGCCGGCCGGCTCCCGCTGCTGCCGAGCGAGGTCGTGCCGCTGACCGAGGCGGCGGAGGCGTTCCGGCGGCTGGTGTCCGGCGACCTCGTCGGCCGGGTCGCGCTCACCTTTCCCGGGGTCGGGCAGCGGGTGCGGGTGCACGCGCCCGCACCGGCGCAGGTGGTCCGGGGCGGCGGCGCCTACGTCGTCACGGGCGGCACGCGTGGTCTCGGCCTGGAGGCGGCCCGGTGGCTGGCCGACGCCGGCGCCGGCCGGGTCGTCCTCGGCGGGCGCGGCGAACCCGCACCCGACGCCCGCGCCGTGCTCGACGCCGTGGCGGCCACCGGCTGCGAGGTGCGGGTGGTGCGCGGCGACATCGCCGACCCGGACACCGCGCGCCGCCTGGTCGAGGCGGCGGGGGACGACCTGCGGGGCGTCCTGCACACGGCCGTGGTCCTCGACGACGCCCCGCTCGACGCCATGACGGGGGACCGGCTGGCCCACGCGTGGCACCCCAAGGTCGCCGGCCTGGTGAACCTGCACCACGCCACCGAGGACGTCCCGCTGGACTGGCTCGTCGTGTTCTCCTCGATGTCGGCGATGCTGGGCAACGCCGGGCAGGCCAACTACGCCGCGGCCAACGCGTGGGTGGACGCCTTCGCCCGGTGGCGACACGCCCGCGGCCTGCCCACCCTGTCGGTGAACTGGGGCGCGTGGGGCGAGGCGGGCCGGGCGACCGACTTCGCGGCCCGCGGCTTCGAGACCCTCTCGACCGCCGACGGGTTCGCCGCGCTGACCGCCCTCCTGCGCCACCAGCGGGTGAACACCGGGGTGCTCGACTACCAGCCCGACGTGCTGTTCCGGGCCTTCCCGCACGCGCTGGACAACCCGCTGCTGGCCGACCTGCGCGTCGGCGCCGCCACCCGGGGCGACGCGCCGTCGACGTTCGACCTGCGCGCCGAGCCACCGGGACCGGCACGGGCGGAGCTGGCGCAGGACGCGGTGGTGCACGTCCTCGCCGCCCTGCTGGGCACGCAGCCGTCCGCCGTCGCGGCGCACGCGAAGTTCACCGACCTCGGCCTGGACTCGCTGCTCGCGGTCGCCTTCACCCGCAGGCTCCACGTCGACCTGGACGTCGCCCTGACCACCGCGGAGGTCTGGGCGCACCCGTCGCCCGCCGAGCTCGCCGCGCACATCGACTCGTCGCTGGGCGCACCCGTCGGCAACGGCTGATCGGCGTCCGAACCGGTGGAAGGGAAGCCATGACCGCTTGGACAACGCTGTCGGAGAAGCTGAGCGCGGCCGTGGGGGCGAGGGCCGACCGGACGACGTGGCGCGGCTCGCTGGCCATGGCGGTCGGGTTCGACCTGGCCCAGCACGCCCGCAACCGGCTGGCCCTGGCGTTGGTGGTCTTCTTCATCCCGGCGTGGATCGGCGTGGTGCGGGCCGTGCTGCCGGACCGGCCGGTGGTCTACCACTCCGAGGTGGCCGGGCGGGCGTTGTCGGTGCGCGCCGACGAGCTGATCACGATCTCCGGCGCGATCAACGCGGTCACCCTGATCGTCGGGTTCATGATGTTCACCGCCGTGCGCCGGTCGGGCGACTTCGACCAGCGGCCGGTCGCGGTGGCCGCGTTCCACCGCCGCACCAAGGACCACACGTGCCGTGACCCCGGGTCGGCCGGGGGCGTCCCGTGGTCCGTGGTCACGCTCGCGCCGCGCGCCGACGGCACCTTCGAGGTGCGGTCCACGACGGGCCCGGTGGTGTACTGCTCGCAACTCCCGCAGTGCCCGGCCGACTGCGACGGGGACCGACCGGCCGAAGGCACCGAACCCACCGAACCCGCGGACGCCCCGGCACCGCGCCGCAAGCAGCGCACCACCACGACGACCGGCGCGACCGCCCGCCGCAAGCCCCGTGACGCGTCACGGACCACGACCCTCGACGGGATCGAGGCCGCACCCCTGATCCGCTGACCGCCGTCGTCACCGGTCACGACCGCCCGGACCTGCGGACCCGTCCCGGCGGCGGTCGTGCGATCCTGGAGACGCCAACGCGACCGGGGGTGGACATGGCGTCGAAGCGCAAGGGCGGCATCGCCCCGTACGTGGCGCTGCTGGTGGCCGTGATCATCTTCGTGCCGCCGGTGCGCGAGGTGTTCGCCGATCTGGTCGGCCCGCTGGTCGACCTGGTGAAGGACGCCTTCGGCGCACGTGGTTGACCGGCGCTCGCGACCCTCGGCAGACTTGCGCGGTCGTCGGCGGGGAGTCACCCGGGAGAGCGGATCTCCCTCCCGGTACCCCGACCTCTTGGAGGAGAGCCTGTCGTGGGTAGCCCATCGCGCTGCACGGTCATCGTCCCCACCTACAACCGGAGACGATTACTCGAGCTGACGCTCGACTCGCTGGCCGCGCAGGACCTGGACCGCGACCGGTTCGAGGTGGTCGTCGTGGACGACGGGTCCAGCGACGACACGGCGGCGGTGGTGCGGTCGTTCGACGACCGGTTCGACCTGCGGTACTTCCACCAGCCCGACGAGGGCTACCGGGTGGCCCGGGCGCGCAACGTCGGCATCCGGCACGCGCGCGGCGAGATCTGCGTGTTCGTGGACTCCGGCGTGCTGCTGCACTCCGCGAGCCTCAGCGCCCACGTGGCCGCCCACGACGCCACCGAGGAACCGTTGGCGCTCAACGGGTACGTCTACTGCTTCAACCTCGACAACGAGGACGCCCGGCTCATCCGCAAGCACGTGGACGTGGACGACGTCGACTCCACCATCGCGTCCCTGGCGCGCACGGGCGCGTGGCCGGACGTGCGGGAGCCGTTCTACGAGCGGTACTCCGACGACTTCGGCGACCTCCCCGCGCCGTGGCTGATGTACTGGACCTGCCACGCGTCGGCGCGGACGGAGCAGGTGCGGGCGGTCGGCCTGTACGACGAGGAGTTCCGCACCTGGGGCGGCGAGGACCTCGACCTGGCCTACCGGCTGCACCGCGACGGCGCTCGGTTCGGCGTGAGCCGGGCGGCGAGCTCGATCCACTACCCGCACGAGAAGGACCAAGGCGAGAACACCAGGTCCGCGCAGCGCAACTACCGCTACATCGCGGAGAAGTACGGCACGCCGATCACCCGGATGCTGACCGAGGAGCCCGCGATCCGCTTCTCGCTGTTCAACGAGGTCATCGCGGAACGCGGACTGCCCCGCTGCGCCGACTACCGGGCGCGGCACGGGGCCACCGGGTAGATGGGCGGCAAGGGGTACCGCTCGTGGCTCCGGACCGCCCGGGAGCAGTTCGCCGCACGACGGGGCATCGCCGGGTTGCTGCCCCGCGCGGGACGCTCCCTGGTCGCCGCCCTGGTCGTGGTGGAACTGCTGCTCGGGTGCCTGCCGGTCGTGTTCACGGTGGCGACGGCGGTGGTGCTGGGCCGGGTTCCGGCGGCCGTGGCCGCGGGGCCGGACTCGGGCGCGTGGCGCTCGCTCGTCGCGGTGTTCGCGGTCGCGGCCGGGGCGTTCGTCGCCAGGCAGGTGCTCGCCCCGGTGGAACGGGCGATGGGCGAGCTGGTGACGCGCCGCGTCGACGGCCGGGTGGTGGACGAGCTGATGGCCGCGTCGCTGCGCAGCCCCGGCCTCGGCCCGCTGGAGGACCAGCGGGCGCTCGACGCGCTGCGCACCGCCGCGCGGGAGGTGGAGTTCGGCGTGCAGAGCCCCGGCCGGGCGGCCACCGGCCTGCTCGCGCTGATCGCGCGCTACACCGAGCTGACGGGCTGCGCGATCGCCGTGGGGGTGGCGTTCTCGTGGCCGGCGGCGGCCGCGCTGGTCGCCACCGTGCTGCTGTTCCGCCACGGCCAGCGCGGCGGGCTGCGCCGCTACGCCCGGACCCGGTCCCGGCTCGCCGCCGACCAGCGCGAGATCGACTACCTGCGCGACCTCGCGGGCGGGGCGGCGGCGGGCAAGGAGATCCGGGTCTTCGGCCTCGTCGGCTGGCTGCGCCAACGCCTGCGCGAGACCTGCCTGCGCTACCTCGCGCCGCTGTGGGCCGAGCGCCGCCGGATCTACCTGTGGCCGTTCGTCCGGTTCTCGGTGGTGGCGCTCACCGTGGCGGGCGTGGTCCTCGCGGTGGTCGGTGCGACGGCGGGGAAGTTGACGCTGACCGGGTTCGTCCTGGTCACGACGGCGACCCTCGGCCTGCTCCGGCTGGCCGAGCACTACCCGGAGGCCGACCTGCCGACCGCGATCGGCATGCGGGCCTACGACGCCGTGCGGCGGTTCGCCGAGCACGTCGACCGCCACGAGGAGCGGCTGAGCCCACCGCGCCTGCCGACGACGCCCGAACCGGTCGGCACGATCCGGTTCGAACGGGTGAGCTTCGGCTACCCTGGCCGTCGGCCGGTCTTCGACCACCTGGACCTGACGATCCCCGTCGGCCGCTGCACGGCGATCGTCGGCGTGAACGGCGCGGGCAAGACCACCCTGGTCAAGCTGCTCGCCCGGCTCTACGAGCCGACCGCGGGCCGGATCACGCTGGACGGCGTCGACATCCGCGAGTTCCCGCTCGACGCGTGGCGGGCCAGGCTCGGCGTGATCTTCCAGGACTTCGCCCGGTACGAGGCGTCCGTCGCGGACAACGTGGGACTCGGCGCGGTCGCCCACCTGGACGACCGGCAGGGCATCCGCGAGGTCGTGGAGTCGGTCGGGCTCGCGCAGGCCGTGGCACGCCTGCCGCGCGGGCTGGACACGCCGTTGGCGCGGCACCTCACCGACGGCGCGGAGCTGTCCGGCGGCCAGTGGCAGCGCGTCGCGTTGGCGAGGGCGTTGTTCGCGCTGCGCCACGGCGCGCGGGTCGTCGTGCTGGACGAGCCCACGGCGAGCCTGGACGTGCGCGCGGAGGCGGGGTTCTTCGCGGAGTTCGCGGGCCTCGCCGAGGGCGCGACCACCCTGCTGATCTCGCACCGGTTCTCGACCGTGCGGCACGCGGACCTCATCGTCGTGCTCGACCGCGGCCGGGTCGCCGAGCAGGGCGGTCACGCGGAGCTGCTGGCCCGCGGCGGGCGCTACGCCGGGCTGTTCCGGTTGCAGGCCGACCGGTTCGCGGACGTGGTGGACGGGCGGGCGCGGTGAAGGTCCTGCTGACCGGCGCGGGGGCCGTCCTGGCCGCGGTGTGGCGGCTGAACCCGCGCAAGACGTCCCTGGCGGTGCTCTTGATGACGGCCGGCGCGGTCGCCGCCCCGCTGCTGGCGGCGGCGCTCGGGTGGATGACCCGCGAGGTCGTGGCGGGCGCGACGGGGCGCGCGGTGCTCGCGGGCGTGACCGTGGCCGTGCTCGCGGTGGTGGTGCTGGCCTTCGCTCACTTCGCCCACCTGGCCTACTACGAGCTGTCGGAGCTGGCCGAGCTGGACTTCGACGAACGCGTGATCGAGGTGTCGAACGGTTCGGCCGGCATCGAGCACCACGAGCGGGCCGAGCACGCCGACACGTGGACCGTGCTGCGGCAGGAGGGCCGGCAGTACCGGGCCGGCCTGGAGGCGCTGCTCAACGGTCTCGGGCTCGTGCTGGCCGTCGTGCTCACCGCCGTCCTGCTGGCCGTGCAGAACCCCTGGCTGCTGCTGCTCCCGGCAGCCGCCCTGCCTCCCCTGCTCGCGGGCCGCGCGGCCGAACGGGTGCTGGACCGGGCCAGGACGGCGACCGCCGAGCCGACCCGGACCGCGCTGAACCTGTTCCGCCTGGCCACGTCCGCGCGCGTGGCCGGGGAGCTGCGGGTGTCCGGGGTCGGGGACGAGCTGCGCGCCCGGCACGACGCGCTGTGGCGGAAGGCGACGCGGGGCCTGTGGCGGGCGCACCTGACCGCGACGTGGCTGCGCGCGGCGGGCCAGGTCGTCTTCGCGCTCGCCTACATCGCGGGCGTGCTGCTGGTGGTGCGCGACGCGATCGCGGGTCGGCGCGGGGTCGGTGACGTCGTGCTGGTGATCGTGCTCGCCGCCCAGGTCAACCAGCAGGTCGCCACCGCCGTCACCCTCCTGCAGGACTTGCAGCGGATGGCGGGTGCGTACCGGCGGCTGACCGAGGTCACCGCCGCGGTGACCGGCCACCACCCGGCGGCGCCCGACCGGTCGCCGCCCGACCGGTTGCACGACGGGATCACCCTCGCCGGCGTGGCCTTCACCTATCCCGGCACCGACGTGCCGGTGCTGCACGAGACCGACCTGCACCTCCCGGCCGGCGCCGCGGTCGCGATCGTCGGCGAGAACGGCGCGGGCAAGTCGACGCTGGTCAAGCTGCTCTGCGGGTTCTACCGGCCGACCGGGGGCCGCGTCCTGGTCGACGGGACCGACCTGCACCGCATGCCGCCGGACGAGTGGCGCACCCGGATCGCGGCGGGGTTCCAGGACTTCGTCCGGTACGAGTTCGAGGTCCAGCAGGTGGTCGGCGTGGGCGACCTGCCCAGGATCTCGTCGGAGCCGGCCGTGCGCGCGGCGTTGGACCGCGCGGACGCCACCGGCGTGCTGGACCACCTGCCCGACGGCCTGCGCACGCACCTCGGCAAGAGCTACGCCGACGGCGCGGAGCTGTCCGGCGGCCAGTGGCAGAAGCTGGCGCTCGGCCGGGCGGTGCTGCGCGAGTCCCCGTTGCTGGTGGTCCTGGACGAGCCGACGTCGGCGCTGGACCCGGAGGCGGAGCACGCGCTGTTCCAGCGCTGCGCCGAGCACGCCCGCCGGGTGGCCGCCCGCACCGGCGCGATCACCGTGTTCGTGTCCCACCGGTTCTCCACCGTGCGCACGGCCGACCTGATCGTGGTGGTGCGGGACGGCCGGGTGGTGGAAACCGGCGACCACGCCGCGCTCATGGCCCGCGCGGGGCTCTACGCGGAGCTGTTCTCGCTCCAGGCGGAGTCGTACCGCTGACCGGTGGAAACCGTCGGCCGGCGCACCGGAAAGGGCCGCAGCGCAACGCGATCCGGTACCGGAGCGACGACGCGCTCGACCGCCGTCCCGCCTCCCGTTCGACCCGGCCCTGGTGGTGCGCACGGACCTGACCCAGGAGGCGGGTCACGCCGCCGCCCGGGAACTGATCGCCGCGCCCGACCGCCCGACCGCGATCTTCGCGAGCAACGACCTCCAGGCGCTCGGCGCCTACCAGGCGGCCCGGGGCTGCGCATCCCGGCGGACCTGAGCGTGGTGGGCTTCCAGGTGTGCCCGAAGCCGGTTTACCGTCGGTGGGACCAGGCCGTTGACGTCGTGCGCGCGCCAGTTCGCCGGCGGGGGAGGAGACCCACCTGCAGCAAGGGACAGTGACGTCGCGGCGCAGCACCGGGACCACCCGCTTGCCCGCGGCGCCCGCCACCTCCAACTCGGCCAGGCACACCTCCGAGGCCACCGCGTCCGGTGAGAGGACGAAGACGAACGCCTCCGACTCGTCGATGGCACGCCCGATCTCCACCTGCCACGCCGCCGCCGGCGGGATGCGCTCCCAGTCGACCCACGTGCTCCGCCCGCGTTCCACCAGTGCCGCGTGCAGCCGGCGCACGAACTCCAAGTCCTCGCGCGAGTACGAGACGAACGCGTGCGACATGCCGCTCCAGCCCTTCGGCAAGGCGACCTCGGTCAGTCGCCGTGCACACCCCGCGCGTCACGGCAGGGCAGGGTCGAAGGTCCCGTTCCGCGCGGACGTTGATCTCTGCCGGTCGGCGGGCGTGCGGCGGAAGGTGGGGGAGGGCCGGACCGACGCCGGCCCGCACCGCCTCCCGTCCAGCGAGGAGAACCGCACCGTGCTGTCCCCTGCCTCCGCCGAGATCGTGCGCGTGACGCTGCCCGTGGTCCGCGACCACGCCGTCCGGATCACCGGCGAGTTCTACCCGTCCCTGTTCGCCGCGCACCCCGAGCTGCTCGACCTGTTCAACCAGGGCAACCAGGCCAACGGGGAGCAGCGCGTCGCGCTGGCCTCCGCGGTCGTCGCGTTCGCCGGGCACCTGCTCGACCCCGACGCCGCGCCGTTCGACCGGATCGCCGAGCGGATCGCGCACAAGCACGTGTCGCTGGGCATCCGCGCCGAGCAGTACCCGATCGTGGGCCGGCACCTGATGGCCGCCGTCGGGACCGTGCTCGGCGACGCGGTCACGCCGGCGGTCGCCGCCGCGTGGGACGAGGTCTACTGGCTGCTGGCGTGCCGGCTGATCGCCGCCGAAGCGCGGCTCTACCAGCGCGGCGAGATCGACGAGGTGACGTCGTGGCGGCGGTGGCGGGTGGTGAAGCGGCAGGACGAGGCGGTCGACGCGGTGTCGTTCACGCTCGTGCCGGACGACGGCGGCGCGGTGCCCGAGTTCGCGCCCGGCCAGTACGTGTCGGTCGCGGTGGACCTGCCCGACGGCCGCCGCCAACCCCGGCAGTACTCGCTGTCCCAGGGCCCCGGGCGCGGCTCGTTGCGGATCGTCGTGCGGCGCGTGCGCGGCACGGGTGGCGCACCGGACGGCGCGGTGTCCAACCACCTGCACGACCACGTGCGCACCGACGACACGCTGCTGGTCGGCCCGCCCGCCGGGGACACCGTGCTGCACCGCGGCGACGGCCCGGTGCTGCTGGTCAGCGCGGGCATCGGCGTCACGCCGATGGCGTCGATGCTGGACCACCTCGCCCGCACCCAACCCACCCGCCGGGTCGTGGTCGTGCACGCCGACCGCGGCGCCGACCACCACGCGTTGCGCGCCGAGGTCGACCAGGCGGTGCACGACCTGGCCGACGTCGACCAGCTGACCTGGTACGAGGACGGCGTCGAGGGACGACCGGGCCGCGTCGACGTCGACGCCGTCCCGCTGGACGAGGGCACGACGGCCTACCTGTGCGGGCCGCTGCCGTTCATGCGCGAGGTGCGGGCCGGCTTGCTGCGCCGCGGCCTGCCCGCCGACCGCGTCCGGTACGAGGTGTTCGGCCCCGGGATGCTCGACGGCCGCGTGGGCTGACGCGTCGACGTGCGGCCGTCGGCCGTCCAGGTGACGATGGCCCGAGCGCACCGGATCACGGACGAGGACGCAGTCATGGGTCAGCGGGCAGTGCAATCCACCGTCAACCGGCCACCGACGACCGGTCGGCGGTGGCTGATGCTCGGCCTGGCCACGGTCGGATTCGCGCTGAACTTCTGGGCGTGGGCGCTGCTCAGCCCGCTCGGCCCGCGGTTCAAGGACGACCTGGGGCTCAGCGCGTTCCAGCAGGCGTTGCTGGTCGCGGTCCCGGTGGTGGTCGGGTCGGTGGGGCGGGTACCGGTCGGCGCGCTGACCGACCGGTTCGGCGGGCGGGTGATGTTCCCGCTGGTCTCGGCGGTCACGATCGTGCCGGTGCTGTTCCTCGGCCTGTTCGGGACCACGTCGCTTGCCGCGCTGCTGGTGGGCGGGTTCTTCCTGGGGGTGGGCGGCACGGCGTTCGCGGTCGGCGTGCCGTTCGTCAACCTGTGGTTCCCGCCCGAGCGGCGGGGCCTCGCGATCGGCGTCTTCGGCGCGGGCATGGGTGGCACCGCGATCAGCGCCCTGACCACGGTCGACCTGGTGGAGCGGTGGGGCGTGGCGACGCCGTTCGTGGTGACGGCGGTGGTGCTGGCGGTCTACGCGGTGGTCGCGGCGCTGCTGCTGCGGGACGCGCCGGGGCGGACGGTGCCGGCCGGGTCGCTGGGCGGGCGGCTCGCGGCCACCGCGCGGCTGCCGATCACGTGGCAAGCCTCGGCGCTGTACGCGGTGGCGTTCGGCGGGTTCGTCGCGTTCTCCGTGTACCTGCCCGCCTACCTGGGCACCGCCTACGGCCTGGCGCAGGCGGACGCGGCCGACCGGATGGCCGGGTTCGTGCTGCTCGCGGTCGTGATGCGGCCGGTGGGCGGGTGGCTGTCGGACCGGTTGGGGCCGGTGCGGGTGCTGGTCGCGTGCCTGGCCGTGGTGGCCGTCGGCGCGGTGGTGCAGGCGTTCACGCCGGTGCTGATGCCGTGGGGCACGATCGCGTTCCTGGCCATGGCCGCCGCGCTCGGCGCGGGCAGCGGCGCGGTGTTCGCCCTGGTCGCGCTGCTCGCACCGGCGGACAAGGTCGGCTCGGTGACCGGCGTGGTCGGCGCCGCGGGCGGCCTCGGCGGGTTCGTGCCGCCCCTGGTGATGGGCGCTCTGTACGGCGCGATGTCCTCCTACGCGCTGGGGCTCGCCGCGCTGGCCGTCGTCGCCCTGGCCTCGCTGCTGTTCACCACGACGGTCGTGCGCCGGGCCGTGCGAGCCCGAGCCGGGACGGCCGACCGCGCCGCGGCGTCGCCGACCCCCGGTCACGGTCGCGACCCGGTCCGGCGACCCGACCGTCGGGAGGGGCCGACGCCGTGAGCACCGGGACGGAACCGGGAGCGGTGGACCGGACGACGGGCTGACCGACACTTCAGCGGCACGGACCGACCGCTCTCACCGACGCCGTGCTCCTGCCCACCGTCGCGTTCAGGGAGCCGTCGCGATCGGCTCCAGCAGCAGGCTGTCCACGGCTCGCCGAGGGCTGGCCGGGACCGGTGAGCCGAAGCCGACGCGCAGCACGGTCTGCGGTTCGAGCGTGCCGCCGAGGGCGCGGCGCAGCTCCTCGCGCACCGGGCGCACCTCGATGGCCTGGGACAGGAACGACGCCGACAACCCGAGGGTGGTGGCGGTGAGCAGCACGCGTTGCAGCGCCTGACCCGCCTGGAGCTCGGCGAGCGCCCCGTCGTAGAACGTGCACAGCACCACCACCAGCGGGTCCGACTCGTAGTCCTTGCCCGGTGTCCGCTCGGTGGCCTGGAAGTCGCGCAACGCCCACTCGTCCTGGGGCGCGGGCCGCACGCCGGCGGACGTGGGCGGGATGCCGTCCCCGGTCCGCGGACCGGTCCAGTGGGTCAGCTCGGCCCGAACACCGGGCTGGTCGACCTGGATGCGGTGCGCCCTGGCCACGAAGCCCTGGAGCCGGGCCCGCTCGTCGCGGTCGGTCACCACGTGCAGCCACGACCGCTCCCGCTCGGCGGCCCGCACCAGCGCGTGCCGGTGCCCGACGGGGACCGGCGCGTCCCGGAACGGCTTGCGGTTGGACCGCCGCGCCGGGATCGCCGCGATGAGCTGCCGGGTCTCCTCGTCCAGGCTCCGGAAGCCGCCGTGGCGGACCGTGGCGACCGCGCCGGGCGCCTCCGCGCCGGGCATCAGCGTCACCAGCGGTCGGATGCCGCGCTCGCGCAGCGCCAGCCGCAGGTTGAACAGCGCGGCGCCGCACGACAGCCGCAGCTCCCGGTCTTCCGGGTCGGTGGCGGGCAGCCTGCGGGCCGGGTCGACGTGCAGTTCGATCCGGTCGGGCGCGAGGCGGAACCGCCACGGCTGGGTGTTGTGCACCGACGGGGCGAGTGCCGCGGCGGCGAGCACGTCGGTCACCTCGTCCACCGCCAGCCCGAGCACCTCGGTCACGTTCGTCATGTCTTCCCTGCCTTTCCGTGCCTCCACTGTGCGCCTGCGGCGGCTCGGGCCACACGGTCGAAGGTCCCTTCCGGACCGGGACCCCCGGGCTTGGCGTGCCCGCGCTGCGGGTGGAACGCTGTCGACATGCCCGGACCTGCCGATGGGGGAGTGCCGCACCGCCTGCTGGGCGGGCTGCGGTTGGACGAGCTGCTGGACGAGGTCCGGGAGCGGCTGACCGAGATCGCCTCGACCAGGGACAAGATGCAGGGCCTGCTCGACGCCGTGCTCGCCGTGGGCGCGGGGTTGGAGCTCGACTCCACCCTGCAGCGGATCGTGCAGGCGGCGGTGGAGCTGGTCGGCGCGCGGTACGGCGCGCTGGGCGTGCTGGGCAGCCAGGAGAACCTGTCCGAGTTCGTCTACGTGGGCATCGACCCGACGACGCGGTCGCGGATGGGGCACCTGCCGCAGGGCAAGGGCCTGCTCGGCCTGCTGATCAAGGACCCGCGCGCGATCCGGCTGCACGACCTGGCCCAGCACCCGGCGTCGGTGGGCTTCCCGGCGAACCACCCGCCGATGCACAGCTTCCTGGGCGTCCCGGTGCGGGTGCGGGACGAGGTGTTCGGCAACCTCTACATGACCGAGAAGGTCGACGGCGCGGACTTCACCGCCGACGACGAGGTGGTGCTGACCGCGTTGGCGGCGGCGGCCGGTGTGGCGGTGGAGAACGCCCGGCTGTTCGAGCGGTCCCGGATGCGCGAGCGCTGGCTGGAGGCCACCGCGGAGGTCAACACCGAGCTGCTGGGCGGCGCCTCGGCCGAGGACGCGCTGCGGCTGATCGCCCAGCGGACGCGGGAGCTGTCGGTGGCGTCGATGTCGCTGATCGTGCTGGCCGACGGCGCGGACGGGCAACGGCTGCACATGGCCGCCGGCTCCGGTGAGCGCGTCGAGGCCCTGGTCGGCAAGCTGCTGACCGGCGCCGGGACGGTGGTCCAGGAGGTGCTCGCCTCCGCCACACCCATGCTGGTCGAGGACCTGGACGGCCGGCTCGGCGACGCTTCGGTCGAGGCGGGGCCGGGTGTCGTGGTGCCGCTGCGGGCCGGCGCGAGCGTGACCGGCGTGCTGCTGGTGGCACGGGAGAAGGGCGGCGCCCGGTTCGGCGCGGAGCAGGTTCCGCTGCTGGCCTCGTTCGCCGACCAGGCGGCGGTGGCGCTGGAGTTCGCCGAGAACCAGCGGGCGCGGCGGCTGGTCGACGTGCTGGAGGACCGCGACCGGATCGCGCGCGACCTGCACGACCACGTGATCCAGCGGCTGTTCGCCACCGGCATGAGCCTTCAGGGCGCGCTGGGCTCGATCCGCGACCCCCAGGTCCGGGAACGGGTGCGCAAGGCGGTGCACCAGCTCGACGAGACCGTGCTGGAGATCCGCACGTCGATCTTCGACCTCCAGGCGGGTGACGACCTGCCGGGTCTGCGGCGGCGGCTGCTCGACCTGGTCTCCGAGCTCACCGAGAACGCCCCGGTCACGCCGACCGTGCGGATGACGGGGACGGTGGACAACTCGGTGCCCGACGACGTCGGCGAGCACGCCGAGGCCGTGGTGCGGGAAGCGGTGACCAACGCGGTCCGGCACGCGCGCGCCAAGGAACTGGTGCTCACCGTGGAAGCGGGCGACCAGCTCACCATCACGGTCGTGGACGACGGCGTGGGCATGCCGCCGCAGGTGGCCCGCAGCGGGCTGCGCAACCTCGAACAGCGGGCCGCCGACCTGGGCGGCACCTGCTCGGTCACCGGGGAGCCCGCGGGCGGCACCCGCCTGACCTGGCAGGTCCCGCTGGTGTGACGGCCTACTCCTCGTTCGAGGGAACCGGCTTGCGCAGCCTGGTCGCGAGCACGGCGGCCTGGGTGCGGCGTTCGAGGCCGAGCTTGGCCAGCAGGTGGGAGACGTAGTTCTTGACCGTCTTCTCGGCCAGGAACATCTTCTCCGCGATCTGCCGGTTCGTCAGGCCCTCGCCGATGTGGTCGAGCACGGTGCGCTCCTGCTCGGTGAGCATCCGCACCGGGTCGCCCTGCTCGCGCTCGCGGCGGATGCGGTTGAGCAGCGCCGCCGTGGAGCGGGCGTCGAGCAGGGATTCGCCGGCGGCGACGGTGCGGACCGCGGACTGGAGGTCGGTGCCGAGGATGCGCTTGAGCACGAAGCCGGACGCGCCGGCCAGGATGGCGTCGAACAGGGCCTCGTCGTCGGTGAACGAGGTCAGCATCAGGCACTTGAGCTCCGGCATCCGCGACCGCAGCTCGCGGCACAGCTCGATGCCGTTGCCGTCGGGCAGCCGCACGTCCAGCACCGCGACCTCCGCGCCGCTGGCGGGGACCCGGGCGAGCGCCTCGGCCACCGAACCGGCCTCGCCCACCACCTCCAGGTCGTCCGCGCTGTTCAGCAGCTCACGCACGCCGATGCGGACCACCTCGTGGTCGTCCACCAGAAACACCCGGGCCACCGGCTCCACCTCTCGTCTTCCGCCTGCACCGACCCTGCCGGGCGGGAGCCGCCCGACACAGGGTCCAAAGACCCTCCTACCACGCGCTGAAGGTCCTCCGCACCTCGGCGGCGTGCGGCGCGCGTGGTCCGGGCACCACGTCCGCGGGGGAGCGGTGCGCCACCAGGACGGGGCACGGGGCGTGGTGCAGCGCGGCGCGCGTCGTCGGGCCCCGTCCGGCCACGATCAGCAGGTCGGTGTCGGCGTACCGGGCGATCGCCTCGTGCGGGTGCATCCTGACCAGCACCGACGTGTGGCGGACATCGCGCAGCACCTCGTCCGCGTGGATGACCGGCCACCGGGGTTCGTCGGCGCGCACCGGCAGCGGCGGCGTGGCGTGCAGGACGCGCAGCGACGCGTGCTGCTGCCTGGCGTGGTCGGCCGCGCGGGACAGGGCCAGGTCGTCGTCGGACTCGTCCCCGGACAGCAGCGCGGTGACCCGGTGGTGGTCGCGGCGCAGCGCCTCGCCGGTGCCCCGGACCACGACCACGTCGCACGGCGCGTGCTCGACCAGCGGCACCACCACGCGGCCGAGGGCGAACGCGGTGCTGTGCGCGCCGCGGTGGCCGACGACGAGGAGCCCGGCGCGGCACCCGGCGGTCATCAGGTCGTGCAGGAAGTCGGGGGACGGCGGGCACACCTCCAGCGGCGCGCCGGTCGACCGGGCGTGCTCGCTCGCCCACCGCAGGGCGGCTTCGCCCCACGGTGAGTCGTCTCCCGCCACGACGACGGGCGCTGGGCTGCGGGGTATCCGGTTGGTCATGGCTCCACGGTCGCCCGCCCGAGCGCAGCGGAACAGGGACGGGAGTGCTGTCCGCCGGCAGCCCTAGGGCCCTGCGCGGTGAGGACCTAGGACCACTGCACCCGGCCCGTCGGCTGCCTACCGTCGAGTCGAGGAGACACGGGGATCCACTGCGGTCCCGACATCGGATGCGGAGAGGAACCTGTGATGACTGCCCCGATCGTGGTCGGTGTGGACGGTTCGGCGTCGGCGTTGACCGCCGCCGAGTGGGCCGCCCTGGAGGCCGTGCGGCACCGCGTGCCGCTCCACCTCGTGCACGCCTACCTGCTGCCCGCCGGTGGTTACCCGGAGGTCCTGATGACCGGTCCCGAGGTGCGGGAGGCGTTCGAGCAGCAGGGCCGGCAGTGGCTCGACGAGGCCGCGACCGCAGCCCGTGCGGCCGCACCCGGCGTGGAGGTCGACACCTCCATCGTGGTCGCCCGGCCCGCCGCCGCGTTGATCTCCGCGTCGCGCGTCGCGCGGCTGGTGGTGCTCGGCTCACGCGGGTTGGGTGGTTTCACCGGCCTGCTGGTCGGCTCCGTGGCCGTGGCCCTCGCCGCGCGCGGCAAGAGCCCGGTGGTCGTGGTGCGCGAGGAAATCCGCCAGGACGGCCCGGTCGTGGTGGGCGTGGACGGCTCCCCCACGAGCGAGGAGGCGATCGCCTTCGCGTTCGCCGAGGCTTCCCTGGCCGGCGCCCCGCTCACCGCGGTCATCGCCTGGACGGACTTCCTGGTCGACAGCGCCTTCCACTCGCGCTTCACCGTCGACTGGGCGCAGGTCGAGGACGAGCAGCTGCGGCTGCTGTCCGAGCGCCTCGCGGGCTGGCAGGAGAAGTACCCCGACGTGTCCGTGGAGCGCGTCGTCGTCCACGACCGCCCCGTCCGGGCCCTGCTCAACGCCGCCAAGGACGCGCGCCTGCTGGTCGTGGGCAGTCACGGCATGGGCGGCTTCACCGGCATGCTGCTCGGCTCCACCAGCCAGGCCCTCGTCTACCACGCCCCGTGCCCGCTGGCGGTGGTCCGTCCGACCACCGAGCAGTAGGGAGCGCGGGGACAGCGGAACGGGGGACCGGTCACCTGACCGGTCCCCCGTTCCGCTGCACGTCGCCGCGCGGGCGACCCGTCCACCCAACCAGGGTCATGACTTCCTCCTCTCCGTCCACCTGGAACGTTCGCCCTGCGGCGGCACGGCCGACAGGGACGTGAGCCACCACCAGCCGATGCGCACCACCGCCGGTCCCGCGCGACCTTCAGGGTCGAAGGTCCCGGAGCCGACGGGACCGCGGCCACTGACCAGGTCGACCCCGCGTGGGAAGGCTGGGAGGCGAGCACCCGAGGAGGGGTAATGGACGAGACGATCGTGGTGGGCGTGGACGGCTCACCGGTCAGCCGGACGGCGTTGCGCTGGGCGGTCGAGGAGGCGAAGCTGCGCGGCTGCGCGGTCGAGGCGGTCCTGGCCTGGCACGTGGACTACGCGATGGTGATCGGGCCGATGTCGGCCACGGTCGCCGCCATGATGGACCGCGACAAGCTGCGCGAGGAGCACCAGCGCGTGCTGGACGAGGTCGTGGCGGAGGCCGGTGGCGACGTCCGCGCGGTGCTCGCCGAGGGCGACGCCCGCGACGTGCTGGCCAAGGCATCCGAGCACGCGGCGCTGCTCGTGGTCGGCAGCCGCGGCGCGGGGCCGATCCGCGGTGCGCTGCTGGGCTCGGTCAGCTCCTACTGCGTGCACCACGCGACGTGCCCGGTCGTCGTCATCCGCGCGCCCGAGCCCGAGCACGTCGAGCCGAAGCCGGTCCTCACCCCGGGACCGCTGCTGTGACCGCGTCCCCGATCCCCGACCGGGCGCTGCCGGCCGACGGCTCCGTCCAGCACTGCACCGTGCACAACACGCTCCGGCGAGCGCCGGAGATCGTCATCGAGATGACCGAGGTGGAATCATGAACGCAGGTCCGATCGTGGTCGGCGTCGACGGCTCCCCGGCGGGCGAGCGCGCGCTGAGCTGGGCCATGGACGAGGCGATGCAGCGCAAGCTCCCGCTGCACGTGGTGCACGCCTACCAGTACGAGCCGCTGGCCGACTGGGCGATGACGTCCGAGCACGACGTGCAGGCCCGCTCGGAAGCGCTGGTCGACGACGCGCTGCGCGCGGCGGCCGTGGGCCGGCTGGAGTTCCCGCGGATCATCCGGCACTGCGTGCGGGGACCCGCCGCCGAGGCGCTGGAAACCCAGGCGCGTCGTGCGTCGATGCTGGTGGTGGCCTCCCACAGCGGCAGCCGGTTGCGGCAGGTGCTGCTCGGCAGCACCAGCGCGCACTGCGTGCGGCACGCGACCGTGCCCGTGGTGGTCCTGCCGCCGGCCGACGAGCAGCACGACGGGGCTGCGGTCGGCGCGGGACAGGAGGTCGGGCGATGAGGGTCCGCGACCTGATGACGCGGGACGTGGTGACCGTGTCGCCGGAGACGTCCGCGCGTGACGCGGCGGCGCTGCTCGCCGTCGAGGGGTTCACCGTCCTGCCGGTGGTCGACGGAGCCGGCACCCTGGTCGGCGTGGTCACCGAGACCGACGCCCTGCGCGACCGGCTTCCCGTCGACCCGCGCTCGCTCGTGCACGGGCAGCCGTCGCGCGCGCGTGCCACGCCGAGGCGGAAGGTCGCCGACGTGATGAGCGAGCCGGCGGTGGCCTCGACGCCCGGCACGGACGTCGCGGAGCTGGCCCGGCGCATGGTGGAGCAGGGCGCGCGGAGCGCGTGCGTGGTGGACGGCAAGCGGCTCGTCGGCATCGTCACCCGCCGCGACATGCTGCGCGCGATCAGCCGTGACGACCGCACGCTGGCCGCCGAGGTCCGGCACCGCCTCGGCCTCTACGGCGGCCCGCACCGCTGGACGGTGTCCGTGGTGGACGGTCACGCGTCGATCGTGGACGCGCTGGACGACGAGTGCGACCGGCACGTGGCAGCGGTCCTGGCGGGAGCCGTGCCCGGTGTGGTGGACGTGCGCTTCCCGGAGATCCGGCATGCCGTCGACCACGGCTGAACCCGGCACCACGCCGCACGGCATGCCGGTGCACGAGGTCGTGCTGCTCTCCGAGACCGACGCCGACACCGGGCTGTCCCGGGCCGTCGCCGGCGAGCGGCTGGCCTCGCTCGGCCCGAACCGACTGCCGGAGCGGCGCGGTCCGGGCCGGCTGCGGCGCCTGCTCGGCCAGTTCCACAACCCGCTCATCTACGTGCTGCTGGGCGCGGCGGCCCTGACCGCCGTCCTCGGCGAGACCGTGGACGCCTCCGTCGTGCTCGGCGTGGTACTGGTCAACGCGATCGTCGGCTACCTGCAGGAAGTCCGGGCCGAACGGGCGCTCGACGCCTTGGAGGCCATGGTCCGCACCGAGGCCACCGTCATCCGCGACGGCGCCGCCGCGCGGATCACGTCCGACGAACTCGTGCCCGGCGACCTCGTCGTGCTGGAGGAAGGCGACCAGGTGCCCGCCGACCTGCGGCTCGTGCGCACCCGTGAATTGCGGGTCGACGAGTCGGCGTTGACCGGCGAGTCACAGCCTTCGGCGAAGGATCCGCTGCCCGTGCCGCACGACACCGGGCTGGCCGACCGCACCGACATGGCCTACTCCGGCACGCTCGTCACCACCGGCGGCGGACGTGGCGTGGTGGTGGCCACGGGCGCGGACACCGAGATCGGGCACGTGCACCGGCTCGTCGGCGACACCAAGACCGTGCAGACGCCGCTGACCCGCAAACTGGCCCGGTTCAGCAAGCTGCTCACCGCCGTCATCCTGGGCCTGGCTGTGGTCAGCGTCGTGATCGGGGTGCTGCGCGGCGAGCCGTTCGCCGAGATGGTGACCGCCGCCGTCGCGCTCGCCGTCGGCGCGATCCCCGAGGGGCTGCCCGCCGCCGTGACGGTGACGCTGGCCATCGGCGTGGCCCGGATGGCGCGCCGCAACGCCGTCATCCGCCGCCTTCCCGCGGTCGAAACGCTGGGCAGCACCACGGTCATCTGCACCGACAAGACCGGCACACTCACCGCCAACGCCATGACCGTCCGCCAGGTCGTCGCCGACGGGCAGCGCTGGGGGGTCGACGGCATCGGCTACTCACCGCTGGGTGACTTCCCGTCGCCGTCATCGGCCGTGCGCGACGTGCTGCTGGCGGGGCTGGCGTGCAACGACGCCCACGTGGTCCTCCAGGACGACCGGTGGACCGCGGTCGGCGACCCCACGGAAGCCGCGCTCGTCGTCTCCGCCCGCAAAGGCGGCCTGACCCCCGACGACGTGCCCGCGCGGGTGGACGAACTGCCGTTCACCTCGCAACGCCGGTTCATGGCCACCCGCCACGCCGGCGGCGTCGTCTACCTCAAGGGCGCGGTGGAGCGGATCTTCGAGTTCACCGGCTCCACCGACCACACCGAAGCCGACCGGCTCGCGCACCAGGGGATGCGCGTGCTCGCGTTCGCGCGAGCGCACGTGCCCGAGGACGTCCCGTTGACCGAGGAAGCCCTGCGCGGTGTGGTGTTGCTGGGTCTGCAGGCGATGCACGACCCACCGCGACCCGAGGCCGTCGACGCGGTGCGCGCGTGCCGGGAGGCGGGCATCGAGGTCCGCATGATCACCGGCGACCACCTCGGCACCGCCCGTGCCGTCGCGGCCCACTTCTCCCTGCCCGACGACGCCGTGCACGCCCGCGTGTCGCCCGAGGAGAAGCTGCGGCTGGTCAAGCAGATCCAGGCGAACGGGCACGTCGTCGCGATGACCGGCGACGGCGTGAACGACGCCCCGGCCCTGCGGCGGGCGGACATCGGTGTCGCCATGGGCCGCGGCGGCACGGAGGTGGCCAAGCAGGCCGCCGACATGGTGCTGACCGACGACAACTTCTCGTCCATCCGCGCCGCCGTCGAGGAAGGGCGCGCGGTCTTCGACAACCTGCGCAAGTTCATCATCTGGACGCTGCCGACCAACATGGCCGAGGGCCTGGTCATCCTCACCGCGATCCTGCTGGGCACCGCGCTGCCGATCCTGCCCGTGCAGATCCTGTGGATCAACATGACCACCGCCGTGGCCCTCGGCCTGACCCTGGCCTTCGAACCGCGCGAGCCGAACGTCATGCGTCGCCCGCCGCTGCCGCCGTCCCTGCCCCTGCTGACCGGGGCCCTGGTGCAGCGCATCCTGCTGGTCTCGGCCGTGCTGCTGGCCGGCTCGTTCGCCGCCTTCCACCTGCACGGCGGCACGCTGGACGAGGCGCGGACGGTCGCGGTCAACGTCTTCGTCGCCGCGCAGGTCGCCTACCTGTTCAACTGCCGGTCGTTGCGGGAGCTGCGGCCGCACGTGGGTTTCCGGCGCAACCCGTGGCTGCCGACCGGTGTCGCCGTGACGGTGGTGCTCCAACTGCTGTTCACCTACGCGCCGTTCATGAACGCGCTGTTCCACACCGCGCCGATCGCGTGGCGTGACTGGGCGGTCGTCGTGGCGCTGGCGGTGGTGGCCTACGGGGTGGTGGAAGTGGAGAAGTGGTGGCGTCGGGCGTCTTCCCGCTGACGGGAGTTCAGGCGAGCGGGATGTCGTGGCCGGGGCCTCGTTCGTCCGGTGGGCGGGGGCCGAAGTAGCGGCGATCGGCTTCGTCGATGCGCACGTCGTCGATGCTCGCCTCACGGCGGCGCATCAGGCCGTTGTCGGCGAACTCCCACAGCTCGTTGCCGTAGGAGCGGAACCACCGGCCCGCCACGTCGTGCCACTCGTACTGGAAGCGGACGGCGATGCGGTTCCCGCGGAAGCCCCACAGGCTCTTGCGCAGCACGTAGTCGAGCTCGCGCTCCCACTTGGCGGTGAGGAACCGGACGATCTCCGCGCGGCCGGTGAGGAAGGCGTCCCGATTTCGCCAGGCCGAGTCCTCGGTGTACGCGAGGGCGACCCGGTGCGGGTCGCGGGTGTTCCAGGCGTCCTCGGCGGCCTGGACCTTGGCGAGGGCGTCGTCGAGGTCGAACGGCGGGAACGGCGGGCGGGCGTCGGTCATGGCCGGGTGTCCTTCACTGGGCGGTGAGCGGTGGGTTGTACGGGGACGGGGACACGGAGTCGGCGCGCAGCGGCAGCAGTCGGCCTGCGACCACGTGCCGCGGGGTGAAGCGGACGCGGCGTCCCGTGCGGTCGTCGTCGCCGCCTGCCCCGGGGCCGGTCCACTCGACCTCGGCCCGGCCGGACAGGTGCAGGGTGCGGCCGGTGGTGAAGTCGAAGAACAGCAGGGCGGCGACGGGATCGGCGTGGATGTTGCCGAGCGTGGTGAACATGTTGTTGCCGGGGTAGTCGGGCCACCACAGCCCTCCGCCCTCGACGCGCACGAACCCCGGTGCCCCGCCCCGGTGCGAGGCGTCGTTGCCGCGGGCGGGGTGGGTGGTGCCGACGAGGAACGTGTCGGAGCGGCGGATCAGGTCCACGTCGTCGGGCGTGAGGCATTCCCCGCGTCGGACCGGTGCGGGGCCCGGGTCCGCGGCGGTGGTGGCGCGGAGGAGTCGTCCCTGGATGTACTGGGGGCAGTTGCCGAAGGCTTGCTCCACCTCGACGCGCAGCCCGTCGTTCCCGGCTCCGGTCAGCGCGCCGTTGAGGCGCAGGCGCCTGCGGAGGGCGAACTCGATCGCGATCAGCCCCACCGGTTGGCCCGTCGGCAGGCCGTGGAGGGGATCGCCCTCGGCCGGTGACGTGCGCGCGGTGAGGGCGGTCGGGGAGTCGACGTGGAGGAATCCCGGCGGGCCGGTGAGCGGCGAGAGCCACAACGTGCCGTCGGTGTCGCGCGCGGTGACGGCGGCGAAGGTGCGCTCGGCGAGGAACCGCGCCACGCCCGAGCTCAGCCGGGCCGGGGCGACCATGGTCGACAGCCGCGCGGCGTCGTCGGAGACACCCGCCCGTCGCTGCACGGCCAGCTCTCCTTCGTGGAAACCGGACATGCCGCCGCCACCCCTCCGGTTCTGACGGTTGAACGTGTCGCCAACCGTTAGAAGGACTCTGGCACGGTGTCAGGTCGTTGTCAACGGGTGGAGACCGCCGCAACCGTTAGAACTGCGCTAGCCTCGACGGCATGGACACGGATGCGCCGCTGCTGGGCGAGCCGCTGCCGGTCGAGCTGATGAACACCGTCTGGGCCGACCGGGACGGCGTGCACGACGCGCTGCGCGACCGCGACGGCGTCAGGGCCTGGCTGCGCTCCGTCTGCCCCAGGACGGATCTGCTCTGCCCGGACGACCTCGACGCCGTCTCCGCGGTCGACCTCGACCGCCTGGTCGGGCTGCGCGACGCGCTGCGCCGGCTGGCCGCCGAGGTCACCGGGGACCCGCGTCCCGCGGCCGTCTCGGACCCGCGCGGACTGCAAGCGGCCGTGACCGTCGTCAACGAGGCGGCGGGCGACACACCCCGCTGGTCGGCGCTGTCCTGGGCACCGGGCGAGTCGCCCTCACGGCACCGGCGCACCGGCGGGCGCGCCGTCCCCGCAGCCGTCTCCGCCATCGCCGAGGACGCCATCGCGTTGTTCGGCGACGACACCCGCCACCGGCTGCGCGCCTGCCTCGGACCGGGCTGCGTCCTGTACTTCCTCAAGGACCACCCCCGTCGCGAGTGGTGCTCCGCCGGCTGCGGCAACCGCGCCCGCTCCGCCCGCCACTACCAACGCCACCGCGGCACGACGGCGTGACCGTCGCGCCGCGGTGGCGCTCCCCTTCCCCGTCGCCCCGGTTCAGCGGCCCATGTTCGCCAGTTGGTGCTGCAACCTGTCGTGCAGCAGGTCCACCGCCTCCTGGTAGGTGTGCGCGCTCGCCTCGGCGTTCACCGGCGTCCCGTTGACGTCCAGCGACGCGTGCGCCACCAGCGACCTCGGCCCGTCGGTGCCCAGCCGCACCCTGGCGCAGGCGATGTCGGCGGGGGAGTACTTGGCGACGGCGGCGACCTTGGCGCGGGCGTAGTCGGTGGCCTCCCCGGGCACTCCGGTGGCCAGGTCGACCCTGATGGTGACGATCTCGTGCACGTGACTCGTGGACCCAGCCTCGCCGTCGCCCCCACCGCTCGGACAGTGACCAAGGTCCCGGCCGGCCGGGACTCTCGGAACTGGGTCTGGATCGATGGCGAAACCACGCTGGAGCCATCACCCCGAGAGCTGGTCAGGAGAGCGAGATGTCGCAGCAGCCGGAGAACACCGCGCCGGACTTGTCGTTGGTCGACGCCTACTGGCGGGCGGCCAACTACCTGTCGGCAGGGCAGATCTACCTGTTGGACAACCCCCTGCTCACCGTCCCGCTGACCCCGGAGCACATCAAGCCCCGCCTGCTCGGCCACTGGGGCACCACGCCCGGCCTGAACTTCCTCTACGCCCACCTGAACCGCGTGATCAACGACCACTCGGCGAACGTGCTGTTCGTGACCGGTCCCGGTCACGGCGGTCCCGCGCTGCTGGCCAACACCTGGATGGAGGGCAGCTACACCGAGACGCACCCGAACGTGCCGCGCGACGGCGAGGGCATGCGCACGCTGTTCCGCCAGTTCTCCTTCCCCGGCGGCGTGCCCAGCCACGTCGCGCCGGAGGTGCCCGGGTCGATCCACGAGGGTGGTGAGCTGGGGTACTCGCTGGCGCACGCGTTCGGTGCGGCGTTCGACAACCCGGACCTGGTGGTGGCGTGCGTCGTGGGCGACGGCGAGGCCGAGACGGGTCCGCTGGCCGCGAGCTGGCACGGCGCCAAGTTCCTCGACCCGGCGACCGACGGCGCGGTGCTGCCGATCCTGCACCTCAACGGCTACAAGATCGCCAACCCGACGATCCTGGCGCGCATTCCGCACGACGAGCTGGACTCCCTGCTGCGCGGCTACGGCTACACCCCGTTCTACGTGGAGGGCGACGACCCGGAGCTGCTGCACCGGCGCATGGCCGAGGTCTTCGACGAGGTGTTCGACGAGATCCGCCGCATCCAGCAGACCGCCCGTGCCGGTGACACCGAACGCCCCCGGTGGCCGATGATCGTGCTGCGCACGCCCAAGGGCTGGACCGGACCGTCCGAAGTGGATGGAGTGCCGGTGGAGGGCACTTGGCGCTCGCACCAGGTCCCGCTGGCCGGCGTCCGGGACAACCCCGACCACCTGCGGCAGTTGGAGGCGTGGCTGCGCTCGTACCGGCCGGAGGAGCTGTTCGACGCCGACGGCAGCCCGAACCCGGAGTTGCTCGCGCTCGCACCGCGCGGTGAACTGCGCATGGGAGCCATCCCGCAGGCCAACGGCGGCCTGCTGCTGCGCGATCTGAGGATGCCCGGCACCGCGCCGTACTCGGTGGAGGTGACCAAGCACGGCACCACGACGTCCGAGCCGACCCGCGCGCTGGGGCGGATGCTGCGCGACGTCATGACCTTGAACGCGGCGGAGCGGAACTTCCGCGTGTTCGGCCCGGACGAGACCGCGTCCAACCGGCTCGACGCGGTGTTCGAGGTGACCGCGAAGCAGTGGCTGGCCGAGCGCCTGCCCACCGACGAGCACCTGGAGACCAACGGCAGGGTGGTGGAGGTGCTGTCCGAGCACCTGTGCCAGGGCTTCCTGGAGGGCTACCTGCTGACCGGCAGGCACGGGCTGTTCAACTGCTACGAGGCGTTCACCCACATCGTGGACTCGATGTTCAACCAGCACGCCAAGTGGCTCAAGACCCACCGCGAGATCGACTGGCGACGTCCGGTCGCGTCGCTGAACTACCTGCTCTCCTCGCACGTGTGGCGCCAGGACCACAACGGCTTCAGCCATCAGGACCCGGGCTTCATCGACCACGTGATGAACAAGAAGGCCGAGGTCGTCCGGGTCTACCTGCCCGCGGACACCAACACGCTGCTGTCGGTGGCCGACCACTGCCTGCGCAGCCGCGACCACGTCAACGTCGTCGTCTCCGGCAAGAACTACACGCCCGACTGGCTCGGCCCGCAGGAAGCGGCGCTGCACTGCGCCCGCGGCGCGGGAATCTGGGAGTGGGCCGGCACGGACGACGGCCTCACCGAGCCTGACGTGGTGCTCGCCTGCGCCGGCGACGCGCCCACCCTGGAGGTCATGGCCGCCACCGCGCTGCTGCGCGACCACCTGCCCGAGCTGAAGGTCCGGGTGGTCAACGTGGTCGACCTGATGCGCCTGCAACCGGACACCGAGCACCCGCACGGCATGCCCGACCGCGAGTTCGACGCGCTGTTCACCCCGGACAAGCCGGTCCTGTTCGCCTACCACGGCTACCCGTGGCTGATCCACCGCCTGACCTACCGCCGCACCAACCACCACAACATCCACGTCCGCGGCTACAAGGAGGAAGGCACCACCACCACGCCGTTCGACATGCTCGTGCTCAACGACATGGACCGCTACCGGCTCGTCATCGACGTGATCGACCGGGTCCCGGGCCTCGGCCCCAAGGCCGCCGGGGTGCGCCAGCACATGCAGGACCAGCGCACCCGCCACCACGCCCACATCCGAGAGCACGGCGAGGACCTGCCCGAGATCCGCGACTGGACCTGGCCGTACTGATGAACGTGCTGGTCGTCAACGCGGGCTCGTCGAGCCTGAAGCTGTCGGTGCTGGGCGAGGACGACGCGGTCCTCGTCCAGCACCACGTCGAGCGGTGGGACGGCGCGCCCGACCTCGACCTGGCCCTTCCTCCCGTGGACGCGGTGGCCCACCGCGTCGTCCACGGCGGCACCCGGTTCACCGCGCCGGTCGTCATCACCGCCGACGTGCGGCGCGAGATCGCCGCCCTGACCGACCTGGCGCCGCTGCACCAACCCCGCGCGCTGGCCGGCGTGGACGCGGCCCGGGCGCTGCTCCCCGACGTGCCGCACGTGGCGTGCTTCGACACCGCCTTCCACCGCACCCTGCCGCCCGCCGCGGCCACCTACCCGCTGCCGGCCGCCTGGCGGACGCGCTGGGACGTGCGCCGCTACGGCTTCCACGGCCTGTCGCACGCCTACGCCTCCCGGCGCGCGGTCGAGCTGGCGGGTGCCGGCTCGCGCGTGGTGACCTGCCACCTCGGCGCGGGCTGCTCGCTGGCCGCGGTCCACGACGGCCGCTCGGTGGACACCACCACGGGCTTCACCCCGCTGGCCGGCCTGCCCATGGCCACCCGCAGCGGCGACCTCGACCCCGGCCTGCTGCTGTGGCTGCTCGACCGCCTCACCGCCGACGAGCTCGCCGACGGCCTCGCGCGCCACTCCGGACTCGCGGGCCTCTCCGGACACGCCGACCTGCGCGACGTGCACGCCGCCATCGCGTCGGGCTCCGGCGAAGCCCGGCTGGCCCTGGACGTCTTCGTCCACCGGCTGCGCCAGGGCGTCGCCGCCATGGCGGCTTCACTCGGCGGCTTGGACGTGCTCGTGTTCACCGGCGGTGTGGGCGAGCACGATCCGGTCGTCCGCGCCCGCGCCGTCGAAGGGCTGGCCTTCCTCGGCCCCCTCCTCGACCCGACCCGCAACGTCACCGCATCGGGTGACACTCGGATCAGCCCGGACGGTGCCGCCACCGACGTGTGGGTGGTCACCGCGCGGGAGGACGTCGAGATGGCCGCCCGGACCCGCGACCTGCTGGTGACCGGCGGGCCGCCGGGCGCACGGCGGGCGCCGTGAGGCCGCGGCACCTGCAACCTGCGGGTTTGCGCAACTCGTGGTCGGGTACCAGGCCAGCCGAGTGCTCAAGACGCAGGGCACCGGGCGTGAGGCGGTCACCGATGGGCGGCGAGAATCCGGAACCGCTGGTGCTGGGGATGAGCACCGAGCAGCCACCACCGCTGGTCCGGGTCCGGCAGTGGACGGCCACCGCGCTGGCCGACCTCGACGACGACCACCTCCAGGCCGTGCTGCTGGTCAGCACCGAGTTGCTGACCAACGCCTACGAGCACGGCAGCACCCCCTACGGCATCCGCCTGCGGCACGTCCGGGTCCCGTGCCAGGTCCGGGTCGAGGTCGACGACGCCTCGCCCGACCAGCCCGTCCTCGGGCGCTCCCGGCTCGCCGGCACCCGCGGCCGGGGTCTGATCATGGTCGACAAGCTGTCGACGGCCTGGGGGACCACCCCGCTGCCGGGCGGGGGCAAGACGGTGTGGGCCGAGGTGTCCTGCGCCGGCGAAGGCTGGACGCCCTGCGCGAGCCGCGGGTGAGCCCCGGGGTGTGCGACGGGCCGGCCGCGCTCGTCGCCTCGACGTCGCAGCGCACTGCGCCAACCGGGCGCTCGTGCCTTACCGCACGTCGTCGTGGCCGGTCAGGGAGTTACGCTGCCCTGTGCGGGATCGCCGGGTCCCGGCGGGAGGCGCGGTGTGATGGACAGTCGAACGGACCCGAGCGCGCCGATCGTGGTCGAGACGACCTGGCACGGCCGCGTCGCGGTCGTCGCCGTGCACGGCGAGGTCGACATGGACACCTGCGACGAGCTGCGGTCGTGGGTGGTCGAAGCCCTGGACGCCCGGCCGGAGGCGCTGGTGCTCGACCTCGGCGGCGTGGTGGTCTTCGGCTCGATCGGCCTGTCGCTGCTGATGGAGGCCCGGCACCGCGCGCAGCGGTGCGCGGCCGGCTTCGCCGTGGCCACCGACCAGCGCGCCGTGCTGGCCCCGCTGACCGAGACCGGCGTCCTCGACCTGCTGGACGTGCACCCCACCGTGCCCGAAGCCGCCGAGACCGCCCTGGCGGCGCGGACGTCGACCCGGGTCGCCCAGTTCTGAGGGCGGTTAGGGACTTCGTGCCGTTCCGCCCCACCGGAGCGGTCGTCCCGCACCGCCGAACGAAGGGGTGACCCCTTGCGTCTGCTGTCCGAGTCCCAGCTGGCCACCGTGCTGCCCGCGACCACCACCTGCCCGCGAGTGGTGGTCAGCGGCAACCACGCCACGCCCCGTCACGCGCTGGCCGTGCTGGACGCGGTGCTGCCGGAGTACCGGCTCTTCGCGCTGAACGCCCAGCCCGGCCTGCCCGATCGGGACGGCGTGGTGCTGGAGACGCCGTTCGTCGGACCGGGCATGCGCGGCAAGCGGATGCTGCGGTACTTCCCGTCCCGGCTGTCACTGGTGCCGAACCTGCTCCAGCAGGCGCTGCCGCCGGACATCGTGCTGGTGCACACCTCCACGCCGGTGGACGGGTGCGTGTCGCTGGGCACGGAGGTGAACGTCCTGCCCGCGGCCATCGAGGCGGTCCGGGCCCGCGGCGGCCTGGTGATCGCCCAGCTGAACCCGCGGATGCCCTACACCTACGGCGACGGGGTGCTGCCGTGCGACGAGGTGGACTACGCGATCGAGGTCGACGAACCGCTGACCTCGCCGACGCCCCGCGAGATCGGCGAGGTGTCCCACGCGATCGCCGAGCGGGTCGCGGCGCTCGTGCCCGAGGGCGCGACCCTCCAGATGGGCATCGGGGCCGTCCCGGACGCGGTGCTGGCGGCGCTGACCGGGCGACGGGGCCTCGCGGTGTGGTCGGAGATGTTCAGCGACGGCGTCCCGGCCCTGGACCGGGCGGGGGCGCTCGACCCGGACACGCCGGTGACCGCGTCGTTCGTCTTCGGCAGCCCCGAGCTGTACCGCTGGGTCGACCGCAACCCGCGGGTCCGGCTGCTGCGCACGGAGAAGACCAACGACCCGGGCCTGATCGCCCGCCGGCCGCGCCTGGTCTCGATCAACAGCGCGTTGCAGGTCGACCTGTACGCCCAGGCCAACGCCAGCCGGGTGCACGGGGTCATCTACTCCGGGTTCGGCGGCCAGACCGACTTCGTCGTCGGGGCCCTGCACTCGCCGGGCGGGCGGGCCGTCGTGGCGCTGCCGTCCTGGCACCCGAAGGCCGACGTGTCCACCGTGGTCCCCCGCCTGACCGGCCCGGTCACGTCCTTCCAGCACAGCTATCTCGTCAGCGAACAGGGCACCGCCACCATCTGGGGCCACGACGCGGGCGAGCAGGCCCAGCAGATCATCGACCACGTCGCCCACCCCCGCGTCCGCGCCGAGCTGACCGAAGCCGGCCTGGACCTCGGCTTCCCCCTCCGCCCACCGGCCTGACCCGTCCCGGTCACCGCACACCCGGGAGTGGCGGGCGAGGCGGCGACCCTGGCCGCCTTCCCGGCGTCGGGCAGCCGAGCCGCCGTCACCGATGGGGGATGGGCACGCCCGCGGCGCGCAGCCTGGCTTCCACGAGCGCGTTCAGCCGCGTCCAGGTCATCCGGTCCTCGCGGTGGTGGTTGATCAGCCGGTACCGGGTGGTGTCGTCCGGTCCGGGCTGGTAGCCCGGTGGCACCGCGAGCAGTTCGGGGTCGGCCAGCAGGTGGTCGGCCAGCGCGTCCGCCAGCTCGTCGACCCGGGGGTCGTCCGGCTCCCAGGACCGGGCGTCCCAGCCGCGCTTGGTGAGGTCGACGTACCCGGGATCGGCGAGCCGGCGTTCGAAGTGGTTCAGGAAGAGGTCGAACAGCTGCGGCGACATCGCCCTGGCCAGCACCAGGGCCTCCCGCTGACCGGTCACGTAGTCGGGGCTGTAGCCGAGTTCGGTCAGCCGGTCCAGGACCGCGTGAGCGCGGTCGGGCAGCAGGAGCCGGTCCCCGTCGGAGAGCCGGCGCAGCCTGTCACGGCGGGCGACCAGGTCGTCGATCCGCTCGGTGAGGCTCCGCTCCACGTCGACGAGCCGGGCGGCGAACCGCTCGACGTCGGCGTCCAGCAGTGCTCCGACCTCCGCCAGCGGCACGCCGGCGGCGGCCAGCGTCCGGACCTGGACCAGGCGCACCAGGTCCGCCGAGCCGTACCGGCGGTAGCCCGAGCGGTCGCGTCGTGGTTCGGCGAGCAGCCCGTGCTGGTGGTAGTGCCGCACGGTCTTCACCGTGACCCCGGCGAACGCCGCCGCCTGACCGATCGTGACGCCGCCGGTCGACGTGACCGGGGTGGTCGAGGTAGCCATGCGACGAGTGTCGAGCCTGACCCCGGGTCAAGGTCAACCCACCGGTCCCCGCACCGCCCGACCACCTCGACCGGACCGACGTCAGTCCGCAGCCCGCCCGCCGCAGAACACCTCGGTGAGCAGGTCGTCCAACGCCCTCGGGTACGCCGCCACCAGGTCCACGTCGGTGTCCCCGCCGGTGATCGAGGCGGTCAAGGTCCGGCTGCCGTCGGGGGTGCCGTACACCAACGCCCCGTAGCCGATGGTGCTGCCGTTGTGGAAGAAGAGGGTGCCCGCGCAGCTCGGACCTGCTTCCTGCACGCGCAACCCCAGGCCGAAACCGCTCTTCGAGTGGGGTGTGCGCATCTCGGCCAGGAGGTGGTCCGGCAGGAGCCTGCCACCCAGCAGGGCGGAGAAGAACGTGTGGAGGTCACGGGTGGTCGAGATCATGTCCCCGGCGCCGAACAACAGGGACGGGTTCTGCCGGGTGACGTCGACCGTCTTCGGTCGGCCGTCGTCCTGGTAGTGGTAGTAGCCGTGGGCGTGCGGGCCGGGGATACCCGACCGGTCGCCCGGCGCCACCGTGTCGCGCAGCCCGAGCGGCCGCAGGATCCGCCGCTGCGCCTCCTCCGCGAACGAACGGCCGGTGACGTGCTCGACCAGCAGTGCGGCCAGCGTGTAGTTGGTGTTGGAGTAGTTCCAGTCCGTCCCCGGCGTGAACAGGGCCGGCTCGGCCAACGCGAACCGGACCAGTTCTTCGGGCCGGTAGGTGCGGAACCGGTTGTCCACCCACTCCTGACCCGTCGAGGGGAGTCCTGGCAGGACCGTCCCGTTGTAGTAGTCGCCGGTGTGGTTGAGCACGCCGCTGGTGTGCTGCAACAACATCCGCACGGTGATCCGCCGGTCCAGTCCGAACCCGGGCAGGTAGTCGGCGGCGGGCGCGTCCAGCCCGACCACGCCCTCCGCCACCAGTTGCAGCACCACGGTGGCGACGAAGGTCTTGGTGTTGCTGCCGATCCGGAACCTCCCGCTGGTCGACGGTGTCGCGGTCCCGCCGAGCTTGCGCACCCCGGCGCTGCCGACCCACTCACCCCGTTCGTCGTCCACGCGCACCTGCATTCCGGCGAAACCGATGTCGATGAACGCCTGCACGGCCTCCCGCAGCTCCGGACGATCCGGCACCGCGGCGGCACCGGCCACCTCCGCACCGGCAACCTCCGCACCGGCCACCGCCGGCACGGTCGACCCGGACACCAGCGCGACCGCCATCGCCGCGATCACCGCTCGCCGCAAGACCCGCGGCACCCGCACGTTGTTCCTCATGCGGCCAGGCTCCGCCTTGACCTCGGGGCGGGGTCAACTCCTCGTTCGTGGTTTGAGCGGTGGACGTCCTGGGTACGTGCCGGTTGCTGTGCGCCTTGAGACCACAGGGCATCGGAGGACGAACTATGAGCACTGTCGACTTCCCCAGGGACGAAGTCGACCTGGACCTTCCCGAGGAACGTCCTCCCGCGGCCGACCTGCTGGGACTGGTCGCCGGCATGGTGGCCGGAGTCGGCGGTGACCACCTCGTGGACGTCCAGGTCGTCGCTGCTCAGCTGGTCGGCAACGCCTACCGGCACGCCCTCGCGCCGCGGCGGTTGCGGCTGCACCGGCCACCGGGCCGGGACGTGGTCCGGGTCGAGGTCGACGACGGCAGCCCGAGCCGCCTGCCCGTCCTGGGCAGGCTCGGCGCGCTGGAGCACGGACGCGGTCTGCTGATGGTCAACCGCCTGGCGGTCGACTGGGGGCACCACTCCGACTCCGACCGCAAGACGGTCTGGGCCGAAGTCCGACTCGACTGACCGGTGACGGCGAGGAGCACACCGCATGAAGAACCATGCCTGCACCGATCTGTCGATCACCGTGACGGCAGGTTCGGCACCCGGTGTCCGGGTCGTCCACCTGGTCGGCGAGGTCGACGTGGCCACCCGGCACGAGGTGGGACCAGCGGTGCTGGAGGTGGCTGACCAGGCGACCACCGGACTGGTGCTCGACCTGTCCCGGGTGGGCTTCTTCGGCTCGGCCGGGATCGCGCTGCTGTTGGACGCGCAGCAGGCCGCGGACCGCCTCGGTATCGGGTTCGCCGTGGTGGCCCACCACCGTGCCGTGGTCAACCCACTGCGGGTCACCGAGGTCGACGCGACGATCGCGGTCCGCGCCACGCTCGACGACGCGGTGACCGCCGCACGAGAACGCCGACCCCGCCGCGACGAAGGCAGCCGACGGTAGCCCGGACACGCCGCGCCACGGGTTCAGCGTGATGCTCGCGGTCAGCGGGATGCGTCCCGGTGGGCGGGGTAGCCCCGGATCAGCGCCATGAAGTCCTCGACCAGCTCCACCGCCGGCGCGTCGGCCCGGTCGCCGTTGTTGCCGTAGCGGGGGAAGTCGCCTCCACCGCGAAGTGGACGGCCAACCCGCTGTCGTCGCGGATCACCCGGACCTTCGCGTGCTTGACCGCCGACAGGCTGTCCGCGACGACCGACAGCCCCGCGATGCCGCAGCCGGGCAGCCGTTGCACCGAGTAATCCTGCAAGGCCATCTCGATGCGCTCGGAGGCGTACTTGTCGTGCATGTGGTGGATGATGTTCAACGCGTCCACATACGTGCGGGCCAGCCAGTCCAGCGTCCGGTCGAACGCCGCGCGGACCTGCTCGTAGTCGAAGTGCTCGCCGGTGATCGGCGGCTGGCCTACTTGACTTCGATCATTTCACCGCTGATCTCTCGAACGCGGCAATCGAAACGTGGGTACTCGACGTCTGTTTCGTCCACGTGGATGCGAAGTTCGTCCAGTGTGGTCTTCTCGGTGCTGACTGCGGTCCGATCCAGCATCACGTCATCGGTGATGGTGTACGTGCCGCGACCCTTGACGTCGAACTCGATCTCCCACGTGACGCGCTGCCAGTGGTCGGCATTATTCCGGACGGACACCACGCACGTGGGAACACTGTAGTTGATGCCGTACGGGGAACTGTTGTCCCACCGATCCTCCACGACGTTCACGAGCGCCGTGTCACTGTTCGAGGTGTACCCGGGATCGTTGTCGCACGCGACAGCGACGAAGATCAGCGAGGTCAGAGCAGATAGGATTCTCATGATTTCCTCAGGCGGTTGTTCGTCGCAAGATCTTCGCCGGCATCGGCGTTCGGTGACTTATCGATGTAAACTTCGGAGGGGTGGTGGTACCGCATGCTGTGATTGCCGTATGGACGGTTGCCGGAAATTTGTCCCGATGCGCTCAAGGTATCCAGTCGATAAGGCTCGTGTCTTCTTGTGCCAGGTCGAGCACCTTTCGGGGCTCGTCGCCGCCCGACATGGAGGTGACGTACAGCGCCGAGTGGCCACTGATGGCGGACACGAACGCGATGCGAGTTCCGTTGGGGTCGGCGATGACGTCTCCGAGCTTCTGTTTTGTTTCTGGCAACAAGGCTGTTTGTGTGACGCGGCTTCGATCGGCGTGGATCGCTGTCCTGTAGATCTGGGTACCGCTCGCATCGATGCAGATGAAGGTGTCGCTACTTACGAACCAGCGTGGCCGGCAGATTGCGCCGTCGAAGCGGATGGGTGCTGTGGACTGGACGCTCACCTTCCCGCGGTCACCGATGAGGAAGCCGTCAAGTCCGGAGAACTGGACCTCAGTTCGACCATCCGGCGAGAAGATGGTGCTCGACGCCGCGCCGAGATCCAGTGGGGTCGTCCCGTCCTGGCTGAAGTAGAAAGTGTTCTGGTAACCGCCGATGACGCCGTTGTAGAACGCGTCCTGCTCTTCCGCGTGCGAGCTGCTGGGACCGAGGTCGGGATCAACCGAGCCGAGCTTGTCCGGCCCTTGGAACCAAATCCTGCCCGTCACCGGGTGGAACACCGGGGAGTTCTGTGTCGGACGATCGGCGTATCCCGCGGTCTGCGGTGTCAGGTCGACGAAGCTCTCCGGTCTGTCGTTCGTCACGTACCCGACATGTGTGTTGCCATCCGCAGAATGCGCGGAGGCTGCCATTCTGGTGAAGTCCCTGTTGAACGCCTGCCGCCGAATCCTTCCGGTAGGCACAGGGGCGGTGCATCCCATGTTCGCGGTCTGGTCGGGATTCAACGTGAACATTCGCGCGTCACTCTGGGCGGTTTCCGGATCGATCGCAGTCAGTGTTACTGTCCGGTGACTGTTCGAGCACTCTGCTGTCACTATCCCGTGAAGATCCGGCCTCTTCGCCGGCGTTCCGCCGACTTCGCTGCCCGGAGAATCGGCAGGGGCGTTGACCGGGGAACTCCCAGAAGTCGAGGAGGCTCCTGTCGTTCCCACTTCTTTTGCACATCCGATCATCGACAGCGAAGCCGTGACCAGGGCTGTGAGCCACAACGCAAGTCGTGTGAACACGAATACGCACCTCATTTCGCGGAACACCGTGCCGCATGATGGAGATCATGGCGACCGGGTGTCCCAGCGCTGTCCGGTACTGGGATGTCGCAGCTCTCGTCCGCTGCGTTACACGTCACCGCCAGTGCTCCGGCCTCTTGTGGGGTCCAACGGGCTCGTTGATGAGCCGTCGAGGATGAGGGCGCGGTGCAGTCTGCGGCATCGGGGTTATGGTGATGTTCCCCCGGTGGGTCGGAGTCTCTGGAGCGATTCTGGGGTGTCGGAGTTCGTGCTCGAGGTGGGTGCACCATCGTGGGCGGCCCAACAGTTCCGTCTGCACACGCCCCAAAACGATTGATCATGGCATTGTCACAGCAGTCGCCGATCGAACTTGTCGACGGTTGAAGCCCGCATTCTTTGCCACGCCTGGTGAAAGTCCATGACGTGAATCGGACTCCCTGGTGGGAGTGGATCACCGGGTCCGACAGCGGTGACCGGTTCGAGATGGCCATGCCGAGGGCGTTGGTGGCCAGTGCGGCGGCCTGGCTGGGGTAGATCGACCAGTCGGCGACACGGCGCGAGTGCACGTCGAGCACGACCGCGCAGTACACCTTTACCTCACGAGTCGGGTGTTCGGTGATGTCGGTAACCCACGATCGGTTCGGCGCGGGCCTGACGAAGTCGCGGTCGATCAGGTCCACCGCGGTGGGGGTGTCGTGCCTCGGGCGCGGCCGACGCCCGTGAGGCAGACCTTTGAACCCGTTGCGGCGCACGAGAAGCGCGATGTTGTTGGGTCCGACGGTGATTTCGCGGCCGAGGGTGAGCTCGGCGTGCGCTTGGACGTCTGATCCAGCGTAACCGCACAGCACGTTGAACGATCAACTTCATCGGCTGGTCGGCGGTGGTGTCCTGTTCATCCGCTTGCACGGGCGCCTGTGTCGACCTGCCAACAAGGCAAGCGGAGACAGTCCGCCTCGTCCTGTCGGCGTAGCGAGTGGCTCGCGGCTGCGGTGGACCGGTCGGGGTAAAACGCTTACTCACCGCATGTGATCGTGAACAACCTGTTGACCGCGTCGGATGGTTGCTCGTACCGTAGCGTCGAGGAAAGCGTTTACATGGTCGCCGGCGATGCGGGCCGGGCGCTCGACCACATCCGGTCCCTGCCCGCGATCCGGGCTTCGGGATCGACCCGGTACGAGGTGGGCCGCCGACAACCGGGGAAGTGCGAACAGGTCCCGCCCGCGAGGAAGCAAGGTCAGCCCTGCGTGGAGAGCGGGCTCCGGGTGCCCGCGCATCGGCTCTCAGCCCGTTCCGTCATCAGGAGTGCACATGATGCCTGTCCGTCGGTACAGCGTGGTCCGGCGAGTCCTGACGCTCATTGCGGTGTTCGCCGTCGCGGTGTCCCTGGTCGTGGTCGGCCGGCAGCGCGCGAAGGCCGCACCGCGACCGTCGTTCACCAACAGGGCCGGGCCCGACTCCGGTGCGGCAGTGGACGTGCAACGGACAGGCCAACCAGCGAGTGGGTTATCGGCTGACCGGTGAGTAGCCGTGCCCGGATGCTCGAGGCCGGGCAGTCGACGCCAAGCGAAGCGAGTCGTCAACGCCAACGGTGGAAGCTGCTCCTGCCGGCACTCGATCAAAGAGATCGATGACCGCGTACCACATCGCCCGGTCGGCAACACCGGCCGTGGTCACCTGAGGAGATCCTCGTGCACCTCACATCGCGGTGGCGTGCCCTGCACGTCGTCACCGCCTCCGCAGCCCTCGCCCTGGGTGCCGTGATCGTGCCCGGCACGGCTGCGACGGCCGGGAACGCCTACTACGTCGCACCCACCGGCAACGACAGCGCCGCGGGCACCCAAGCCGCCCCCTGGGCGTCCATCGCCCGCGCGCAGACCGCCGCCGCGCCGGGGGACACGGTGTACCTCCGGGGCGGTACCTATGCCTACACCCGCGCGACGACGGCCTGCGCGAGCCGGACGGCCCGGGTCGACGCGATCACCTTGAACAAGAGCGGCGCGTCCGGCAGCCCGATCCGCTACTGGGCCTACCCGGGGGAGCGACCGGTCTTCGACTTCTCGCGCATGAGGGACGACTGCCGGATCAAGGGCTTCGACGTCACCGGCAACTGGCTGCACCTCAAGGGGTTGGAAGTCATCGGCGTGCGGCAGAACAACAACCTCAACGCGGAGTCCTGGGGGATCTGGATCTCGGGCAGCTACAACACCTTCGAGCAGATCGACACGCACCACCACATGGGTGCCGGCCTGTTTATCCAGAACGGACGCGACAACCTGGTGCTCAACTCGGACTCGCACGAGAACTACGACGCGAACAGCTCGGACGGGCCCGGCGAGAACGCCGACGGCTTCGGCGCGCACATCAAGGCGGGCAACCCCGGCAACGTGTTCCGCGGCAACCGGGCGTGGTGGAACGCCGACGACGGCTTCGACCTGATCAGCGCCTACTCGTCGGTGACGATCGAGAACTCCTGGTCGTGGCGCAACGGGTACGTGCCGGGCACCACCACGAGCGCGGGCAACGGCACCGGCTTCAAATCCGGCGGCTACGGCGGCGACTACGACCGGGGCGCGGTCAAGCACACCGTCCGAACCTCGGTGGCGTTCCTCAACAAGGCAGCGGGCTTCTACAACAACCACCACCCGGTGGTCAACGACTACCTCAACAACACCGGTTTCGGGAACCGCCCCAACTTCGACATGCGGGGAGTCGACTCCAGCGGCGCGACGGTCGGTCGCGGCAACCTGCGGAACAACATCGCCTACAGCGGAACCGCCACGGCGAACATGACCGGCACCAGTGCCTCGAACAACTCCTGGAACCTGGGTCTGCCCCTGTCGGACGCGCAGTTCCAGAGCGTGTCGACCTCCGGTTGGGACGCCCCGCGCCAGGCCGACGGCAGCCTGCCCGTACTGCCCCACCTGCGTTTGACCGCGAACAGCACCCTGATCGACAAGGGGGTGAACGTCGGCCTGCCTTACACGGGCGTGGCACCGGACCTCGGCGCGTTCGAGCAGTCCGGCGGCGCACCGACGCCCCTGCGGTACGAAGCAGAGGAGGCACCGGCGGTGTGCCAGGGCGCGATCGACTCGAACCAGGCGGGTTTCACCGGCAGCGGGTTCTGCAACGGTGACGCCGCCGTGGGCGCCTACGCCCAGTTCACCGTCACCACGCCGATGGCAGGCCCGGCGACGGTCGGGGTCCGCTTCGCCAACGGCCACAGCAGCGGCACCGCGCGACCGGTGGACCTCGTGGTCAACGGGTCCGTGGTGGGCACGGTGTCGTTCGAGTCCACCGGCGCGTGGACGACTTGGACCACCAAGGACCTCACCGCCTCCCTCAACGCCGGCAGCAACACCATCCGACTGGAGTCGACCACGGTGGGCGGCCTGCCCGACGTCGACCACCTCACCCTGTGAAAGGCACCGAAATGACCCGTGCACCAAGCACCTCGTCGAAGCGGCGCGCACTGCCCGTCGCCGCGCTGCTGTTCGCATCGTTGACGGCCCCGCTTCCGGCCTACGTCGCCTCCGCGGAGCCACAGGCCGCGGCCACCGATTCCGCCGCAGCGGAAGCGCCCCGGTACTCCGCCGAGGACTACACAGCCGACTCCTGGGCGGAGTTCTCGGCGGACAAGTCCGGATCCACCACCCAGGGCGCCGGCGACGGGCTGGTGATGGTCCGCGGGCTGAAGAAGCTGGTCACCGACTACCGGACCCGCATCCCGACCAAGTACACCACCGACTCGTGGGCGCCCTTCGCCCAGGCGTTGACCACCGCGGACCGCGTGGTGGGCGACGGGTCGGCGACCGCGGCGGACGTCGCCGCGGCGAAGACGGCCCTGGACTCGGCCGCAGCCGACCTGGTGGCCGCCGACGAGGGCACGTTCCAGACCATCACCAACAACACCTTCTGGAACGACACCAACGGCAACCCCATCTACTCCCAAGGCGGTGGCGTCTTCAAGTTCGGCGACACCTACTACTGGTACGGCGTGCACTACCTCGGCGCCGAGAGCTACCGCGCCAACCCGACGCGCAAGTACGACAACGAGGTCTCCTTCATCTCGATCCCCGTCTACTCCTCGCGGGACCTCGTGAACTGGAAGTTCGAGAACCGCGTCGCGACCCGCTCCACGCCGATCGACAACGGCGGCACGCTCGGCCAGGCGGGGTGGGTCGGGCGGCTCGGGGTCTCCTACAACGAGACCACCGGCAAGTACGTGCTCGCCACCCAGGTCTACGCAGGAAGCGGGCACGGCGTCCTGTTCCTGCAGGGCGACTCGCCCACCGACACCTTCGACTACGGCTACTTCCAGGCCCAGATCGTCAACTCACCGACCACCGGGACCGGGGACCAGACCGTCTTCACCGACGACGACGGCAGGGATTACCTGGTCTTCTCCAACCGCGAGGGCCGCGGCCGCGCCTTCGTCTCGAAGTTCCGGGAGTCCGACTCGCTGCGGCTGGAACCGGCGGTGCAGATCGGCTACAGCTCCTCCGGTCGCGAGGGCAACGCGATGTTCAAGCTCGACGGCAGGTACTACCACGCGGCCTCGGACCTGCACGGCTGGAACACCTCCGTCACCCACGTCCTGGAGTCGACCGGCAACGGCGTCCAGGGCACTTACTCGGCCGAATACACGTTGGCGGGCACCGAGCTGGACTACAGCCACGTCACCCAGACCGGGTTCTTCGTCACCGTCAAGGGCACCAAGCAGAACACCGTGATCTTCGCCGGTGACCGCTGGGCCGACTTCGCCTGGAACGGCATCGGCTACAACCAGTGGATGCCGATCACCAGGACCGGTGCGCGGCCCCGGTTCCACTCCGTCAGCCAGTGGCAGTTCAACGCCACGACCGGTGAGTGGCGCGTCGGGCCGAACAACAACTACATCCTCAACCCCGACTTCCAGGCCGACCGCATCACCACGTCCACCCTGACCGGCTGGACCAACTTCCGCGAGTCCGGCCCGAGCTCGCTCGTGACCAACGTCGCCGGCGCGAACGGGTCGCGGTTCGCCTTCCAGGTCGGCGCCGGGCAGTCCTTCGCCGGCGGCGCGCGGCAGCAGATCACCGTTCCGGCCGGCACCTACCGGCTGTCGCTGCACGCCAGGACCTCCGGCTCGCTCAGCGCGGCGCAGGTGATCGTCACCGACGCCGCCGGCGGCTCGCGCACGCTCACCATCCCGGCCTCCAGCGGCTGGGCGCGCCGTGAACTCGCGAACATCCCGCTGGCCGCCGGCACCGCCACCGTCACCATCAGGGCGGCCGGCGGCAACGGTTACCTCGCCGTCGACCAGCTCGGCCTCGTCAGGACCGACGGGGGGACGCAGGTGGGGCAGCGCTACGAGGCGGAGACGTCGCCCGCGGTGTGCCAGGGCACGATCGACTCCAACCAGGCGGGTTTCACCGGCAACGGGTTCTGCAACGGCAACGCCGCGGTCGGCGCCTACGCCCAGTTCACCGTCAACGCCGCGCAGGCCGGCACGGCGACGTTGGGCGTGCGGTTCGCCAACGGCCACAGCAGCGGCACCGCGCGGCCGGTGAACCTCGTGGTCAACGGGTCCGTGGTGGGCACGGTGTCGTTCGAGTCCACCGGCGCGTGGACGACCTGGTCCACCAAGAACCTCACCGCCTCCCTCACCGCCGGTGGCAACACCGTCCGCCTCGACCCCACCACGGCGGACGGCCTGCCCAACATCGACCACCTCGACGTCACCGTCGGCTGACCCTCCTGTCGCGGGGGTGGGACGCGGGTGCCCTGCGCGTTGCGACCCCCACTCCCGTCCCACCTCCGCTACCACCCCCTCGTGCGCAAGGAGTCACCCATGACCGTGCAACGGCGGACTTTTCTCCAAGCGGGCGCGGCTGCGGCAGCGGGCGTCGGCCTGTCCCTGCTCGGCGCTGTACGGGCGCCGGCCACCGTCGGCCCGTTGGCCACCGCACCGACCACACCGTTCGCGGTCGGCGTGCGCCGCTACGACTGGACCCGCGGCAGCCGTCCGTGCACCACCTACGTCTACTACCCCGCCACCGGCACCGCGGGTGGTGGCCCGGTGACCAACGCCCCAGCCGCCGACGGGGTCTTCCCCGTCTACAACTTCACCCACGGCTACCAGAGCAGCCCGCAGAACTCCCTGTTCATCGTCCAAGCCCTGGCCTCGGCGGGCTTCGTCGTCCCCGCACCGCACTTCAACCACAACCCGGCCGACGTCGCCAACGGCAACACCCCGAAGGACGTCTCACAGATCATCACCAACACCCTCGCCCTCAACACCAGCGGACCGCTGGCAGGGCACATCAACACCTCGACCGGTGTCGGCGTCTCCGGTCACTCCCTGGGCGGAATGACCACCCACGGCCTGCTCACCTCCTGGCCCGACAGCCGCATCGTCTCCGCCAACCCGCAGTCGTGCACCGACCAGGGCACCCCGTCCGGTTCGATCTCGGCCAAGGTCCTGTTCGTCCACGGCGACCGCGACACCCTCACCGGGTACAGCTCGGCCCGGCAGGCGTACGACGAGATGACCTGGCCCAAGGCGTTCCTCACCTTCGTCGGCGGCAGCCACACCAGCTTCTGGAACGACCAGCGCTTCCCCCGCACCGTCGTCGACTGGGCCCGCTGGACCATGTACGGCGACACCGCCGCACGCGACCGCCTCCCCGCCGACGCCGCGGGCTCCAACACCAGGTGGGAAGCCCAGCTGGGCGACACGCCCGGCGGTCCGGCCGCCTACACCCTCACCGCCCAGCACAGCGGCAAGGCCGCCGACGTCGACGAAGCCTCCACGGCCGCCGGCGCCCGGCTCATCCAGTGGACTCCCGGCACCGGCCCCAACCAGCAGTTCGAGTTCGTCGACACCGGCGACGGCCACGTCCGGGTCAAGGCACGGCACAGCGGTTTGTTCCTCCAGGTCGCCGACAACAACACCGGCACCGACGTCACCCAGCAGCCCGCGAGCGGTGCGGCGAACCAGCAGTGGCGCGTCGTGGACCACGGCGGCGACATCATCAGCCTGGTCAACCGGCAGTCCGGCCTGGCCATGGACGTGTGGGAGTTCTCCACCGCCGACGGCGCCCGCATCACGCAGTGGACCTACAACGGCAACCCCAACCAACGCTTCACCCGCCGACGGGTGTGACACGCGACCCGACGGGGCGCGGATCCGCACAACCGACCACCGCACCCGGAAGAACACAAGTTCGTGCCGGATTCCCACGGATCCGGACGACCTGGCTCAAGGAGGGTCAAGTGGACCGAGAACCACCGGCTCCCACCGACGTGGGCGGTGATCCGCGCCGCCATGGGCGTGGAGCCGTCGGGCGCTTACCTCAGCGACCCCGGCAAGCCCGCGCAGACAGATCGAGACGATCATCAACAACGCGGTGACCGCCGGCGTGTACGTCATCGTGGACTACCACGCCCACGAGACGAACCGGTCGTAGTCACAGGCGATTGCGTTCTTCACCGACCTCGCTCGCCTCTACGGCCACCTGCCCAACGTCATCTGGGAACCCTGGAACGAACCGAAGCAGGTGAGCTGGAACGACGTGATCCGGCCGTACCACCAGGCGGTCGTCAGCGCGATCAGGTCCGTCGACCCGGACAACATCGTCGTGCTCGGCACCCCGAACTGGTCGCGGGGCGTGGATGTCGCCGCGTCCAACCGGGTCTCCGGCACGAACCTGATGTACACCCTGCACTTCTACTCGTGCAGCCACACGTCCTGGCTGCGGGCCATGGGCGACACCGCTATGCGCACCGGTCTGGCGCTGTTCGTCACCGAGTGGGGCGCGAGCCACGCCGACGGCGGCCTCGACGGTCGGATCTGCCAGGCCGAGGCTCAAGCGTGGATCGACTGGATGCGCACCAACGGCATCTCGTGGACGGCGTGGAAGCTCGATGTCGGCACCGACACCACGAACCTCCTCTCGCCGGGAGCGCCGGTGACCGGCGGGTGGAACAACTACCTGCGCGGCCACAGCCCGTTCGTGGTGGCCAACATGAGGTGAGTGCGGCGCGGTGGCAAGGCGGTGTGCGCTGCCGTCCGACAGCGCACACCGCTCGCTCGTCCGCTCCGCGAGCAGTCAGTGAACGTGCGGCCCACCTCCCACCGCACCTCGGACCTCCAGGGCATGATCGAGAGGTGTGGCGTTACGTTGTTCGGGGACGCACTCGCTGCTCGGAAACGGGTATTGAGACCTGGCCACCCCAAACCTTGCCCTCCTGCCCACCTGGCTGGTGCCTGCGTATCGATCGGTGATTCGAGTCGAGTGGTCTTGCTGTTAGAGGTGGCCCTCGCCCAGACCGAGTGGGTGCTTGGGGTCGACCGTCCTCGGGGCGGTTCGAATCAATCCGATCCGAGCTCGACAGTGCAGGACGGGCCTGAATATATTCTCGTCCGGTCGTTTCGAAGGTACCGCGAGTCCCGGACGAAAGAATTTCGGGAAGTAGTGCTCGGACGTTGGGGGCAAGTGAGCGGCACCCATTGTTGATGTGGATCATGTTTACGAACCCGAAGGCTGTCGAGACCTTGTTGAAGAATCGGGCGGCGTTCTCTTCTTCGATGGTCATGTCGCAGATGGTGCCGTCGACCGGTCGGTGCAGGAGCGCGACACGCTCCCCAGGCGTCCCGGTGACGAGGAGCTTCAGTTCCGTGCGAACCTCTGGCGTGTCCACCCATTCCCGTGTCGGATTCGACGCGGGATTTTCCGAAAGTTCCGGCAACTGGTCCTCCACGATGTCCGGTAAGTCGACGGAATCGACGGTGACCCGGATGCGAAGTCGGTGCTCGGGCCGCTGTCGGGTGTTCCGTGGTTTTCGTAGAATACTCAGGCGTTGCCGGGTCGGCGACACAGTGCACGCCGGCGGGTCCGGTGACGTCGAGGTAGGTGTCGTTCTTGGAGTTCCTTGCGTAGTCGATCCCTCATTCCCTGTACTGGATGATCGGGTTGCCGTCGAAGTATCCGCAGTTGATCGAATCGAAGGGCTCGTAGGTCAATTCTGAGTAGTGCGAGACTTTTGCGCACGTCCTTCCCTCAATGGATACCGCGAGCTGTATCGGTATTCCACAGGAGTGGTTTGATGTGAAAGCGGAGGCGGTCGTCCTGTCGCAGGGCATACGGTAGGTTCCGGCGGAATGATGCCGGGGCCGCCAGCGGAATGCCTGATGTCGGGGACGGTTTCGCAGGCCGTGACCAATTCGTCCTTGCGCGCGGACCGCCGTGCTCGCACAGGAGCGACCCCGATGACGGAGTGTGGGTTCTTGACGAACGGCTGGCGGATCTATCACGGGCGTTATCACCACACGTCGTGCGCTGCCTGAACAACGCCGAGATCGTCGTCGCCCTGACGATCGAGGAGGCACGGTCAAGGCGCACGTGGCGCGGGTCCTCACCGAACTCGGCGTCCGCACCCGCGTGCACGAGGTGATCCACGCCTATGAGCACGGCCTCACCGGGTAGGGACAGCCATACCACCGGGATCAAAGCCCGCACGGTGGATTGCGGCGCGGTCGGCCGGAAGGCTCATCGGCATGGTTCTGGTGCGGGATTCGCAGGTGGGGACGGACGTCGTCGCGCTGACCGACGTGACGAAGGTGTACCAGGGGCGGGTGCGGGCGCTCGACGGCGTGACGGTCGGGTTCGCCCGCGGGTCCTTCACCGCGGTGATGGGGCCGTCCGGGTCGGGCAAGTCGACATTGCTGCACTGCGCGGCCGGGCTGGATCGGCCGTCCGGTGGGCGGGTGGTGCTGGCCGGGAGAGACGTCGGCGCGTTGCGGGAGCCGAAGCTGACCACCGTGCGGCGGCGGCACGTCGGGTTCGTGTTCCAGGCGTTCAACCTGGTGGACGGGTTGTCGGTGTGGGACAACGTGCTGCTGCCGCAGCGGTTCGCGGGCGTGCGGCCGGACAAGGCGTGGGCGCGCGAGGTGCTGGCCCGGGTCGGCCTGGGCGGGCGGGAGCGGTCGCGGCCCGGTGAGTTGTCCGGCGGGCAGCAGCAGCGGGTGGCGCTGGCGCGGGCGTTGGCGGGCCGGCCGGAGGTGATCTTCGGTGACGAGCCGACCGGCGCGCTCGACCTGTCCACCGGCCGCGAGGTGCTGGCGTTGCTGCGCGGGTTCGTGGACGAGTCGGCGGCGACCGTCGTGATGGTGACCCACGACCCGGCTGCGGCGGCGTGGTCGGACCGCGTGGTGTTCCTCGCCGACGGCAGGCTCGCCGGCGATCTCGTCCGGCCGACGGCGGAGCGGGTCGCGGCCCGGATGACGGAGCTGACCCGATGACGCTGAAGCTGGCCGTCGCGAGCGTGCGGCGACGCCTCGGTGCGTTCGCCGGGACTTTCCTGACGGCGTTCCTGGCCGTCGCGCTGATCTCGGGCAGCGGGTTGCTGCTCTGCTCCGTGCTCACCGCCGGGCCCGGTGGTGACCGGTTCGGCGCGGTGGACGCGGTCGTCGCGGTGGAGCGGTCGGTCGAGCTGACCAGCAGCGTGGCCAAGGGCGACAAGGTCAAGACGAAGACCAAGACCGAGCGGTTGATCGGCGCGCAGCCGTTGCCCGGTGATCTGGTGGACATTGTTGCCGCGACTCTCGGCGTGCGGACGGCGGTGGCCGATGCGGCGTTCCCGGTCGCGCTGGACGTTTCGGGGGCGGCGGTGCGTGCGCCGGAACGTGCGTCCGTGGTGGCGCACGGGTGGGTTTCGGCGCAGTTGACTCCGTATGTGCTGCGTGAGGGGACCGCGCCCGCGCCGGGTGAGGTGGCGGTGGGTGCGGAACTCGGGTTGGCGGTCGGGCAGACCGTGCGGCTGACCACCCGGACCGGCGCGCGTGACGTGCGGGTGGCGGGTGTGGTGACCGGCGGTGTGCCGGGGCAGGCGGCGGTGTTCGTGGCCGATCGGCAAGTCGCCGAGCTGTCCGGGTTGAGCGGGCCGACGGCGGTCGCGGTCCGGGTCTCGGGCGATGTGGACCAGGTGGTCGCCGCCTTGGCGGAGCGGGTCGGGCCGGCGACCGTGCACACCGGACCGGACAAGGTGAACGCCGACCTGCCGGGCGCGGTGCCCGACTACGTCGGTGCGATCTCCATCTTCGGATTCGTGCTGGGCATCACGGGGTTCGCGGCGGTGTTCGTGCTCACCGGCACGGTGTCGCTCGCGGTCCGGCAGCGGCTGCGGGAACTGGCCCTGCTGCGCACCGCCGGTGCCACGCCCGGTCAGCTCCGGCGGTTGCTCGGCACGGAGATCGCGCTGGTCACGGTCGTGGCGACGGTGCCGGCGCTACCGGTCGGCGTGGTGGTGGCGCACCTGGTGGCCGGTCGGTTCCGCGAGTTGGGCGCGGTGCCGGCGCAGTTCGCGGTGGTGGTCGACCCGCTGGTGCTGATCGCGTCCGCCGCGGTCGGGTTGCTGGTGACACTGGCGTCCACCTCGGTGGCGGCCCGGCGTGCGGTGCGGATCGCGCCGACGCAGGCGTTGCGGGAGGCGGTGACGGTCGGCGGTGGCAGTCGGGTGCCGCGGATCGTGGGTGCGGCCGTGCTGGTCGCGGGCGCAACGGCGGTGCTGGGGCTGGTGCCGTTGGGCGGGCCGCTGGGCATGGGGATGGGGTTCGTCTCGTGCGCGTTGCTGCTGTGCGCCGCCGCCGCGCTCGGCCCGATCCTGGTCGGTGGCCTGACGGCGGTCGTGTCCCGGCTGGTCGGGCTGACCGGGGTGCTCGGCCGGGTCGCCGGCGCGATGACCCGCGCCGAGAGCCGCCGGGTGGTCGGGGTGGCGATCCCGTTGACGCTGATGTTCGCGATCAACGCGACCATGCTGCTGAACGGGGACGTCCTCGCCGAGGTGACCGCCGACCAGCAGGTCGCGCGGACCGCGCCGGCGACCGTCCAGGTGGCCGCGACGAACGCGCCCGGCCTGCCGCTGGCCACCGCCGAACAGGTCGCCGCGCTGCCCGCAGTGACCGGATCGGCCCTCACCCTGGGCACGCGGATCGTGGTCGACCAGGGCGGGAAGCCGGAGGACTACCCGGCACAGGGCCTGCGGTTGTCCGGTGAGCCCGCACTCGACCTCGGTGTGACGGCGGGGAGCCTGGACGGTCTGGCCGGCGGGGTGGCGGTCAGCGGCCCGCTCGCCGCGCAGCGCAACTGGCGGGTCGGCGACCGACCGACTTTCTGGCTGGCCGACGGCACGCGCACGACGCTGGCCGTGGTGGCCGTGTTCGAGCACTGGCGTGGTTTCGGTGACCTGGTGCTGGACGCGGAGCTGGTTGCGGCGCACGACCCTCGTGGCCTGGTGGGTGCCGTCTACCTGCGCGGTGAGCCGGACCTGGCGGCCTTCCCGATGCTCGGTGCCGCCCGTGGTGGCACGGCGGAGGTGCAGAACCAGCAGGCGGCGTGGGAGCTGATGGTGGCGATCTCGCTCGGCTTCACCGCGATCGCGGTGGTGAACACGTTCGCCGTCGCCACCGGAGCGCGGCGGCGGGAGTTCGGCGGGTTGCGGCTGACCGGTGCCACGGCACGGCAGTTGCACCGGCTGCTCGACCGGGAGGCGTTGATCACCGTGGCGGTCGCGCTCGTGCTCGGGTGCGTGATCAGCGGGGTGGTGGTCGGCGCGTTCAGCGTGGCCCAGGACGGGCGGTGGCGGCTGTTCGTCGACCCGGCGCGGTACCTCGGGATGGTGGCGGGTGTCGGGCTCCTCGGTCTGGTGGCCGGCGTGGTTCCCGCACGTGTGGTGGTCCGCCGCCGCGCCCTGCCTCAGCTAGGTTGACCAGGTGTTCCCGCGCGCTGCCAGGGCACTGGCGCACCTGCTGGCCGGTCTGGTGATCGGGCCCGCGTCGTTCGTGTGGGCGGTGGTGACCACGCTCGCCACCGGCCTGCTGTCGTTCACCTACCTCGGCCCGCCGGTGTTCCTGGTGGTGACGTGGGTGAGCAGGCGGATCGCCCGGCTGGAGCGGTGGCGGGCCGGGTGGGCGCTGGGCCGGGTGATCGAGTCGCCGTACGGGCCGGTGACCGGGACGAACCCGTGGACGTGCGGGCGTGCGGTGATCCGCGACCCGGCGACGTGGCGTGACCTGGCGTGGCTGCTGCTGGCGTTCCCGATCGGCGTGTCGACCGGCGTGGCGGGTGTGGTCGCCGGGGTGGTCGAGCTGGGCGTGGTCCTGGCGCCGGTGTGGCTGTGGGCGGTGCCGAACCCGCACCTGCCCCCGGTGGCGGACTGGCTGTTCAACACCGTGGGCGGCCGGTTCTGCCTGACCGCGTCGGGGCTCGTGGTGCTGTGGCCGGTGTCGTGGCTGGTGGCCAAGGTGTCGTGGGTGCAGGCGTCGATCGGGGTGCGGCTGCTGGAGGCCGGGCCTCGGGCGCGACTGCGGCAGCAGGTGCAGGCGCTGCGGACGACCCGGCTGCGGGTGGTGGACGCGCAGGCCGCCGAGTTGCAGCGGATCGAACGGGACCTGCACGACGGTGCCCAGGCACGGATCGTGGCGGCGGGCATGACGCTGGCGTTGGCCGACCGGAAGCTGCGGGCCGCCGGTCTGCTGGACGACCCGGCGCGGGCGGACGTGCTGACCGCGCGGCGGCAGTTGGACGACGCGCTCGCCGAGTTGCGCCGGTTGGTGCGCGGGATCTACCCACCGATCCTGACCGACCGCGGGCTGACCGCCGCGTTGACCGCGTTGGCGGGCGACGCGCCGCTCCCGGTCGTCGTGGAAGCACCCGCGGACCTGGGCCACCTGCCGCCCGCGGTGGAGTCGGCGGCGTACTTCGTGGTCGCGGAGGCGTTGGCGAACACGGTCAAGCACGCTTCAGCGGACGAGTGCACGATCGGGCTGCGCCGGTCGGACGGGGTGTTGACGCTGGTCGTGCGGGACGACGGGCGGGGCGGCGCGGACCCGGCCGGCTCCGGTCTGGACGGGTTGCGGCGTCGGGTGGAGGCGTTGGACGGCACGATGGAGGTCACCAGTCCACCGGGTGGGCCCACCACCGTTCTCGCGGAGTTCCCATGCGCATCGTGATCGCCGAAGACCTGCTCCTGCTCCGGGACGGCCTGGTGCGGATGCTGACCGACACCGGGCACACCGTCGTGGCGGCGGTGGACAACGCGCCGGACCTGGAACGGGCCGTGCTCGAACACCGCCCCGACCTGTCCATCGTGGACGTGCGGTTGCCGCCGGGTTTCCGGGACGAGGGACTGCGCGCCGCGCTGTCGGTGCGCAAGCAGGACCCGAAGGCACCGATCCTGATTTTGTCCCAGTACGTCGAGCGCACCTACGCCACCGAACTGCTGGCCGACGGCAACGGCGCCATCGGCTACCTCCTCAAGGACCGCGTGACCGCCCTGGACGAATTCCTGGACGCCCTGGAACGCGTGGCCGCCGGCGGCACCGCGATGGACCCGGAGGTGATCCGCCAACTGTTCGCCCGCAACACCCGCGACCACCGGATCACCACCCTGACCCCCCGCGAACGCGAGGTCCTCGCCCTGGTCGCCCAAGGTCTGTCGAACTCCGCCATCTGCGCCGAACTGGTCCTGGCCCCACCCTCCGTCGAGAAGCACATCAGCAACATCCTGAACAAGCTGAACCTCCCACCCGCCGACAACACCCACCGCCGCGTCCAAGCCGTCCTGGCCTACCTGAACCAGTGACGGCGGCCGGTGGCAGCCTGCGTTTCCCGGGGGAGCTCGGAGGCGTTTTCCTCCCGTGGTTGAACGGAGTCGCGTTCCTCCAACGCCTCATGCCGCACGCCAGCACTACCGGCGCGCCGGGCCGCACCGACGTCACCCCCACCACCTGCACCGTCACCTGCCCGACGCCGAACACCGCGTACCGCTTCACGGTCAAGGCCCGTGACGCCGCCGGGAACACCAGCCGGCGGAGTCGGCGAGTGCGGCTGTCGCGGGGGGGGGGGGGGGGGGCGCCCCCCCCCCCCCCCCCCCCCCCCCCCCCCCCCCCCCCGCCGGGGGGCCCCCCCCCCCCGCCGGGCGCGGGGGGGGGGGGGGCCCCGCCCCCCCCCCCCCGGGGGGGCCGCCCCCCCCCCGCCCCCCCCCGGGGGGGGGGGGGGGGGGGGGGGGGGGGGGGGGGGGGGGGGGGGCGCCCCCCCCCCCCCCCCCCCGCCACCGCCCCGCCGGATCAGGGCGCCGTGCAGGCTGAGCCGTTGAGGGTGAACCGGGTGGGTGAGGACTTGGTGCCGTTCCGGTCGGCGGTGACTCGGAACCCGCGGTCGTGCCCGGGGGTCAGGTGCGGGTCCAGCGCTGGTTGGTGCCGCCGTGGCAGTCCCAGATGATGACCTTCGTGCCGTTGGCGGTGGCGCCGCCGTTGACGTCCAGGCACCTGCCCGACGCCACCGCCGTCACGCTGCCGTCGGAGTTGAGGCGGAACTGCTGGTTGCCCTGGCCGTTGCAGTCCCACAACGTCACGGCGGTGCCGTTGGCCGTGCCCTGGTCGTAGACGTCCAGGCACTTCGCGCCGTCGTAGGCGCGCAGCTCACCGGCCGCGGTCGTGGTGAAGCGCTGGTTGGTCTGGCCGTTGCAGTCCCAGATCTGGGCGAGCGCGCCGTTGGTCGGTGTGCTGCCGGGGATGTCCAGGCAGCGACCGGAGTTCTGGCTCACCAGGGAGAACGACGTGGGCGCGGGGCCGCCACCACCGCTGACGACGTACACGGCGGTGCCGTGCGAGGGGACGCTGGCGGAGATGGTGCCGGACGTGGTGGTGGTGCCGTTGGTCCAGGCGTCGCGCAGCGTGAACGAGCTGCCGGACAGGCCGATCGCGCTCGCCGTGGTGGAGACGGTGGTCGTGCCGCCGCCCTGGTTGAACAGGGCGACCGCGACGTTGCCGTTGGCCAGCCGCTTGGCCAGGACGCGGCGGGTGCCGTCGTTGGAGATCTGCCGGGCCTGCAGGCCGAGGCTGTCCTGGTTGATGGCGATGAGGTTCGCGTTCTTCAGGATGGTGGTCGTGGCGGAGTTCATGTTGCGCAGGTCGTTGCCGGCGATGAGCGGTGACGCCATGATCGCCCACAGGGCGAAGTGGCTGCGCATCTCGGTGTCGGTCATGCCGCCGCGGCCGACCTCCATCATGTCCGGGTCGTTGAAACCGCCCGGTCCGGCGTAGGAGGCCAGCGGCACGGTGACGTTGACGATGTTCTGGATGCCCATCGGGTAGCCGTTGGTCTGCCCGGTGTCCCACTTGTTGGTGATGTCCTCGGTGGTGCGCCACATGTTGGCCACGTCGCTCCAGTTGCGGCGGGGACCGGTCTTGTCGTGGATGCTGTTGGAGTTGATGCTGTAGACGATCGGGCGCCCGGTGGCGCGCAGCGCGTCGCGCATCTTGGCGAAGGTGCGCACCTGGTCGTCGATCGTGCCGCTGGGGTGGCACCAGTCGTACTTGAGGAAGTCCACGCCCCACGCGGCGAACTGGCGGGCGTCCTGCTCCTCGTGGTTCAGGCTGCCGGTGGCGCCGGGGTAGGAGTCGAAGTACTGCGCGCACGTCTCGGCCAGCGGCGCCTGGTAGATGCCGAACTTGAGGCCCTTGCCGTGGATGTAGTCGCCCAGCGCCTTCATGCCGCTGGGGAACCGGCTCGGGTCGCCCTGGAGGTTGCCCGACGAGTCGCGGTTGGGGTTCATCCAGCAGTCGTCGACGACCACGTACTGGTAGCCGAGCTCACGCATCCCGGAGCCGGCCATGGTGTCGGCCATCTGCCGGATCAACGTCTCGTTGATGTTGCAGCCGAACGTGTTCCACGAGTTCCACCCCATCGGCGGGGTGCGCGCGACGCCGTTGTCCAACGCCTGGGCGGGCGGCGCGTGCAGTACCGCCGCCATCGCGGACAGCAGCAGGATGCCTGCTGCCAACAGCGTCGCCGCCCTGCGGGGACGGGGAAGTCGAGTTGCTGTCACCCTGATCTCACTCCTCGGTTGCTCCGGGATTCCGGGCTCGACAGGTCTGCCGGCGGGCTGTGACGTGGCGGATTCCGTCAGCGGCGCAGGCTCGGGGAGACAGTGTCGCATTCGTTGTTCACGTTCACAAGACAGCTCCGATGAAAAGCGGTGTTCGGCAATCCAGGTGAATCGCCATTTGAGACGGAGCTCTCGGTTAACGCTTTAACATGGCCTCTAGCTGCGACTACGTGATTCTCCGGTTAATTTGTTCGACGACAATTCGACGACATCGGGCATAGGTGAACGCTAACAACATCGCTTGGTTGGTGCGTTGACTGCCGGTCCTCTGCGTGGCTACATTGGCTCGCAAGTCACGGCCCCGCGATCCGGTACGGCACTCGCGGCGACTCCGAACCACGCGCACAACGGCACGACCGCGTCCACCACACCTCGCAGCCGGTCATCGCACGGTGGCCGGAACGCCGCCGCGCCAAGCGACGACACGCTTGAGGGCGGTGGTGACGGCGGTGGTCCACCCGGGAGCCACAGATGAGACGAATGCTCACCACCCTGTTGACGATGGCGTCACTGCTGTCGCTCGCCCTCGGTGCCGCGCTGGTGTCGGCAGGGCCCGCGGCGGCCGCCACGCTGACCCGCGTCACCGACTTCGGCGCCAACCCCACGAACCTGGGCATGTACGTCTACGTGCCCGACAACGTCGCACCTCGGCCCGCCCTGCTGGTCCTGGTGCACTACTGCGGCGGGTCGGCCGGCGCGATCTTCAACGGCAACGGCCGCGACTTCGCCACCGCCGCCGACCGGTTCGGCTACGTCGTCGTGGTGCCCGAAGCGACCCGTGAGGGGCGCTGCTTCGACGTGTCCACCCGCGCCGGGCTGACCCGCAACGGAGGCAGCGACTCCACGGGCATCATGTCCATGGTCGGCTGGGCCCGCCAGCGCTACAACGCCGACCCGGCCCGCATCGTCGTCAGCGGGTTCTCGTCCGGGGCCATGATGACCAACGTGCTGGCGGCCCAGTACCCGGACGTCTTCGCCGCGGCCTCGGCCTTCTCCGGTGTGCCCGCCGGGTGCTTCGCCACCACCAACGGCTCGCTGTGGAACAGCCAGTGCTCCGGCGGGAACATCGTCAAGACCCCGCAGGAGTGGGGCGACCTGGCCCGGTCCATGTACCCCGGCTACACCGGCTCCTACCCGCGGATGCAGCTGTGGCACGGCGACCAGGACACCACCCTGGCGTACCGCAACTTCGGCGAGGAGATCAAGCAGTGGACCAACCTCCACGGCTTGAGCCAGACCCCCTCCTCCACCGACCGCCCGCAGACGAGCTGGACGCGGACCCGCTACGGCGACACCGGCACCAGGGCCACGGTGGAAGGCATCAGCATCGCGGGCACCGGGCACACCCTCCCGCAGGCGGGGATGCTCGCGTACGCCATCTCGTTCCTCGGTCTCGACAGCGGCGGCGGCACCGCAGGCCCGTTGCGATCGGTGGGCGCGGGGAAGTGCCTGGACGTGCCGAACCAGTCCACCACCGCCGGCACCCGGCTCCAGGTGTGGGACTGCTGGAACGGGCCCAACCAGCAGTGGACGTCCACCGCGACGCAGGAGCTGTCCGTCTACGGCGCCGACTCACGACGGTGCCTCGACGCCGAGAACGCCGGCACGACCGCCGGCACCCTGGTGATCATCTGGACCTGCCACGGCGGCACCAACCAGAAGTGGCGGCTCAACGCCGACGGCTCGATCACCGGCGTGCAGTCGGGGTTGTGCCTCGAAGTCGCCGGCGGCTCGACCGCCAACGGCACGCCCGCGCGGCTGTGGACCTGCAACGGACAGGCCAACCAGCGATGGGCCCGCGCATGACGCGGTCCGGCACAACGACGGAGCGCGGTACCGACACCGCGGAAGGCGAGCCGAGATGGTGACCCCCTGGTCGCACCAGTGAGGTGAAGGACGACCGCTTGCTCGGGGGCTGACGCGCGGGAACGCGTAGCCGTGGCGGCGGGTGGCCGTCCTGTGGGGGTGCTACATCTCGTCTCAGGCCAGGGTGACGGTAGTGGACATGATCATGTCCTGCTTCCCCTGTCCGACGCGGACCACCGCCAGCAGGTAGACCGCACCGTTGATTTTCACGTAGTCACCGTGTTTCAGATCGCCCTTCTTGGCGGCGTTGAACACTTCCACCGGCGCCGGAACGGGTGTATTCGCCGGAACTTTGCCATCTGACTTCCACCGTCGTTTCGTTGTGATCTCCATGACGGCGTCGGGCGGCGTCGTTGGCGCTGAGGCGGACGGCGTCTGCGGCGCTGGTTCGAGGGTCGGCTGCGGGGGCGGGTGAGGCTGGATACCCAACAATTCAGCGATCTCCGCCAATTCTGTGCCGAGGAAGGCGTGAGCACTGGAGCTGTCTGGCGCAATTGTCTTGATAACCCCTGAGCTCGTCTTGTCCTCGGCTTCTCTGATGGAAGCGATGAAGAAGACCGTGTGGCCGCCGGCTTCACGGTTCCCCAACTTCACCTTGAGGCCGCTCCAGGGCTTGGCAGACTCCGCGGAACTGAGTTCCATCAACTCGGTGAGGCATATTTCAGTGATGTCGCGAAGCGTCGCGGCCATTGCGGCCACCACCGTGTCGAAATCGGTGCCCGGTGGCCAGAAGTTATTGACCGCCTTGACCTGGCTGAAGTCGAAGTGTCTGTAGGTGTGGCGTTGGCAGATGTGATGTACTGTGGCCTCGTCGAAAGTCAGTGTAAGCGACAATCCGCTTTTTGATCTGACCGTCTCTTCAGCGATAACCCTATTGCTCGCCAGGTACCCGCGGATATCCGATGCAATGGCGCGTTCGCTCTCGAAGATCTTTGCGCCACCTTCGACCTTGGGGAACCAGCGTAGTGCTTTGCGCTGGTGTTGCTTATTTTGCTCGTCGTAGATCCACTGCTCTTCTTTCGGGTTGCTCAGCGTGCCGTCGGCCTCCGTCGCCGCGTGTTGTGCCGCACGCAGATGGTCGGCCATCGTCCGCCAAACCGCGTCGCCGACGACGCTCTTGCGCCTCTTCCTCGCCTTGGTGTAGACGTCGTCAAGCTTCTTCAGATGAGCGGACACCCGGTCCAGCCGTCGGCGGTCAGGCCGGTCCGGATCCGGCTCGGTGTCGGCGTCGAAACCCATGCCCGGGTCGCCGACCGGACTTGGCGGTCCCACCGAAAGGTTGACCGCCAGGTTCCAGAGCAGTTTGAAGGGGTTGCCTTCCGCCGCCCTGACGACCTCGGCGCCTGCGACCTCGCAGCACACCTCCCAGAACTCACGTGCACCGGCACGCCCTTTTTCCCGGCCTGAGCGTGCCAGGAACGTACAAGTGCCATGCCATCGTCATCAATGATTCCACTCAGGGTCTCCTTGGAGATCTTGTGGTGCAGCGCACCCTCTCCCCAGGTGCCCGGAAGCACCATTCTCTGCTTCTGTTTGGTGATCGGTTCGACCGCCCAGTTCTCCTTGCTGGGCATGACCCTGCCGCTCTTCGGTTGCGGGTAACGCTGGACGCGAAGGTCGGCCAGTGTCGGCACCTCTGAATCATTGTCTGTCGTGGTTGGCCCGTTGCGTACGGCTCGGTGATCTGGCTGCCGCTCCGCAGCCGGCAGGGCGGCGAGATGGCTCGAAACGGCTCGGTTTCCGGCACTGCGTTGCAGTGCGACGACCGTCTTTCGGCCCAGGTGCCGAATCCGCGTGGCCGAAACTGGGGGACCGGGTTCTTCTCGAGCGCTATCTTTCCGGTCACGCACCGTGAACTCAGCGGGTCGATCGATGTCCTGGGGGAGTCGGTCCACCTTGTCATGCTCGACCGCCGACTGTCCGGCCGGCTCGGCCGATCGGCCGGCGATGAGGGCAGAGGTGATAGCACGACAGGCCGAACTTCTCCTCATCGTGCTCGTCGCCGTCGCGCGACCGCGTCCCGAGTGGTTCGCGCCCAGGCAGTCACCCGCAGGGGTGTCCGCGTGTCGCGCAAGCGGGTCGAGCGACTGATGCGGCAGGCCGGTCCGCAGAGCGCCTTCCTGCGCAAACAGTGGCGCACACCGTCACTCGGCCCGGCGCAGGGAGGCCGCCGTGTCCGCCGGTACGCCGGAACGGACCTCGTCGTCCAGCCGTCCGTCGCGGGCCACGAGAATCACGGTGCCGGACGTGGCCGGGGCCTCCGGTGACGCGGTCAGGGCCCGCACGAGCTGGGCGTCGGTGCCGGGCAGGCTCACGTCGTTGTCCGTCGGTGTGCCGATCACCCGTGAGGCCGTCATCAGCGCCGGCACCAGCGGCACCCGCGCGCCGATCACGACGAACCGGTGCCGTGCGCACACCCGGCTCAGCACCGCGACGGCGACGTTCGAAGATCAGTGATCTTTGCCGCCGCGCGTGGCACCGGCGTGGCGCGACCCTGGTCGGCTCCGCCGGTGCGCTGCCTGGATCGGGCGTTCAGTCGGACGGACCTCGGCCCGGGGAAGGGGAGGCCAGGCGGGTGAGCAGTTCGGTCAGCAGCAGTCGTTCGCCCGGTGACAGGGGCGACTCGCGGTTGCCGCCCAGGGTCGCCAGCAGCGCCCGTGCCGTGTCGGGCAGGGCCTCGGTCCCCTGTCCGGTCGGGTGTTCCGGCTTGACGACGGCGGCGAGCACGGCGTCACGGACGCGGTGGGACAGGCCGGCGTGGGCCGGCGCGTCCGGGTCGGCGACGAGCGTCAACGTCGTGCCGACGCACGCGGAGTGGATGGTGGGCACGGCTTCCTCGGGCGTGACCAGCAGCCGACCCCGTTCGGCGAGGCGGACCAGCATGTCGTGCAGCACCCGCAACCCCTCCCGTGCCGAGGGGTGCTCGTGCGCCCTGGTGCCGCCGTACATCAGCACGTAGAACGCCGGGTTCGTCAGGCCGAACCGGACGTGGCTGTCCCACCCGGCCTTCAGGTCCTCGAACGGGTCCTCGGACGGCCCGCGGCCGTGCTTCTCGGCCAGGTAGCGGGCGAAGCCCTCCGCGGCGACCGCTTCGAGGAGACCTCGTTTGTCGCCGAAGTGGTGGTACAGCGTCGGCGCGGTGATCCCGGCGGCCTGGCACACGTCGCGGATGGACACGGCCTCGATGTCGACGTCCCGGAGCAGGTCCGCGGTCACGTCGAGGATGTGCTGTCGCGTCGATCCGACCATGTAACGATGCTATACGTCAAGGGTTGTCATCGTTACACCCGGACCGGTATACCTGACTCTGTTACACGCGATGCTATAGCGCGTTATATTCCGAGTCGAGGAGGATGCGGTGCCTGAGCCACCTCGCCCCGCACGGGCGCACACACGTCGAACGGTGCTGAAGTCCACCGCGGTCACGGCGGCGAGCACCGCATTCCTGCCCGCGGCGCACGCCGAGGCCGGCGCGCCGAACACGATCGGGCCGAGCGCGATCGCGCCGGGGGAGAGCGCGGAGATCACCCTGTCGGTCAACGGCCGCGACCGGGTCCTGACCGTGGAGCCGAGGGTGACGCTGCTGGACGCGTTGCGCGAGCGGCTGGGGCTGACCGGCACCAAGAAGGGGTGCGACCGGGGGGAGTGCGGCGCCTGCACGGTCCTGGTCGACGGCGAGCGGGTCAAGTCGTGCCTGACGTTGGCGGTGATGAGGCAGGGCAGCGACATCACCACGGTTGAAGGACTGGGCGACGGCGACCGGCTGCACCCGGTCCAGGAGGCGTTCATCCGCCACGACGCCTTCCAGTGCGGCGCCTGCACGTCCGGGCAGGTCATGTCCGCCGTCGCGTGCATCCGGGAGGGGCACGCCGGGTCGGCGGCGGAGATCCGCGAGTGGATGAGCGGCAACCTCTGCCGCTGCGCCTGCTACCAGAACATCGTGGCGGCGGTCGCCGACGCGGCCCGGGAGGTGCGCCGATGAGGGCGTTCGGCTACCTCCCGGTCCGGGACCCGGCGGAGGCGGTGCGCGTGGCGCGGCAGACGCCCGGCGCCGCGTTCATCGCGGGCGGCACGGACCTGCTGAACCTCATGCGGGACGGCGCCCAGCGGCACGAGCACCTCGTCGACATCAACCGGCTCGACCTGGCGTCGATCACCGACTCGGCCAACGGCCTGCGCGTCGGCGGTCTCGCGCGGATGCGGCAGGTCGCCGAGCACCGGTCCGTCCGCGAGAGCTTCCCCGTGCTGGCCGAGGCGCTGGAGGCGTCCGCGTCACCGCAGGTGCGCAACATGGCCACGATCGGGGGGAACCTGCTGCAACGCACCCGGTGCGGCTACTTCCGGGACGCGGCCTCGGCGTGCAACAAGCGCGTGCCGGGCAGCGGGTGCCCCGCGCTGGCGGGCTGGAACCGCGGCCACGCCGTGCTCGGCGGCAGCGAGCACTGCATCGCCACCCACCCCTCGGACCTCGCGGTCGCCCTGCTCGCCCTCGACGCGGTCGTGCACCTGCTCGGGCCGGACGGCGCGCGGCAGGTCCCGGCGGGCGGGTTCCACCTGCGGCCGGGGGAGTCGCCGCACGTCGACACCGTGCTGCGGCCCGCGGAACTGATCACCGCGATCGAGGTGCCACGCGGCCCGGCGGCGGTCCGGTCGCGCTACCTGAAGTTGCGCGACCGCGCCACGTTCGAGTTCGCCGTCGTCTCGATCGCGGCCGTCCTGGAGCTGCGCGGCGGCCGGGTGCGCGACGTGCGGCTCGCGTTCGGCGGGATCGGGACGATCCCGTGGCGCTCGCCGGAGGCCGAGGCGGTCCTGCGGGGCGCGCCGTTGACGGTGGAGGCGATCGAGCGGGCCGGGCGCGCGCTGGTGCGCGACGCCGTGCCGCGACAGCACAACGGGTTCAAGGTCGAGCTGGTGCAACGCGCGCTGGTGGAGCTGCTCAGCGGGTTGGGAGGTCTGCGGTGAACGACGGACTCGTGGGACGCCCGGTGGCGCGCGTCGACGGCCGCGCCAAGGTCACCGGCGCCGCCCGATACCCGGCGGACGACCCGGTGCCCGGTGCGCTGCACGGGTTCCTGGTGACCAGCACGGTGGCACGCGGCGAAGTGGTGCGCATCGACCCGTCGCAGAGCTTGGCGCACCCCGGCGTGGTCGCGGTGTACACGCACGCCGACCTGCCGCGCCTGACCGTGCCGACGTTCCCGTACATCAAGGGGTTCATCCCCCTGCAGGGCACCGCGGTGCACCACGCCGGGCAACCCGTGGCGATCGTCCTGGCCACAACGCTGGAGCAGGCGCGGGAAGCCGCGAACCTGGTGCGCGTCGACTACCGCGCCGAACCGCCGACGGCGTCGATGGACGACGCGACCGAGCCGCCCCACCTGCCGCTCCCGTTCCGGGGTCGGCCCAACGAAATCACCCGCGGCGACGCCGCGGCGGCGTTGGCGGCGGCGGAGGTCCGGCTGGAGGCCCGCTACTCCAGCCCGACGCGCCACCACAACCCGATCGAGCCGCACGCCACCACGGCGCAGTGGGACGGCGACCGCCTGACGGTGCACGAGACCGCCCAGGGGGTCAACCTCACCAGGTCGGTCCTGTCCACCGCGTTCGGCCTGCCGCCGGACCGCATCCGCGTGCTCGCGCCGTTCCTGGGCGGTGGTTTCGGCGCGAAGGGACCGGTCTGGCCGCACACCATCCTCACCGTCGCCGCCGCGTGGCTGGCCCGGCGACCGGTCCGCCTGGTGCTCACCCGCGCCCAGATGTTCACCCTGACCGGCCACCGGGCCGAGTTCCGCCAGCACCTGCGGATCGGCGCCACCCGTCAGGGCAAGCTCACCGCCCTGGTCGAGACGACCGCCGCGCAGCTGAGCCGCACCGAGGAGTCGATCTTCAACGAGAGCGACTCGTCCAGCACCCTCTACGACTGCCCGAACGTCCACATCAGACAGGAGGGCGTGCCGCTCGACCTCGCCTCGTCCAGCTACATGCGCTCACCCGAGACCACCGCCCACTTCGGCCTGGAGACCGCACTGGACGAGCTCGCCTGGCAGGTGGGCGTGGATCCGGTGGAGCTGCGGCGGCGCAACCACACGGCGGTCAACCAGGAGACCGGCTCGCCGATCGCGGGCAAGCGCCTGCTCGACTGCTACCGGATCGCGGCGGAGGCGTTCGGCTGGTCCCGGCGCGCACCCCGGCCGCGCGCCACCAAGGACGGCGACGAGCACGTCGGCTGGGGCATGGCCACCGAGGCGCACACCTTCGCCGCCGCACCGGCCGACCCGCCGGTCACCGCCTCGGTCACGGTCGGCGCCGACGGCCGGGCGGTGGTCCGCATCGCCACCCAGGACATCGGCACCGGCACGTACACGGTGATCGGCCAGGTCGTCGCCGACGCGATGGGCGTGCCGCTCGACGCCGTCAACGCCGTGATCGGCGACAGCGCGCTGCCGTACGCGGGCGTGTCGGCGGGCTCGGCGACGATCGCGAGCGTCACCGGACCGGTGGACCGCGCCGCCCGTGCCGCGCGGGACGCGGTGGTGGCCCTGGCGGTGGCCGACCCGCGGTCGCCGCTGGCCGGACTCCCGGCGGACGAGGTGGTGACCGCGCACGGCCACCTGTTCCACGTGCGCGACCGCGCACGGCGCGACAGCTACCGCGCCGTCATCGGCAGGCACGGCGCACCGGTGGAGACGACGGGCAGGCTGCAGAACACACCCGGCCACTCCTACGGCGCGGTCTTCGTCGAGGTGCGGGTGCACGCCAGGCTGGGTTCGGTGCGCGTCACCCGCGTGGTGACCGCGCACGACATGGGTCGGGTGATGAACCGCCGCACCGCCCGCGGCCAGGTGCTCGGCGGCGTGACGTGGGGCATCGGGCACGCGCTGATGGAGCACACCGTCCACGACCGGCACACCGCCCGGGTGGTCAACCCGAACCTGTCCGGCTACCTCGTGCCGGTGTGCGCGGACGCCCCGGCCGTGGAGAGCCACTTCGTCGACCACCCCGACCCCGGCAGCACCGCCCTGGGCGCACGCGGGTTCGGCGAGACCCCGATCACCGGGGTGCCCGCCGCCATCGGCAACGCCGTCTACCACGCCACCGGCCGACGGGTGCGGGACCTGCCCATCACGCGGGACAAGCTGCTGTAGAGAGGAGGCCGCGGCACTGGAACCGGTCGAGAGCCTGACGGCGTGGCGACCCAATCAGCACCGTCCGGAGTGGCCTGGTGAATGGCTACCAGAGCGAGGGCGGCTGACTGGGCGTGTGGCCCTGTGTCCGATGACAGGCAGGAGCAGCAGTCAGGTTTTCCGAACGCCGAGGTCATCGGACTGGTGCGGCGTGAGCGCGGTGTGGTGCTGACGTTAGCCCGGAGGTTCGTGTCCCTCATCGGACCACGCCGAGAACGGTCGCCGTTCTCCGTGCTGCTCGCCGTCCTGGTGCTTCGCGTGCTGGCGCAGGGCAGGTCGGAGATCCGGGGACGCGTGTCCCCGGAGGGATGGGCGAGTTCAGGCGGTGGAAGCAGGTCCGCGGAGTGGGTCCCACCACCGGCGAAACCGGCGATCTCGGTGGCCGACGTCCCGGGGAACGCAACCGCCCTCGCCGGTCATGCGCGTGGTGGCCAGGTGGGCGGCCGGTAAATCGCCTGCCCCGCGAGGCGGGCCTGGGTATGGTCCGGGCCGTGACCGACGAGTGGCTGGACGTCAACCGGGCGAACTGGGAGGACCGGGTGCGTGTGCACGCGGTCAGCGAGTTCTACGACTTGGACGGCGTGCGGGCGGGTTCCTCGACGCTGCGCCCGTTCGAGGTGGCGGAGGTCGGTGATGTCACCGGCCGCACCATGGTGCACCTCCAGTGCCACATGGGGGCGGACACCCTGTCGTGGGCGCGCCGGGGCGCGCGGGTCACCGGTCTGGACTTCTCTCCCGCAGCCGTCGAGACGGCGCGGGCGCTGGCCGTGGACACCGGCCTGGCCGATCGCGCCCGGTTCGTCGTGTCGGACGTCTACTCCGCGCGCGAAACCCTGCCTGATGAGCGCTTCGACGTCGTCTACACCGGCATCGGCGCCCTGGTGTGGCTGCCCGACCTCACGCGGTGGGCCCGGGTCGTGGCCGACCTGCTGGTGGACGGCGGGTTCCTCTACCTGGCCGAGTTCCACCCGCTGGCCGAGCTGCTCGGCGAGGACGGCCGCACGCTGCACCACGACTACTTCGACACCGAAGGCCGGACGTGGGACGAGCCGCACACCTACACCGACGGCCCCCGGCTGACCAGCACCCGCTCCGTGCAGTGGCAGCACCCGCTGGGTGAGGTCGTCACCGCGCTCGCCGAAGCGGGCTTGCGCCTGGACTTCCTGCGCGAGCACGAGCACACGCTGTTCCGGCGCTACCCCGTGCTGGAACCGACCGGCACCGGCGAGTACCGGTTCCCGGTCGGCCACCCGCGCCTGCCGCAGATGTACTCCCTGCGCGCGACGAAGCCCGCCGCGGCGCGCTGACCGGGGGAGGCGGAGGGTTCGGTACTCGCCGTCGTCGGTGAACGTCTCGACCAACCACTGGTTGTACGACAGCTTGTCGCGCCCCTCGCCGGCGGTCTCGTGGTTGTAGACGTCCCAGTACCTCGCGCGCGGCAAGATCGCGAACGGGGTCGAGGTCACGTTGCGGCCGGCGGGCCGTCGCACGATCGACGCGTCGGTACCGGCCCTGTCCGCCTCGACCCGCCGTCACCTGATGGACCGGCCCGGCCCCGACGATGCGAAAGCGCTCAACGACATCATCGACCGATTGCTGTCCGATGAGGACGGACGGTGAACACCCGTTGCCGACCGACGCGCGGCGGCGTGACGCCGGGCCCCGGCATGTCGGTCAGAGCCGTGTCGCGGCGCGGACGAGGCCGGCGACGGCTTGGGACCTGCTGTGCGGTGGCCAGGCGATGACGGTCGTGACGGCCGGTGCGTCGGTACTCGTCCTCGCTCCACGTGCTGATGGCCTGGTAGCCCAGCCGGCCGCCTTCCTCGCGTGTGTCGTGCGAGCGGCGATGAACCTAGGACTCCCTCGCCGCGAACGCAGGACTCCCGGCGACGGTCAGGTGGCGTGCCGACTCCACGTCCGGACAGCCCGCCAGGCGCAGCGCGTTCTCGAACTCGACCCGCAGCACGTCCAGCACCGCGGTCACACCCTGCTCGCCGCCCGCGGCGAGGCCCCACAGCACGGGCCTGCCGACCAGGACCGCCGAGGCACCGAGCGCCAACGCCCGCAGGACGTCCACCCCGCTGCGGACACCGCTGTCCAGCAGCACCGGGCACCGCCCGCCCACCGCGGCGACGACCTCCGGCAGCGCGACCGCGCTCGGCACCGCGCCGTCCAACTGCCGGCCGCCGTGGTTGGACACCACCACGCCCCGCACCCCGAGATCCACGGCCCGGGCCGCGTCCCCGGGGTCGAGCACCCCCTTGAGCACCAGCGGCAGGGTGGTGTGCGCCCGGATCCACTCCAGATCACGCCAGCTCAACGACGGGTCGAACACCGCGCTCGTGTGCCGGGCGATCACCGAGTCGCCGGGCACCCGCTCGCCGACCTCGCCGTCGGTGTTCACCGGCTTGACCCACGAGGGCAGCGCGAACCCGTTGCGCAGGTCCCGCAGCCGTCGCCCGAGCACCGGCACGTCGACCGTCAGCACCACCGCGCGGCACCCCGCCTCCTCGGCACGGCGCAGCAGCTTCACCATCACCTCGCGGTCGCGCAGCCAGTACAGCTGGAACCACGTCGGCCCGCCCGCCGCGGCCACGTCCTCGATCGGGTCGGAGCTGAGCGTGCTCACGACGTACGGCACACCGGCCGCCGCCGCCGCAGCAGCCGCCGCACGCTCGCCACCGTCGTGGATCAACCGCTGGTAGGCCATCGGAGCCACGGCCAGCGGCAGCGTCGACGTGGCGCCGAACAGCTCGCAGCCCGTGTCGCAGGCCGAGACGTCCACCAGCGCCCGCGGCACCACCGCGACCCGGTCCAGCGCGGCCCGGTTCGCGGCCAGCGTGACCTCCTCACCGCTGCCGCCCGCGATGTAGTCCCACACGTCCGGCGCCGACCGCTCGGCGGCCAACCGCTCGACGTCGGCCGTCGACCACACCTCACGCATAAGCCGCCGCCTGCATCGAGTACAGCTCGGCGTACAGGCCGTTCGCGGCCATGAGCTCGTCGTGCGAACCGTGTTCCCGCACGCGTCCGTCGGCCACCACCACGATGAGGTCGGCCATGCGCACGGTGGAGAACCGGTGCGAGACGAGCAACGTGATGGCGCCGGTCCGCCGGCCGACCTCGCGCGCGCCGGCCGCGTACCGCTCGAACAACCGGTGCTCGGCCTGCGCGTCCAGTGCCGAGGTCGGTTCGTCGAGGACCAGCAGCAGCGGCTCGCGGCGCATCATGGCCCGGCCGAGCGCGAGCTTCTGCCACTGCCCGCCGGACAGCTCCACGCCGTCGGCGTAGGTCTTGCCGAGCCGGGTCTCGAGGCCGTCATCGAGGCGGTCCAGGACGTCCTCGGCGCGGGCGCGCCGCAGGGCGTCGTGCACGGCCTCGGTCGAGTCGATCTCGGCCAGCTCGCCGACACCGACGTTCTCGCGGGCGAGCAGCTCGAACCGGGCGAAGTCCTGGAACCCGGTGGCGATGCGAGCGCGCCACCCGTCCACGGGGAAGCGGGTGAAGTCCGTGCCGTCCACCGAGATCGTGCCGGTGGTGACCGGGTAGAACCGGCACAGCAGCTTGATCAGGGTGGTCTTCCCGGCCCCGTTCTCACCGACGAACGCGACCGTGCCGCCCGCGGGCAGGGTGAGGTCGACGTCGGCGATGACCGGGCGGTCCGTGCCCGGGTAGGTGAACGACACACCGCGCAGCTCGATGCCGTCCCGGACGCGCCGGGGCACGTCCCGGTCGGGCGGGGGCGGGGCCTGGCCCGCCACCAGCGCGCGGACCCAGCGCACATTGCCCATGACCCGGCCGGTGCGCTGCATCTCCTGCAACGTGGCCACGGACGAGGTCACCTGCTGGTTCACCTGGGACGCCAAGGTCAGCACGAGCAGGACGTCACCGACGCCGCGGCGCCCGGCCACCGCGTCGCGCAGCACCAGCAGCGTGCCCAGCACGTAGGCCACGGCGAAGAACAGCTCACCGCCGGTGCGCAGCACCACGGCCCGGCGCTCACCGCGCCACAGCAGGTCCGACGCGTCGTCCCAGGCCCGGCGCTGGCGCGAGCGCAGCTCCGACTCCAGCCCGCCGACGCGCAGCTCCTTGGCCGAGGCCGCGTTCGCGACCAGTCCGAAGAGGTGCTTGGCGTGCCGGGACGGCGCCGCCGAGCGCTCGCGCGCGCCGTTGACGATCGACTCGGCCCGCCGCCCGAGCAGCAACGGCGGCACGGCCGCCAGGGGCAGCAGCAACAGCAGCGGGTTGAGCCGCGCCAGCAGGACCGCGGTGATCGAGATCGCCACCAGCAGGCCGAGGCTGTTCAGCAGGCCCTCCATCGAACCCCACCCGGCCCGGTGCAGTTCCTGGCGCAGCACTTGCAGCTTGTCGGCGTACTCGGGGCGCTCGTGGTGCTCCAGCCCGGCCGAGCCGTTGGTCATCTCGATCAGCTCGCGCTCCAGGCGCGGCACGGCGCGGTCGCCCAGTTCGAAGTAGAAGATGTGGGCGAAGTGCCCGGCGGTCAGTGCGGCGATCACCCCCACCACGACCAGCACCGCCGCCGTGGTCGCGCCCCGGACGTCGCCCGCCAGCGCCGAGTCGGTGAGCGCGGCCAGCGCCGGCGCGGCCAACGGCATCGCCGACGCCTGGGCGAGCATGAGCACGACGGCGAGCACCAAGCGGTACCGGCTCTCCTGCCAGGCGATGAGGAACAGCTCCCAGCCACCGCGGACGACCTCGATCACCGGCTGACCCCCTCCACCACCGCGCCGTCGACCGCCGGAGACCTGGTGGTCGTGCCGCCGTCCACCGCGTCGTCGTCCTCGGCGCCATCAGCGTCCAGGCCGTGCGCGAATCGCTTCGCCTGCAAGGTGAACAGGCGCGCGTAGTGACCGCCCGCCGCCATCAGCTCGTCGTGCGAGCCGCGCTCGACGACCTGCCCGCCGTCCACCACCACGATGTGGTCGGCCCGCCGCACGCTGGAGAACCGGTGCGAGATCAGCAGCGAGGTGACCCCGCGCGTCAGCTCCACGAAGCGGTCGAAGAACGCCACCTCCGCCCGGACGTCCAGCGCCGCGGTCGGTTCGTCCAGCACCAGGACCGTGGCGCCCGCCTCCAGCGCGTAGAGCGCCCGTGCGATGGCGATCCGCTGCCACTGCCCGCCGGACAGGTCCGTCCCGCCGGGGTAGGCCCGCGAGAGCGGGGTGTCGAGGCCGTCGGGCAGGGCGAGCAGCGCCTCGGCGATCCCGGCGCGTTCGGCGGCGCGCAGCACCACCGCGCGGTCGACCGGCACGTGCGCCGCCCCCAGCGCGATGTTCTCCGTCGCGGACAGCTCGAAGCGCACGAAGTCCTGGAAGATCACGCCGACCTGACGCCGCCACAGCACCGGGTCGAACTCCGCGATGTCCACCCCGTCCGCGCGCACCGCGCCCGACGTCGGCTCGTAGAGCCGCGCGAGCAGCTTCACCAGCGTGGTCTTCCCCGCGCCGTTGACGCCGACCACGGCCGTGCACCGCCCGGCGGGCAGGTCCAGCTCGATGCCGTCGAGCACGGTGCGGTCCGAACCGGGGTAGTGGAAGCCGACGCGGTCGAACGCGAGCGACGCGGTCGGCGTGCTCGGAGGGACCTCGGCCCGACCCGGCGGGGGCTGACCCCCGTCCAGCTCGTCCAGCCGGTCGCGCAACCGTTGCAGGGCCGTCAACGCCATCATCGCGTACTGGGTGCTGGTGTCCGCTTCGGGGTAGTAGCCGCCCAGCGAGATCGCCAGCACGACCGCCTGCACCCCGAGCGCCAACGCGGTCAGGCCCACCTGCCCGGTGGCGGCGAGCTGGGCGGCGTACACCATCGCGCCACCCGCGAACAGCAGGCCCAACGCCGTCAGCAGCAGGTAAGGCGTGAGGTAGACGCGGCGGCGCGCCCGTTCGAAGGTGTCGCGCACGGCCTCCCACACGGCCGCGTAGCGATCCGCCAGCCAGCCGGTGAGGCCGAACACCCGGATCTCCTTGGCCGCCACGTCGGTCATCGTGAGCTCGTGCAGGTAGCCGATCTCGCGCATCCGGCCGATGAGGTCGCGTCCCACCCGCGAGTACTTGCGCAGCCCGCCGCGCTGGCCGTAGCGGAATGCCAGCACCGCCGCACCGACCCCGAGCCCCGCGGGCCAACCGATCGTCAGCCCGATCGCCACCACCAGGGCCGTCAAGCGGGTGTAGCGGGCGATCAGCGCCACCATGCCGAAGCACGCCTGCCCCGGCGTTCCCCAGTCGCGGTCGAAGGCGCGCACCGCCTCGTTCAGCTCGTCGAGCGTGCGCTGGTCCTCCAGCGGCCCGATGCCGACCGGCCGCAGCATCAACGCCATCGCGTCGTCCCGCAGCGCGCTGTCCACCCGACGCCGCAACTGCTGGCCCAGAGCGTTGTTCACCGGTGTGAGGATCTGGGTGAGCAGGAAGGCGACCGCGGCGAGCAGGAAGATCGCCGTCAGCCGATCCCACGCCGCGCTGCCGACCCCGCCGCCGACCGCTGCGGGCACCTCGCCGAGCAGCATGCTCGTCGCGACCACGAAGGCCACCGGCAGCAGGCCGAGCACGAAGTTGAGCACGCCCAGGAACACGACCAGGGCCACACCCCCGGACGGCAACAGCCGGGCGATCCGCAACCGCGGCCGCACCGCCTCGTCCACCCAGTTCGTCCACGTGGCACGCAACCCGGCCGTCGGGGACTCCGCCGCGGGCGGTGTTCCGGTCGTCATGGCGCTCCCGCGAATCCTTGGGTGGTGCGGTTCGGCGACGATCCTCAACCGGCCGGCCAGGCGCCTCAGGGGCATCCAAGCACGGGGACGCGAACACCTTCAAGAAGGTGATTTCGTGTATCCGCACGGATTCTTGCGCAACTCCTCGCACGTTGCTCCGGTCGGTCCAGGGACTCGGCGACCTCCAACGGGTTCGGCGCGCACGTGCGGCCGAACGTGCCGAGAAACCGTAGTGCCGGTGCGAAGTCCACTCCTTTGCACCGTCCCGGAAGGCTACGGTCGTCGCGCGACAGGCGGCGTTGGACGGACGGGATGAGGTCGAGGCGAATGCCCACTGGTGGCTTCTCGTCGAAAGGGCTGGCTCGGGTGCGGGAGCTGCTGGAGCGCCACGTCGAGTCCGGCGCCGTGCCCGGTGCGGTGGCCGTGCTCGGCCGCCACGGCGAGGTGCACGTCGAAGCGACGGGCACCATCGCCTTCGAGGGCGAAGGCTCGGCGACCCCGATGGCGGCAGACACGATCTGCCGCACCGCTTCGATGACCAAACCGCTCGTCGCCGCGTGCGCGATGACCCTCGTCGACGACGGCACCCTGCACCTCGACGACCCGGTCGACGACCTCCTCCCGGAGCTGGCGGACATGACCGTGCTGGTCGACCTCCACGCGCCGCTGGACGACACCGTCCCGGCGCGACGCCGGATCACGCTGCGGGACCTGCTGGCGTACACCTGTGGCATCGGGATGTTCCCGACCAAGCCGGGCAGGATTCCGATCGTCGACGCGCTGAACGCACTCGACTACTCGTCGCCGGACGCGTTCATGCGGGGGCTGGGCTCGCTCCCGCTCGCCTACCAGCCGGGCGAGCGCTGGATGTACGACACCGCCTCCAACGTGATCGGCGTGCTCATCGCCAGGGCGACCGGCCTGTCCTTCGGAGACGCCCTCCGCGAGCGGATGTGCGGTCCACTCGGGATGAAGGACACCGCCTTCAGCGTGCCCGCCGAGGACGTCGACCGGTTGGCGACGGCGTACCAACGCGACAACGTCGCCACCGGCGAGCCGGTCGTGGACGACGGCCCCGACGGGCGGTGGAGCCGACCGCCGAAGTTCGAATCGGGTGGTGGCGGCCTGGTCTCGACCGCTCAGGACTACTTCGCCTTCGCCCTGGCCCTGCTGGCCGGCGGTTCCCACCGAGGACGGCAGGTGTTCTCCCGATCGTCGGTCGCGCTGATGACCAGTGACCAGCTGACCTCGGAGCAGAGGGCGGCTTCCGGTTTCTGGCCGGGGTTCTTCAGCGGGATGGGGTGGGGGTTCGGGATGTCGGTCCTGACCAGTCCGAGCGGGCTCGGCCTGTCGGTCGGCAGCTACGGGTGGTCCGGCTTCTACGGCACCGCCTGGTACAACGATCCCGTCCAGGACTTGGCGGCGGTCTTCTTCATGCAGCGGGGGCACACGGGTGACCAGAGGTTGCCGATATGGCACGACTTCTGGACCACCGTCTACGAGGCGATCGACGACTGACCGCGGGATCAACGCCCGGTGCCGGTGGCGAGCGGTGCGGGCCAGGCGGCGGGGTCCGCCGGGTCGGCCGGCGCGGTGGGGCACAGGACGTAGTGGCGCGGTGCGAGGGCGTTGAGGCGGTCCGGTAGCGCGGCCAGACACCGGGCATGGGCCTGTTCGGGTGTCCGCACGGCGTCGGTCGCGGTCAGGTAGGCGACCAGGTCCCGGCCGTCGACCGAGCCGAAGACGCGGGTCGTCGACGGCGCCAACGCCTCGTCCAGCAGCCGTTGCACCTCGGCGAGGTCGACCCAGCACGAGTCGACCAGCACCCAGTCCGACGTGCGGCTGATGGGGTCCAGGCCGGTGACCTCGCGGACGCGCGAGGCGTCGAGGTCACCCGAGGCCGCGCCGACCAGCAGGCGCTCGACGGCCAGCAACAACGACTCCATCTCGGACCGGGGCACCAGCCCGGTGTCCGCGCTCCACAGGTCGAGCCGGACCCGGCCGTCCACCTCCTCCAGGCCGAACCGCACCGGTGTCCCGTTGTGGGGCACCGGACGCCACCGCAGCTCGGTCTGCCGCAGCGCGGCGGTGATCTCCTCCGGCCGGTGCTTGACGCCCGCGGTGACCCCCGACCACGACTCGGGCACGAGGCTGTTGAACAACGGGTCGTAGAGGAAGTGCATGCCCCGCTCGTGCTGGATCCGCTCGTCCGCCGCGCCGCGCTCGACGCCGTCGTACCTCGAGTGCCTGCTCGCCTCCAGCACCGCGGCCCACGTGTGCTTGACCAGCGCGTCGAAGCTCCGGTCGCCGACCTCGACGGCGACGAGGTTGCCCTGCGCCAGGGAACCGACGAAGTCGACGAGGTGGCGCTCGAAGCGGTTGCTCGCCAGTGACGGGAACACCAGCTCGCGGTAGCCGGTGCGCCGCGCCAGCACCGCGCACGTCGCGGCGAGCACGACGGAGGACCGGCTGCACCGCGTGCGCGCCGCCACCTGTCGCACCGCCATCGCGGCGGCCGGCGACGACAGCTCCACCGCCAGCGAGTCGCCCGACGGCGTGGCCCCCGGCAGCGCGAGCAGGCAGCGCGGCTGCCGCCGAGCCAGCTCGCGGACGTAGTCGTTCGCCGCCCGGACCCGACGCCGCTCGACGGGCGTGGCCTCCAGCTCGGCCTGGTCCAGCGGCTGGTGGCGGGGCCCGCCGACCTGTCGGCGGTCCGGGTGCGCGAGCATCTCGGCGAACTCGCGCTTGAGCACCTCGATGGAGCCGTGGTCGACGGCCAGGTGCGAGAACCCCGCGACGCACGCGATGACCGCGCCGTGCTCGTCGGTGGCCACCGCCATCCGCATCATGGTGGACGCCGTGTCACGCCGTTCCCGCAGCCACGCCAGCAGCCGCACGGCCACCGCCGGGCGGTCCCGAGGCCCCCACGGTCCCTCGCCCAGGGCGCACACGTGGAGCGTGAACACGCCGGTCGCCGCGACCACCTGACGCGGGTCCTCGCCCCGGACGTAGGTGGTCCGCAGGGATTCGTGCCTGGCCACCAGCACGGCGGCCGCCTCGGCCACGTCGTCCACGGACCTCCCCTCGGGCACGGGCAGTTCGACGCGCAGGAACGCGGCGATGTGGTCGGCGTCGTCCTGCAACCACTGCAGGGTGTTGAGCTGGCCGAGGGTGACGGGCCCCTCGACCGCGCGCGACCCCGTGGCGGTGACCTGGATGGCGTCGACGGGCGTGAGCCGCACGCGCCGCCTGCGCCGACCGGTGTCGATCGAGGTGCTCATCCCGGTCACCCGATCAGCCCGCGCAGCGCACCGGCCAGGTCCCCGCCCGGCGGCGTGTGCTCGCGCGTCACCGCGGCCGGCCAGTCCGCGAACGCCGGGCGGTCGTGCGAGGGGCTGAGGACGACGTCGAGCGGACCGGGGTACGGCCGGGGCTCCCAGTCGCGGACCGCGTCCTCGTTCGCCTGCCACACGCGCGCCGAACGCCGGACGAACTCCGGGGTCGCGTCCGACGGCACGAGGTCGAGTTCCTTCCACCGGTCCAGGACCGCGACCGGGTCACCGGGCGGCTGGTCGAAGCGGGGGCCGACGTCCAGCAGCTCGGCGTCGACCAGGGCCAGCAGCCGCACCTCGGCGCCGTCCTCGACGAGCCGGGCCGCCATCTCGTGGGCGACCGAAGCGCCGGTCGAACAGCCGCCGAGCAGGTAGGGGCCGTCGGGCCACGCCGCGCGGACGGCCTCGACGTAGGTGTGCGCCAGGGTCCGCACCGAGGCGACCGGGTCGACGTCCGAGTGGAGCCCGGCCGCCTGGAGCCCGAACACGGTGAAGTCCTCGCCCATCGCCTGGGCCAGCTCGGCGTACGGGCCGACCTGTCCGTTGGCCGGGTGGACCAGGAACAACGGGGGAGCGGTCCCGTCGCCGCGCTGGATCAGGACCAGGGGATCGGCCAGCTGTTCGTTGTGGTCGCGCAGTCGGGCGGCCAGGCTCTCCACGGTGGGGTGCTCGGTCATCGCGTTCAGCGGCAGCCGCACGCCCAGTTCCTCGAGGACGGCGTTGACGACCCGCGCCGCGTCCAGGGAGTTGCCGCCCAGCTCGAAGAAGTTCTCCCGGATGCCGACCGCGAACCCGATGACCTCCTGCCACTGCCGGGCCAGCCACAGCTCCACCGGGTCGCGCGGGTGCCGGTAGCCGGTGTCGAGCACGTCGTCCGCGGTCGGGTTCATGGGGTGGGTGCACCGCCTTCGTGATCGGCGGCGAGCCGCCAGCGCTGGATCTTCCCTGCCGCGGAGCGGGGGAGTCGGTCGACGAACGTGAAGTGCTTCGGGATCTTGTACCCGGTCAGCCGCCGGCCGCAGTGCGCGGCGAGGTCGGCCTTGCGGACGGTCGCCTCGGGGCGCAGCACCACCTGCACGCCGACCACCGACCCGAGGGTCCGGTGCGGCACTGCCAGCGCCACGGCGTCGACCACCGCGGGGTGGGCCAGCAACGCGGCCTCGACCTCGGTCGGGTCGACCTTCTCGCCGCCGACGTTGATCGTGCCGTGGTCGCGGGGTTCGAGGTAGAGGTAGCCGTCGCGGTCGAGCCTGCCCCGGTCGCCCACCGTGGCGAACCCGTCCGGGGTGGTGCGGACGACCTGGTCGTTGACGTAGTCGGACCGGCTCACCCGCTGCGGGGTGCGCATGAACACGGTGCCGGCCTCGCCCGGCGGGACCGGTGCGCCGCTGTCGTCCAGGACGCGGAGCTGGGTCAGGACACCGCGCCCGACCGTGCCCGGCCGGGCCAGCCACTCGTCACCGCGGGCCAACGTCACGCCGATGCCCTCGGTCGCGCCGTACAGCTCGAAGACCCGCTCGGGCCCCAGCAGGTCGATCCACCCGCGCTTGGTGTCGGGGTCGCAGGAGGCCGCGGTGTGCAGGAGCGCGCGCAGGCTGTCGAAAGCCGACGGGTCCGCGTCGGCGAGCATCAGGATCTCGCGCATGTGCGTCGGTGTCAGCTGCACCCACTCGACGCGGTGCCGCCGCACCAGGTCGACGGTCCACTGCGCGGCGAAGAACCGCTGCAGCACCACGGTGTTCAGGTCCAGCAGCGCGTCGACGAACGCGGTGAACGGCGCCGCGTGGTACAGCGGACCGACGATGAGCTGCCGCTGGCCGGTCCGCCAGCCGGTCTGCCGGATCACCAGCGACGGCGTCCGCGCGGGGTCGTAGCGCAGCGGTCCCGGTCGCGCCGAGATCTTCGGCACGCCGGTGCTCGCCCCGGTGGCCAGCAGGTAGGCCGCCGCACCGTCCCGGGTGGACGGCGGCGTGGCCGGCACGATCGCCGGCCCCGGCCGGTTCGCGCCGTCCAGCACGTGCACGTGCCCGTACCTGCGGCCGAGCAGCCCGAGCAGGACGTCCCGCTCGGCCGCGGGGGTGGCGGGGTTCAGCGGGAAGACGGGCACCTCGGCCGCGAGCGCCGCCGCGATGCCGGTCGCCGCGCCCAGGGTGTTGGCCGCTTCCACGACCACGCACGACGGCACGTCCGGGTCGAGCGCCGCCCGCAGCGCGGCCACCGCCTCCTGCACCGACTCGGCGAGTTCCCCCCACGACAGGGTGCGCGCGGTCAGGTCGGCGTCGAACCCGATCAGGGCCGTCCGGCCGGGTTCGGCGCGGGCGATGTCGGCGATCCGCCGGTGCACGGGGAGGGTCATCGCTACCGCAGCATCTCGGCCAGCCGCCGGACGCTGGACGCGCTCATGAACTCGTACACGTCCAGCGGCCGGTCGAACTCCGCTTCGAGCGCGGCGATGATGCCGAGCGCGGACAGCGAATCGCCGCCCAGCTCCAGGAAGTCGTCGGTCGCGCCGACCGGCCGCACGTCCATCTGCGCCGACCAGATCGCCGCCACCCGCCGCTCGACGTCGTCGCGCGGGTCCTCGAACAGGGTGCACCGGCCGTCGGCGACGGCCGCCGCCAGCTGCCCGGCGTCCACTGCGCCGTCCGCCGCGGGGAGCCGGTCCACGACGAGCACACCGCCCAGCCCGCAGTCCTCGCCCAGCTGTCGGCGCACGTGGTTGCGCAGCACGGGCCCGCTCAGGTACTCGGTCAGCTCGACGGCGGCGACCGTGACGTCACGCCCGTCGTGGCGCACGACGGCGACCTCGGCCCGGCTCACACCGGGGTGCGCGGACAGGACGTCGGCTATCTCGGCCACGTTCACCACGGGCGCTCTCCTATCAGCAGTTCGGCGACGAGGTCGTGCACCGCGGGCTCGCGCAGCAGGTCGGCGTGGTCGAAGTCCAGCGCGAGGAGCCGGGCGCCGTCCACGGGAGGCTCCTGGTCCTTCGAGGACACGAACAACGGCGTCCCGGAGCGCGTGTCGAACCGGCCCTGGGCGGCCAGCAGCATGTAGTCCACGTAGGCGGTGAACCCGCCGGTGAGCTGCTGCCGGAAGAACTGGTTGAGCGACAGCCGGGCGGCGACCTCGCCCATCAACGCGTCGTACCGGTCGACCAGGGCGGTGGCGATGCGGAGCAGGTCGTCCGGGTGCGCCTCGACGAGCTCGTCCGCCAGGGCGCGCGCGCCCTCCAGCTCCTCGTCGGTCAGGTGGTCCGCGGAGGTTTCGAGGGTGGACGTGAACTGGTGGCCCAACGATCCCGCCGTGGTCACCACCGCGTCGAAGAGCAGGGTCACCGGCGCGGGGGCGGACTTCGCGACGGCGTCGGCGACGCAGGTCGCCAGCGACGACCCGGCGCAGAACCCCAGCACCGCGCGCACCGGGCGGCCGGTCGCCGTCACCTCCGCCACCCAGCGGTCGACGCACGCGTCGAGCGGCCCCGAGCCCGGCTGGGCGATGTGCAGGAAGCAGGCGTCCACCGCGACACCGGACGCCAGGTCCGCGAACCCGGCCGCGGCCCGTCCACCGGGGAAGTCCAGGCACAGCACGAGGTCCGGTCCGCGATCGGACAGCTGTCGCCAGTGCGTCAGTTCCACGGCCCGACCTCCCGGGTGTCCACGGCCGCCGTCAGCGCCCGGTAGTCGACCTTGCCGCCGGGCGTCTGGGGCAGGCGGTCGACGTGGCGGACCGCCACGTGCCGGCTCGGCACCCCCAACGCCTCGGCCAATCGTCGTCGTTGCTGCTCGTGCACGTCCGGGTCGCCCGCGCCGAACAGGTACACCACGTCGTCCTCGCCGCAGACCACGGCGGACGGGTGGTCGGACCGCTCGACCACGCGCTCCAGGTCGTCCAGGCTCGTGCGGACGCCGAGCACCTTGGCGATCCGCTTGGTGCGGCCGGTCAGGTAGAGGTAGCCGTCGCGCAGGTACCCGAGGTCGCCTGTGTCCAGGACGTCCACCTCGGCTCCCCGGCCGAGGTCGTCGCGGTCGGTCGCGTAGCCGAGCATCACGCCCGGACCGCGGTAGTGCACGGCGCCCTCGCCGGGTGCGGCCCGGTCGTGCGCTTCGGTGGGCACGATGGTGATGACGCCGCCCGGCACCGCCGTGCCGACCGAGCCGAGGCGGTCCGGGAGGGCGGCCGGGTCGAGGCACGTGATCCGCGAGGTGGCCTCGGTCTGGCCGTACATGGGGAAGAACCGGCCCTGCCGCCGCTCCATCATCCGCACCATCCGCATCGTCAGCTCGTCACCGAGGCGTGCGCCCGACTGGGTCATCGTGCGGATCGCGGTGCGTTCCAGCAGGTTCACGTGCGCCGGGCCGAACGCCGCGTAGGTCGTCGGCACGGCGGCGAACGAGGTGGCGCCCGCCCGGATGACGTGGTCCCACATCGCCAGCGACAACGGCGACCGGTCGGTCAGCACGATGCTCGCACCCGCACTCAGGTGGCTGTTCACCACCGATAACCCATAGGCATGGGTAATGGGCAACGTGGTCGGCGCGCGTTCCGCGGCCGTGACGCCCAACGCGCGGACGATGGCGGCGGCGTTGTCGGCCACCGCGTCGTACGACAGCCGCACCGCTTTGGGGCTCCCCGTCGTTCCGGAAGTCGACAACAGCACCGCCGTGTCGGGGAAGATGTCACCCGCCGGTTGCGCCGAAAGTGTGCGGAAGACGTGCGAACCTCCCACCTCTCCGGCGGGCGCGTAACCGAGGGCGGCCAGATCCGACCCGCCACCGGGCCCCGGCACGACGAATTCCGGGTGGTACTTCGAAAGTATTTCGGACGAGGCGGGCAGGAATGCGACCGTGTGGCCGAGCCGCAGCGCGGCCAGGTAGGTCAACAGCGTGGGCAGGTCACGATCTCCCGCGCACAGCACCAACGCCTTGGTGTCGTGGCGCAGTGCGCGCTCGGACTCGCCGACGAGCGCGGCCAAGTCGCCGTACGACAGCGTCTCCCCGCCGACGAGGTGGACGGCAGGGGACTGCGGCGACGCTTCTCCGCGCGTCACGAGATCCAGCATCGCCGAGGGCATGGCGCACATTCTGCGGCTGTTCCGAACCGTGGTCCATAGCCCGTATTCGGTTGCGGGCCGGTGCTTGACGGGTTCGACCCCGGTGGTGCAGATTCCCGTTGACCTCCCGGAGAGGGGAAGTGCCGCCATGAATTCTGAGATCCGCCAGTTCCTTTTCGAGTCCTTGACGGTGATGAAGTACAGCACCGCCGACATGGACGACGACACGGTGCTCGGCCCGGCAGGCGCCGACCTCGAGTCGCTGGCCCTGGCCGAGCTCTCGCTGCGGGTGGAGGACCACTTCGGCGTGCGGTTCGACGAGGACGAGGCTGAGCGGTTCGCCGCCATGACGGTCGGCGAGTTCTGCGCCGAGGTGGCCCGGCGCGCGCAGACCGCCACGGCGACGTGAGCGTGAGCGTCGCCGTGACGGGGATCGGGCTGGTCAGCCCGGTCGGCACGGTGGTCGAGGAGGTCTTCGGGGCGGTGTGCGCCGGTCGGTCCGCGATCGTGCGCCCGCCGGAGGACCACCCGCTGCACGGCGTGCTCGACGCGGCCGCCATCGGGCCGGTCATCGACCCGGAAAGCGTTCTGCCACCGAGGGAAGCGCGGGTCGTGGACCGCTCGATCGTGATGGCCGTGCGAGCCGCGGACGACGCCTTGGCCGACGCCGGGATCGAGATCGGCCGCGACGTCGACCCGTACCGCGTCGCGGTCGTGCTGTCCGGGGTCGGTGGGCTCGCCACGCTCGCGGAGCAGGCCGTGGAGCGGTCCCGGCGCGGCCGGCTGGGCGTGAGCCCGTTGCTGCTGCCCGGTGTGCTGCCCAACATGGCCGCGGCGCGGGTCGCCATCAAGTTCGGCATCCGGGGGTACACGTCGTCCTCCGGCACGGCCTGCGCCGCCGGTGGGCAGTCCATCGGCGAGGCCATGCGCATCCTCCGGGCGGGCGAAGCGGACGCGGTGGTGTGCGGGTGCACCGAGGCGCCGCTGTTCCCCACGTTCGCCGACGCCTTCGGCAACGCGCTCGCCCTCGCCCGCGGCTGGACCGACCCGACCACCGCGAGCCGCCCGTTCGACCGGCGCCGCAACGGTTTCGTGCTCGGCGAAGGCGCCGGTGTGCTCGTGCTGGAACGGGCCGACTTCGCGCGGGCGCGCGGTGCGGCGGTGCACGCCGAGGTGCTCGGTTGGGGCGCGACGAGTGACGCGCACCACCCGACCACGCCCCGGCCCGACGGTTCCAGCGCGGCGGAGAGCATGCGGAGGGCACTTCGGGATTCCGGACTGTCCACAGGCGACATCGACTACCTCAACGCGCACGGCACGGGCACGAAGGCGGGCGATTCCGCCGAGGCCGCCGCGATCCGGGGCGTGTTCGGCGCCGCCATGCCCCCGGTCAGCTCGACCAAGGGGGTCACCGGGCACATGCTCGGCGCGTCCGGTGTGGTCGAAGCGGCGATCGGCATCGTGGCCATGCGCAAGGGACTGCTCCCACCGACCCACAACCTGGACGACCCCGACCCGGCCTGCGACCTCAACCACGTCCGCGGTGAGGCGCTGCCCGCCGCGGTGAACGCGGTCATGTCCAACTCGTTCGGCTTCGGTGGCCACAACGTGAGCGTGATCTTCGGGAGTGCCGATGGGTGAACGGATCGTCCACTCCCGCGTCACCGTGCCGTTCTCCGGTCCCGGCGCGGGCACCGCACCGCTGTCCTGGGGTCAGAAGACCATCCTCCAGGACATGCGCAACAGCGACTGGACCTACAACATCAGCGGCGCGCACTACCTCCCGGAGGGCCTCACGGTCGCCGACGTCGCCGAACGCCTGAGCCGGCTGATGGGCAAGCACTCCGCCCTGCGGACGCGGTTCGGCACCGACGACGAGGGCAACCCGTGCCAGGTGGTGCACGGGTCCGGGGAGATCGACCTGGAGGTCATGACCGTCGCCGACCACCTCGACCGCACCGACGCCGTCGACCACGGCAACCGGTTGTGGCTCAAGTGGATGGCGGCACCGCTGGAGGAGCACACCCCATGGCCGCTGCGCATGGGCGTGATGCAGTACCGGGGTGAGGCCGTGTACCTGGTGCTCACCCTCGGCCACCTGGTCGTCGACGGCGTGGGCGGGTTGCTGCTCATGACCGACCTCGACCTGGGCGAGCTGGTCGGCCGCCCGGTGGACCCGGACGCGGTCCGGCTCGCCGACCTCGCCCGCCGGGAGGCGACGCCGGAGCTGCGGCGGGTCAGCGACCGGGCGATGCGCTACTGGGAGACCCACCTCCGCTCGCTGCCGCCGCTGACGTTCGGCGGGTCGGGTGCGCCCGACTACGAGGCGGGACGGCGGTGCCGCAACGTGCGGTTCCAGTCACGGGCCGCCTACCTGGCCGTGGTCGAGATCGCCCGGCGGACCCGCACGGACACCGGACGGGTGCTGCTCGCGGTGATCGCCACCGCGATCGCCCGGACCACCGGCGTCAACCCGCTGACCCTGCACGTGGCCGCCGGCAACCGGTACCGGCCGGGGTTGGCCGACGTCATCGGCTCGGTGGTGCAGAACGCGGTGCTCACCCTCGACCTCGACGGCACGGTCGACGACGTGCTCGCGCAGGCGCGCCAGGCCACGACCGCGGCCCTGATGAACTCCTACTACGACCCCGACCAGCTGGCGGAGCTGGCCGCGCGCCTGGACGCCGAACGCGGCTACCCGGCCCGGATCACCTGCCGCATCAACGATCGGCGGTTCAGCACCAGGGCCAGGGCCGACGCGGTGGCCGAGGCCGCGCGCCCCACCGAGGACGAGATCAGGGCGAGTACGGCCGAGACGCACCTCAAGTGGCACAAGTTCGTCTACCGGTGGACCGACCAGCTGTTCGTCAACATCGAGGACCACCCGGACACCGTGTACCTCCAGGTGGTCAGCGACACCGAGGTCTTCCCCGCCGAGCAGGTGGAAGCGATGCTGCACCTCGTGGAGGAGGTGGCCATCGAGGCCGCGTTCCGGCCGGACGTGCCGGCCGGCGCACGACCCCGACCGGCCGCAACCGGCACCGGACCGGGGTAGTGGCGATCCGGGCGAACCCCGCCACACCCCGTTCGCGGTCCACTGAGGACTAGTCGGGCGCGACCACGGCGAAGCAGAGGTAGCGCAGTTCCCGGTCGTAGTCGCCCACCAGCACCGCGCCCTCGCGCGGACCGGCCAGGTGCCACCACACCCCCGTCGTGGGCTGCCCGGCCGGCGCGCGGGTGTGGTCGGGGCTGTCGGGCCACGCGGCGGCGAGCGAGTCGCTGAGCACGACCCGTGCGCCGGGGTGGCCGGCCGACAGCTCGGCCACCCCCAGGCGGGCCAGCTCCGGCACGGCCTCCGGCCCCACGTCGGGGTACTGGCGGACCTCGGTCGCCCGGGTGCCCGCCTCCTCCTCGTAGAGCAGGGCAACGCCCTGGTGCGCCACCGGTGTCGCCGCCGCCGACTCGTAGGGCAGCGCGGCTTGTTCCACCACGACCAGCAGCGCCCGCCGCACGCCGTAGTCGCGGATGACGCGCAGACCGGTGAACGGCGAGGCGCTGCCCTGGTCGCAGACGGCGAACGACGTCGGCGTGCCGGGGCAGACGTGGCTCAGGTAGGTCGCGGTCGCCCGGCCCGGCCACACGTCGTGGATCGAGAACGCCAGCACCAGCAGGTCGACCGGTTCCGCCGCGGGGACGACCTCGGCCACCAACGCCCGCGCCATCTCGCCGTAGGACTGGCCGGACAGGTCGGTGACGGGTCCGGCGCCGAAGGGCCGGACCAGGTCCGCGAAGTAGTCGGTCACCTGCGCGCGGTGGTCGTCGTCGGCGAGGACGTCGGCGTTCCCGGCGAACGCCCTGCGCCCGGCGCGGACCAGGCGCATCACCAGGGCCGGCTGTGGCCGGCGATGAACGTGGCCAGCTCGCCCACGGTCAGCAGCTCGTCCGGGCGCATCCGCTCCACGTCGATCTGGATGCCGAGCTGCTCCTCGACCTCCAGCAGCAGCTCCAAGCCCAGCGACGAGCTGACGCCCAGCTCGTCTGCCATGTGCATGTCCTCGGTGATGGGTCCCTCGCGCTCGACCAGCCGCTTGAGGACGGTGGTCATGGCCTGGACCACGCAGTTCCGCAAGGCGATGTCGAGCTGGGCGTCGGGTGCGGTCATGTCGGCCTCCTGGAAGGACGTGGGATCAGTGCTGGAACACCATCGCGGAGAAGGTCGCCCCGGCTCCGGCGCCGACGGTCGCGACGAGGTAGTGGTCGCCCTCGCGGAGCAGGCCGCGCTCCCGGGCCGTGCGGTAGTTGGCGAACGCGTCGGTGCAGAACAGGTGGCCGTTGTCGGGCACGTTCGACAGCAGCACGCGCTGCACCGGGTAACCCATGAGCGTGCACAGCCGTTGCCAGGTGACGACGTTCACGTTGTGCGGCAGGACCAACCGGATGTCGTCCAGGGCCAGTCCCGCGTCGGCGACCGCCCGGTTGATCACCTCGGCCAGCGACGGCCGGTACTGGCGCTGGAACTCGTCCTCGCGGTCGCCGAACTCGCCGTCGAACTCGCCGCGTTGCGCGCACACGAAGGACAGCATCCGGTCGCGCCGCCCGTTGGCGCTCACCAGGCACGCGGACGCGCCCTCGCCGAACAGCGACGTGCCCGGCAGCAGCCGCGCGTGGCGGGTGAACGCCTTCTCGCCGGTCAGCACCAACGCCAAGGCGTCTTCATCCGGATCACGGGCCAGCAGCCGGCCGGCCAGCTCGACCGCCAGCAGCCCGCTCGCGCAACTCTGCTGCGTGACGGTGAAAGCCAGCGCGTGACCGAGCCCCAGCCGACGGCAGACGTCGTGCAGCGGGTTGTGCGGGTACGGCACGACGACCGGCATCGCCCGGCCGTGGACGACGTACCGGACGCGGTGCTCCTGGCCGCGCAGCTCGGCGAGCCCTTCGACGGCGGCGCGCAACAACCCGGCGGGCGACCGGTCCGGGTCGAACCGGACCTGGTCGAGCCCGTGGAACCGGCGGAAGAGCCTGACCTGGATGTCGGTCAGGCCGAGCGGCTCGGCCAAGTCCTCGAGGGGAACGCGAAAAGCCGGTGTGTACACCGACACCGCGTCGAGAGCGGTCACACTTCGGGATCCCACCACGTCGTTCCCGGGAACGTCAATGTGTGCCACGATGTTGCGGTGTCGCGGTTTCTGCTGGTCGTGCTGCCGCTGCAAGGCCACCTCTACCCCATGCTCGCGATCGGGCAGGAACTCGCCCGCGCGGGTCACGACGTCGTGTGGTGCGGTCCGGAGAACGTGCTGCGCCCGCTGGTCGGTCCGGATGCGACGGTGCACCCCACCGGCACCCGTGCCTACCGCCGCTACGACATGACGGGCATGGCCGGGGTGCGGGCGATGTGGGACGGGTACCTGATCCCGTTCACCCGCTTCACCCTCGGCCCCGTCGACGAGGCGGTGCTGGAGCACAAGCCCGATGTCGTCGTCACCGAGCAGTACGCGCTGGCCGGCGCGTTGGTGGCGCACCGGCACGGCGTGCCGTGGGCGACCCTGTGCACGGGCACGCTGGAGCTGACGCCGCCCGAGGACCTCGTCGGGTTCGACGACTACCTGGCCGACAAGATGGCGCAGGCGGTGGCGATGGCGGGCCTGTCCGCTGAGCCGATCGACCCCCGGTTCTCGCCGCACCTGGTGATCGCCCTGATGACGCCCGGGCTCGTGGGTGACGCCGCGCTGCCGGACCGCTGCGTGCTCACCGGCGCGGCGCTGGGCGCCAGGCCGAACGCGCCCGAATTCCCCTGGCACCTCTGGGAGCCCGACCGCAGGCACGTGCTGGTCACGGTCGGCACGCTGGTCGGCCACATGATCGGGGACTTCTACGACCGCGCCGCGGCCGTGCTCGCACCCATGGCGGACGACGTGCAGGCGATCTTCGTGACCTCCGGCGTGGCCGCGGAGTCCTTCCCGGCCAACGCCATCACCGCCGAGCTGGTGCCGATGCTCGACCTGATGCCGAAGCTGGACGCGGTGGTGTGCCACGCCGGCGGCGCCGTCAACGAAGCGCTCACCTTCGGGGTCCCGATGGTCGTCGCGCCGGTCCGGGCCGAGCAGGTGGCGCTGGCGCGGCAGGTCGCCCGGTCGGGCGCCGGCATCGAGGTGTCCATCCTCGACGTCACGGTGGCCGAACTGGACGCCGCGGTGCGGGCGGTGCTCGACGAGCCGGACTACCGGCGCCACGCCCGCCGGATCGGGGCGGAGTTCGCCGCCGCCGGTGGAGCGGCGGCGGCTGCCGCCCACCTGGTCGGGTTGGCGTCCGGCACGTGACCACACGCGAGCGGGAGGACGGTCCGGTGGACGGGTCCAGGGTGAAGGCGCTCCCGGCGGCCGAGGAGTTCGCCTGGGCGAGGCAGCGGCGGGCCGACATCCGCCGCGCGGGCGGCGTCCTCGACCTGGTGCTGCCGCTGCGGGAGGGCGGTGCCGGCCCGGCGCTGTTCTGCGCGCCACCGCTGATCGGTGCGAGCTGGTGCTACCTCGCGCTGCTGCCGCACCTCGCGCCCGAGCACCCGGTGTACGGCCTGCAACTGCGCGGGCTGCGCAGGCCCGAACCGCTGCCGGTCGACCTGGCCGAGGTGGCGCGGGACTTCGCCGACCGGATCAGGCTGGTCCAGCCACAGGGCCCGTACCACCTGTTCGGGTGGTCGATCGGCGGCAACGTGGCGCACGCGATCGCCGAGGAACTGGAGCGGCGCGGCCACGAGGTCGGCCTGCTCGTCCTCGGCGACACGATGCCCGGCCTGCCGAACAGCCTCAGCGTGGCCGACGACAACCTGTGGCTGGTGTGCGACTTCGTGCTCCGCGAGTTCGGCTACCAGCCGGTGGTCGAGCCGGACGACCCCGACCCGGCGCTACGCCTGCTGGAAGTCGTCCGCGGCAGGCCGGGGTTGGGCTTGCACGACTGGCCGGATCGCCAACTGCTCGCCCTGCCGCACGTGATCAGGAACAACCTCGCGGTGGCACAACGCCACCGCCCCGGTCGGGTCCGCGGCCCGGTGCTGTTCGTGTCCGCCACCGAGGACGAGCGGACCACCGGGGCGAAGGTGGGCTCGTGGGACGACTGCGTGAGCGGACCGGTCGACGTGGTCGAAGTGGACTGCCTGCACGAGCACATGCTGCTGCCGGCGCCGGTCGCGCGGATCGGCGCGGCGATCACGGCCCGGCTCGCCGGGAACCCGAAGTCGCCCGCACCGACCACGAACACGTCCGAAAGCCCGATTGCCACAGGAGAACCGCGAACCTAGTCTCGGATCACACGCCCGCGCCCGCGGTCGCCAGGTTCACGAGACCGGCGATCGGCGCCGCAGTCCGCGAAGCGCCACACCCACAACCCCCACCGCCACCGATGCGGGAACCCGACTTGGTCGTGCCCGTTCGGTGGTCCATTGTTCTTTCGCGAACCGGGAGGTCTGATGAGTCGGGCGAACCTGCGCGCCGAGCTGGCGCAGGACATGCGGGTCGGCGCGGGCAACGTGCTGCCCATGCTGCTGGAGCACGGCGCCGACCCGGACACCCCGCGGATGACCTTCGACGTCGAGGTGGACGGCATACCCGCCTGGACGCCGCTGTCGCTGCGCGACCTGACCGAACGTGTCGCGGCGCGCGCGGACTGGTTCGCCCGCAAGGGGATCGGCCGACGCGACCCCGTCGCGGTGTTCGTCACGTCGGCGGCCGACGTGTTCCTGAACTTCTTCGCGCTCAACCACCTCGGCGCGATCCCGGCGCTGATGAACGGGAACATGCCCATCGAGGTCGCCGCGGAGTTCGTCCGCCGGCTGCGCGGCGTCGGCGTGGTGGTCGACGACGACCACGCGGCGCTGCGGGACCACGACCTAGGAGTGCCGGTCCTGGGCGACGCGGCGGAGACCGGCACCGGCGATCCCGCCCAGGCGCCCCCGCCTCACCGCCACCACGCCGACGACCCGGTGGCGATCACGCACTCGTCGGGCACCACCCGGATGCCGACGCCGGTCGTGCACTCGCACCACTCCCTGTTCGCCGCGGTGCGCGCGGTGCGGCTCACCGAAGCCAGGCCGCACGGGCGGGTGCGCGAGCTGTCCGTGCTGCCGGCCGCGCACGCCGCGGGGATCATCGTGGTGAACCAAGCCCTGTGCAACGGGTACGAGCTGCTGTGCCTGTCCGGGCAGGGCGGGCCGTTCGAGCACAGCGGCGAGGTGGTCCTGGACGCCATCGAGCGGTGGCGGCCGACCGGGGTGTTCGGTTTCGCGGTCACCTGGGCGGAACTGGCCCGGTTCGACCTGACCCGGCGCGACCTGAGCTCGGTGCGCAACTGGTCCAGCACCGGCGACTGCGCGCACGAGGCGCACATCCGCAAGCTCGTCGCGGTCGGCAGCCACCCCGTGTGGACGCCGGACGGCGTGGTCGACGTGCCGGGCTCGAAGTTCATCGACACGCTCGGGTCGACCGAGATGGGCCACGCCGCGTTCGCCATCAGCCACCGGCTGGGCAGCGACCGCTACGACCGCTGCGTCGGCAAGCCGTACCCGTTCGCGGAGGTGGCGCTGCTGGACGTGGCGACGGGCGAGGAGGTGCCGGTCGGCGAGGTCGGTCAGTGCGGGCTCAGGTCGCCGACGCTCGCGCCCGGCTACTGGAACGACTCCACCGCCACCTACCGCAACCGCCTCAACGGCTACTACCTCACCGGCGACCTGATGTACCGGGACGAGGAGGGCTACTACTACCACCTCGACCGGGCCAACGACGCGGTCGACCTCGGCGACGGGAACTGGCTCTACACCGCGTTGACCGAGGAGCGCATCCTGGCCCGGTGCCCGGACGTCCGCGACTGCACGGTCCTCGCGACCGGGCGGGAGGACGGCCCACCGATCACCGATGTGCTGCTGGTGCTGCACGAAGGCGCCGATCCGGCGCTGGACCGGGGTGACGAGGTCCGCGCCGCGGTCGGCGAGGCGGTGGCGCGGACGGTGCGCCGGGTCGACGTCGTGCCCGACGCGCAGCTGACGGTTGGGCCGACCGGGAAGGTGCGCAAGTTCCTCATGCGGCAACGGGTCCTGGCGGACACGCCACACGGGAGGTAGTTCGTGCGGTATCCGCTGTCGTTCGCGCAGGCGCACGCGCTGTCCCTGCCCGAGCCCCTGTCCCACGCGACCTGGCTGGACGGTCCGGTCGATCCCGTCGCGCTGCAACGGGCGATGGACGTCGTGGTCGCGCGGCACCCGATGCTCCGGACGAGCGTCACCGCCTCCGGCGAGCAGGCCGTCTCGGAGCACGGGCGCGTGGTGGTCGAGCACGTCGTCCTGCCCGACGACGTGCGGCGGGCCGAGTCGACGGCCGCGGCGCTGGTCGAGCGGCCGTTCGACCTGTCCCGCGCACCCCTGCTGAGAGCCTCGGCGATCGAGGTCGGCTCCGACCGGTGGCTGTTCGTGCTGGTGGCGCACCGGGTCATCGCCGACGCCTCCGCACTGGCGGTGCTGGTCGACGACCTGTCCACTGTGTACCGCGAAGGACTGGGCGCGCTGCCGCTGTCGTGGATGGACTACGGGGACTACGCCGTGTGGCAGCGCGAGCGGTTGAGCGGCGAGGAGTTGGCGCGTCAGCTGGAGCACTGGCGCGAGGTGTTGCGCGAGGTGCCCGAACCCCTGCGGCTCCCCGCCGGACACCGCGCCACGCGGATGACGGCCGAGGTCGATCCGGCGGCGGTCCGACGACTGGTCGACGCGGCGGAGGGCGTGGGAGCCACGCTGTCCGCGGCGTTCCTCGCCGGGTACGCCGTGGTGCTGTCCCGGTACGCCCGGCGGGACGACCTCGTGGTCGAGGTCCCGGTGAGCGGGCGGGTGCGGGTGGAGCTGGAGCCGATCGCGGGTCCGTTCGCCGACGCGGTCCCGGTCCGGGTGTCGTTGGCGGGTGCACCGGCGTTCGGTGACCTGCTCGTCCGGGTGCGGGACGCCGTGGAGCACGCGGTGTCGCACGACGAAGTCCCGCTGCCGAAGCTCGCCGCGGAACTGGGGGTCGACCTCTCCGCCGCGCCGCGGTTCACCTTCGGGCCGCCGGCCGCGCCGGTGCCGGACTTCCCCGGCGTGACCGTGCGCGGCCACGTCGTCCTTTCGGGTACCGCCGAAGCCGACCTCGACCTGCGTGCGGAACAGAACGGCGCCCTGACCTTGGCGCACCGCACCGACCCGAGCTTCGCCCGCTGGGTGCTGCGGTCGGTGGTGGCCGTGCTGGAGCACGCCGCCGCGGACACCGCGGTGGCCGAGCTGTCGGTGCCCGCCCCCGAGGAGGACTGGTCCGCGGTGACCGGGCCGTCGCCGAACGGCACGGCCAAGCCCGTCGCGGCGGAGCCGGCGCCCGAGGCGGACGACGACCCGGTGCCGTCACGTGACCGGATCGAGGAGACCATGGCCGGGATCTGGGCCGAGCTCCTGCGCACCACCGAGCCGATCGGCCCGCACGACAACCTGTTCAGCCGCGGCAGCGGGTCGTTGACCGCGGTCCGGTTCGCCGCCCGCGTCGCCGACCTCTACGGCGTCACCCTGCCCATGGACCGCATCGTCACCTCGCCCACGATCGCGGCCCTCGCCGAGGTCGTGTCGGCCGAACTCGCTCCCGACCCGCCCGACGACGCCCGCGACGCCGCGCTGGCCGACCTCTCCGACGACGAGCTGGACGACCTGCTGCGCGCCGTCGTGGCCGCTCGTGACCGCCGCCGGACCCCCGGGGGAGATCTCCGGTGAGCCCACCGCCGGTCACCGCGGAGAACGTCGCCGACCTGACCACCGGGACGTTGTTCGGCGCGCTGGAGGATCCGGCGCTCAACTCGATGAATTTCCTCAACGAGGTCGCGATGCACTATCCGGACGCGATACCGCTGGCGGCCGGCAGGCCGAGCGAGGAGTTCTTCGACCTGGCGGACGTGCACCGATATCTGCACGAGTTCTGCCGCTATCTCGCGGACGAGCGCGGGCACACCGAAGAACAGGTGCGGCGCACCGTATTGCAGTACGGTCGGACCAAGGGGATCATCCACGAACTGGTCGCGGAAAACCTGCGGCTGGATGAGGGCATCGCGATCGACCCGGAATCGGTGGTGGTCACCGCGGGGTGCCAGGAGGCGATGTTCCTCGTGCTGCGCGCGCTGCGCGCCGACGAGCGCGACGTCCTGCTGGCGGTGTCGCCGACGTACGTCGGGCTGACCGGCGCGGCACGGCTGGTCGACCTGCCCGTGCGCCCGGTGCGCACCGGCCCGCGCGGGATCGACCTCGACGACCTGGTCGCCGTGATCCGGCGCGAGCGCGCCGCCGGTCGCCGGCCGCGCGCGTGCTACCTGGTGCCGGACTTCGCCAACCCGTCGGGGCTGAGCCTGGACCTGGCGACCAGGCGGCGGCTGCTGGAGGTGGCCGCCGCCGAGGACGTCCTGCTGATCGAGGACAACCCCTACGGGCTGTTCCACGGCGACTCGGACCGGATACCCACGCTCAAGGCCGTGGACGAGGGTCGGCGGGTCGTCTACCTGGGCTCGTTCGCCAAGTCCGTGCTGCCCGGCGCACGGGTGGGCTACGTGGTCGCCGACCAGCGGGTGGCCGGCGCCGACGGCACGGTCGGCCTGTTCGCGGACCAGCTCTCCAAGATCAAGAGCATGCTGACGGTGAACACGTCGCCGATCGCGCAGGCAGTGGTGGGCGGCAAGCTGCTGGCGCACGGCTGCCGCCTCACCGCGGCGACCGCGCCGGAGCGGCGGCTCTACGACCGGAACCTGCGCCACCTCGTGGCCGGGCTGGCCGAGCGCTTCCCGCCCGGGACGCACGTCACCTGGACCGTGCCGACCGGTGGGTTCTTCGTCGTGGTCACCGTCCCGTTCCCGGTCGACGACGCGCTCCTGGAACGCTCCGCCCGCGACTACGGCGTGTTGTGGACTCCAATGGGGCATTTCTACGACGACAGTTCGGAAGTCCGCGCGCTCCGCCTTTCCTGCAGTGTCGTTCCGGTCGACGGGATCGATCGCGGCCTCGATCGGCTGGCCGCATTGATCAATGACCGGCTCGGTCGATCGGAAAACCTGATTCGTCACGGCCGATTGGCCGATGGTGCGGCGGGTGAACCCTGACGTACGATTCGGCTCACTCGGCCCCCGGTTGAGCCGCAACTCCGGCGCAACTTTTTCGAAAGAATAATGTGCGGGTCAGGCGGGAGAACTGATGACAAAAGGTCTGACGTCGGCCGGATCAGTATTCGTGGCCAGTCCGGAATGGGTCGACGAGATCCTGCTGCGCGGCGCGGACGACGATACCTGCCTCTATTCGGGCGGACCGGTCGACCGGGCCGCGCTGCGTCGGCTCGTCGCGCAACGGCAGGCACGCCTGGCGGAGGCGGGACTGCGCGCGGGCGGGTCGCTCGCGCTGCGCCTGCCACCCTCGGTCGCGTACGTGGCCAACCTGCTCGCCGGGTGGCGCATCGGGGCCCAGGTGAGCCTGCTCGACCACCGGCTCACCGCGTTCGAGGTCGACGCCGCGCTGGGCAGGCTCGCACCGCAGGTGCTGGTCGAGCCGGGCCGGATCACGAGCAGCCCGCTGAGCCCGTTCGCGGACGTGGAGGAGACCGTCACGGCCCGCTCCGGCCGTCCCGCCGCGACACCGCACGCGGTGATCCAGCTCAGCTCCGGCTCCACCGGCCCGTCCAAGGTGATCGGCCGCACGGCCGCCGACCTGGTCGCCGAGATCGAGCGGTACACCCGGATCGACGGCGTGCCGCTGCCGGGTGAGCGCATCGTCGTGCTGGCCTCGATGGTGCACGTGCTCGGCCTGGTCGGCGCCCTGCTCTACGGCCTGCACGCCGGTGTCCAGGTCAGGCCGCCCGAGCGGCTCACCGGCGACAGCGTGCTGGACGCGGTCGCGGCCGAACCGACCCCGGCGACGGTGCTGGGCGTGCCGTTCCACATCGGACTGCTCACCTCCGTCGTGGACCCGCCGACCCTGCCGCAGCTCAAGCGGATGACCACCGGCGGCGAAGCGGTGCCCGCCGCGACCGCCGCCGCCTTCACCGGGAAGTACGGCGTGCCGCTGGGCAACATGTGGGGGATGACCGAGGTCGGCGTCATCGCCACCGACCTGTTCGGCGAGCACCGGCCCGCCCTCACCCCGGCGCCCGGGCTGTCGGTCGTCGAACGCGGCGGCGAGCTGTGGGTGAGCCGCCCCGAGGCGCCCTACGTCGGTCTGTCCGACCCGGACCGGTGGGCGGACGGCTGGCTGCACACCAGGGACGCGGGCGCGGTCGACCCGGACACCGGGCTCGTCACCGTCAAGGGGCGGCTGGATTCCCAGGTGTCGGTCGGCGGGCTGAAGGTCGACCTGACCGAGGTGGAGGCGACGTTGGCCGAACTGCCGGGCGTGGTGGCGGCCGTGGTGCTGCACGACGACGTGATCACCGCCTACACGCAGCTCGACGCGCCCGCTACGGCGGCGTCCGTCCAAGCGGCTCTGGCCGAACGGCTCGCCGCCTACAAGAGACCGCGACGGCTGCTGGTCCTCGACGCGATGCCGCGCACCACCACCGGAAAGCTGGTCCGCGACCGCTCGGTGCTCCGCCGGACCGCCCAGGGGGTGGCGCGGTGAGCGTGCCACCCGACCGCGACGACGTCCTGGCGATGCTCGCGAGCCTGGACGGCAGGTCCGCGCAGGACGTCCCCGAGATGATCGAATCGATGGAACTGGCCTGGCTGGTGCACCAGGTCGAACAGCGCTACGGCGTGCGCATGGAACTCGACAGCGGTCAGTACGGCCGCATGACCACCGTCTCGGGAGCCGCTGACGTGCTCCGGGAAGTGATCGGGATGCCTGATGAACATTTCCGGGATTGACCACATCGAGTTGTACGTGGGTGACGCGAGGCAGGCGGCGTTCTACCTGTGCACCGCGTTCGGGTTCACGATCTGCGGTCAGGGCGGACCCGAGACCGGGCTGGAGGGCGGTCGCTCGTTGCTGCTGCGCCAGGGCGACATCCAGGTCGTCCTGACCACCGGCCTGGTACCCGACCACCCCGCCACCGAGTACGTGCGCAAGCACGGTGACGGCGTGGCGGTCGTGGGGATCGGCGTGGACGATGTCGAAGCCGCCTACCGCGGCCTCACCGAACGCGGCGCCGAGCCGGTGTCGCCACCGCGCGAGTACGCGACCGGGGGAGCGGGCGGGCGGGACCAGCGGGTCGTCGTGGCCGAGGTGTCCGGGTTCTCCGACGTGACGCACCGGCTGGTCGAGCGGCACGGCTCGCCGAAGGAGTTCCTGCCCGGCGCGATCGAGGTGACCGAGCCGGAGCCGCACACCGACGACAAGCTGCTGCGGGTGATCGACCACCTGGCGATCTGCGTGCCCGCGGGCGGCCTCGCCCCGACCGCCCAGTACTACGTGGACGTCTTCGGGTTCACCCAGATCTTCGAGGAGTACGTCGAGGTCGGCGGCCAGGGCATGGACTCCAAGGTGGTGCAGAGCCCGTCCGGCCACGTCACCTTCACGTTGATCGAGCCGGATCCGGAGCGCCGGCCCGGTCAGATCGACAACTTCCTGACCTGGCACGCGGGCGCGGGCGTGCAGCACGTCGCGTTCGGCACCGACGACATCGTCAAGGCGGTGAGCACGCTCGGCGACAAGGGCGTGCGTTTCCTCGGCACGCCGGGTGCCTACTACGACACGCTCGAGGATCGGGTCGGCCACCTGGATGCGCCGCTGGACGAGCTGCGCCGGCTCGGCGTGCTGGTCGATCGGGACCACTGGGGTCAACTGCTGCAGATCTTCACCGAGTCGATGCACGTGCGCCGGACGCTCTTCCTGGAGATCATCGAGCGGCGGGGCGCGCTGACCTTCGGCAGCGGGAACATCAAGGCGCTGTACGAGGCGAAGCAGGGCGAACTGTCCGGCACGACGGCAGGCTGAAGGGGAGAGCACCGTGAACGAGTTCGCGCTGACCGAGCAGGAGCGCGCCCTGCTCCCGACCGACGACGAGGTCCGGTTCTACGCCGAGCACGGCTGGTACCTGTCGAAGAAGCTGTTCTCCGACGACGAGGTGGACGAGCTGGCCGCGGCGGTCGACCGGTACTACGCGGGGGAGCGGAGCCGCCTGTTACCGACGCGCCCGCCCCGGCTGGCCTACTGGACGCCCGAGCACGGTGACGTGCAGCGCCACAACGACTACGTGCACTACGAGAGCGACGCGATCGCCAAAGCGCTGCTCAAGCCGCTGATCGGCGCGGTGGCCGCGCGCCTGGCCGAGGCCGACGAGATCCGGGTGTTCCAGTCGACCCTGATCTACAAGCCGCCGATCGCCGAGGAGCCGTCCAACGTCGTGCCCTGGCACTTCGACAAGCACTACTGGTCGTCGTCCTCGTCGGACCGGATGCTCACCGCGTTCGTCCCGTTCCACGACTGCGACGAGGAACTGGGCACCATCACCATGGTCGACGGCAGCCACCTGTGGGAGGAGGTCGGCTCGGACGACAGCGCCACCAAGCACTTCGCCGAGCGGGACCCGGACCACCTGGAGAACCTGCTCACGGCCAACGCGACGCACAACGGCACCCGGGTCACCAAGATCCCGATGATCATTCCCAAGGGCCACATGAGCTTCCACCACTGCCGGACCTACCACGGCAGCGGGCCGAACCGCTCCACCCGGCCCCGCCAGGCCATCTCGCTGCACCTGCAGGACGGCGACAACGCCTACCGCGAGTTCCCCCTGTCGGACGGAAACCTGGCCTTCTACAACCACGACTCCCTCGTGCGGCGCACCCCGGACGGCAAGCCGGACTACGCCGACCCGGAGTTCTGCCCGCCCGTGTGGCGCTCCTGACCGCCGTGGCGGCGCACGTGCCGGACTCCGACGTCGGCCTGTACCGCACGGTGCGGCTGATCCGCCGGTTCGAGGAGCGGGCGGTCGACCTCGTCCGCTCCGGCGACATCATCGGCGGCATCCACCCGTACACCGGGCAGGAGGCCATCGCCGCCGGTGCGTGCGCGGCGCTGCGCCTGGACGACGTGATCACCAGCACCCACCGCGGGCACGGGCACGTGCTCGCCAAGGGCGCCGACCCCGCCCGGGTGCTCGCCGAGCTGGCCGGTCGCGCCACCGGGCTGAACAAGGGCCGCGGCGGGTCGATGCACGCCGCGGACTTCGCGCTGGGCATCCTCGGCGCGAACGCGATCGTCGGCGCCAACGGCGCGATCACCGCGGGCGCGGCCTGGGCCGCCCGGCAGGAAGGCGGCGACCGGGTCGCGGTGAGCTTCTTCGGCGACGGCGCGGTCAACCAGGGCGTGCTGCTGGAAGCGATGAACCTGGCCGCCCTGTGGCGGCTGCCGGTGCTGTTCGTCTGCGAGAACAACGGCTACGCCACCACCCTGACCGTGTCGGACGCCGTCGCGGGCACGATCACCGGGCGTGGTGCGGCGTTCGGCATGCCGTCGGTGACCGTGGACGGGATGGACCCGCGGACGGTGCTCCACGCGGCGCGCGAGGCGGTGGACCGCGCCCGCGCGGGCGGTGGGCCGTCGCTGATCGAGTGCCTGACCTACCGGTTCGACGCGCACCACACGTGGGAGCACAAGGCCCGGGTCCGCTACCGCGAGGACGACGAAGTCCGAAGTGGACGCGAAAGGGATCCGGTGGAGATCCAGGGTGCGCGGCTGGCCGGCGACGAACGGGCACGGGTCGAGGCGGAGGTCGAGGCCGTCGTGGACGCGGCGGTCGCGTTCGCGCTCGACAGCCCGCACCCCGACCCCGTCGGCGCGCTGGACCACCTGTACGCCACCGGGATGCGGGCGCGGCCGGGCGGTGGTGGGTGATGCCGTGGCTGTCCTACCAGAAGGCGCTCAACCGCGCGTTGGCCGACGAGCTGGCCCGCGACCCGGCGGTGTTCGTGCTGGGCGAGGACGTCCGGGTGGCCGTCTCCAACGTGACCGCGGGCCTGCTCAAGCGGTTCGGGCCGGACCGGGTGCTGGACACGCCGCTGTCGGAGCAGGCGTTCACGAGCTTCGCCACCGGGGCGGCGCTGAGCGGGCGGCGACCGGTGATCGAGTTCCAGATCCCGGCGCTGCTGTACCTGGCGTTCGAGCAGATCGTCAACCAGGCGCACAAGTTCTCGCTGATGACCGGCGGCCAGACCCGCGTGCCGGTGACGTACCTGGTGCCCGGCTCCGGGTCGAAGACGGGCTGGGCCGGCCAGCACTCCGACCACCCGTACGCCCTGTTCGCCCACGCCGGGGTGAAGACGGTGGTGCCGGCGACGCCGGAGGACGCCTACGGCCTGCTGGCCACCGCGATCCGAGACGACGACCCGGTGGTGGTGTTCGCACCGGCGGCGGCACTCGGCGTCCGGGTGGACCTCGACTACGAAGGGCTGGCGCCGGTGCCGCTCGGTGTCGGCCGGGTCCACCGCGAGGGCGAGGACGTCACGGTCGTGGCGGTCGGGCACCTCGTGCACGACGCGCTCGCGGTCGCCGAGGAAATGGCCGGTGACGTCTCGGTGGAGGTGTTCGACCCGCGCACGGTGTACCCCTTCGACTGGGACGGGCTGGCCGCCTCGCTGGCCAAGACCGGTCGGCTGGTCGTGGTCGACGACTCCAACCGCATGTGCGGCATCGCGGCCGAGGTCATCGCCACCGCGGCCGAGCGGTGCGACCTGGTCGTGCCGCCCGTCAGGGTCACCAGGCCGGACGGCGCCGTGGTGCCGTTCGCCCTGGGGCTCGACCTCGCCGTGCAACCCGACCGCTCCCAGCTGACCGCCGCGATCGGGAAGGTGCTCAAGCAGTGACGACGGAGGCCCGCATGCCCTTGGACCCGCCGCTCGGGAAGTCGGCCTCCGCGCCGCTCTACACCCTCTCGATCGACCAGGCGCGGGAGGCCGACCTCGCCGCGATCCGGGCGGCGGCGGGCGCGGGCGAGCCGGTGCGCCACGTCACCGATCGGCACCTGCCCGGACCGGGCGGCGACCTGCCGATCCGGGTCTACCGCCCGGTGGACGGGGCCGGGCCGCTGCCCACCGTGGTCTACTTCTTCGGCGGCGGTTGGGCGCTGGGCAGCATCGAGACCTCCGACGAGATCTGCCGCGCCCTGGCCAACGCGGTGCCGTGCCAGGTGATCACCGTCGGCTACCGGCTGGCACCCGAGCACAAGTTCCCCGCCGCCGTGGACGACTGCCGCACGGCCGTCGCCTGGATCGCCGCGAACGCGGCCGAGCTCGGCGTCGACCCCGACCGCCTCGCCGTGGCGGGCGACAGCGCCGGCGGCAACCTCGCGGCCGTGGCGACCCTCGACCCCGGCGGGCCCGCGCTGGCCGCCCAGGTGCTGGTCTACCCCAACACCGACCACCGCGGCGACACGGAGTCCATGCGCGAGAACGACGACCCCGCCACGTTCAACCGCCGATCCGTCGCCTGGTACTGGGGCCACTACCTGGCGAACCCGGACGACGGCCGCGACCCGCGGGCCTCGCCCCTGCTCGCCGAGGACCTGACCGGCCTGCCGCCGGCACTCGTCATCACCGCCGAGCACGACCCGTTGCGCGACGAGGGCGAGCAGTACGCCGAACGGCTGCGCGAAGCCGGCGTGCCCGTGGTCGCGAAGCGCTACGCCGGGGTGGCGCACGGCTTCTTCGCCATGTCGGGCGTGGTGGACGCGGCCCGTGAGGCACGCGCCGAGGTCGCGGCGTTCCTGCGCACCCACTTCGGTGCCGCCCAGGCGACCGGCGCGGTTCTGCGGAGCAGCGCCCGAGCGCCGCTCGAGCACTAGGCTCACCGCGTGCGAATCCTCTTCTCCAGCCTCGGTTTGTACGGCCACACCTTCCCGCTGCTGCCGCTCGCCGTCGCCGCGCGCGAGCTCGGCCACGAAGTCGACTACTTCACCGGCGGGCTCTTCAAGGACGTCCTGGCCGCACACGGCATCGAGCACATCAAGGGTGGCATGTCGCCGCGCAAGGCGTTCGAGTCCGCGATGGCGGGCGTCAAGCCCGGGGCACCGGGTGACGTCGACGCCGAGCGGGTCGCGTTCACGTTCGCCTCGGTGCTGCCGCGCAGCTTCGCCACCGGGCTCGCGCCGGTCCTCGCCGAGCGCAAGCCCGACCTGGTCGTGCACGAGTTCGGCAACCCCGGCGCGGGACTGGCCGCGAAGGCCGCGGGCGTGTCCGCGTTGTGCCACTCGTACGGCCGGATGTGGCAAGAACCCGACTTCGCGGAGCCGGCGCGCGACTTCCTCACCGCCCTCGGCGCGGAGCTCGGCGTCGAGGTGCCCCGGACCGACCCCATGGCGCTGGGTCACCCGTACCTCGACATCTGCCCGCCTTCGGTGCAGAACCCCGCGTTCCTCGCCTCGTCCGCGCACCGGATCCCGTTGCGACCGGTGGCGTTCGCCGCACCGGGGGAGTTGCCATCGTGGGTCGTGGAGCACCGGGAGCCTCTGGTGTACCTGACGTTGGGTACGGCGTTCAGCGAAGCGGCACTGTTGCGCACCGCCATCGACGGCTTGGCGGTGGTGGGCGCGAGGGTGCTCGTGTCCGCCGGGCGGAGGGCCGATACCGAGGCGTTGAGGGAACTGCCGGACAACGTCGTGGTGCTCCCGTGGGTGGCCCAGGCCGACGTGCTGCTCCACGCGGACCTCGTGGTCCACCACGGCGGCGCGGGCACCACGTTGGGAACGTTCGGCGCGGGCGTGCCCCAGCTCGTCCTGCCGCAGGCGGCCGACCAGTTCAACAACGCCGAGGTCGTGACCGAGGCCGGTCTGGGCGACCACCTGCTGCCCGAGGACGTGACCGCCGAGGCGATCACCACCAAGGCGCGGCGGCTGCTCACGGACGAAGCCGTGCGCCACGCGGCCCGCGCGATGGCCGCCGAGGTGGCCGCCATGCCGTCACCGCACGACGTGGCCCGCACGCTCCCCGACTACACCTGAACAGCCGCCGAGCACCGTCCGCCACGCGGCCTGCTCGACTACTACGCACGGCCGGCGCGCGACGACGACGCGACCAACTTCCGCCCCACCCCACCGACCCGCCCGACCCGTGACGCGGTCGGCTGGGTCGGCTCCTGCCTGCACCACGAACCGGGCCCGGTCGCGCCCTGACCAAGGGCCTCAGCCCTCCTCTTCCCCGACCGGTTCCTTGTCGCCAGTCCCGACCGATCCGACCAGCGACGCGGTGTCGAACCACAGGTAGAGGGGCTTCTCCTGGCGCAAGGTGCCGACCACTTCCCCGAACCGCCTGAGCGGGAAGTGGATCTCCGGGCCGTACGCGAGCATCACGTTCGACGGCAGGGGACCGTCGTCCTTGAAGAAGAGGATTCTCCCGATCATGTCGACGGTGCCGGTGACGAAGCAGGCGATGTCGGCTTCGTACTGGGAGTTGTTGCTGGAGTGGACGATCGAGTAGGTGTCGAAGGGCTTCTTGATGATCGCCATGCTGGGTCTCCCGTGTCGCGGAACCTTTGATGCCGTAGGAGTACCGGACCCACATCGCCGATCAGCCGTGCCGCGGGCGATCCACCCGACCGGGCGGGAGTACTCATCCCGTCGACGGCAACCCACCTCACGGGCTGCAACCGATCCGAGCGGGCGTCGGCCGGTTGAGTGGAGTGCGGCCGGACGGCACCGGTGGGACGACCGCCAGGGCAGCTCCCCGTGCCCTCACGGCCGTCCGCACGCGGATGGCTCGCGCGCCCCGATCGGCGCTTAATGGTCAGATGTCCCGTGAACGGCTACCCGAATCGCCCGCGGGCCACGACCACGGCACGGCCCACCGCGGCGGCGACGGGGTCGCGGCCGTCGGCCACTCGGGCGACGACGCCCCGGTCGCGCACGTCCAACGGCTCCAGCGGGCCGCCGGGAACCGGGCGGTCGCACAGCGGTTCGCGGGTGCGGAAGCGGCTGCGAGAGCCGTGGTGCAGCGCGATCCGCCGAACGGCGGCGCGCCCGCACCGGCGCCCACCGCGTCGGCCCAGGCCCTCGACGCCGCGTCGGCCCAGGCCCTCACCAGTGCCGGTGTCCAGCTCGGGGACGACGACCGGGCCGCGCTCGCCCAAGCCTTCCCGCACGGCCTGACGCTCGGCCCGGCACAACCCGTCGTGCTCGGGTTGCGGTTCGGGATGCGCCTCGACGGTTACCGGATGACCTCGTTCCAGGTGCGACCGGCGACCGGTGGCCCGGCCTCTGCGGTGGAGGCGTTCCTGTTCCAGCTGCCGACCAAGGGCCGGGCGATCCTGGTGTCGTCGATCGGCGGTCGGAGCGTGCAGCTCGACGCGGGCACCGGTGTCACCACGAGCGTCAGCGCCCCCAGCGTGCAACGGCTGGTCCAAGCCGTCGGCGCGGTCACCTCGGGCCCGGCGGCCGTGCCGGAGCGGGTCCTCGTGTCGCACGCCGACACCGACCACTACAACGCGGTGCGCGCGCTGATGCAGCAAGCGGCGTTCTCGAACACCGCCGTCGAAGTCGCCCAGCAGCAGCTCCGCACCGCCGAGAGCGGCGCGTGGAAGGTCGCCGGCCTGACCGTCCAGCCGACCCAGCAGCTCGTCGAGATCACCGTGGTCGGCGCGGCGGGCGGCGTGCACGTGCAGCGGCGCGTGGTCGACAACATGGAGCTGATCGAGTACCGCTCGGTCGACGCGCACTCCGACCTCATGCGCAGCGGCACGTCCACCTACAACCGCAACCGGTCCAGCCCGGTCGTCGTGGTGCACGACCTCGTCAGCGGTGAGCGGATGGTGTTCACCGCCGACGCCGAGGGCAGGCAGTTCACCGAGATCGTCAACGCGATCGGCGCGGACGCGTTCCGCCGGGTCCTCGGCGGCCCCGGCGGCAACCTGCGCGTGATGGAAGCGCCGCACCACTTCGGCGAGCAGGCGGGCGCGGACAACACGGCCGGGTTCCTGCGCATGCTGGAGATGGCCTACGAGGCGGGCGGCGACGCGCTCCGGCTGGTCGCGCAGACGACGGCGAGCTTCGCGTCCACCGGTTCGCGGGCGGGCAGCCGCACGTACAACTTCCTCGACACGGCCGGGCTGTCGCCGGAGATGGTGCAGGGCGACCCGTCACCGGCCGGGTCCGGCCGGACCCAGGTCACCAGGGCCCGGGGTCGAGCACTGGACCGCGTCACGGTCGACACCGCCGGCGTGCAGCAGGCGTTGGACGCGATCCAGCGCAGCGACACCCCGCTGCGCCGGGCGTACGGGATGCTCGGCGAGTGCATCGGCCTGCGTGCCGACGCCGAGGCGACGCGGACGGCGCTGGGATCGGCGGGCGCACCGGCCGCGTTGACGTCCTCGGTGACCGCCACGGAGGCCGCGCTCCGCGCCCACGAGACGACGTTGCGCGCCGCCACCGCCCGGTTCTGGGCGGAACTGCACACCGCCGCGAACGCCGCGGGAGGGGTCAACGGAAGCGCCGACCTCACCCAGGCCGTCGCCGAACTCACCCGGATCTCCGCGCAGGTCTCGGCCATCAGGGCCGGCATCGACCAGGCCCGCAACGACCTGGAGGGGCACACCAGGGCGATGAGCCTCTACAGCAGGCTCTACCTCAACTCCATCCAGCTCGTCGCCGCCCTCGAAGCGGAGAACATCGGTCAGCTCTACCGGCACCGCGCCGAGCACATCGACCTGGTCCGCGCGGCACGGGGCGTGCTCGGCGCCTCGGCGGTCGCCGAGCACGTGCGCGGCGCGTGGGAAGCGGTGCGGGTGGACTGGATGCCGCGGCTGGAGGAGTTCACCCGCCAGTCGTCGGCGCGGATCGCGGCGCGGCACCGCAGCGCCGAGTTCCGGGCGGTGCTCGCCGAGTCGCTGACCCGGCAGATGGAGCTGAACGAGGTGGTCGCGCGGGCCGAGCACGCCGGCCGCACCGCGTACCGCCCGGACGGCACGGTGTACACGCCGGTGTCGACGCGGGTCGGCGCGGGCATCCTCGCCGCCATCGAGGTTGTCCGGATCGTGCTGGAGGTGGCCCAGCAGGTGCGTGCCGGTCAGGAGGCGGCCGAGGAGCGGGCGGTGCGCAGCAGCAGGCTCGGCGTCGCCACCATGAACTGGTGGCTGGCCCGCGGTGTGACGCCGCAGCTCGCGCTGGTGTCCCGCAGCGCGTGGTCGGGGTACAACCGGGTCCCGGTGGCCGATCAGGCGGTGATCCGGCAGGCCGCGGCGTCCTCGACGCGGCCTGCGGGCGTGCCCGAGTTCGAGGCGGTGGTGGTGACCGGGATGCCGGGCGCCGACCTGCGACGGTTGCTGCTCCGGATGATCGCGGAGCTGACCTCGTTGGCGGACTGGCACCAGTTCAACGGCGGGTGCCCGAGCGGGCCCGCGTTCCGGCGGTTCGACAACGGCTGGGGCGTCCGGGTGTGGTCGTTCGAGGAGGACCGGTACGGCTACACCCGGCTGGACGACGTCGAGCCCGGGCTCGGCGCGGAACTGGACCGGTTGCACCAGCACCTCGAAGCGGGCCAGCAGACCACGCTGGACGAGGCGGTGCTCGCCGCGGGCCCCGGCCAGGTCCGCACGGCCCGCGACACGGCGTTGTGGGGATCGGACCGGGAAGTGCTCGTCTACAACCAGGCGGGCAACCTGACTTCGGTCGACTTCGACTCCGTGCCACCGCACCTGCTGCACCGCGGCACGGCGGACTGGCCTCCGAACGCCCGCGGCCCACTCGAATCCGTGCGCGCCGCCGACCTCCCCACTTATCGGCGGCTGGCCCAGTTCTACTGGGTGCGGCGCACGGGCAGCACCTCCATGGACCGCAACGGCCAGGTGTCCGACGACCTTGTCGTGGAACTCAACACCGAGGGGCGCGCCTACGTCCGCCCGGGCGAACTGGTGCTGCTGGCCGGCACCGACCCGCACGACGAAGCCCGCCGCCGCGACCAAGCCGCCCGTCCACCGCGATGAGCACGGGCGATGGCGTCGGTGCTCCTCCACCGTCCGAGCCGGGCCGGGCGGCGGACGGTCACCCGCGTGCCGGGGTCAGGGGTGAATCAGGCGGAGGTCAGGGAGACCCCTGATGGCGGGGCACTCGACCGCGGGCAGGCTGGACGCATCAACGAACGTCCGCTGTCCGAGGAGAGTCATGAACGAGTTCCAGCCCGAGTCCGCCCGCGTCACCGTCGACACCGTGGTCAACGCTGTTCGCGGACTGGTCGGCGAGGGCTTCAACCGCCGCGTGGTCGTGCGTGACAGCAAGGAAGACGTGGTGCTGGAGGTGCCGGTGGCCCTCGGGTTGGTCGCCGCGCTGGCCGCTCCGGTGGTGACGGTGATCGGTACCGGCGTCGCGCTGGCGAGCAAGTGCGGTATCACCCTCGAGAACCGCGACCAGCCCGACCACCGGCCCGCGACCACGGTCGAGACCGAGCAGATGTAGTCCGGTGACGGTCGGGTCAGGCGAGCTGGGTGATGGTGATGGCGGCGGGTCCGCTGGTGCCGGTGACGCCTTCGGGGGTGAAGCACTGAGCCGGTGTGGTGTTGAGCAGCGCCGCGGTCATCACGACGGCAGCTCCGGTGAACCTGCCCGCCGTCACCGTGCCCTGGTAGACCACCACGACCTCGTTGGCCGGGCGCAGGACGACCAGCCCGACCGCGGCCACGGTGGTGGTCTCACCGGTGTTCCAGGTGATGGTCACCGTGATGGAGACACCACCGCCCAGGCACGACACCAGACCGTTCGCCGCGAGCGCGTACCCGCCGGAGGTGATGGCGGGTGACCCGCTGGAGACGCAGGAGCCGTAGTCCGCGCTGGACGCGATGGAGACGACCCGGGGCTGCGCGGTGACCCCGGGCTGGTAGGTGTTGGCGCCGCTGCCCACGCACGACAGCAACTCGACCTCCGCGGCTTGGGCCGCGGGCGCGGCGGACACCACCGACATGGCGACGAGGACGCCCACGAAGGCCCGCCTCGCCGCCGACACCAGTTCACCGATCTTCGCCGCCCTCATCGGAGCACTCCTCGCTTTTGCGACTTCCACCGGATCGCACTGTAATCGCGTGGTGGCGTGCCGAACGGGCGAAATGCGATGACACTTTCCGTCTGCGCCATCGAGGGCGGAACCGCAGATTTCGTGACCGCGAGTTCCGGGCTGCCGGACGTCGCAACAGCAGGCCCGACGATTGCGGGCAGGTATCACACCGTGCGGTGATCCTTTGCTCGCCGTCCATTCGGGGGAGGTTGGCGGACGGTGTCGGACAGTGGAATCGCGGATTACCGGGTGCGGGCGACGGGTGCCGATCCGACGGTCTTGCGACCCGGTTCCGCTGTCCGGCCGACACCGCCGCGGGCGCGCGAGGGTTACCGTTGATCGATCCAGTACCACTTCAGGACATACTCGCAACGGAGCGATCATGCCCGACTTACGCGCGTCGCTGGCCGTGTTGGCGCTAGCGACTGCCCTGCCACTGGCCACCACTCCCGCGGCGGTCGCGTCCGCCACGCACGTCATCGCCGAACTGCCGGGCGTCGCGGGCCTGCCCGACAACCTCAGCTACCACCCCACCGGTGTCAACGACCTCGGCCAGGTCATCGGCAGCGCCCAGGGCGACGGGCCGACGCGCGCGGTGCTGTGGGCGCCGCGCGGCGGAGCGACCGACCTCGGCCCCGGTCTGGCCGGCGCGATCAGCCAGAGCGGCAGGGTGCTCGGGTTGACCTCCGACGGCGTGCCGGACACGCAGAAGCCGTGGGTCTGGTTCGCGGGTCAGCGGACGGCCATCACCCCGCCGGGAGCCGCGTGGGCGCGGGCGCAGGTGATCAACGACGACGGCCGCGTGCCGATGTCGTACGCCACGTCGCCCCGGGGCGAGGAGCACCTCGCCCTGTGGGACGGCGAGCGGCACGTGCAACTGCCGGTGTCCGGTGATCACGTGTCGGCGTACGCGATCAACGACGCCGGTGTCGTCGCGACGAGCTACGCCTTCGCCTCCTTCCAGGAGTTCGCCGCGCTGCGCTGCACCGACGGCGAGTGCACCAAGCTGGCACCGGGTCCGGGCTACGGCACGTACGACCCGGAGGCGATCAACGAGGCCGGTGTGATCGTGGCCAACCGGGGCATGGTGGCGCTGCGCTGGGACGGTGAGGAGGTGACCGTGCTGTCGGAGAACGGTCGGCTCGCCCACGGCGAGCAGGCCCTCAACGAGCGCGGCGACGCGGTCGGCTGGGTGCTGGAGGGCGGCACGTCCCGCGCGGTGCTGTGGCCCGCCGGCGGCAAGCAGGTCGACCTCGGCCTGCCGGGCAACTCCGTGGCGACCGCGATCAACGAGCGCGGCGACATCATCGGGCACGCCTCGTCACCGGACTACTCGTCGAGCCGCGTGTTCCTCTGGCGCGACGGGCAGCTCACCTACCTCGACTCGCTGGGCGGCGCTTACAGCACGCCGGTCGCGCTGAACAACCACGGCGTCGTGGTCGGTCGCAGCACCACCGCCGACGGCATGTGGAAGGGCGTCCGCTGGACCCCGGTCGCCACGACCCCGTCCCGCTGACGCCCGTCGGCCGCCCCGGGGCTCGCGGCCCAGGGCGGCCGGTCAGGCGCGTTGCGGTGCAGCCGCACGGCGTTGCCCATCGCCATGGTCATCGAACTGACCTGGGACACGAACACCGAGGAGGCTCGACCATGTCGGCCTCGGCCAGGGCGGTCGACGTCGACGGTGCCTGACCACCACGCCAGGCTCCGACCCACCCCTGCTGCAGTGCCTCCGCGCCTGCCGAAATCGCAGGTGAGCGGCTCGCCGGTAACCGCCGCGAACGCCCAGCGAACCGTAAGTGAAGTAACCTGGCAAAGGGGGCGGGTGGAGGAGGTTCCGTGGCGAGGAGCCCGGTGTGGGCGAGCCGGCCGAAGACGCGCGGCCTGGTGCTGGACGTGATCAGGGCGGCGCGGACGATCAGCCGGGTGGAGCTCGCCGCGGCGACCGGCCTCACCGGGGCGACGATCTCCGAGGTCGTGCGCGAGTTGCTGGGCGACGGCCTGGTGATCGAGGTGGGGCGTGGCGCCCCGACGGGCGGCAAGCCGCGCACGCTGGTCCAGCTCAACCCGCCGGCCCGCTACGGCGTGGGGGTGCAGCTGGAACGCAACGCGTGCGTCATCGTGGTCGTCGACCTGGCCGGCCGGCCGGTCGCGCGCACCTCGTTCCACGGCGTGGCGTCGATGCCGCCGGAGCGGGCGCTCCCGCTGGTGGCGTCACAGGTGGACGCCCTGCTGACGACGGCGGCCGTCGACCGCGAGAAGGTGCTCGGGGTCGGTCTGGTCAGCTACGGTCCGCAGGACCGGCGCGCGGGTGTGCTGCTGACGCCGCAGCCCACCGGGGAGTGGTGCGACTACCCCGTCGCGCGGCGCCTCTCGGAGCACCTCGGCCTGCCCGTGCTGCTCGACAACGATGCCGCGGCGGCCGCCATCGGCGAGTACTGGATGGGTGCGGTGGACCCGCGCAGCACCTATGGCTGCATCTACATGGCCACCGGGATCGGCGGCGGGGTGGTGGTCGCGGGCGAGGTGTACCGGGGCAGCTCGTCGAACACTGCGGAGATCGGCCACGTCTCGATCGACGTCCACGGCGACGAGTGCACGTGCGGCAACGTCGGGTGCCTGGAGAACTACGCCGGCCCGTCGGCGGTGGTCCGGCAGGCGTCGGCGACCCCGGCCCTCGCCCGGCGGCTGGCGCTCGACCCGGCCAACGAGGACTTCCTGACCGAGTTCTCGCGGATCGCGGCAGCCGCGAACGCCGGTGATCCCGAGGCCCGTGAGCTCGTCGAGCGGTCGGCGCGCTACCTCGGTCACGCCGCGGTCACCCTGGCGGTCCTGTTCGACCTGGACGCGGTCGTGCTGGCCGGGCAGAGCTTTACCGTGGCGGGGTCGATCTACCAGGCGGTGATCCAGGAACAGTTGGACCGCCGGTTGTTCGCCCGGCGGGCGCACCCGGTGCGGGTGGTGCCGTCGGTCAACGGGTCGGACGCGGCGGCGATCGGCGGGGCCGTCCTCGTCCTGCAGAGCGAGTTGACGCTCGGCCGCGGTCGCGCCGCGAACGAGCCCCAGTCGGTGTCCGCGGGCGCGGACGAGGCACCTGACCACCCGCCGTCAGCCCGGGCTCGGAGCACGGGGGAGTAGCGGCGCGGGACCGGGTTCACCCGCCGGTGGGCTTGAGGCGGAGGAGGACTTCCGCGTGGTCGGGGGTGCGCCCAGACGGCGGGGAAGGCGTACAGGTCGTCCTAGGTCGGCCAGCCGGTGAACTTGGCGTCGTGGTGGATGCTGATCGTGCCCTGGGTGAGCACGACGACGTAGGCATCGCCTGCTCGGTGCGGGTCTGGATCGTGTCCAGGTGGGGCTGTCGGGCAGCGGTGTCGGCGGGGTCGAGGAGCTTGAGGGCGTCGAGGGCCGGTCGACCGGCGGGTCGGAGAACCGGCTGACGTTCGGGCCGGGTTCGGCGCCGACCTCGGCGGCCTGCGCGGTGCTGTAGAAGCCGTGTGCAGTCACTGTTCCAGGTGAACTCGGTGCCCAACCTCGGTGTTGGTTCGTCGCGGACGACGTTGTAGGAGAACAGGGTCTGGAAGATCGTCCCGGTGCCGCGGATGTTGGTGGGCACGTACGGGTTGAAGTTGACCTGGTAGTCGTCGGACTGACCGGTGTGCGCCGCCAGGGTCGACGCCGCGGGCCCGGCGGAGGTGTCCGACGGGCCGCAGCCCGTGGTCGCGACCACCGCGGCGAGCAGGGTGGCTGCGGCCCGCGCACCCGTGCGGGGTACCCCTCGACACCTCACAACGTCCTCCTCGACGTGGGGCGCGGCGTGCCCACAACCGCCTGCGCCGCCATTATTAAGTTACCTAAGTAAGCTGTCAAGCGTGCTGACGGTCCTGTCCGGTCGACGTCACTACGGTGCACCTCAGCTCTCCTGCCCAGGATGTTGACTTACTTCGGCTACCTGGGTAACCCTCTGTGTGGCCCGGGTCGTGGCGGCAACCGACGAGGAGGAGGGCTGACATGACCCGCTCCAACGTGGAGCCGAGAAGTGCTCGTCCGTGCGACCGGAGTGCGGGGTCGATAACGCCGACGAGCTGATCGATCGACTCCGGAATCTCGTGAACAATTCAAAGTAATGCTTCACCCGGACTCTTCAACCTCAACGAATTCAAGTCTCGCGACATCTTTGCCACGGGTCTTCTGGGAACGCTCCCAGGGTAGGTCACCTGCACAAAGGAGTGCTGATGTTGGGAAGAAGCAGAAAACGCCGCACCGCACTCGCCGCATTGGGCGCGGTGGTCTCCATCGCGGGCACGGTCCTGGTAGCGGCAGCCGGGTCGTGGGTCAGCGGCGCGAGCGCGGCACCGGCGTTCACGTGCCGGGTCGATTACACGACCAACGACTGGGGCAGCGGGTTCGGCGCCAACGTGACCATCGCCAACCTCGGTTCGTCGGCGGTCAGCGGCTGGACGCTGACCTACAGCTACACCGGCAACCAGACCCTCCAACACGGTTGGAGCGGTGCGTGGTCCCAGTCCGGCACGAAGGTCACCGTCACCAACGCGAGCTGGAACGGCACCATCCCCGCGAAGGGCAGCGTCACCGCGGGCGCGAACTTCTCCTACAGCGGCGACAACGCCAAACCGACGGACTTCGCCGTCAACGGCGCCACGTGCACCGGCGTCAACCCGACCACCACCACGACCACGACGACGACCACCACTCCACCGGCCGGCGGTCCCGCACCGGAACTGCGCGTCTCCGGCAACCGGATCGTCACCTCCGACGGCCGGCCGTACCGGCTGCTGGGCGTGAGCCGGTCCAGCGGTGAGTTCGCCTGCGTGCAGGGCAAGGGCATGTGGGACGGCGGTCCGGTGGACCAGGCGTCGGTCGACGCGATGAAGACGTGGAACATCCACGCGGTGCGGATCCCGTTGAACGAGGAGTGCTGGCTGGGCGTTTACGGCTCGCCCGGCGGCGCCGCCTACCAGCAGAACGTCAAGGACTACGTGGACCTGATGGTGCGCAACGGCATCAACGTGATCCTGGACCTGCACTGGACCTGGGGCGCGTACCCCGACAGCCCGGACTGGCACTGCAAGGACGAGCACGCGACCTGCCAGAAGCCGATGCCGGACGCGCGGTACGCACCGCAGTTCTGGACCGGCGTCGCCACCGCGTTCAAGGGCAATGACGCGGTCGTGTTCGACCTGTTCAACGAGCCGTACCCGGAGATGGCCGCCGGCTGGGACAAGACGCTGGGCTGGCAGTGCTGGCGGGACGGGGGCACCTGCACCGGTCTCCCGTACGAGGTCGCCGGGATGCAGGACCTGGTCGACGCGGTCCGGGCCACCGGCGCGACCAACGTGCTGATGCTGGGCGGCCTGGAGTGGGCCAACGACATGCGCGAATGGCCGGCCCACAAGCCGGTCGACCCGCTGGACAACGTCGCCGCGTCGTGGCACGCCTACAGCTTCAACGCTTGCGCCACCGAAACCTGCTGGGACGCCCAGATCGCGCCGCTGGCGCAGCAGGTGCCGATCGTGCTCGGCGAGTTCGGCCAGGACGACTGCGGCTTCGACTACATGCAGCGGTTGGTGGACTGGGCCGACGCCCACCACTTGAGCTACCTGGCGTGGACCTGGAACCCGTGGGGCTGCGCCACGGGCGCCGTGCTGATCAAGGACTGGAACGGCACGCCCGAACCCGGCGTCGGCGAGGGTCTCAAGGCGCACTTGCTCTCCGTCACGCCGTAACCACCCGGCACCCCGACAGGACCCGGTCGGCCCGTCGTCACCCCGGCGGGCCGACCGGTCACGACAGTCCGGTACCGCTCACCGGCTCTCCCGCACGACCCGCACTTCGCGGCCCGGCACGACCAGTTCGTGGTCGACGGTCTCCCCGGTCACCAGTTCGACCCCCTTCACCGCCACGCGGCGTTTCTCGTCGCCGTGGTTGAGGGCGAAGACCCGGGTGGTGCCGTCCTTCGCGCGGTGCACCACGTCCAGTCCCGCTCCGCCGCCGGACGATTCGACGCGCGCGTCGTCCAGCAGCCGTCCGACGAACTCGTCCAAGCTCTCCGGATCGAGGGCGCGGGACACGTGGTAGGCGGTGCCCGAGCGGACCGCGCGGCGGGTCACGGCGGGCCCACCGACCAGCGGGTCTTCCGCATACCGCGCGACCACTCCGGCGTCGATGACGTCCATGAGTTCCGACCACGAGTGGGCTCCGGTCGTTGGTCCACCTTGTGCTGGAGCAGGTAGTCGTCGGGTTCGTAGGCCACAGGACCGCCGACTTGGTGCCGCAACTCGGTCAACTTGCCGTCGGCGCAGCCGAGCACGATCCGGCACCGCTGCGCCAACGCCTGCGACGACTCGGCCCGCCGAGCCCACCGTGTCAGCGTCTCGCGTTCCTCGTCCGTCAACGTCACCACGGCCACCGGCCGACCCCTGCGAGCCATCCGGCAACCCTACGATTCATCAACGAACCTCAGGCGCAGGACACCAGTCAATCAGCTCCCACCGACAGCGTCGGCTCAGCGCGCAGTCGCCGACCGGGCGCGGGCGACCGCGCGGACGCCGTCACGCCCTTCGTCGGCCCGCTCACAGTGCTGTTCGAGCGAAACCTCTTCGGCCGAAATCGATGTCAGCCGTGACCGCTGCACCGTCTCGGGTGCCGGTCCGGATCGGTTCGTGAGGGCCGACCTGAACACGCTCCTGACCGCGCCCTACGTCAAGATCGACCACCCTGCTGTCAGGCTGCGCCGCCGGCTTGCCACGCCGCTTGCGCCATTCAGGTGCAGCCGGCTGACCACCGCCACAGGTGAACAGCTGCTTCACCTCCGATTGGCGCTCGGCGATCACCGGCGGTCTCGTGGTGATGCGGCGCGTGTCGTCGAGCTGGTGGACCTTGCTGCCACGCGGCGGGTGGCCTCGACGATCGCGTCGGTGATCGTCGACCGGAGGGATGTCTCCGACGCGCTTCGTCCCCTTGGAACGGTCGAGGTCGGGTTCGTCGGGGGCGGGGAGCTGTTCGAGTCGTCACGCGGGAAGGGGTGGTCGGCGACGCGGCCCGGTCAACAGCGTGGCGCCTGTTCCGCCCCTTCCCGACGTGGAGTGCTCGTGCTGGGGCTTCACGGGGAAAGCCGTGCGATCAGGGCAAGCCGTGCGTGGGTGGCAGGCGCGCTACAGCGGGGCGACCCAGTAGGGGGCGACGGTCATCGTGCCGTTGCCCGCCGCGCCGCGCAGGGTGCCACCGGTGCTGGTCGACAGGGTGTACCAGGAGTCGACGTACTCCGGGTCGTCGGTCCACCAGTCGTCCGGCAGGGCGTTGATGATCGCGTTGACGAGCGGGATGTACGCGCCGCCGTCGACGATGGTCAGCAACGCCTGGGTGAGTGCGAGGGCGAGGTCGCGGTAGTTGGTGCCGCCGTCCTCCTCCATCATCACGATGTCGGCGAGGTCGTACTTGTAGTCGGAGAAGTGGACCAGGAGCTGGTTGGGGTAGTAGGTCGTGCCGTCCTCGTCCAGGTAGGGGAGCTGGGTGGTGTCGACCTTGACCTTGCCGTCCAGGCCGAACCCGGCGGTGATCGTGAAGATCTCCGCGTCGCCCTTGTGCCAAGGCTCGTGGTCGTCGTTCAGGTGGATCGACGTGAGCTGCGTGGCCCAGTAGCCCGCAGCGGGCGTGACGGCCGCGCGTGCGGTGGCGGGGGACAGGCCGCGCTGCGACAGGGTCGAGCGCAGCACCTCGGTGCCCTTGGCCAACGCGGTCGCGGTGTCGACCTCGACCAGGTACACCGGGCGCAGCGGCACGCGGTCGGCGGCCAGCGCGATCCGCCGGCCCGTGTGGTCGTAGGCCGTCACGGTCGTCGGCGCGTCGTCGGAGGGGGAGGACGCGACCAGTGGCGCGGTGCCGCGGCGCAGCGCGGCGGCCATGTCGGCGTGCGCGAGGCGGATGGTGAGCAGGGACGTGCCGTCCTGCGGCAGCCCTTTGGCCGCGAGGACTTCCCGGTCGGCGTCACGCACGGCCCGGCCGAGCGCGGTGCCTTCGGCGGCACGGGCCAGGAGCACGGGGTCGGTCGAGGTGGCCGACAGCAATCCGGACCGCCGGGCCTCGTCGGCGAACTCGCCCGCCAGCCGGGCGGCGATCCGGTCGGTGACCGCGGCGACGGAGTCCGCCGGGGCGGTGGTCTCGGCCGGCGCGGCGTGCGCGGGGGCGATCATCAGGCCGGCGGTGACCACGAGGGCGCCGACCGTAGAGGCCAGTAATCGGGTGGGGTGTGACAACGACACGATCGCACCTACCTTTACTCTGCGTACAGGAGCGGGTGGGCAGAGTGACATTTGAAAGAATTACACGTACGGTCGCCGTCGGTTGTCAATGGGAAACCCGATGCCGCACCGCCGGCACGCAGGTCGTGCGCGTCTCGGAAGAGTGCGGTGGTGACGGGCAGGGGAGTCGGGCCAGGAGGTTCGCGCGGGTCGCTGCGCCAGGCGGCGCCGCATGGTCGCGGTAGGGCTCGACCATGCTGCGCTGGTGGAGCGGCGGACGCCGCAGGACCAAGTGGTCGACCCCGAGCACTTGTACCGCCCCGACCGGTGGATCGCGTAGGGGTGCACCATCCGCAGTGATCGTGTCAACTCTTCGGTGAGGAGGACAAGGTCCCCGAGCACATCTCGTCGGTGCTGCCGTTGGCCCAGATCACGTATCGCGGCGGGGACTTTTGGAGCTCCGGCAACCGCTTGCACAGCGTCGCGTCGTGGGTGCAGGTGATGCGGAGCCTGTCCCCAGGTCCTACGTCGACCGGGGTGGGGAGCACCTGGACCTGCTGGTCGTGGAAGTCGAACATCGGGACGTCGAGCAGGGTCTTGGCGGTGGGGGTGTCGGGGTTGAGCTCGATCTTGATGGCCCGCCCGAGCGGGTGCATGTAACCCAGTGCCGTGTACTCACGCACCTCGCGCTGGCGGGCGCGGTGCCGGCGCTGCCCGACGCCGAGCTGGACCCGGCGGACCTGCCGCAGTTCGGCTTCGGCGTGATGACCGCGAGCTACTCCGGCGGCGTGGAGTTCGGGCAGCGGGAAATCGAGCGGCTGTGGCGCGACGGACCCGGGCACGTGGGGCCTCACCAGTCCATCGGCTGGTTCTACGCGGCCAGTTCCGGACAGATCCGGGGCCCGTCCCGCAGTGGGGTCGTGTCACACGTAGAACGTCGCGCAGACGATCTTCCGGTGTCACACTGTTCACCTGGGCAGCAGTCTCATCGGCCCTGGTCGGAACCCGGCTATCGGCACCCCCGGTTCCGATGCTCGGTTCGGCTGATCGATCGCGTACTCAGGCGGACCTCTCGCGCTGCTGCGAGCCACGGGTCGTGGATGACTGCCGCAGGTAGGGATTGCTGTCAGTCCACGGGGTCGGGCTCGGCCCCGGCCGCACGGCAGACCAGTTCGGCCCATGCGGTCTTGCCCGCCGAATGGGCGTCGACATCCCACCGGCGCGCCAAGGCGTCGACGAGGACCAGGCCGAAGCTCCGCGTCCCGCCCGACCGGGAGACCCCCAGGATGGGCATCTCGGGGCACGCGTCCTCGACCTCGATCCGCACCGTCGACGAGGCCGTCGACCTCCAGACCCTGACTCCGACCGGTGACCGTCCGTGGTCATGGGCGTTGGCCGCCAGTTCCGCGAGAACCAACCAGACCTTTCCCGTGAAATCCTCGTCTTCCTGGTACAGCGCCGCCCGCACCCACCGCCGCAGCTCTTGTGACGGCGTCCACGAGGCCGGCAGGTCCATGGTCAGCACGAGCCGACCCCGTTCGCCTCCACGTCCGTCATCCTGCGTCTCGGGGCCCGCCTGCTCGACTGCGCTCATTGCCTCGACCTACCCAGAAATGCGATCTCCACACCGCCCCGGGCGACGGCAGCCCGAACCTGTTCCCGGTCGCGGGCAGGTTGGCCGCGCCCGAACGCGGCCGCGGCCCGGTCATGGTCAACCGGCTGTCGGGTGTCTGACCTACCTGGCGGACCACGGGTCAGGCGGTCGCGCCGCCGCCACCATCACCCGGACCGGACAGGGATGTCCTGTCCGGCTGGAATTGTCGGTGTCCGGACCTGGTTGTCGGTCAGAGTGTCGGTGCCCGGAGGTAGTTGTCGGAGGGGGCGGTGAAGCGACTGTCCCGTCCAGCCGGAGTCTGCGGTGTTCGGGGGCCGTACGGCGGCGGCAGAGGGAGCCGGACGTCTGTGGCCGGTCGTCCGCCTGGTCCTGTCGGGAGTCGTCCGGGCGGGGTCGGATCCATACGCCGTGATCATTTCCTTTCGCGGTGGATTCCGATCGGGCAACTGACGCCGAAGTGATCCAGTCGAGCGGTTGCGTCGGCCTTCTCGGGAGAAGTGGGTGGAATGTCCGACAAGTCGAGACCGACGCTCCTGATCGCGGACCGCTTCTGGGACGGGTGTCCGACCGCCCGTCCGGGCGCGCCCAGGTGCTCGTGCGGGGACAACGCATCGTGGCCGTGGGCGAGCACCTGACCGGCTGCGCGGAAGCGGACGTCGTAGAGCTGGGGGACCGCACCCTGCTGCCCGGCTTCATCGACTGCCACGTCCACGTCGTGCCCCAGCTGCCGCCCGACAACTCCGTCAGCTCCCAGACCCTCGCGGCGCTGCCCGCACTGCGCGCGCTGCTGGACAACGGCTTCACCACGGTGCGCGACCTGGGCTGCACCGACCAGCCCATCACGGTGGACCCGAGGCGCGCGCAGCGGGACGGTGTCGTTGAAGGTCCCCGGCTGGTCGTCGCTCCGCACATCATCTCCGGTCGGGGCGGGCACGGGGACAAGTCCGCCGGGTTGCCGGACCGCTTCGGCGTCGAGGTGGGCGTGCTCGCCGACGGCGTCGACGAGGTCGTCCGTGCCGTGCGCACGGAGTCCCGGCTCGGTGCGGACTGGATCAAGTACGCCGGCGCCGGCGGGTTCGGGTCGCCCGTCGACGACCCGGAGCTGGTCGGCTACTCCCAGCAGGAGGTGGACGCGCTGGTGGCGACCGCGCGCGACCTGCGGCGGCCGTGTGCGGCGAGGAGGAGCGTGAGCCCGACCCACTCGCGCACGACACCGGCGGTCGTCGCACGCCGCGTGGCGGTGTCCGACCGGTCGCCGGAGTCCGCGGGCGAGGTCATGGTGTACTCCTCACAGTCGCGTGCGACGCGGTGTTCGTCACCTACCTCCCGAGCTCGGACTCTACGAGCTCGTCGACGCGATGTCGCGGCGGCGACAGGTGTTCGGCGACGGACCGCACGCCTCACTACCGCCCTGCTCGAACCCCCGCCGTCCACACCGGGCTGAAGCAGCAGCGGATGCCCTGATCAGCGCGTGCCATTCCGAACCCGATCGGGTGATGGTGCTCGCGTACACGGCGCGGGGTGGACGTCGTCGAGGACGTCACGCCGCCGGGACCGGTTCTCGCGGTGGTCCGCGGCTACCGAGAGGGGAATCGAGTGGCCGGCCGGTACGCGGCGTGGAAACCCATGGCGCTCCACGTGCCGACGTGCGGCGCGAGGCGTGACGCGTGGTCGTGCCAGTCGGTGACCTGCCTGGTCCATGCCTTCTCCGCGGCACCCGCGAGGCGCGGCAGCAGCAGGAACGCCAGGTCGTCGAACGAGTCGACCGTCTCGCACCAGATCGCCGCCTCGACACCGGCGACCCGCGCTCCGGCCGCCGCGATCTCGGGCAGGGTGCCCGGATGCCAGTCGAACGCCTGCTCGGGGCTGCGCGCCTCGTAGTCCGCGTGCCCGGCGCGTTGCCGCCGTCGCTCCGAGTCGTCGTCGGCCGCGGGGTCCGCGTAGGGACGGTCGAGGTAGAGCATCGTGTTCGAGGAGACGAGTACCGCGACGCCCGCCTCGGTCGTCGACGGCACGTCCTGCGGGGCGAGGGCGAACATCCGGCCGGCGTCCTCGATCACGGCGTGCAGCTCGGCAGGTGCCCGGTCCTTGAGCCGGTCGGTGTCGAAGGAGTTGTCCGGGCCGATCCAGTACTGCAGCACGAACCGTCGGTGTCGACCCAATTCGTGGGCACCCTGTTCGAACAGGCCGCGTTCGTCTTCTTCGACTGCCTCGTCATGGTCATGCGGCGAGCGACCAGGGTGTCCGCCGAAGACATGTTCGCCCGCCACACCAACCTCGAGTGAGACAGGGAGGACAGCATGGGATCGGCATCACCGATCACGTGCACCAACACCAAGGCCGAATTCGGGTGGGAACGACTCGCCGACTGGCTGGACCACGTCGTCCTCCCTCATGCCGAGGCCCTGGCACGGTTGTCGTTCTTCGCCTGCGTGCCACACCCGTTGCTGGTGCCTGCGACGGAACGTCTGCGTGGCAGCGGTGTCGCCGCCGGGGCACAGGACTGCGCCGCGACGGTGTAGTTGGAGGAGATCGTCGAGACCTGGCCGGTGTTCCAGAGGATGGTGAAGGTGAGAGCCCCGCTCTGCAACAGGTCGAGGCAGCTCGGTCCCCGGCACAAGCGCGGTGAGGAATTCCCGATGACTCGAGGCGGTTTACCTGGGTCGGGCGAGTGGCGGCGGGATGGTAGTCGTCGGGGCTGAGCCAGCCGAGGTCCTTCTGGATGCGTGGATCCGTCGATATAGAGGAAGAGCTCGTTCTCGGCCTCGTCACGGGTGCGCCCAGGATCGCCGGTCAACCAGCTCGATCTTCAGCGCGGAGAAGATGTTCTCCATCAGGGCGTTGATGCCCCTGCGTCAGAGGGGTTGTCGTTGCGGGTGTCATCGGCCCGGCGAGGGAGCGCTGAGTCCCGGTTCGCTGTCGCGGTGGGCCTGTCGTCCCACTCGCCGCGATCGGCCTCGTCCTGCCGGATCCCGTTGCGCAATGCCTCGGGGTGCACGCCCCACTGTTCGGCCAAGCGCTTGATCACCGGCTTGGGGTCGGACGCCCGGTACAACCGGACAACACGGGTCCTCAACTCGTCGGGGTACTCACACCGATCGAGTACGAACTCCGACACACCAGGATCGCTCCAGTAGCCGGAACTCCGGCAACCCGCCTCCGTCAAACGGGGTGAGGATCACCAACTACCTGGCCAGTCCGAAGACCGACTTCCTGCCGACCCTGCGGGACACCCACGTGCCCCAGGGGATCGCGTACTGGCCCGGTGACGGGCACGGCACCCGCTTCTTCGTCAGCTACTACGACGACTCCGACCCGGCGAACAGCCGCTTCGCGGTGCACGGCGGCGAAGGCAGGCACCTCAAGGCCGTCAAGATCAACGGGCGTCGGCGGCGTCGTGGCCTGGCGCGACTGGCTCTACCCCATCGACACCGGCAGCACCGGAACCACGCTGCTGCGCAAGTACCGGCTTGCCGACATCGCCACCACCGGCCACGGCGAGACCCTTCCGCAGCGCGACATGGAGACGTTGCCGAGCGCTCCGGGGCCTTCGTACCATCCACGACAACGAGCGCTACTTCGGCAGCCACACCAACGACAAGGAATACACCGACCGCGGCAGGCCGTACACCTGGCCGATGAACCCGACGTCGGGCAACCCCACCCCGAGCACCGACCAGTGGGGCGCCGGCATCGGGATTCCGGGCAACGTCCAGGGGCTGGTCGTCACCCCCGACTACTTCGTCTTCTCCCAGAGCTGGGACCGCGACTGCTGGAGCCGCATCACCGCCCGGGAGCGCGGCGAGGGCTTCGCCGGCGACCGCTTCACCTACGCCCCGTCGATGTCCGAGGGCATCGTCAACGCCGCCGGCTCGCTGTACGTGACCTTCGAGTCGGACTCCCACCTCTACGTCGACGACGCGCGCGACGTCATCCACCGACCGTGGTTCGGGAACCTGTCGACCTTCATCACCGACATCCAGGCCAACGGGCGCACGACGGAAGCCGCGCTCTTCCGGGTCCGGCGCGGGTTGACCCGACCGGTCGAGCCGGGGGCTTCCCCGAAAGCCCGTTGACGGCGGTCGGTGGGCTGGACATCATGGCCGACATGCAGCAGTGACCAGTGATTGCCGGAGAGGTCTCCGCGGGCTCGTTCCCGCCGCCCTCCGCCGTGCCGCTCGAAGCCCGCACCGCGTGATCGGAGCCGGGCCGCACACCACTGGTCCCGAGGCGATGCACCACGCCTCCTGCACGAGCACTGGAGTCCACGGAAACATGAGCGAACTCCGCCGTACCGTCCTGCCGCCCGAATGCGCCGGGTCGGTCATCGACCGCGAAGCGCTCTGGGCGGTCGACGACCTCGGCCTGCCCGCCGTCCGCACACCGCGGATGCCGATCTGCGAACGCATCCGTGTCCCACTGCTCAAACCCGATCGACGGCGCATGTTCGAGGGCGACGAGCACGTCCACGGTCCGTCGTCCGGCTGCGGGTGCCACGCCGCCCGGCACGGCCGCGTGCGAGCCCGACGGGAGCGACATCTGGTCACCGGGGCCCGGCACGCGGTGCTCCGCGCTCGACGACGGGGTCGAGGTCGCCGTCAGCGGTGAACCGATGTCACCGAGGCACTGCGACACGATGTCCGGGTGTAGGTGGTGGCGGCCACCCACACCCGGTCCGGGGGCGGTCAGGCAGCGGCGGCGGTGCAGGCGGATGCCGCGGCTGGGGCGGCCATCGCCGTGGTCGTCACGGGTGGGCCGGCGTTTGCCGGGCGGGTGCCGGAGCAGTAGTGGGACGACACCTCGCCGTCGGCGGAGTCGCCGAACGCGAACACCAGGTACGACTCGCCGACGTAGAGCGAGAGCCCGCACATGGACCCGGCGTAGTTGGTCGTCACGGTCACGGTGGCCGGCACGTCGCCCTTGTACTCCTGGTCGACCTGCACGGTGTACGCGCGCAGGTCGTCCCAGACGTAGTCGGGCTTGCCGCGCTCCAGGACGGTGGACGCGGACACGTAGCCGCTGAACACGTGGTCGGCCCGTGCGTAGCGCTGTGGTTCGGTGTCATAGGGCAGACAACTGCACGCACTGGCGGTACCGGTGAGGACGGCGGCGGACAAGACGGCCGTCAGCACCACGGCACCGGTGGCGTGAGCGAGAAAACGCAGGCGCGCCAATGAAAGCTCCCCTGGTCGGGTGAACGGTGGCGGTGCTCATCCAGCGTATCGGTCGACGCTCCGGCAGGCATTCACCCAGCTGCCACTTCGCCGACATCGCAGCCTCGACCTCTGCGGACGACCCGTCCGCGCGGATTGCGGGCGACCTACAACCGGCGTCACGGGGTGGTGCACGTGCTCGCCGCACTCGACCTCGCCACGGGGAAGACCCACTACCGGATCCGGCGCCGCAAACGCCACCGCGAGTTCCTCGACCTGCTCAAGGCCCTGCACGCCGGGTGGCCCGACCAGCGGCTCTACCTGGTCATGGACAACTCCTCCCCACATCGACACCCCGATGTCGGCGAGTGGGCCGCCGACAACGACGCCGAACCGGTGTTCCCGCCGACCTGCTCCAGCTGCTCCAGCTGGATCGAGGCCGAGTTCGCCGCCCTGCGCTACTTCGCCTTCAACAGCACCGACCACCGCAGCCACGCCCAACAGAACGCCGCCATCACCTCGTTCACCCACCGGCGCAACGCCCGAGCCGAACCCAAGACCGGCTTCGCCACCGACTCACCCTCCTGGACCCATCACCCGACCAAGGCTGCGTGACAAGTCACTCAGCCCTTTTCCCACCTCCCGAGCAACAGTGGCCCAGGGGCAACAGGGGTGCACGTGGCGGTGGCGGGAAGGTGCAGAAGCCCCTGGTGGGATCGCGATCATCGAGATCAGCGCTCGCCACCAGGGGCTCCGTGTGCTTGTCCATCGCTCTGCCCTGAACGCGTCCACCAACCACAGAACCATCTCGTGAGACTGGTGGAGACGCTCACCGTGTCGGCCGGTCAGGAAGTGGTGTCTCCTGGCCCCACGTGACTGCTACCGGCAGTCACCGCGCGCTGCGGTCGCAGCCGACGACGGCGTGCTCTCCCGCTGTGCGTGGAGATCCACACCCAGGCTCTTCACGGGTATTCCTCGGGTATCACAGGCTCAGTGCCCGGAAGCGGTCCCGGTTGGCGGACGCCCAGGTGCTGAACGGCTGTAGTCCCGGGTTGAGGTCCCGCAGCCAGTCGAAGTCGATCTGTGTCAGGTCCTTCTCGGCATTGATGAAGTACTGGAACATGTTGGCCACTTCGCCGGCGTCGGGCATGCCCGAGTGGGCCAGTGCGGCCGGGTCAACCGGGACATAGCGCACGGGTTCGCCGAGCGCCTCGGCAATTCCGGCGGCGAAGTCCTCTCCGGCGCACAGGTCACTCGCGATGGGCACCGTGCGGCCGACGAGGGTGTCGCCCCTGCGGAAGATCGCGTACACGGTGTGCCCGACGTCCTCGACGGTGCCACTGACCACCTGGGCGGAGCCGATCGGCATCGCCAGCACGATGGTGCCGTCTTCGGCGCGCCGCGGGGCGTTGAAGGTGAACAGGGACTCGTAGTACATCGGTGCGGTGACGAAAGTGGTGGGGACACCCGCGTCGAGGAAGAACGCGTTCGCCTCGGCCTTGCCGTCGGCGTGCGGCACGGTGTAACCGGCTTCCTGGCGGGGAGCGTCCGGCAGGTAGGGCCGAGTGTCAGCCAGCGTGGACCAGACGACGTGCCGCAGGCCGGTCGCGGCGGCCGCGCGGGCTGCGTTCCCGGCCTGTCCTTGTTCACGTTCGGTCCGGGAGTTCCAGGCCGAATCCGCGGTCGGCGGCTCCCACCAGTTCGTTACCACGAACGCACCGTGGGCGCCGTCGAAAGCACGACGCAGGCTTGCCTCGTCGTCCAGATCAGCCTCGACGACCTCGATCCCCAAGGCGAGGAGCTCCTCGGCCTTCTCCTTGTTCCGGGTCACCGCGCGGGCGACGAACCCACCGGTGGGATCAGCCGCGATCGCGCGCACGACGCTGCCGCCCTGACTCCCCGTCGCACCCAGCACGGTGATGATGCGCTTCTCGCCCATCGTGGCCCACTTCTCTAGGTTGATGTGTCAAGCTAGACGGTAGACAGGTTCTGCTTGACGTGTCAATCCCGCTTGTAGACTGATCGCCATGGTTGCTGACCCCTCGCTCGACGACACCCAGCAGGACACGTGGCGGGGCTACCTGAGGATGGTCCGAGAACTCGACCGCCACCTGCGCCAGCACCTTCAGCGCGAGTGCGGCATGTCGGTACCCGAGTACGAGCTGCTCGCGCGCCTCTCCGAAGCCCCTGGACGCCGTTTGCCGGTAGCCACCCTCGCCGAGAGCACCGGCTGGGAGCCGAGCCGCCTGTCCCACCAACTGGCCCGGACCGGTAAGCGCGGCCTGATCAGCCGCGTGACCTCGGCACACACCCGCTACCCCGACGTCGTCCTGACCGAAGAGGGCTTCGCTCTCATTGCCGCGGCTGCCCCCGCGCACATCCGAGCTGTCCAGTCACTGTTCTTCGAGCCCTTGGGCCAGGACGGACAGTCGGCCCTCGACGCCATCACCCGGAAGATCCTCAGCGGCCTTGACGTCCACCAGGCCGGCGACTGCTCCCTGCGGACGGACGCACCTGAGGAGCAGGGCGACTCACCCACCGAGGACATCGACAGCTGAGCGAACCCGGTCGACAGCGCGGATCTCCATGCTGAGCCCAGCACGCTGGACCACGACGGATCGTGCTCCGACTCCTGGCGCTGCGGCCGCCGCTCGTGGAACCCGGGCCACAGCGAGCCCGTTCAGTGGGGCTCAACCAGCGAGGATGAGTACCTGGACGGTCTGCACGAGTGCAGTGGCCCGGCGCGAGCCACAGCGCTGCTCGCGCAGAAACCTCCAGCTCTTGAGCGCGGCGCCGGCCCGCTCGCCCGGTGTGCGCTGGGCCGCGTGAGCGGCGTTGACCATGCACTGAGCCCTTTTTGCCCGGCGGTGACCTCGTAGTTCTGTAGCACGTGGATGGCTTTGGCCAGTCGACCGGCGCGGCGGGGGCAGCAGCGGAGCTTGCGGAGGATGCGCCAGGTCTTGAGTTGGGCGTTGGCACGTTCGCCAGGACCGCGTAGGCGGGCATGGGCGCGGTTGGCTTCCTCCTGGGACTCGGGTTTGTTCCCTTGTACGGGGTGATCACCTGGTGGCCGGTCTGGTCGTAGCCGTGGTAGCTCTTGTCGGCCAAGGCGATCGGTCCGGCGTCGCGCAGCGCGGCGAGGATGTTCCAGATCCGGGCGGCCGCGGTGTCATGGGTGCTGCCCGGCAGTTGGCCTGACACCCACAGGATCGTGCCGTCGGGTGGGGTTGACCCGTTTTGACGGACAGGGTCGACGGGTGTGGTCAGGCTACCCGGTCCACCGGGTGGTGCCGGGTGGCTTCGTAGGCGGGGGGTATTGGCAGCCCTTGTCGGCGTGGAAGATCACCCCGGGATCGGGGCGGCGGTGGCGCACGGCGTTGTCCAGGGCCTGGGCGACGAGGTCGGTGCGCAGGTGGTCCGCGGTGGCCCAGCCGACCACCTTCCGGGGACCCGCGTCCCCTGATCTCGGATGTCCGTCAAAACGGGTCAGGCCCAGGGTGTGTCGGCGGCGGATGGGTGCGCACTGGGTGCATGGGGCGTTCCGGTTGTCGGCGCCGTCATGGTCACCACAGCACCCGCCCGCGTCCGGTCGACGAAATTGGCATTGCGCCGGTTCGGTCCCGCCCGCCTGCCGCCGTGGGGCGGCGTCGCCGGCAGTCCGGGTGATCGGTGTTCCGGCGGTTCGATCAGGGCCGGTGTTCCCGTCGGCAGTCATTCGACCAGTGGGGGAGCTTTCGACGTCCACGGTCTCGATGTGCGCTTCTTTACCTCGGCACCGTGTCGTGTCGTGGGCCGACCTGCGTGGTTCGGGAGGGGCGGTTGGGCGCACTCGTGGGGTGGTCAGCCTCGGTAGGCCGGTTTCATGATGGGTTTGGGCAGGTTGGCTCGGCTGTGCGCCGCGGCGCCGAGCCGCTCGACGAGCTCACCGCTCAGCCAGCCGCCGATCGCGCCGACCAGGACCCCGGTGGAGGCGAGGGCGAGCGCGGGGCCGGTGGCCTGCCAGGCGGGCTGCTCGGCCCTGAGCAGCCAGCTGCTCGCGAACAGCGTCAGCATGACGACGTTGGTGAGGGCTTGGAGCCGGCCGACCTGTCGAACGGGGCTGCGGGGCGGGGTGGACACGGACCACTCGATCCACGCCGCCGCTGTGCTGAGGATTCCCATCACCACTCCGGCGGCGATGAGGTGGGCCGCGGTCGCGTCGAATCCGGTGCGGTGGGTGAGGATGCGCAGCAGGTCGAACCCGACGGCGGTGGTCAGCAGGCCGGGAGGTGAGATGACGAGGATCGGCTGTGCGGCACAGCGCGCGATCCGGACACCGTGGCGCACGGTCGCCCACCTCCTCGGAACGGTTCGTCACACGGCTTCCCGTCGCTCGCGGTTTCAGTCCATCTAAGGTGGAACAAGGCCCGACCGGGTGACACCTGACTTCGGCCCGTGACCAAGTCGCGGGACCGCGACACCGGACGGTGGGTCGGCGTCCGCCGATGGCTCGACGGGAGCGCCGCCGCGGCGAACGACCTGAGCGGTCCGTTCGGCGCGACGCCGACCAGGCCGCTGATCTGCGGCACGCGACAGAGGTGCCTGCTGCGCGCGACGGTGAGCCGGACGTGTCGGGCGTGTTCGAAGAGGAGGTCGATGCCTGCGCTGTCGAGGTGGGTGATCTCGCGGAGGTCGACCACGAGTGCGGTCGCGCCCGAGGTGGCGGCGTCGGTCAGCGCCTGCCGGAGGTTGGGGCGCGGTGGCGAAGTCGATCTCTCCCCGGACGACGAGGTCGGTGGTGCCGCCCGGGTGTCCGAGCAGCGTGGTGGTCAGCTCATCGGTCGTGGGGGAGTCCTCTCCGCATCGTGACCGTCCGCCGTGCGGCCGATGTCCACGGTGTCCACCGCCCGCCGCTGCCCTCGTGGGAGCGGACCTCCGTCGAGCGCACCCGGTGGAAGCGCCGGAACGGCTCGGGCGGCCTGAAGCCTGCCTGGTCACCTTGACGGCGGTGGAAGGGCGGCGGTTCGGGCGTGTCCTGGTCGACTGGTGGGCGGCTGCTTAGGGGAACCGGTAGCGGCACGGGGGGCGTGAGGTGTGAACCGTTCAGGGGATGGGGATGCGGCCCCAGACGACTTTGCCGCGGTCCTCGTGGCGGACGCCCCAGTCGTTGCAGATCGTCTCGACCATCTTCATGCCGTTGCCCCTTTCAGGGCTGATGCTGGAGGAGCCGACGACCGGGGTGCGGTCGGGGGTGGCGTCGCGGGCCTCGACGACGAGTTCGGGTCCGCGGTCGGGGTGGACTTCCCGGCGAAGCAGCAGGTGTCGGGGGTGGTCGGCGTGGTCGCAGGCGTTGGACGCCAGCTCCGTAGCCACCAGCTGCACGTCCACGATGAAGTCCTCGTCACACGCGTGCAGTACCTCGCCGATACGGTCGCGCACGGTGGCGAGGTCGTCGCAGTGCACCGGGGTGTCGACCGCAACCTGGCCTGTGGTCCGGCCGGCGTCGGCCTGACCGTCAGCGCTGCGCTGGTCGTGCGGGATCGTCGCCGCGTCACGTGACCCGGTCACGCTGTCCGTGGTCGGAGTGTCTCCTGCGGTGAGGTTCGAACGGGCATCGTTCATCGGATGGGGTTCCCCGAAACCTGTGCAACCCATACGCGGTGGGGCCAATCGGTTCACCATCGAACTCGGGTGTCATGCGAACAGGTGTTCGCAACCGCTCGTGGACCCTCGTGTCCGCCCGTGTCGTCGACAGGTTCCGGGAGGGCGTCGACGGCAAGGAGGAGGGCCGAGGCGCGAGCGGGTCGTCCCGATGTCACTCGTTGGCGGTTGATGCGGGCTTGGCGGCCTTGCTCGATCGCGCGAAGCTTCAAGCGGGTGAGGCGGTGTCCGGGTCGGCGCCGTTGTCGGCGTGGCGTTCGGTCCGGTTGGTCCCGTGCCAGTCCAGGCAGAGCACGGTGGCGTCGTCCTGGAGGTGGTCGCCGCAGGCGTGGCGCACGGCCCTGGTCATCGCCCGCACCACCTCTCTGATGTGGAGTTCCTGGGTGTCGCGGAGCAGCGCCGGCAGGTCGGCGTCGGCGGCGTCGCGTTCGAATGTGCCGTCGGTGACGAGCAACAGCCGGTCACCGGGGCGCAGGTCGAGCCGCTGCACCCGGTACCGGTGCGGCAGGACGCCGAAGAGCAGGTCGATCTCCAGTTCGACCGGTCGCACCACGCCGTCGCGCAGCAGCAGCGGTGCGGGATGACCGGCGTTGACCAGGTCGACCCGGCCTTCGTGCAGGTCCACGCGCAGCAGCAACCCCGTCGCCAGCGATCCCCCGCTGTGGTCGAGCAGTGCCTGGTTGGCCTGCCGTGCCTGCTCGGCGAGGTCGTGGCCTGCTCGGCGGGCCCTGCGCAGCGCGCCGACCAGCAGGGTCGCGGTCAGCGCCGAGGCCACGTCATGACCGACGGCGTCGGTCATCGACAGGTGGAGGGTGTCGTGGTCCAGGGTGTAGTCGTAGGTGTCGCCGCCGATGTCGTCGGCGGGTACCAAGGCGCCTGCGACGGTGAACTGGGCGGCTTCACAGCAGGACGCCGTGGGCAGCAGTTGGTGCTGGATCTCGGCGGCCAGGCTCATCGTGGTGGTGCGACGGCCGGTGTGGTAGAGGTCGGTGAACCGGCGGTCGGTGACGATGACGTAGGCCAGCGCGTGCGCGGCCTCCCCCAATTGCGCCAGCTTGCCCTCGTCCAGTGAAGGCACGGTCACCTCCAGCACGCCGACGCAGTCGCCGCGGTTGGTCACCGGCAGCACCACCCGCACCCCGTCGCCGTCCTGCTCCTGCCACGGCCGCTGGGTGCGCAGCACCTCCTCGTAGGCACTGCCCCGCAGGCTGACGCTGTCCGCGCTGTCTCCGCTGAGGCCCTGCGTGGTCGACGTCAACCGCACCAGCCGTTCGTCGACCAGGTCCACCAGCAGGAACGACACGTCGAACGCCTCGAACCGCTTCGCCAGGTCGCGGGCGACCACCTCGACCGACTCCACCGGCGGTGCGCTTTCGGCCGCCGCCAGCACGTCACCCGATCCCAACACGCCACCGTCCATGGCAACCTCCGACCACTCGGAGCCCACCCAACCACAGATCACATCGTCCGGACGCGGTACGCAGCTCTCCAGCGCGGCGGTCGCCCGCCGATGGCGCAGCCCACGGGAAACGCACTCCAGGGGAGGGCGAGCGGTACGGCGTCGAGGCGAGCTGCGCCGGGGACTGCCCGATCCGGAGGTGACCTGCCTAGGCGCCGCGGAGAAGCGCTTGCTCGCGACCAACCGCCGGCACACCGTAGAACTGGAGCCCTCCGCCGACGGCCGGCGACTGGTCTGGCGCCCGCAGCTCGAACTCGACGGCTACCTGCACCACCACCGGCTGCACGGTCTGCCGACCCTGCCCGGTGCGTGGATCGCCGAACTCGCGGTGGCGGCCGCTCTGCGCGACGGGCGCGACGACACGCCGGTCGAGGTGGCGGGACTGGTCTTCCACGCGCCGATCAGGCTCTTCGGGCAACCGGACCGGTCCTACCACGTCGACGTGTCCGAAGACGTGGGCCGTGCGACGCGGATCAGCGTGCTGGGCGACCTCGTCGTGCCGGACGGCCGCGTGGTCCGGCGCGACCGCCCGCACGCCGAGGCGGTCGTGCTCTTCGATGGACGACGCCCCGTGCCGGAGGCGGCCCACCACCGCCTGGCCGGAGAGTTGCCCGAGGTTGATTTCCGCTACGCCCCCACCGGGCCGGTGGCGCTCGACGGACCGTTCGCCTGCCTGGCAGGTGTACGCGCGGGCGAAGGACGGGCCTCGGCATCGTTCCGCCCGCACCTGGACAGCTGGACCGAACGGCTCGCCGGCCTGCACCTGCCGGTGCTGCTGATCGACGCGCTGGTCCAGTGCTCGCTCATCGCCGCCCGCCCGCCCGCCCGACCACGACCACCTGCCGATACCGACGGCGGTGGAGCGGGTAGCCCTCTTCACCGGTGACAACGACGTCGAACTGCTGGCGCGACACGGCACCGGCGTCACCGTCGCCGACGCCGACGGTGCCACGGCCCTCGCGCCCGACGGCACCCCCTTGGTGGCCCTGACCGGTGTGCGGGCCGTCGACACCGCGCCACGAGGCAAGGAGCTGCATGGTGTCACCGGTTGACGACGACTTCCGCGGTCTCTTGGCCGAGCTGTTCCGGCACGAGGCGTTCCAGCCTCGGAGCGGCCTGGACTACCGGCAGCGCTGCGAGCTGACCTACACCCGGCTGCGCGTCGTCGGCGAGCACCTGCCCCCGGGCAGCGCTCTGCTGCGGGACCTGCCCCGCCTGTTCACCGCGTTGGAGTGGACCGCCGTCGCCGACCCGCCGGTGTTCCTGGCCCTGACGCTGCACGTGTGCCTCAGCCTGGGTGCCCTGGTCGAGTTCGGGGGCGACGGCGCGCAGAACCACGTCCGTGAACTCGACGACATGTCGGCCTTCGGCGCCCTGCTGGTGACCGAAGCCGGGCGGGGCAACAGCCACCTGGGCATCCGCACCGTGGCCGACTACGACGCCACCACCGAGCAGTTCGTGCTGCGCACACCCGACAGCGCGGCGCGGAAGTTCATGCCCAACGTCGGGCTCGCCGGAGCACCCAAGACCGGCGTCGTGTACGCCAGACTGCGGGTGCGGGGCCGTGATCACGGCGTCTTCCCGTTCGTGGCGCGGATCCGCACCGCGGACGGCCTCGCGCCCGGCGTCCGGGTGACCGCGTTGCCGGAGGCGCCCATGCTCCCCTTGGACTACGCGTTGATCGAGTTCGACAGCCTCCGGCTACCCCGCACGGCGCTGTTGTCGGACGACACCCGCCTCGACGCCGACGGGACGCTGCACGACCCCCTTGAGCACCCCGAGCGCCGTCTCCGGCGCTCGCTGGACATCCGGCACAACGCCTGGATCGCGTCGGCAGCGGCGCTGGCCGCGGTCACCAGGGTGGGCGTGGTCACCGCGCTGCGGTACGCGCAGACACGTGTGACGGTGTCCCCGTTCACCTCGGAGCGGCCCGTGCTGGACCACCGAGCGCAGCAACGCCCTCTCTTCGGCGCCCTGTCCACGACGTACGCGCTGACCTGCCTGGTCGATCGCGTCAAAACCGCGCGCGTCAGATCGGCGGCCGGCCTGCCGGTCGACGTGGAGGGCTCCGCCTGGCTGCCGGGCCCCGGGCTGAACCGCACGTACGGCCTGGTCAAGGCAGTGGCCAACGAGGTGGCCGAGCGGGTGATCACCACGTGCGGCCTGCGGTGCGGAGCTCATGGCGCGTTCACCTCGGGCCGGTGGGTCGACTACCAGGGCATGGCGCACATGCTCGGGCCCGCGGCAGGGGACAGCTACCTCATCACGCTGGAGGCCGCGCGTGCCATGGCGGCCGGCGACCACTACGCCCCTCCGCTTCCGGAGGAGGGGCGAACCGACGACGCGGACTTGTCCGCCCCGCCGCTGTGGCTCGTCCTCGTCCGCGCCAGGGAACGCGTCCTGCACGAAAGACTGGTCGACGCCCTCCGGCTGGCTCGTCGCCGAGGGCAGACTGGCTTCGACGCCTGGAACAACAGGAGCTTGGGAGGGAAGGAACTCGTGGAAGCCCACGTTGCGCGCCTCCTGGTCGAAGCCGTGCTCGACTCGGTCGAGAGCCTTCCGGCGGTCGCGATCGAGGCCGGGCGTGCGCTGGCCGCCATGCACGCCTTGGACGAGGTGGCCGCGCATGCCGACTTCTACCTCTGCGAAGGGCTGCTCACGGTGGCCCAGGTCCGCCGGCTCGACGAGGCGAGCAACGGGCTTTGTGAACGGGTGGCACCGGCCCTGCGGGTACTGCACGATTTGCTCGACGTGCCCGAGGAGTTGCTCGGGCTGTCTTCTTCCGCCCGTATTCCATCTCATGATGCCGTGGCGTCACCGGACCTTCGAACGGAGGATTCCGGACTCGGGACGTGAAGTGAGAGGATGACATCACCGCAGTGCAGGCGGGAATCGATTCCATGCGGTTCGGATCGGGACGTTCGCGGGGTGATCCGTGGTCTCACCTTCGTCCGGCGGATCCGGTTCGGACGATGAGCAGGTCCTGCTGGACCTGCTGCATTCCGTGCGAGCCCACCGGCACCGGACCGTGAAGCTCCTCATACAGGTGGAAGAGCTGATCGTCCGGCGCCTCGTCCGAGGTTGGGAGAAGTATCCGGACCTCGTCTGCGAAACTTGCTACGAGAAGTTGACGCCGCGTGAGAGGAACGTCGCCGACTTGCTGCGGAAAGGTATGTCGAACAGGATGATCGCGCGTTCGCTGGACATCTCGGAGCAAACGGCCAAGAATCACCTCCACTCGATTTTCCGCAAGCTGGGCGTGGCAGACCGGACGCAGGCCGTGATCGCGCTCATGTGCGGCATCAAAACGGACACGCCGGAGTCGTGATCAACGGGGAGTCGGGCGTGGTGCACCACCGAGATGTCACCTTCGCGTCAGGGGACGCCGTCTGCGCTGCGGTCCTCTACCTCCCGGACCGGCAGAGGGGCGACGTCGCCTGCGTCGTGATGGCCAGCGGCTACAGCGGCACCCGCGACCTCGGGCTGCCCGCTTACGCCGAGCGGTTCGCCTCGAACGGGATGGCGGTGCTGGCGTTCGACTACGCGGGGTTCGGATCCAGCACCGGCAAGCCACGCCTGCTGGTCGACCCGCGACGCCAGGCCGACGACTACCGGGCGGCGATCAGGTGCGCGCGATCCACTGCCGGCATCGATCCCGAGCGGATCGTGCTGTGGGGAGTCTCCCTGGGCGGCGGACACGTGCTGGAAGTGGCCGCGGACGACGCCCGGATCGTGGCGGTCATCGCCCTGACCCCCTTCGTCGGCATGACCTCCGACGTGGCGCTGCGGCGACCGCTCGAAACGGCGCGACTGCTCACCGCGGGGTTGCTCGATGCCGCGCGGAGCCGACTCGGGTTGTCACCCGTCATGATCCCGGTGATCGGCGAACCCGGTCGCACGGCACTGGTGCGCGACACCACGGACCGCCGGGTGCTGCTCCGGCTGGCCCAAGACGCGCCGGCGTGGCGCAACCAGATCAGAGCACGGGGCCTGCTGGGGTTGCTGCGGTACCGCCCGGGGAGTTCCGCGTCGCGGTTGACCACTCCGTTGCTCGTCGGCATCGCGCTGCAAGACGCGGTCGTCTCGTCCGCCGACGCGGCGGCCACGGCGGTAAGCGCACCACACGGCCAACTGCGCCGCTACGCCGGAAGCCACTTCGACTGCTTCGAGAACCCCACGTTCGAGTCGGCTGTCGAAGACCAGGTCGCCTTCCTCCGGCGACACGTCCCCCACCCGAGGCCGTGAGCCGGCGACGAGCACGGCCCGGCGTTCTCCGTTCGGCACGGTGATCAGCTGGTGTTCCCCGCCGGAACTCCGCCTATCAGAGCTGGTGTGGGTGGATGACGCGGATCGGACTGCGGTGCGGATCGTGCTCGCGTGCGCGGATGGCCTGTCCGACAAGCGGATCGCCGAGGGTTCGAGGGTTCACCCCACGAAGGTGACGAAGTGGCGCACGAGGTTTCTCGAGCACCGCCTGGACGGTCTGACCGATGAGGCGCGGCCGGGCCGTCCGCCGTCGATCCCGTTCGCAGTTCGTCCCATGTCCGCAGCCGCGGCGGGGTTTGGTAGGTGAGGGCCTGGTCGACGCGGGCGAGCATTCGTCGGTGGGCTGCCGGGTCGTACCGGATGATGGTGGCGATGCGCCACCAGTGGTCGAGCACGTCGCGCTGCTCGGCGTGAGCCGCACGTGCAGGTCGTCGTGGAGTTCCTCCTGGTGACCCTGTTGCCGCGGCCCGGCCGCCGGTACGTCACCACACCGGGCGATTGCGGGCGGCGGCACCGGGCCATGTGGGGTCTGGATTTCCCACCTCGGTGAAGGAGGACGTCGTGCGCGGGAAGTCGACGTGGGGACCGTGCGCCAAACCTCGGCCATCACATCCAGTGAACCTGTCACGGAACGTGTCCTCGTCGTGGACGTGTGCCGCTAGCTTGGGACCGTTCAGGTACCCGTGCGGAGGTGGCGGATGACGGCCGAGGTGCCGCTGGGACCGGGATCGGCCACGTGGGAACGACTCGGGCAGTGGCGGCTGCTGCTGGTGATGCACCGGTCGCTGGTGCTGCAGGCCGCCCATCCGGCGATCGGCGCCGCCGTGAGCCGCTTCTCCGTCTACAACGCCCACCCGTGGCGGCGGTTGATCCGCACGGTGGACAGCCTGCAGACCTACGTCTACGGCAGCGCGTCGGAGCAACGCCGCGAACTGGCCCGGCTCGAGCGCCTGCACCGCCGGATGCAGGGCACCGACGACCACGGCCGGGCGTTCACCGCCGCGGACGTGCCGGCGCGGGCGTGGGTGCACCTGACCCTGTTCGACTCGGTGCTGACCATGCAGCGGCTGGGAGGGGATCCCCTGTCCGCCGAGGAGACCGGCCGCTTCTACGACGAGTGGCGAGGTCTCGGACGGGTCTTCGGCCTGGCCGAGGACGACATGCCCGCCACACCCGAGGAGTTCCGCGACTACTTCGACCGCACGGTCGCCGACGTGCTGGAGGACAACGCGACGGTCCGCGACCTGCTGTCGGGCAGCATCCACCGCGTCCCGCCACCGCCCGGCCTGCCGATCCCCGCGCTGGTCTGGGCGCCGCTGCGGCACCTGCTGGTCTCCGCCGCCGTCCAGGCCACCGTCGCCACGCTGCCCGAGACCTACCGCCAACGCCTGCGCCTGACCGTGGTCCCCGGCGCGGAACTGCTCGTGACCGGCGTGCACCACGCGGCGCGCCTGGCCGCCGACCTGCTGCCCAAGCCGTGGCGCTACCTGCCGCTGGCCTCCGCGTCGATCAGGGCCGCCGCCACCCCGCGGTCCCGGGTCGAGCTCACCCCGGAGTCGTTCTTCACCACCGTCTTGGACCAGACCGGGGACGGCGTGCTGCGGTGGAGCGACCTGCTGGCCATGGCGCGTGAGCTCAGCTCCCACCTCGACCTCGACGAGGACGACGAGACCATCATCCACGACGCCTTCCAGTCCTGGTGGTCGCAACTGCTCACCGCCACCGGCACCCCGCGCGACGGCGCCGTCACCTTCGCCGCCTACCGCACGGCCCTCGCCGAGAACCGCTACCCCGGCCCACCCGACCCCGAACGCGGTTACGGCGCCGTCGCCGCCGCGATCCGCCACCTGATCGACCGCGACGCCAACGGCGAGGTCCGCCAGGTCGAGTACAGCCGCCTGCTCGACCACAGCCCCCGCCGCCACGAACTCATCGCCGCCCTGCACGACCTGGACCACAACGCCGACGGCACCCTGAACAGCGACGAATTCGAGACGGCCGTCCAGCACTTCCTCACCGGCCACCGCGACCTGCCCGCCGCCCGCACCCTCCTCGGCCGCACCTGACCCACACGGGCCTGGAACGGTCGAGGTGGGTGAGCACGCCGTTCGCTGTCGTCCGGCCAGCGCCGCGCTCGCCGCCCGCGTGTCCGGGTGCCTGCACCGGCACGCGCTGCACAGCAGTCCCGTGGCCGGTCGGGCTATCACCTGACGGACGTGTCCGCAGTCGGTGCGGGCTTTCCGTCGCGCGGTGCAGGCCACAGGATCTGCCAGACGGTGGAGGCGGCGACTGTGATGCCGAGAACGAGCAGCTCGCCCTGGATGCGGCGGTAGCCCCAGCCCAGATTCTCGTGTGCCAGGCTCAGCACCAGGAGGCGGATCGAGCGGAAGGTTCGTGGGCGGCCGGGACGCTTGGGACGGGATCCGGCTGCATGACGGCGGGCAAGGAGGTCGCGACTTCACCCCGGATGTTGGACACGGGGTTATGCGGCGTGGGTCAGCGTAGCCGGTGTTGGTAGCAGGCTGTTCTCGTAGTCGATCGGGGACATCTGGCCGAGGTGGGAGTGGCGTCGTCGGGTGTTGTAGCGGTGTGCCCAGCCGAACACCGTCAGGCGTGCTTCCCTTGCACTGCCCCAACTCTGGGCGCCTTGGAGGGTTTCGCGTTTGAAGGAGGCATTGGGACCGTCGACCTCCCGTCGAGGACCGAAGGGGTCGTGCACCTACGGGATTTCTTCGACGGCAGTCCGATCGCGACGATCAGCGGCATCGACAGCATGATCAACGCCGTGGAATTCGCCCCGGACGGCACACTGCTCGTCACGACCACGGGACTTCACCCCGGATGTTGGACACGGGGTTATGCGGCTGAGGTCAGCGTAGCCGGTGTCGGGGTGAGGGTGTTCTCGTAGTCGATCGGGGATG